>NZ_CABQHE010000024.1:0-1894 GCF_902463925.1 uncultured Streptococcus sp. | reverse complement strand
AACCGTAAGATTTGACCAATACTTGCTTTGTATTTCCCATAGATTATCTGACGTCAATATTTGGGTGCAAACTCAATATGATACATAGAATTCCATGCAGTATGTGCTAAACTATTATTCTGTCTCAACAAAAATCCTCCTTTAATATATTAATTAGTGGTCGGGAAACCTTATCTAATAAAACACTTTAGTAGGAGGACTATTTGTTACATCGCTCAAAACTTTACGGAACCACTAGCACAGATAATAGTTCCGTAAAGACAACAAAAAAGCAACAGTCTCGAGCACTATTGCTTTTTTGTTGTCTTAAGCTGAAAGAACTTTACGTCCTTTACGACGACGAGCTGCAAGAACACGACGTCCGTTTTTAGTTGACATACGGTGACGGAATCCGTGTTTACGTTGACGACGGATTTTACTTGGTTGATAAGTACGTTTCACGTTGAATACCTCCTGATAAATTTTCGTATTCGTTTAGCCGGCTATTTTTGATCAGTTACTAAACATACCATATTATTTTATAGTAATAGCATGCTCTTGTCAAGAAATACTTAGAGATTATTTTCACCATATCTTGAAGTACTAGAAGATTCATTAATAAAAAGAACAGACTAATAACCGTAGTAGAGGGGTTTTAAAAATCTAGTATATATCACCCCTTAGCTATTTTTGCAATTTTTTTAAGCTTTGTTTTTCGCTTTTGCTCACTCATATATTCAACACGCGCAAACTAAGTGACTTTGACTAGTTTAATGCCACAAGTTTTTTAGGATTTGATATTTTAAAACTTTGGTGTAGTCTTGCGCAAAAGGAAAAATCTTTGGTGTATTATGTGTAGCAATGATCCCCACCGTATCACCAAGTCTACCTTTTAAACCACGTCATGGTACTCACGTTCTCCTGGATAGCCTTCTCGTTAAAATTGTCGCCAATTCGTATAGATAGTTGTTCGATACCTTTTTCTCTTATCTCTCCCGATTCCAGTTGTGATTAACTTTTCCTTTAGTTTGGTAGTATGACGTCTCATTTTGACCCTGTTTTTACTTTATTAGACAGAGACTGCTTTTCATTGTCAAAAAAACTAGCCTTAAAATAGGCACTGCACCCATGAAATGAGACACAAGAAAACACTCCTGTTGAAATCTGGTAAACTAGAAACAGGAGTGTAAGAATTCTCAGAAAAGAGACGACATAGCAGACAAAATCGAACAACTCTGTATAGAAAATCACTTTATTTACGGCTATCGAACCATCACTCGCTTGCTCAAGAAAATTCATAGTCCTATCGTTAATCAGAAAAAAGTTTATCGTATCACGAAGGAGAATGGATGGCTCTGTCGAACATGTCCCAAGAAAAGTACCAAATCTAGGTAAACCTTACCATGTAACAGACAATAAGCTGGATTGTGATTTTCAGGCAGACAAGCCTATGGAGAAGCTTGTCACAGACATCACCTACCTCTACTTTGGAAACTGTAGACTTTATCTTTCTTCGATCATGGATCTCTATAATCGTGAAATTGTAGCTTATACCATCTTCAAGTGCCAAGATACGGACTTTGTACTCGACACACTTAATCAACTTGAGGCTACCTCAAGGAGTACTTTTACACAGCAACCAGGGCTCTGTCTACACCTCAAAAGCCTACTATCAGGCTTGTACGGAAAAAGGCATCACCCGTTTCATGTCCCGAAAAGGAACACCAGCAGATAATGCCTGTATCGAATGGTTCCATTCTGTTCTCAAGTCTGAAACCTTCTATCTTCATAAGTGAAGAAACTCAATTAAAGATAGTATAATAGATATTGTTAAAAATGACATCATATTTTATAATGAAACTAGAATTCAACAAAAATTAAATGACCAGTCTCCTGTAGAGTACAGAAAACTGGT
>NZ_CABQHE010000023.1:0-2256 GCF_902463925.1 uncultured Streptococcus sp. | reverse complement strand
AAGACAACTTTTATATCTTAACACCCTTTTGGATAGCTGTCAAGAGGTTTTTAAACTTGAATATACAATACAAGTGATAAGTACACAATAAAAACTCATAAGATTTTCTTGTAAAATAGAATTGAATGAACTAGTTACGAAAGGAAATCTTATGAGCTACCATCATTTTGTTAAGTCACTTCATCGTCATCAATCTCGTATTAGTCGTGAGTGGAATCGACAACTAAAAGAAGGAAGATATTCTCCAAGGAATGCACAGAAATCCTACTATATTGCTAAATCACACTGCTGGCGAAAACGTATGCTTGAAAGAGATCACAATTTAAGCAGTACCGTCAAACATCTATTTCTCGAGTATCAATGGTCTCCTGAAGAAATAGAAAGTCGGTTGTGATTAGAGTATGGAAAAACTGTTATTAGTTATCTAATAATCTATAGAACCATTTACTGAGAGCGCTTTGATGATAACTCACTATCTTATCGTGCTCGTGGTGGTATTCGTAAGCACCGCCATCGTGGAAAGACAAGTCATCAGACTATTCAACTGCAGGAAAACAAACTTAATAATAGGCCACGAAATGAAGTGTTCTATGGGGAAAGTATGTACTTAATTTGACAATTCAAGAAGGAAAAAAGCAGTACATTTAGTACTGCTAAATAAATTATTTAAAAATTCCTGTTACTCGCATTATATCCATATTTTTCAATAAAGTCTTGACGAAACTCGAGTAAGTTGTCATCAACAATAGCTTGACGCACCTTGGCCATCAAATTTACTAGGAAATAAAGATTATGATAACTTGTCAAACGAATTCCAAACGTCTCATCTGCTTTCAACAAGTGTCTCACATATGCACGTGTGTAATTTTGACACGTGTAACAATCACACTCTGGATCAATTGGGCTAAAGTCTTCTGCATAGGCAGCGTTTTTAACCACTAGACGTCCATTACTAGTCATACACGTCCCATTTCGAGCAATCCTTGTCGGCAAAACACAGTCGTACATATCAACTCCACGGATAACACCATCGATCAAACTATCTGGCGCCCCTACTCCCATAAGGTAACGCGGTTTGTTTTCAGGAAGTAGAGGTACAGTAAAATCTAGTACGGCATTCATCTCTTCATGAGTTTCTCCAACCGCAAGACCACCAATAGAATACCCTGGAAAATCCATAGAAACCAAATCATGGGCAGATTGTCTGCGAAGGTCTTCGAAACCAGCTCCCTGTACAATACCAAAGAGTCCTTGATCGTGTGGCCGACGATGTGCTTTTAGTCCACGCTCTGCCCAACGACTTGTACGTTCGATAGATTTTTTGACATAATCGTATGGCTGGTAAAATTGCGGACATTCGTCAAAGCTCATCATAATATCTGAGCCGAGATTATTCTGAATTGAAATAGCTTTTTCAGGAGAAAGAAACATCTTACTTCCATTAAGGTGATTTTTAAAGGTTACACCTTCCTCTGAAATGTTTCGTTTTTCCGCCAATGAGTAAACCTGGAATCCTCCACTATCTGTAAGAATGGCTTGGTCCCAATTCATAAACTTATGGAGTCCACCAGCTTTAGCAACAAGCTCATCACCAGGTCTCAGCCATAGATGATAGGTATTTGCCAAAATAATTCCTGAACCCATCTGCTTTAGTTCTTCAGGGGATTGTGTTTTTACAGTAGCTTGGGTACCGACAGGCATAAACATCGGAGTTGGAAAGGTGCCATGAGGCGTTATAATTTCTCCTAGGCGTGCTCCTGTGTATTTTTCTTTCTTTATTAGACGATATTTAATTGGAAAATCAGTCATTTATACTCCTTACGTTAGGAAAAACAATCCTAAGTATTTTTTAGCAAGCGAACATTATCCACAACTGCTTTAGTGTATCAAATTTTATAAGAATTGTCAGCTCTCTATTTTCAAACTGTCGATTCAAACTCTTTAAAGCCCATCACCTAACATTTTCAGCAAGTCAAAATCACCCGTACATTTATTTTGTACGACTAAACTTAAAAACAAACACTATTGTTAGATATTTAAGCTGTCTACTTGACAGGGGCCGTATCAGAACGGGCGGCTTGCTCTTCAGCTGAAAGACTCTGCTACCGGCCGAGGCCTAAAGGCCTACCGAATACTTCTCCTTCAGCACCATCCTGACTAGCTGCCCCGTCTAGTGGGAATCTTTATGATTACTTTCTTTGATTCTTCTCACCTGTAAACGGATCATACTCCTCAAATAGACTTAGCTGATCTGCT
>NZ_CABQHE010000022.1:0-5745 GCF_902463925.1 uncultured Streptococcus sp. | reverse complement strand
CAGGTCCTCTCTAGATGTTAGCTTTTCGCCCACTACAGTTGACAAAAAGCCTCTTTTTACAAGATATTTTCGTAAGTTTCACGAACAGCATCTGGCCAAACTGAAGTTTGAACCTCACCGATATGTTTCTTACGTAGCAAGAACATAGCCATACGTGATTGACCAATACCACCACCAATTGTTAGTGGGAATAGGCCATGTAACAAGGCTTGGTGCCAATCCAATTTCAAACGATCTTGGTCGCCAGTAATTTCAACCTGACGTTTAAGTGCATCTTCATCAACACGAATCCCCATTGATGATAACTCAAAAGCATGTCCTAATTGCTCATTCCAAACCAAAATATCTCCATTCAAACCATGATAACCGTTCTCAGACTCAGTTGTCCAGTCATCATAGTCAGGTGCACGACCATCATGCGGTTTCCCGTCAGGAAGAACACCACCAATACCAATCAAGAATACAGCACCATATTCTTTAGTAATAGCATCTTCACGCTCTTTTGGTGTCAAATCAGGGTACTTCTCAACAAGCTCTTCTGAATGGATGAAGGTAATTTTCTTAGGTAAGACGGCTTCAATATCGTAACGTGCCTCAACAGCAAGCTCAGTCAAACGAATGACTTTGTAGATTGTCTCGACGGTTTCCTTCAAATATGCAATATTACGATGTCCATCAGGAATAACCTTTTCCCAATCCCATTGGTCAACATAAACAGAGTGCGTTGCATCCAATGAATCTTCATCTGGACGAAGAGCCTTCATATTAACCACAAGCCCTTCACCTTCATTAAAACCAAAACGAGCCAAAGTGTGGCGTTTCCATTTTGCTAATGAGTGAACAACTTCGTATGTCGCGTCAGGAATCTGAAGTACATTAACAGTTACAGGATTTTCAATACCACTTAAATTATCCTGCATACCATCCCCGACCTTACTCAAAATAGGCCCTTGCACTTCAACGACGTCAAGTTTATCAATTAAATACCGTGTGAAAGTATTTTTTACAAAAGAAATTTCCTTTTGTTGATGAATGAAGCTCTTCTTCATACGCTCCTCCTTTAAAAAATCGATAAGACTATTATACTCCTATTTTTTAAAAAAATAAAGAAATTTTCCAACAATTTTGAAAATTTTTTGTTTATCATGTTAGTTTTTATTACATTTCTTAGTCAGCTTTACAACTGCTTCTGTCCGAGCAGTATGAGGAAACATATCTACTGACTGAATATAGTTTACATCATATACCTTAGCTAAAGAAACCAAATCTCTAGCCAAAGCAGAAACATTACATGAGACATAAACCATTTTTTTAGGAGTATATTCCAGTATAGTTTTGAGTAACTTATCATCCAAACCCGTTCTCGGTGGATCTACAATAAGAGCATCTGCTCGATAACCTTCCTTGTACCAACGTGGAATGATATCTTCTGCTTTCCCCACCTCATAGTGAGCATTCTCCAGTCCAAGCGACTCAGCATTTTTTCTAGCATCTTCGATAGCTTCTGCAATAATGTCCATACCCCGAATGGTGCTCACTTTTTTTGCAAAAGCAAGTCCAATAGTACCAACACCACAATAAGCATCAATAAGGTGTTCATCCTTATCCACTTCCAAAGCTTCAACGGCCTGACCATAGAGCACTTCAGTTTGCTTAGGGTTCAACTGGTAAAAGGCACGAGGAGAAAGTGCGAAGTTATAGTCCAGCACCTCTTCTTGGATTGTATCTTGACCCCAGATAATTTCCGTCTCTTGGCCATAAATCTCACTGGATTTCGAATAGTTATAATTGATAGCAACTGTTACAATTTCAGGATAACTTAAAGTTAACTCCTTCACCAACTTAGTCAAAGAAACAGACTTAGATATTACAAAAATTAGCTGGACCTGATTAGACCCTAAAGCACGTCGTATCATAACTGTGCGAACCCCGGAAATTTTGCGCTCATTATAAATCGGTAACTTGTATTTATCTAGCAAATTTGTAACTTTATTCATAATCGCTTGCGTTAACTCATCTTGAACCAAACAATCATCAATATTGATTAGTCGATGACTTCCTTCCGCAAATAAGCCTGCTTTAACTGAGCCACCAAAAGAACGTGTTTGAAATTGTAGTTTAGCACGATAATGTTGTGGTTGCTCCATCCCAATTGTTGGACGAATCTCATAAGACTCAAAATTAGCCGGTTTGAACTTTTTCAAGGCTTGTCCTAACAGATCCGTTTTAAACTCCAATTGTTTATCATAACGAAGATGCATCAACTGGCAACCACCACACTCTTCATAGACACCACATTCAGGTTCAACACGAAACTTGGAAGCTTTATTAATCTTTAATAGTTTTGCCTGAACAAAGTTTCTCTTAACCGAAACAATCTGACAAAATACCTCTTCCCCCTTCAAAGCTCCAGGAACAAAAACCAGTGTTTTTTTATAAAAACCAATGCCCTCACCATTGATCCCCATGCGTTTAATCTTAAGAGGGATACGTTGTTTCACTTGTAAATTCATACTACCATTCTAACATTTTGATATAATAATAACTATGAAAATCACAAAAATCGAGAAGAAAAAAAAACTCTATCTCGTCGAGATAGACCAAAAAGAAAGTCTCTATGTTACAGAAGACACCGTCGTCAAGTACATGTTAACAAAAGAAAAGACACTAAGTAAAAATCAGCTAGAAGATATTAAAAACTTTGCGCAGTTCTCACATGGTAAAAATCTGGCCCTCTATTTTATTTCCTTTAAACAACGTACTGAAAAAGAAGTAAGAGATTATCTTTTTAAACATGAAATAAATCCACATATAATTCCCCAAATCATTGATAATCTAAAGAAAGACCATTGGATTGATGATTATAAACTCCTAGAAAGCCTAGCTCTCCAGAATTTAAATTCCGGAGATAAAGGTGCCTATGCCTTGAAGCAAAAATGGCTACAAAAAGGCTGTGAGAAACAAGTCATTGACGAGGTATTAACCCAGTTTGATTTCTCGGAAGTAGCAATTAAAGTAGCTTCAAAATTATTACGAAAATATCAAGGAAAATTGCCAACCAAATCTCTAAAGGATAAATTGACTCAGAACCTCATTAATAAAGGTTTTGCATTCCAAGAAAGTAAGCAAGCTATTGACCAACTAGAACTAGAAGCCGATGAAGAAAATGAACAAACTCTCCTTTATAAAGAAATAGAAAAGCAATATCAAAAATTTAGTAAAAAATACGACGGTTATGAACTCAAGCAACGCCTAACACAATCTTTGGCCCGAAAAGGTTATGACTTTAATGCTATAGCCTCCGCTCTAAGAGAATATTTCTAGGAATTTCCCCTCTTTTCTCAAAATTATGATACAATAATGAAGATAACCCTTATTGTAGAAAGAGGACGCCATGAAATTACCAAAAGAAGGCGACTTTATCACAATTCAAAGTTATAAGCATGATGGTAGATTGCACCGTACTTGGCGCGATACTATGGTACTAAAGACAACTGAGAATGCTGTTATTGGCGTTAACGATCACACCCTCGTTACTGAATCAGACGGAAGACGATGGGTAACACGTGAACCTGCTATTGTTTATTTCCACAAAAAATACTGGTTTAATATTATAGCCATGATTAGGGATAACGGCATTTCCTACTACTGCAATTTAGCCAGTCCCTATGTTTTGGACCAAGAAGCGCTAAAATATATTGACTATGACCTAGATGTTAAAGTCTTCGCTGATGGTGAAAAAAAATTGCTAGATGTAGATGAGTATGAAACACATAAAAAAGAAATGCATTACTCTCCTGATATTGACTATATCTTAAAGGAACATGTTAAAATCTTAGTAGATTGGATTAACAATGGTAAGGGGCCATTTTCACAATCTTATGTTAACATCTGGTACAAACGTTATCTTGAACTAAGGAATCGTTAAAGTTGTCATAAAAAAGACTAGTAATAAAACTAGTCTTTTTTTGCAGAAAAAACTAATGCTTCGGAGTCTAAATCCATATTTAGAATATAACGCCCATCATCTACTTGAACAAGATATCCTAATAGTTCTAAAGCATCAACAAAAATATTCCTCCTCTTTTGAAGAGCGTACTCCTTTCTTACAAATTTTAGAAGAAATGTTGTGACATGCTTTAAGAAATATTCAGGATTAAGATCACCTAATAAGTTATATAATCTATTCTGCTCTTCCGATAATGGGAGATTTTCTCTTAATTTATAGAAATAATTTGAAATCGTAAGTTCGTCTCTCTTGATACTCGTTTGTTCGATAATAACAACTTCATTAGTAGAATTACTTATCTCAGTAACAAATCTACGATTTAATAGTTCTAAATAACAAGTAGAGTCATCGTTAATAAAAAAATGCTGATCTAAGTCAATTGTAGAAGAATCAGACACTAGATTAATTAATAGACGGTAACGCTTCTCAAGTCGTTCAATATAGCCTGCTTTTACAAACTCCTCAATTAATTTATCGATATTCTTTTGAAAAGGAAACTGCCTTTTTATTGCTCTCAGGGTCACAGGCTGATTAAGATATAGATAATTCACTATTTCCATAAAAAAAGGTTGCTTACATAGTTTGTTCGGGTTAAATTGTATTATCATAACAAGTATTATACCATTAATCATCACACTAAAAAAAGGCCTACAGCCCCTTTTTTACGCATTAAAGCTTTCAGTCAATTGAGGAACAACTTGCTTCTTACGAGAAACTGCTCCCTCAAGAAAAGCATGATTATTTTCCAAAACAAAATTGAAAGCAGCTTCAACCTTATCAGTATTTGAACCAAGTGCAAGAATTTCTGAATTTGAATTAAGAATATCAGTAATCATTAAAACAAAGTCGGAGTATCCATTGCTTTTAATTGAGTCAGTAATAGCTTCTTCGATTTCCTCTTGACGAGAAAGAACATCGGCAATATCAACTGTATTAACTTGTGCAACACGAACTTGATTGCCATTCAATTCAAATGTTTTTGCATCAATATCAATAAGTTCCTCAGCAGATTTAGAAGAAAGATTAGTACCAGCTTTAAGCATAGCAAGTCCATATTCTTCCAAATTAACACCAGCAATTTCTGCAAGTTCAGCTGCTACTGCCGGGTCTGAAGCATGGGTAGTTGGAGATTTAAGAAGAAGAGTATCAGAAATCAAACCTGACAAGAGCAAACCAGCGACATCTTTAGGAACTTCAACATTGTTTTCTTTAAACATGCGATAAACAATCGAAGAAGCTGAGCCTACAGGTTCTAAACGCATCATTAATGGATTAGCTGTCTCAAAGTTAGCCACACGGTGGTGATCCACTACTTCAATAACTTCTACTTCCTTAATATCTGAAATAGATTGTTGAAACTCATTATGGTCAGTAAGAATAACTTGATTGACACCCTCTGACTGTGCTGACTCAACAACACGAGGAGCATCTACTGAAAAATAGTCAAGTACAAAAGCAGTCTCTTCATTTGGAGTACCCAAAGCAACAGCCTCAGCATCAACACCAAGTTGACGTTTCAAATAAGCGTATCCATAAGAAGAACCAATAGCATCAGAATCAGGATTTTGGTGACCAAACACAAAAACTTTAGACATATATTCACCTCAAAAATAATATTATATTATATTATAACATATAAGAAAAAGAAACAAAACAAAAAGAGTAACCTAAGTTACTCAAGTATAGTCCGTACGGGATTCGAACCCGTGTTACCGCCGTGAAAAGGCGGTGTCTTA
>NZ_CABQHE010000021.1:0-8952 GCF_902463925.1 uncultured Streptococcus sp. | reverse complement strand
GGGATAATTAGTGGGGTATTTTAATTAATGGGGTATTAATATGAAAAAAAGGAGTCTATGATGAATTCTAAGAAAATTATCTCTTCAGTGTCTTTAACGACAGCCATCCTTGCAACAGGTATCATTAGTCAAGAAGCACATGCTGATAGTGTTGATACTACTACGACAACTGTCAGTCAGGCACAGTCCCAACCAGTTACTGCAGAGCAAGTTGCATCTGCAAAAGCAAGTTATGATACGAATCAAGAAGCTCAAGCAAAAGCCCAGTCTGTGGTTGACAGTAAAAAGCAGGCTCTAGACACTGCTAAAGCAAATACTACAACAGCACAAGATGCTGTTGCACAAGCAGAAACAGTTACAGCACAAGCGACAGAAGTTAATATTCAGAGTGCTAAAGAGGCTATCCCAACAGCTGAAGCTAAAGTACAGCCTGCTAAAGAAACTGTTGAAACGGCAAAAACAGATGTAACTACAAAAGAAGCTAATCAGTCGCAAGCCCAAGCAGCCGTTAATGAAGCGCAAGGTAATGTGAATCAAGCTCAGAAAGCAGTTGCAGAAGCGACACAGATTCAGTCTGAGAAACAAACCGCGGTTGATACAAGTGCTAAAGAAGTTGAAACAGCTAAACAAGGTGTCGTCAATGCACAAGCTACAGTGGCTGAGAAGACCGATAAAGTATCACAAGCTAAACAGACCGTTGAAACAGCCAAACAAAATGACGTCAACCTTGATGCTGATACAAAAGAAGCTGAAATCAATGTTGAAAAAGCAGACCAAGCCGCACAAGTTGCAAAAAGTGAAGTTGCTACAGCAAAAGCAAAAGCTGACGAAACAGCACAAGCCCTTAAAGATGCAGAATTCAATCACCCAACACATGTTGTAATGTCTGATGAATTCAAACAAAACTTTAAGCAATATGCATTTGGGTCAATGTCTGATGAAGCTTTAGGAAAAGCTATTGCATCAGAACCGGCGTCACGCAATTTGAACACTGCATACTTATCAACATTTGCGGCTGACACAACCGGTCAAAAGTATGATGTAACTAATCTCCCACTTGAATTACAAACAGAATTGAGCCAATATTTCGCGTATTTGGTTAATGATGTTCGCCAACAACTTGGGCAACCAAAACTTGTTGTAAATACCGATGCTATTAAATTTGCAACGTTAGTAGCTGAAAAATATGATAAAAATCATGACCCATTTAGTGGACATGATAACAAAGCTATTAATGAAGCCGCAAAAGAAATGGGCTACTGGTATAATCGTAAAAACCAAGGTAATGCATACGAAAACTTAGCTGGTAACAGCCCAGATTCAGCATATGATTTAGATTCTAATGGTAATAGTACATATAAGATTGGTGATAAAGTTGAGTTAACTAAATCAGAATTATATAAATTAGTTGCTGAAAATGTAAATGGCTTTATTTATGAAGGTAGTTCAAATGGTCATTATGGTCACGCTATTTCATTAGTAAAACAGCCATCATTAGGTATTGCATTCACACTGAGTCATACTGATTTTGGATTCGGTACAGTTCCGATGATTGAAACACATGTACTATACACACCTGTACATGACATTGTCAACTTTGATAAGAAATTACTTGATGAAAGCAAGAACGTACCTGATTTGGTAATCCCCGATAAGCAAGCTGCAGAAGTTGCAGACCGTGCAGCACAAGCCGCATTGGTAACCGCAACAGCCCAAGCACAAGCAGCTCAAACACATTTTGAACAAGCAAAAGCAGCATATGATGCATTGGTGGCTACACCACGTCAAACAGCTGAAGCGGAAGCTAAATTGGCAACAGCCAAATCAGAGCTTGTAAATGCCCAAACAGCATTAACAAATGCAGAACAAACATTGGCAACTGTAACAGCATCACATACTGATAAAGTAGCTGCTTTGGATATGGCAAAAGCATCACGCGATGAAGCTGTAAATGTTTTGGCCGCAGCACAAAGTAAGTTAGCTGAAGTTAATCAAGAATTAACACAACGTGAAGTTGCTACAACAGTAGCTAAAGCGAAGCTAGCCGAACTTGAACAAGCCTTGAAAGACGCTGAGCAAGCAGTAATAGATGCAAAAGCTACTTATGAGCAACTTGTGAGCGCTAAAGCTAATCTTGAAGCCGCTCGACAAGCTTATGCCCAAGCGGTGACAGCACAAGAAGCTGCTCAAGCTGCCTATGACAAAGCAATGGTAGTGTTAACGAATGCAAAAGCTCAAACGGCATTGAGTGGCACTAAGTATACTAACTTGAAAGCTGCCTATGATGCTCGTATTGCTTATGAAGAGGCTCAAAGAAAGGCAAAAGAAGAAGCAATACACCGACAAGCTGAGCGTGATGCAAAAGCTAAACAAGTAAGACAGGATGTGAAGGGTACCCAGTCTAATCGTGTGAACTCAAATACACATATTGGACTTCCGGCATTTATATCTTCAACAAATGAAGTTCATACGACATCATTTTCTGCAGCTCAAGTAGCAACAGCAGAGGCGACGCAAGCAGTCGTAAACCGTCGTGGTACGACCGACTATCAAGCGCCACTCCCACAAACTGGTGAATCTGATACAGCAGTCTATCTTTTAGCAGGACTAGGCATGCTTGGACTTTCAGGTGTGACAGCTCGTAAACGTCGTGGATAAAGTTGACTTTCCATATTTATTGAATAGAGGTAATGCAAAAGCTGCTATTAGGTGTTTCTCTAGAGGCAAACTTTTTAGGAATGAGTTCTTCTTAAGATGAAGAACTTACCATTGATAAGAAGAATAAGACTATGAAATCAGATAAAGGAATCACCTATGACTATACCTTGGACGGTGATAAATTGACTTTGACTGCTAAAGGTTTGAAAGCTGAATTAACCAAAGAAAAATAATAAAAGAGGAGCTACCTAGATTGTGCTAGGTAGTTCCTTTTGAAAGGGTATTATGAAAAAGAAATTATTAAGTTTTGTATTGTTGTCTAGTCTGTTGCCACTTGTCGCCTGCCAGAAGCTACCAACATCACAGTCGAAAACAAAAAATTCGACTTCAACAACCTCTCAAGTGAAAAAGTCACAAAATGAGACTTCTTCAACCTCAAGTAGTGCTAGTAAAAAAGCAGATAACGAAAAACTCTATGCATCTGTTTTAGATATGTATCGTCCGATTATTGTGAATAAAAGTGTATCTTCTGTTCCTAGTAGTTTAGCAACTGATGAAGCTTATGCAACTAATATTATTTTTGATGCAGTTAATGCGGGTGAAACTATTCAATATAGTTTTGCTGATATTAATAAGGATGGTAAGTATGAACTTCTAATTGGGTCTCCTGAAAGAGTACACGCTATTTATTATCTTAATAATACGGATCAGCCTGTGTTTGCTATTAGTGCTGGGACTTATGCTAAGGGTGGTTATTTGTCTGATATGAAGATTTATAGTGATGGTACCATCTACTGCCAACAATTTCAGAGAATGAGACCAGAAGCTAAGGCAGAAACTTATGAAATTAAGAATGGAGCTTTCAATCAGACACAGTCTGTTGACTTTAGTATGGCAGATACAAAAGATGGCACAAGTCTAGTTGGTCTTAATGGTGCTAGTTTATTTGAACTAGGTCAAGAGTCATGGAAAGATTTTAGTGTTTCCAATGACAGTCAAACTAGTACAAATGAAGCTAAGAATGACTCTAGTAGTAAAGAGAGTAGTTCAAGTAAATCTGATGCTAAACAGTCCGGTATGGATATTAATGCTATTCAAAAAGGTGATTTCTCTAGTGTTGCTGGGACTTGGAAAAATGGTAGAGGTGATACCTTGACTTTTGATAATAACGGTCTGGTTAGTGATAAAGAGAGGGTAACGACTGAATATGCGAAAATTACGGATGGCTACCTTATTGCAGGTACTGGTCCAAAATCAGGCGTAGGACCTGGTGGCGGAGCGATGGCATTTCTTCCTACAGGTGTATTCTTAACGAATGCTGTTACCTCATCAAATGATAACGTAGATGACCAATCAGACAAAAACAAGGATCGTATATGGGCTGGTCAGTCGCTAATTGGCACAACTGATGATAGTTATTTTTATTATAAAGTAAACTAATCTTGTTAATATATATTAGAGGTTAAAATATGAAGCAATTTGGCAAATGGCTGTTGGTTGTTGTAGTGACAATCATAGCTTTGAAATATACTTATGGTCTTCTTTACAATGTTTTTCAGCCATTTAGTGATTTTTTGATTACACATTTATCTTTTCCTAATTGGTTGGCAAATTTCCTAGGTGGAACCTTTCATACTAGTATCTATGTACTTGCTGTCTGGTGGTTTTCTGGCTTCCTTGGTCTGCTTCCTCGTCTTGGTCAGTTCATTGAAAGGTATGGCTGGGTAGTTTTTATTCTTTCGTGGTTAGGTATTAGTGCAACAGTAATTATTGCCCTTCTAGTTCTTGTAGCTATAGCTATTTGTTATTTATTCTCAGAAACAATGAATGAGCCAAGTGAAAGTATCACGATCTCGGGTGGTGGCATGGATACTTCTGTTCAGGATAATATTCGTCGTCAAAATGAAAGAAACAAGGCTTTGGATGAACGTGACCGTATTGAAAGAGGTTTAATTCATCAGAAACGTTGTGCGGAACGTGCGGGAAACCAAGCAGATGTACGATTTTGTCAGGATGCAATAGATTATAATCGGAAGAATTCTCCTCGTTGAGCGTCTTTCAGCCTTTGACCCAAGTTATATCAATCTTCACGGTAATGAAACACTTTACAATATGCTTGTCTGAGGACAGGTTCATATAATGAAAAAAGAATCGACAAAGTCGGTTCTTTTCTACGTTTAACTTAGCTATAAAGTGGCACTAAGGCTTTATCTTCAAACTAAAACCCCAGTATTTCTACTGAGGCTTTCTTTATTCGATAATTAAGAGTCCATCTTTAATGGCGAATGGATTGTCTTTATTGATGCGGTCGTAGAACATAATACCGTTAGTATGGTCGATTTCATGTTGAACAACGATTGAGTTGTAACCACGGAGTTTAACACGTTGCTTTTCGCCCTCTTTGTTGAAATATTCAACAGTTACTCGAGCATGACGAACCACGTAACCAGGAACGTCGCGGTCAACTGAGAGGCATCCTTCACCATCGCCCAAAGCTGCATCCTGAACAGAATGGGCAACTACTTTAGGGTTGTACATAATTTCTTGAAGGCTATATGCCTCTTTTGGTGGGTTACCTTCAGCGTCTTCAGGGTTTGGAACGAGAACAGCGATAATGCGTTTTGAAATATCTAATTGAGGGGCTGCAAGACCGACTCCCCCACGAAGCCCCATTTTTTCGGCAATAACAGGATCTTGTGAGTTACGAAGAAACTGCATCATTTTTTCGCCTAGGATAATGTCTTCGTCTGATAGTGGGAAGGTTACATCTTCAGCGACAGCACGCAAGGTTGGATTTCCTTCGCGAATGATATCATTCATATCAATCATATGGCTGGCGCGGATAATTTTGGTTTGAGCATCCATTTGTTTACCTCTATTTTCTTTGATTTACTTGTTTATAACTATAGCACAAAAGGGTTGAAAATTAAACCATCAAGGGTTAAAGTGAGGCTTTTTCTAATCGATAAAAGCCAGTTTTTCCAAGGTTTGTCTCTCTAAAATACGATAGGTCTTAAAAGCCTCTTTTTCGATAGTCCCCTGATCGATAAATTGTTTGATGACTCGCTGTACATGACGATAGCTAGTCCCAAAACGGGAAGCTAAAATGGAAGGCGATAATTGAAAGATATTCTCTTCTTCACTATTCAAAATATGGGTGGCCAGACGTTCTTTGACAGAGTAGCTAGCATTCGTTGAGGCAGTGATACCTTGCTTATGCAGTGCCATAGCTAGGTTACGTCCAATTTGGTAGAGAAAAACAGGGTCTTTGAGGAGTGCTTCTTTATTATTTAATGGGAGCTGAACTGCTTGAACATCTTCTAAAGCAATGACTGAAGAACCCGCTAATTGATTGGTCATGAGTTCAATATCTCCTAGTAGCTGTGGTTGTTGAGGCATTTCTAGGATGTGTTCTTTACCATTGGACAGGGAGCGAACAATTTTTACCCTACCTGACAAAATGTAGGTCAGCTCAGTGATAGCTTGTCCCTGAGTGCAAATGTAATCGCCTTTTTGAAAGGTGACTTTCTGTAATTGGCTGAGATAGGAGGCTGAGAAGACTTGTTCAAGTTGAGGGTGAATAGTGTGGTTACGCATACATCTCCTTTTTAGGACCTAGGTCCTATTTTTTTAGCTCTTCTTAGATTATAATGAAAAAATAACTATCAGACAAGTAAAGAAAGGATTTTTCTTATTTCCATATTATGACAAGAATTTTAGAGAAAATAAGCTTACTCGGGCTATCTTTGCTTTTGATTTCGGCCTTCTCGATTTCAACCGCTCTACCACCTATGTTGGACTACTATAGTCCAACATATAATGCTTCTCAAGTCGAGCTTTTGGTGTCTGTCCCTTCATTTTCCGTAGTCGCGATGCTCTTACTTAATTCATTTATTGACAAATGGCTAAGTGATAGACAGCTAATTGTGACTGGATTGCTCTTACTTAGTAGTTCTGGGATTTTTCCTTTTTTTGTACAAGCCTATCCTCTTGTCTTACTGTCACGTATTGCTTTTGGAATGGGGATTGGTCTTATCAATGCTAAGGCGATTGCCATCATCAGTCAACGTTATCAAGGTAAAGAGCGAGTTCAGATGTTAGGTATTCGTGGCTCCATGGAGTTGATTGGTGGAGCTTCTTGTTCTCTTTTAGTTGGACAATTACTGAAAATTCATTGGACCTTTGCCTTTCTTATCTATGGTTTTGGTTTTATCATCCTAGCCATGTACCTTCTCTTTGTACCACCGATAGAGCAGATAGAGAAGAAAGAGGTACAAAAAAGTAAACAAGGTTTGAATAAAAAAGATTTTGCTATGATTTCAGGTATGGCTCTTTTGGCAGGTTTTGTGATTTGCATTAATTCATCGATTAGTTTGCGCGTGCCTCTTTTTCAAGTTGATGGTAAGACCATTGTAAGTGGTCAATCAGCTCTGGTCCTTAGTTTGGAGCAGGGCATTGGGATTGTAGCTGGACTTAGCTTTGCTTCATTGCTATCTCACATTAAAAACCGTCTCTTGCCGATGGCCCTGTTTTGCCTATCTATCTGTCTATTTGGAATAGCTCTGGCTAACAACTTGCTGATATTGATTTTGTCTTCTGTTGGTGTTGGTTTCTTTTACAGTATTGTTTTGACCATTATCTTTTATCGTCTTTCTGAATGTATTGCTAGAAATTTGCTGAATAAGGCGACTGCTTATGTCCTCCTAGGATGCAACCTAGGCTCAGCTGTATCCCCTTATATTTTGAAATTGCTGGCACTGGTCTCTTCAAGTTTTAGTTGGATTTTCCTAGCTTATGCTATAGTCAGTTTCTTACTTTTCTTAGGATTTCTTCTGAATTCAAGAGTGGTTAAAAAAGCTTAAGTTAGAAAGTCTCAAACAGTGAATCTTACGATTGACAAAGATTAGTAGATAAGCTAAAATAGAGAGGTCGGAAAGACACACCAACTCTTTCTTGGTTTTAGGAGAGCCAATCCTAAGACTCGGATGGAGCAAAAAAAGGAGAAAAATATGGCAATCTCAAAAGAGAAAAAAAATGAACTCATTGCACAATACGCACGTCACGAAGGTGACACTGGTTCAGTAGAGGTTCAAGTTGCTGTCCTTACTTGGGAAATCAACCACCTTAACGACCACATTAAACAACACAAAAAAGATCACGCTACTTACCGTGGTTTGATGAAAAAAATCGGTCACCGTCGTAACTTGTTGGCATACCTTCGCCGTACAGACGTTAACCGTTACCGTGAGTTGATCAGCTCACTTGGACTTCGTCGTTAATTCAAGATACAAGTGCTTAGGCCTTATATCTTGAATACACGAAATTGAAACTGCTCTATGATGGAGCAGTTTTTATTTTTGACTAGGATTTTAGCTCGAGTTCAAAACAGCTCTCTGGATTCAGAGAGCTATTATTTTGTCTTTTATTCCGAGTATATAAGACGTCTTCGTTTAATATTTTGTATTCATCTAAAAGAGTGCTCTAATAAAACCTCCAGATTTAAGTTCTGTAGGTTTTTCTATGTTAAAATTTTTTTGATTAATGTTTGAAACTGAGGGAGTTGATGAATTGCAGTCCCGACAAGGAGACCTAACATATTTAAGACGATATCTCCTAAATCAAATACTCCCAGATGTCCGAAGTATTGGATGGATTCAACGGAGAAAAGGGCGATGAGACAGAGTAGGAGATTACTCATTCGGGAAGAAAAGAGGAGCCCTAGGGGGATGAACATTAATAGGTTCATGATGGGAACAAAGTGGCTGCCCCAGTATAGTTCCTGAACGAAGGAAAGAGGATTAAGGGATAGCCCTTGGATGCCGATGTTTTTCAAGAAAAGTAGGTAGAAGAGAGAAAGAAAGTAAATGAAATAAAGTAGGAGAAGTGTTTGTTTTTTTATTTTCCTAGTGAGAAGGAGTTTCAAAAAAGCGTAGACGAAGTACCCCAGTAAAATAATAATGACTAGGTTTAGGAAAACTTGGAAGTAGGGACCGTAATGGGCGATATAATGAACATATTGTTCCAGATGTCCTCTGTAAAACCAGTAAGACAAGCTAAGTGAGAGGATTCTTAGTAGGATGTTACTCAATACTTTTTCCACTTTTCCCTTCCTTTTGCATATGATGAGTACATATTATATCAAAAAAATGTTTAAAGAAAGTTAAGAAACTGTAACGAAGATTTTATAGAATAGGTGGGTAGGGCAAAATCAAAGGCTAAAAAGGGACTTTGAAACAGCAATTCTACTTTTGACTAATAATTTTTGTAAGCAGACTATGAAACCTTATAAAATAA
>NZ_CABQHE010000020.1:0-13733 GCF_902463925.1 uncultured Streptococcus sp. | reverse complement strand
AATGATGGTTTGGTCGCTTTTCATTATAGTTCTTATGGGACTTTTTGTGTACACTCAAAAAGCTCTATAATCTCTACAGTGGTTTTACCCACTACAGAAATTATAGAGCCAATATTAAAAGATCAAAAATCAGCTAGTCTGGTTTTTTTAGTGTTTAAAACGTGCTATAATAAGATGTTATATCATCAGTGTTAGCCCATTTGTTAACACATGAAAGGAAATTAAAATGACAAAAACATTCTACATCACAACACCTATCTATTACCCATCTGGTAAATTACATATCGGTTCTGCCTATACAACCATTGCTTGTGACGTCTTAGCACGTTACAAACGTATGATGAACTATGATGTCTTCTACCTTACTGGGCTCGATGAGCACGGCCAAAAGATTCAACAAAAGGCTGAAGAAGCAGGCATTACACCACAAGAGTATGTGGATGGTATGGCTGTTGGTGTTAAGGACCTCTGGCAACTTTTGGATATCTCATACGATAAATTCATCCGTACGACTGATGATTACCATGAAAAAGTTGTTGCTCAAGTGTTCGAGCGTCTCTTGGAACAAGGAGATATCTATCTTGGTGAATACTCAGGTTGGTATTCAGTTTCTGATGAAGAATTTTTCACTGAAAGTCAGTTGGCAGAAGTTTACCGTGATGAGCAAGGAAATGTCATTGGCGGGGTAGCTCCATCAGGACATGAAGTAGAGCTTGTTTCTGAAGAATCCTATTTCTTTAAACTCAGCAACTACGCAGACCGTTTGACTGCCTTCTTTAAAGAACACCCAGAATTTATTCAACCTGATGGTCGTATGAATGAAATGCTTAAAAACTTCATCGAGCCAGGTTTGGAAGACTTGGCAGTGTCACGTACAACCTTTACTTGGGGAGTAAAAGTACCATCAGATCCAAAACACGTGGTTTATGTCTGGATTGATGCTCTTATCAACTATATCACTGCCCTTGGTTATGGTCAGGATGAGCATGGTAACTTTGATTTATTCTGGCAAAATGATGAAAATCACGAAATCATCCACATGATTGGTAAGGATATCCTTCGTTTCCACTCTATCTACTGGCCAATCATCCTTATGGCTCTTGATTTGCCATTGCCTACACGTCTTGTTGCCCACGGTTGGTTCGTCATGAAAGATGGTAAGATGTCTAAGTCTAAAGGAAACGTGATTTATCCAGAAATGTTGGTAGAGCGTTTTGGTCTTGATCCACTTCGTTACTACCTCATGCGTAGTCTTCCAGTTGGTTCAGATGGTACCTTCACGCCAGAAGACTATGTGGCTCGCATCAACTATGAGTTGGCTAATGATCTGGGAAACCTCCTCAACCGTACAGTTGCTATGATTAACAAGTATTTCGGTGGTCAAGTGCCTGCCTATGTTGAGAATGTTACAGACTTTGATGCTGATTTGGCTAAAGTTGTGGCTGAAAATATTGAAGAGTTCCACAAACAAATGAATGCTGTGGATTTCCCACGTGCCTTGGACGCTGTTTGGAATATCATTTCACGTACCAATAAGTATATTGATGAAACAGCTCCATGGGTTCTCGCCAAAGAAGATGGTGACAAGGAACAATTGGCAGCAGTTATGGCTCACTTGGCAGCTAGTCTTCGTGTGGTAGCCCACCTCATCCAACCATTCATGATGACAACTTCAAATGCTATTATGGAACAGCTCGGATTGCCAGTGGTATTTGACCTTGAAAATCTTGAACTTTCAGGTTTCCCAGAAAATGTTACAGTCATTTCAAAAGGAACTCCAATCTTCCCACGTCTTGACATGGACGAAGAGATTGCCTACATCCAATCTCAAATGAACGCAGGCAAACCACAAGAAAAAGAATGGAACCCTGAAGAAGTCGAACTTAAATCTGAAAAAGACCAAATCAAATTTGAAGACTTTGACAAGGTTGAAATCCGTGTTGCTGAAGTTAAAGAAGTAGAAAAAGTGGAAGGTTCAGACAAATTGCTTCGCTTCCGTCTTGATGCTGGCGATGGTGAAGACCGTCAAATCCTCTCAGGTATCGCTAAATTCTATCCAAACGAACAAGAATTGGTCGGCAAGAAACTTCAAGTCGTGGCGAACCTCAAACCACGTAAGATGATGAAGAAATATGTCAGCCAAGGTATGATTCTTTCTGCTGAACATGACGGTAAACTCACTGTCTTGACAGTAGATCCATCTGTTCCAAACGGAAGTGTGATCGGGTAACAGTAATTCTGTTTTATAGTATTTCCTTAAGTGGAAGTGGGAAAACGAATTGATTTTGAATGATAAGTCTTCTGTTCCTTTCCTTATTTTGATTTCGCCGTGTACCCCTACTCACCTAAGAGTAATCAAAACAAGATATTTTTAACATTAAAACGAGTTCAGTCGAACTCGTTTTTTATGCACTATATTTCAATAAATGTTTAATCTGTTCTACGCTTCCATCAGGTCCATAGGTATTAGGAGATCTGTCTAGTTTACTAATAGCATTAAGGTCTCCTTAGTGGTGGGGGAGTAAGCTATCTCGGATTTCTTCGATAAATGCTTGAATAATTGTAGATTGTTTTTGTTTATTGTTGGTTACAAAACCCAAAGTGTGCTTGGGACTATCCTTAAGTGGGATTAGGACAATCTGGTCCTTGATAAAACTGTTGACAATACCAAGGCCAGAAGCATAACTATCAGAGGAACATAGCAGATTCATGACACTGCCTCGGTCATTACTGTAGATAACTTGCTGGTCAGGCAGGACCTCCAGCGGATCCTCGTCGAAATGAATTCCAGAGCTTTCCTGACGAAAACGGACTTGTGGATATCGTTCTAAATCCTTGAGATTTAGAGATTTTTTCTTGGCTAAGGGATGTTGACGTCCCAAGAAAATCTTAGTTTCAAATTCTCCAAGTGGAGTAAACGTCAAATCCATGTGTTTGAAACTGCGTTCTAGGATGTGGGCATTGTCTTCATCAAGGTAAATAATCCCCAAGTCACTTTCGAAACTCTCCACACTTTTGAGAATCTTTCTGGTTGTTGTTTCAATCAGTTGAAATTCTTGATAATCACTGCGAAAGCGTTTGGCAATATGAGCCATGGGAAGTGACAGAAAATCATAGTGGTGACTGGCAATAGTGAACGATTTCTTAAAGGACTTGCGATAGCGTCCTTCTAGTAGATCCAGCTCTCCAAGGATACGTTTGGCGTATTTGAGAAAGTCGTGGCCATCATCAGTCAGTTTGGCTCCCGTATTGGAGCGCTCAAAGAGTAGAACTCCCAGTTCTTCCTCTAAATCACGAATGGATGCTGAAAGATTAGGTTGTGTCAAAAAGAGCTTCTTAGCAGCCTTACTAAATGAGCCTGTTTCAGAGATAGTCTGAACATAGCGACATTGTTGAAAATTCATAAGCATCCCCTTTTTTAAATATAATTGTGACCTATATTATAACAAAATGAGAAGTTTAATATCAGTAAAATCCTGATAGGAATAGATGAAGACCTGATATGAAATTTTTATAAAGTTAGGTCTTATAGGAGTACTGATGAAATGCTGTATAAAGTGTCAGTTGCTAAGACGTCTAATGGCTTCCAATTTTTTAGGTCGAATGAGGCAGAGTACTATGGTAATCAGTAGTAACCAGAGAATGAAATACTAGATACTTGTAGCTGGGGCAGTCTGTGTCGCTTGTGACAGAAGAAAACAAGTATTATTGGCGAACTTGGTGATATTTGTCGATTTCACTCTGCCAATCAAATCAATGCTTTTATCGGCATTGACCTCAGACACTATGAATCTGTAAACTTTCTAGCTAAGGAACATATCACCAAACGTGGGAATCCCTATGCCAGAAAGATTCTCTTTAAGTGCATTCACAACATCGCTTCAGCTAGCCACACCAATCCTTGTCATATCGCAGACTTCTATGAGAAACGAAAAAGACAATCGACAATAGCTTCAACTAAGCCACATACGATTGCCTCTATACATCGTCTCATTAGAACAATGTATTATCTCATAACGCATAACAAACTTTACGATTATACTTCTACCCAAAATCGGTAAAATTGTTTATGCCATATTATTGTAACGCCTTATCAAAAAAATCACCAGATAAGGTGTTGGTTTGGTGTACACTTTTTACACTAAACTTTAGTTCAAAAAAAGACAATTTCCTTAGTTTGACTATGGAACTCAAACTATTTTTCATCAAATACCTTGATATACTTGGCAAATGGTAGAAAAGGACTCAGTCCTGTACAATACTGAACTAAATCCTTTACTTAAATTAATTGTCTAATTTTTGGGGGTCAGTACAATCTAGAGTAATCTAGATGTTTTTTTATTTTTGTGAATTCTTTTACGAATAAGTAAGAGAGTGCACGAAGGAGAGAGTTATGTTAATTGCAAAAAATCAGGAGGGAAACCTCGTTTCAGCTCTAGAAACCAGTTTGCAACGTAAAGAATCCTATATCTGTCCTGGTTGTCAGGGAGTTGTCCTATTGAGGCGTGGCCAGGTAATGTGTCCACATTTTGCTCACAAGTCTTTGCAGGATTGTCAGTTTTTCTCAGAAAACGAGTCGGCCCAACATTTATCTCTAAAAGCCACTTTGTATCAATCCCTGGACAATTATGGTGAAAGAGTTTGTATTGAAAAGGTTCTGCCTGAGTTAGGCCAGATTGCGGATTTATTCGTTGGAGATTCCTTAGCCTTGGAAATCCAGTGTTCTCGGTTATCACAGCAACGTTTGAGAGAGAGGACATGTGCCTATCACCAAGCAGGTTACGAAGTGCGTTGGCTTTTGGGTGAGGAACTCTGGTTGAATGGTCGTCTAACAGACTTACAGCGGGACTTTCTCTATTTTACGGCTAAGATAGGATTTCACCTGTGGGAGCTTGATTGGAAGCGAGAGGAAATTAGACTTAAGTATCTCATCTATGAGGATATTTTTGGGAAAGTCTATTATTTAACTAAGACCTGGCCGTTAACCGAAAATCTCATGACAGTTCTACGTTTTCCTTATCAAGCAGAGAAGAGTGAGACCTATAAAGTTACTCAGCGAAAGAAGGTCTCACATGTGATTCAACGAGAATTAATGGGGAAAAATCCAAGGTGGCTGAGAAGGCAGGAAGAAGCCTATCTTAAGGGAATGAATTTGTTATGTCTATCTGATCAGGATTTTTTTCCACAAGTGAGATTTCCTGAATCTAAGCAAGGGTTTGTCCAAATTAGATTATCTATTGATGGTTTTGAAAAGCTTTTCATGCAATATTATCGAAAAAGGCATTTTTCTTACAAGCAAACCCTCTACCCTCCCAGCTTTTATGCTAAAATAGTAAAGAATAGACACAATTAAGGAGAATATTATGTCAGACAATCGTACTCATTTAGACGAGAAATACACATGGGATTTGACGACCATTTTTGCGACAGATGCAGATTGGGAAATTGAATATGAAAGCACTGTTCAGGATTTGAAGAAGGCTAGTGCTTATGCAGGTCATCTCTTGGATTCTGCTAAGAACTTGCTTGAGGCAACAGAACTTTATATGAGCCTTATGCGTCGTTTGGAGAAAATATACGTTTATGCGTCAATGAAAAATGACCAAGACACAACAGTAGGGCTTTACCAAGAGTACCAAGCTAAGGCCTCAAACCTTTACTCACAGTTAAGTGAGGCTTTTGCTTACTTTGAGCCTGAATTTATGGCCTTGGATGATAAGAAATTAGCTGAATTTAAAGAACACGAGCCAGGTCTTGGGCTTTATGACCACTATTTCGAACGTCTTTTGGCAAACAAGGACCACGTTCTTTCTCAAGAAGCAGAAGAACTCTTGGCAGCAGCTAGTGATATTTTCAATGGTCCAACGAATACCTTCAACGTCTTGGATAATGCTGATATCCTCTTCCCATGGGTATCAGATGGTCAAGGGGATGTGGTTGAGTTGACACATGGTAACTTTATCACCCTCATGGAATCTAAGGACCGTGACATTCGTAAGGGAGCTTATGAAGCGATGTACGGTACTTATGAGCAGTTCCAACATACCTATGCACAAACACTCCAAGGTGTTGTTAAGGTTCACAATTACCAAGCCAAAGTTCGGCACTATAATTCGGCACGTCATGCAGCACTTGCGGCTAACTTTATTCCAGAAAGTGTTTATGACTCTCTCTTGGAATCAGTGAACAAGCATTTGCCACTTTTGCACCGTTACCTTGATTTGCGTAAGAAGGTCTTGGGACTTGACGAGCTTAAGATGTATGACGTTTATAGACCACTTTCTGAGACTGAAACTGCTCTTACTTATGAAGAATCCCTCAAGAAAGCAGAAGAAGTCTTGGCAATCTTTGGTGAAGAGTATAGTAAAGGGGTTCATGCAGCCTTTACGGAACGTTGGATTGATGTTCACCCTAACAAAGGGAAACGTTCAGGTGCCTACTCAGGTGGTGCCTATGATACCAATGCTTTCATGCTTTTGAACTGGCAAGACACTTTGGACAATCTCTTTACCTTGGTTCACGAGACTGGCCACAGTTTGCATTCAACTTTCACACGTCAGACACAACCATATGTTTACGGAGATTACCCAATCTTCTTGGCTGAAATTGCGTCTACAACTAATGAAAATATCTTGACAGAAACACTTCTTAAAGAAGTTAAAGATGACAAGACACGTTTTGCTATTCTTAACCACTATTTGGATGGTTTCAAGGGAACTGTCTTCCGTCAAACACAATTTGCTGAGTTTGAACATGCTATCCATGAAGCAGATGCATCTGGTCAAATCTTGACAGCCGACTTCATGAATAAACTTTACGCAGACCTCAATGAGAAATACTACAACCTTAAAGCTGAGGATAACTACGAAATTCAGTTTGAGTGGGAACGTATTCCGCATTTCTACATGAATTACTATGTTTACCAATACGCTACAGGGTTTGCGGCAGCAAGCTACTTGTCCGAAAAAATTGTTCACGGTACTGAAGAAGATAAAGAAGCTTACCTTACTTACCTTAAGGCGGGAAGCTCAGACTATCCTTTGGAAGTCATCAAGAAAGCTGGTGTCGATATGACCAATACCGACTACTTGGATGCTGCCTTCAAAGTTTTTGAAGACCGTCTCGTTGAATTGGAAGCCTTGGTTGAAAAAGGTGTTCACCTTTCTTAAAAAGAAGTCACTATAAGAGAGAATCATTCTGAATCAGGATGATTCTTTTTATGTCTAAAAACGAACGTTTACTAGAATACAAGTTTTAATTGATTTGAAAATGTGTTGATGAGCATATTTATAGCCCCTAGTTTATATTTGTGATAGACTAAAAACCTAACGTTTTATGTTTTATAAGTGAAAAAAGTTCAGAAATAGAAAGTAGGTTTTTGTGAAAACAACCAATCGTTATCTTGTAGCAACGTGTGGTATCTTACTCCATCTCATGTTGGGGTCTACCTATGCTTGGAGTATCTATCGTAATCCTATTATGGCTCAGACTGACTGGGATCAATCTTCAGTTTCTTTTGCCTTTTCATTGGCTATCTTTTGTCTAGGGCTTTCTGCAGCTTTTATGGGACGTTTGGTTGAAAAATTTGGTCCGAGAGTGACTGGAAGTATGTCGGCTGTTCTCTATGCTGGGGGGAATATTCTGACAGGAGTTGCCATTGCTCATGGAGAGCTGTGGATGCTTTATCTTGGTTATGGTATTCTTGGTGGTCTAGGACTGGGTGTAGGTTATATTACGCCTGTTTCAACTATTATTAAGTGGTTTCCTGATAAGCGTGGACTTGCGACTGGCCTTGCCATTATGGGCTTTGGCTTTGCCTCACTGCTAACCAGTCCTATTGCCCAATATCTGATTCAGGCACGTGGTGTTGAGCAGACCTTTTATATCTTGGGAGTCGTTTATTTTGTTGTTATGCTTTTTGTTTCACAATTCATTAAACGACCAAGTGTAGAGGAAGCACAACTGTTGGCTGACAAGAGTCCGAACCGTCAAGCTGCTGATTTGAGCAAGGGAGTTACGGCTAATGAGGCCCTGAAATCGTCAACTTTTTACTGGTTATGGCTTATCTTGTTTATCAATATTTCATGTGGCTTAGCCCTTGTCTCTGCTATTTCTCCAATGGCTCAAGATATGGTTGGGATGTCAGCGGAATCAGCGGCAGTTGTTGTAGGTGTTATGGGAATCTTTAATGGTTTTGGTCGCCTTCTGTGGGCAGGCTTGTCGGATTATATTGGACGTCCGAAGACTTTTATTCTCCTCTTTGTGGTTAATATCGTTATGGCCATCCTCCTAATTGTCCTGCAAGTTCCACTTGTCTTTGTGGTTGCGATGGCTGTTCTGATGACTTGCTACGGCGCAGGATTCTCCTTGATTCCTCCCTACCTTAGCGATATCTTTGGGGCAAAGGAGTTGGCTAGCCTTCATGGTTATATTTTGACTGCCTGGGCGATGGCAGCCTTAGTGGGGCCAATGCTCTTATCCGTAACCTACGAATTGACAAAATCTTACCAGATGACCTTGCTTGTTTTCATCGCTCTTTACGTGGTAGCTTTGGGCATTTCTTATCTCTTGAAAAAGAGGTGGTTACGTCAAGTAGCTTAATGATGACGATTTAATTTATAGAATAGATAAGAAAAATCTCTAGCACTCGCTAGGGATTTTTTATATAATAAAACACATGGTTAAATCATATAGTAAAAATGCAAATCACAACATGCGTCGTCCTGTAGTAAACAAGGATATCGTGGACTACATGCGAACGCATCTTCAGGAAAATAAAGGGCATTTGGCTGAACTGGAGGTCTTTGCTCGTAAGGAGAATATTCCGATTATCCAACACGAGGTTGTCGCATATTTCCGATTTTTGTTGCAGACCTTACAGCCTAAGAAAATCCTTGAAGTAGGAACAGCCATTGGTTTTTCAGCACTTCTTATGGCTGAATATGCGCCTGATGCCCAGATTACGACAGTTGATCGTAATGAAGAAATGATTGGCTTCGCTAAGGAAAATCTAGCTAAGTATGACAGTCGCAAACAAATTACCTTGGTGGAAGGAGATGCTGCTGAGGTATTGCAAGACTTAGACACAGATTATGATTTTGTCTTTATGGACTCAGCCAAGTCTAAATATATCGTCTTTCTGCCTGAAATCTTAAAACGTCTTAAGGTTGGTGGGGTCATCGTCTTTGATGATGTTTTCCAAGGTGGGGATATTGCCAAAGACATTATGGAGGTTCGTCGTGGTCAGCGGACGATCTATCGTGGCTTGCATCGCCTTTTTGATGCGACCTTAGATAACCCTGGTTTGACTGCTAGTTTGGTACCTATGAGTGACGGACTTCTTATGATTCGAAAAAATTCTGAAAATATTATCTTGTCAGATTAAGTATTATTTAAGTAAGTGTGGTATAATAACTAAGATATTGACAATTTAAGGAGTAGATAAAATGGCTAAAGAAAATGAAAACCTTGAGTCAACAGAAGAAACTGTTGAAGAGGTTGTAGCAGACAAAGACGCAGAACAAGAGCATCTTGATCGCCAAAAAGAAGAAGAGGAAAGCATCGCCCTCGCCAGTGAAAAAGCAAAAGAAAAAGCTAAACGTGCTAGAACTAAAAAGACACGTGACGCTGGTAAACCAAGCTCAGGTAGTCGCTTCCTTGGAGGTCTTGCCCTTGTAGCTGTTTCAGCCCTTGTTGGTGCTGGTGCTATGTATGTTTCTCTGGGAAATAAAACGACTGAAGAAACAACCTTGGTATCTATGAAAGGTGATACTGTTACTGTTGGGGATGTCTTTGATTCACTCAAAGGTAGCAACCAAACACAACAAAGTGTTTTGAGTGCAACGTTGCAAAAGGCTCTTGAAAAAGAATACGGTAGCAAGGTCAGTAAAGAAGATGTTGACAAAGCCTATAAACAAGCTTCAGAACAATACGGGGACCAATTCTCACAAGCGCTTGCAGCCTATGGTCAGACAGCAGAGTCATACCGTACTCAAATCCGTACACAAAAATTAGTTGAGTACGCTGTTAACCAAGCCGCACAAAAAGATTTGACGGAAGCAAATTACAAGGCTGCCTATGATAACTACACACCAAATACAGAGGTGCAAGTGGTTTCAACTACTGATAAAGCAGTGGCAGATAAAGTAGACTCTGAAGCTAAGGCAGAAGGAGCAGATTTCTCACAAGTAGCTAAAGATAACAGTTTGAAAGTGACTTCTAAGACAGTTAACTCTGCTTCTCAAGACTTCCCAACAGATGTTTTGACAGCGGCCTTCAAACAAGATGCTAATGCCGTCTCTGACGTAGTGACTGTTTCAAACAGCTCAACTGGTGCTGCAACTTACTACATCGTCAAAACTGTTTCAAAATCTGAGAAAAATGCAGATTGGAAAAACTATAAGGATGATTTGACTAAGGTTATCATCAATGGTAAGAAAGCTGATACTAACTTTACTAACTCAGTAATTGCCAAGGTTCTTAAAAAATACAATGTTAAGGTTGTAGATAAAGCCTTTAGTGCAATTCTTGACCAGTATGTGACTGGTTCTGGAGCTTCATCAAGTTCAACATCAAGCTCTAGCAAATAAATCACAAGATAGAGTTGATAATGCCCATTATCAGCTTGACCTAAGACCTAAAACACGTTAAAATGGAAAGTAACAAAGAGTTTTAAGGTTAGGAAACTCTGAGTCTTCCCTTTGAGAAAGGTAATCATTACTTCGGATACAGAAAAGTGGCGGTCGCTGCGAGCCATGGACGGATGAGATTACTTGCTACTCAAAGTTTACAATTTAAGAAAAATAAGAATGACAAGGTCATTGAATGAAGGTGGTACCGCGGTTCACGTCGCCCTTCGTTTAGTGGTCTTGTCTTTTATTCTTTTAGTATTTTCTAAATGGTATAAATTAAGAAATAATTAAGGAGAAACAATGAAACAACTTACTTCAGCACAAATTCGTCAAATGTGGCTTGATTTCTGGAAATCAAAAGGTCACGCTGTTGAACCATCAGCTAACTTGGTTCCAGTTAACGATCCAACCCTTCTTTGGATTAACTCAGGGGTTGCCACTTTGAAAAAATACTTTGATGGCTCTGTGATTCCTGAAAATCCACGTATTACTAACTCACAAAAAGCTATCCGTACCAACGATATCGAAAACGTTGGTAAGACAGCTCGTCACCACACAATGTTTGAAATGCTTGGTAACTTCTCAGTTGGTGACTACTTCCGTGATGAAGCTATCGAATGGGGTTATGAGCTTTTGACAAGCCCAGAGTGGTTTGATTTTCCAAAAGATAAACTTTACATGACTTACTATCCAGATGATAAAGATTCATACAACCGTTGGATTGCTTGTGGTGTTGAACCAAGTCATTTGATTCCAATCGAAGATAATTTCTGGGAAATCGGTGCAGGACCTTCAGGACCAGATACTGAAATCTTCTTTGACCGTGGCGAAGACTTTGACCCGGACAATATTGGTATTCGCTTGCTTGAAGAGGATATTGAAAACGACCGTTACATTGAAATTTGGAACATCGTTTTGTCACAATTCAATGCAGATCCAGCTGTTCCACGTTCAGAATACAAAGAACTTCCTAATAAAAACATTGATACGGGCGCAGGTCTTGAACGTCTTGTAGCCGTAATGCAAGGGGCTAAAACAAACTTTGAAACAGACCTCTTCATGCCTATCATTCGTGAAATCGAAAAAATGTCTGGTAAAACTTATGATCCAGATGGTGACACAATGAGCTTCAAGGTCATCGCTGACCACATTCGTTCATTGGCATTTGCCATCGGTGATGGTGCCCTTCCAGGTAATGAAGGTCGTGGTTATGTCCTTCGTCGTCTTCTCCGTCGTGCCGTAATGCACGGCCGTCGTCTTGGCATTTCTGATGCTTTCTTGTACAAACTTGTTCCAACTGTTGGTCAAATCATGGAAAGCTATTATCCAGAAGTTCTTGAGAAGAAAGACTTTATCGAGAAAATTGTTAAACGTGAAGAAGAAACCTTTGCACGTACCATCGATGCAGGTTCAAGCATGCTTGACGAGCTTCTTGCTAACCTTAAGAAATCTGGTAAAGATACGCTTGAAGGTAAAGATATCTTTAAACTTTACGATACTTATGGATTCCCAGTGGAATTGACAGAAGAGTTGGCTGAAGATGAAGGCTTCAAGATTGACCATGAAGGTTTCAAAGCTGCCATGAAAGAACAACAAGAACGTGCGCGTGCTAGCGTGGTTAAAGGTGGTTCTATGGGTATGCAAAATGAAACCCTCGCCAACATCACTGAACCATCTGAGTTCTTGTATGAAGCGGAAACTGCTGAAAGCCGTTTGAGCGTGATCGTTGCTGATAATGCTCGTCATGATAGTGTTAACTCTGGTCAAGCACTCCTTGTCTTTGAACAAACACCATTCTACGCTGAAATGGGTGGACAAGTAGCAGACCACGGTACTGTCTCAGATGCAGCTGGTACAGCCGTTGCGCGTGTTGTTGACGTTCAACGTGCACCAAATGGACAAGCCCTTCACACTGTTGAAGTTGAAGGTGAACTTGTTGTAGGTGCTAACTACAAACTTGAAATTGACCACACACGTCGTCACCGTGTTATGAAAAACCACACAGCGACTCACCTCTTGCATGCTGCCCTTCATAACATCGTTGGTGATCACGCTGTTCAAGCCGGTTCTCTTAATGAACAAGAATTCTTGCGTTTCGACTTCACTCACTTTGAGGCTGTAACTCCAGAAGAATTGCGTGCTATCGAAGAACAAGTCAACGAAGAAATCTGGAAAGCAACTCCAGTAACAACTATTGAAACAGACATTGACACTGCTAAATCAATGGGAGCTATGGCCCTCTTTGGTGAAAAATATGGTAAGAATGTTCGTGTTGTTTCAATCGGTGATTACTCTGTTGAGCTTTGTGGTGGTACACACGTTGCCAACACTGCTGAAATCGGTATGTTCAAGATTGTCAAAGAAGAAGGTATCGGTTCAGGAACACGTCGTATCTTGGCAGTGACATCACGTGAAGCTTACCTTGCTTACCGTGAAGAAGAAGATGCCCTCAAAGCAATCGCAGCAACACTTAAGGCACCACAATTGAAAGAAGTACCTAACAAGGTTGCTAGTCTTCAAGAGCAGTTGCATGCCCTTCAAAAAGAAAATGCTGTACTTAAAGAAAAAGCAGCAGCAGCAGCAGCTGGTGATGTCTTCAAAGACGTTAAAGAAGCTAACGGTGTTCGTTATATTGCTAGCCAAGTGGAAGTTTCTGATGCAGGTGCCCTTCGTACCTTTGCTGACCAATGGAAACAAGCAGACTACTCTGACGTCCTTGTCCTTGCAGCTCACATTGGTGAAAAAGTTAATGTCCTTGTAGCAAGCAAATCTAAGGGTGTTCACGCAGGTAATGTTATCAAGGCCCTTGCACCAATCGTATCAGGTCGTGGTGGTGGTAAACCAGATATGGCCATGGCCGGTGGTAGCGATGCTAACGGTATCCAAGATCTTCTCTCAGCGGTAGCAGAACAGTTTTAAGAAGTGATACAATAAAAGAAACTTAAAAAGGTAGGATGAAAATCCTATCTTTTTTCGGCTCTTTGTCAACTGTAGTGGGTGACGAAAAGCTAACATCTAGAGAGGACCGGATAGGTCCTCTTTTTATGTATGTTCAGAGTGATGAAGACACGCTTCTTAAAGTTGATGAAGTTTCTAAAACCG
>NZ_CABQHE010000019.1:0-17249 GCF_902463925.1 uncultured Streptococcus sp. | reverse complement strand
ACTTTTTTGGGTATTTTTTTTTAAATTTAATAGCCTTTTTAAGATGTTTTAAACGTTCAAAATGTTTATATTATAACACTTTATCTACTCATGTCTTATTTACAGAAAACAATTATGTTTTTTCTTTCTAATCTAATATTTATATTTAAAAATAAAAAAGGGGTTCTTAAAGTGAATAAAATATGAATAGATAGGACTAAATAACCTTGTTTTGTTAAACCTATTTTTAGCATTCTGTTTTTATTCTTAATAAAAACAAAAAACCGACTTTCGTCGATTCTTTTTTCATTATATGAACCTGTCCTCAGACAAGCATATTGTAAAGTGTTTCGTTACCGTGAAGGTTGATATAACTTGGGTCAAAGGAAGAGAGACGCTCGAGAAGTCCATCATAGTCATTCTTGTCACTAAGAGCTATACCAATGAGAACTGGACCTTTTCCTTTATTAGCACGTTTGATGTACTCAAAACGAGTAATATCATCATTTGGTCCCAAGATATCATTTACAAATTCACGAAGGGCACCAGGACGTTGTGGGAAGTTAACCACAAAGTAATGCTTGATACCATCATAGATAAGCGCACGTTCTTCCATCTCTGGCATACGGTTGATGTCATTGTTACCACCCGAAATAATGCAGACGATAGTTTTTCCTTTAATCTCATCTTTGATCACTTCCAAAGCTGCCACTGATGCCGCCCCTGCAGGTTCTGCAATGGTACCAACCTTAGAGTACATATCAATTAGGGTTTCTGAAATCAATCCTTCATCAACCCCCAAGAGGCGGTCAACATATTTACGTGCGACTTCATAGGTCTTGACACCTACCTTTTGAACAGCAATCCCATCCGCAAACTTATCAATTTCTTCAAGTTTAATAGGATAACCACGGTCAAAAGCAGCACGCATACTACGAGCACCACTAGCCTCAACACCGATAACTTCTATAGACGGTGCCACATCCTTGATATAAGTGGCCACACCAGAGATAAGGCCGCCACCACCTACTGGAACCAAGATACTATCGAAGGAAACACCTTCCTCTTGAGCCTGCTCATAAATTTCATAAGCAACAGTTCCTTGACCCGCTTGGACATTATAATCGTCAAATGGATCAATGAAAGTCATCCCTTCAGACTTGGTATATTCCTGCGCTGCTTGAGCAGAAGCATCAAAGGTATCTCCCACCAATTTGATTGTTACAAACTTGCCACCAAAGAAACGGACTTGACCAATTTTTTGGAGAGGTGTTGTTACTGGCATAAAGATAGTTGCAGGAATCTTCATTTCATTACAAGTATAAGCAACACCTTGGGCATGGTTTCCGGCTGATGCACAGACTACACCACGTTCCTTATCTTCATCACTTAACTGATGGATGGCATAGTAGGCACCACGTAATTTAAAGGAACGTACCTTTTGCATATTTTCTTTTTTAATATAAATAGTCGCCCCATATTTTTCAGATAAGTAGCGATCAAAATCTAGTGGTGTGCGTTCCACCACGTTTTTTAAGACTTCATTAGCCTTTACGATATCATTTGCAGTAATCATTGGCTCTCCTTTGACACAATATTCAAACTATTTCTATTGTATCACAATTTTAAGAAAAAATAGCAGCCATTATAAAGAAAACTCCTTGTTTACACAAAGAGTTCTACTTATTATTTATCAACAGACAAGACTGCACCTGATTTGTCGTTGGCACTGATTGTCACCAAGTAACCTGTATTGTTTGTCAACCATCCTGACGCTACTATCAAGTTTGAAACCTTAGCTGAAGCACCTGCTGCCAACGTGATGTCAACATTATCTTGACCGATGATTTCTGAAGCATGTTGAAGTGTCAAGTTGACAGTCATCGTCTTCGTTTCTGATGTCGAATGACGTCCCGCTTCAGTTTATCGCTATTTGTATTTGCATACTGTAAACTAGAGTTATTTTTAGTTTCATAACATTCGCTTGTTTTTTTTTATGAAACTAATGACAACTTAATCTTTTTTGTAAAACAAGGGAATTTCCGGAAATCCTCGTAAATAGTCATTTTTTCATCTTTAATGGTAAGTTTTTCAGAAATTTGAGAATTATATTTCCTAATTTAATTAGATATTTAGTTATCTAATTCTATATAAAATGACAAAAATAAGCAGTAAATGATGACATTTCAGCTCCAAAAATACTAAATTTGATGAGAATAAAAAAACATCTCCCACACAAAGTGAGAAATGATCTATTTATCTATTTTTAGTATCCAAGATAACGGTAACAGGTCCATCATTGATCAGGCTAACCTGCATATCTGCACCAAAGCGTCCTCTTTCTACAGGAACGTGAGTTGACAAGGATTGGTTGAAATCGTCATAGAACTGGCTAGCCATGTCGGGCTTTGCAGCTCCCGTAAATGCCGGCCGATTTCCTTTTTTCGTATCGGCAAAAAGCGTAAACTGAGAAACCGACAAAATCTGACCACCAATATCCTTAACAGAAAGATTCATCTTGCCATCTTCATCTGAAAAAATACGCATATTGACAATCTTACGAACCGCATAGTCAATATCCTCTTTAGTGTCCTCTGGTCCAACGCCAACCAAGAGTAAAAGCCCTTGCTTAATAGCACCGACCGTGCTATCCTCAATAACTACAGAGGCACTTTGCACGCGCTGAATTACAATCTTCATCGCAGTAACTCCTTAACCATTCGTACGTTTAACACTGTAAACGTCAGGAATAATTTTAATCTTATCCACAAGACCAGTCAATTCAATAAGGTTTGCAATTTCAAAGCTAACGTGAATATTGGCAAACTTCATGTCCTTAGTCGGTTGCGCATTGACCGTAGCGATGCTCTTGGTCGTATTTGACAAGATTTGAAGAACATCGTTCAAAAGACCTGAACGATTAAGACCATAGATGTCAATCTCTGCCAAATAAGATTTATTGGCATTACGTTCATCCCACTCCACTTCGATTAGACGTTGCTCATAACCTTCTTGACTCTTGATATTATTACAATCTGAGCGATGAATAGCTATTCCACGCCCCTTAGTGATATAACCATCAATCTCATCTCCAGGTACTGGGTTACAACACTTAGCGATACGCATAAGGAGACCTGAGGCACCTTGAATGATAACTCCATTTTCACTTTTAACCTTGAGAATTTCTTTCTTCTCAGTTTTGACTTCGCCACCATTCATTAACTCTTCAGCTTCAGCTTTTGCCTTAGCACGCTCTTCCTCACGGCGTTCTTTTTCTGTCAGGCGATTGAAAACAGCAGCAGCACTAATTTCCCCAAAGCCAACAGCAGCATAAAGAGCTTCCTCACTACGCACACTCATACGAGGAAGGATCTTCTCTATATGTTTCTTGTCTAGGTACTTATTGGCAATATAGCCATGCTCTTGGAAATAGGCAATCAAAAGCTCGCGACCCTTGGTGATTGAAGCTTCCTTGTCTTGATTCTTAAAGAATTGACGAATTTTATTTCTGGCCTTAGTAGTTTTGACCATCTTAATCCAGTCTCGACTAGGACCAAAGGAATTGGCATTGGTGACAATCTCAACCACATCACCCGTCTTAAGTTTGGCAGTCAGAGGCACCATACGACCATTAACCTTGGCACCTGTGGCCTTCTCACCGACTTGGGTATGGATGGCATAGGCAAAGTCAATAGGACCTGAATCTTTAGGCAATTCCTGAACAGCACCATTTGGTGTAAAGACATAAATTCGCTCTGAGAAGATATCTTCTTTTACAGAGTCAACAAATCCCTTAGCATCCCCGTTCGAGGCATCTTGGAGTTCCACAAGATCCTTAATCCAATTCATTCCCAAAGCAGACTCTTTCGAATCTACCTTGCTCTTGATGCCTTTCTTGTAAGCCCAGTGAGCTGCAACCCCGTATTCGGCAACTTGGTGCATCTCCTTAGTACGAATTTGGATTTCAATAGGCCCTTTAGGTCCATAAACCGTCGTATGGATAGACTGATAACCATTGGATTTAGGATTGGCAATATAGTCTTTGAAACGTCCAGGCATCGGACGCCAGAGCTCATGGATGTATCCCAACATGGCATAAACATCACTATGCGTCTCCATAACACAACGAATAGCAATCAAATCATAAATCTGATCAAATCGTTTCTTCTTGTCACGCATCTTACGAAAAATAGAGTAGATGTGTTTTGGACGACCATAAACATCACCGACAAGCCCTTGTTCAGCTGTATAGGTCTTAATTTTATCGACAATCTCGTCCACAAGTGCCTCACGCTCGCGACGCTTTTCCTTCATCATGTGGGAAATCTTATAAAATTCTACCTCGTTAAGGTAACGGAAGGACATATCTTCCAATTCCCATTTGATACGACTAATACCCAGACGGTGGGCCAAAGGAGCATAGATTTCCATAGTTTCGCGAGAAATGCGCTCTTGCTTATCCTTACGAAGATGCTTAAGGGTACGCATATTGTGCAAACGATCGGCCAATTTAACCAAGATGACACGGATATCCTTAGACATGGCCATAAGCATCTTACGGTGATTTTCAGCCAACTGCTCCTCATGGGACTTGTACTCAACCTTACCAAGCTTAGTAACACCGTCCACGATATTTCGTACATCCGTACCAAAATCCGCTTCCAAATCATCGAGCGTTTTTTCGGTGTCTTCAACGACATCGTGTAAGAAACCACAGGCTACTGTCACTGCATCAAGATGGAGATCTGCCAAGATACCTGCCACTTGAATAGGGTGAATAATATAAGGTTCTCCTGACTGACGAAATTGCCCACTATGAGCATCTGTCGCATAATGCCAGGCTTTTTCAACTAATTTCAAATCATCTGCTGACATGTAGGCCGAGCAAATGTCTAAAATTTCTTCTCCTGTTACATTTTTATCTTTAGCCATGATTTCTTCCTTCGCTTCTTTTAATAACCTTTATTTTATCACTTTTACAAGTAAAGAAAAAGAGCTAGATAGGCAATTCTTAAGCGCAAGGAGCTAACTTGAAAAGCACAATATCTTGTGTTAGAATGATTAAAAAAACACAAGATATAGATAGAAAGAGGACGCTTATGTCTCAACTTACCCTCGTTTATATTAGTCTAAGCGGTAATACCCAAAGCTTTGTCAAACGTATGTCTGACTATTTATCCCTCAACCACGGGATTGAATGTCGCCAAATCAATATTAAAGAGCTTAATCATGAAACCTTCCAAGTAGATGAACCCTTTGTCGCACTCTTGCCAACCTACCTTGAAGGAGGAAATGGCGTTGACAATGGAGATGTTGAAATCCTAACCAATCCACTGGGTGACTTTATCGCAGCCCATGGCAATCACAAACGTTGCTTTGGTATCATCGGTTCTGGTAACCGTAACTTCAATAACCAGTACTGCCTAACCGCCAAACAGTACAGTCAACGTTTTGGCTTTCCAATGTTGGGAGACTTCGAGCTACGCGGTACTCAGTCTGATATCGAACGTCTGGCACCCATTATCCTAGAAGCACAAAAGAACTTTAACCAACGCTAAAACTAGAGCAAAAAAGCCCTGATAAGGGCTTTTTCCTTACTGTTATTAGTGTATCAGATGCAATCTCTGTTCTTCCTTGAACAGCTGTCCCCGAAGTTCCCTGTCCTGATACGGTAGTAACTCCACTATCCGTCACAGTTTCAGTAGAGGTCGTTGGTACTAGTGCCGTTGCCTCATCAACATCCCCCACGACTTGTGACACAGTCAAGAGAGCAACAAGTCCCAAAACCACAGCAGATTGAATCACATAACGATTTGTTTTCATTAAAAATCTCCCACTTTTATAAAGATAATACAATTATATTTAATCTAAATAAGAGTATAAACTTTTTTAAAAATGCTCAATTTTTCATGCAAAAGAATAGCCAAGATCAAACCTCAGCCTAAAAGTGTCAAATACAAAAAAGTTGGAACAAAGCCAACTTTCTATTATTTATTCAATTCAAGAGCATAACTCACACTACTCAAAGCGTAGAGAGGAGCCGTTTCCGTCCGCATAATACGCGGTCCAAGGCCAATTTTAAGGCCACCAGCTTCCTCAAAAACATCAATCTCAGACGGAGAAATACCACCTTCTGGTCCAAAGATAAAGAGAATTTTCTGACCACTCTCTACATGAGCCAACTCACGAGCTAGAGTAGCCAACTCGCCTGTTTTGGCTGTTTCCTCATAGGCGATAAAAATCTTATCAAAATCATCTAATTTTGATAGAAATTCTCCCTTCTTCTCGAACAATCTGACTTCTGGAACACGATTACGCTTGGATTGTTCTGCAGCTCCTAAAGCAATCTTGACAAGCTTATCTTCCTTCTTGGCAAGCTTCTTACCATCCCACTTAACCACAGACCAGTCGGCAGGAAAAGCCCAAATAGCCTGAGCTCCAAGTTCTGTTGCCTTTTGTGTCACCAACTCTAGCTTATCTCCCTTGGGAAAGCCAGAGGCAATAGTTACAGATACAGGCATCTCAACATTATCATTTAAGTCTTCAATCACTTCAAAGACATGATTCTCACGGTCAGTCACACGCGCAAGACGCTTGATACCGTCTTCAAAAACCAAGACAACCTGATCGTCCTCTGTTAAACGCATAACGTTAAACATATGCTTCACAGTATCCTTGTCTTTGATGATTACTGGATTTTCAACCTGTCCCTTTATAAAATACTGTTGCATTTAGCCTCCGATCACACCTGAAATATCATCTGTCTTCTTGAAGACACAAGCATTCCACTCTCCCTGAACCATGTGAGTTTCTAGGAAGAAACCAGCTTTCTCAGCCGATGCACGCACCATATCCCATTTTTCAGAGATAATCCCCGACATAATCAAATAACCTTCATCCTTAACCAAACGGTAGGCATCTTCCGTCAGATGGATGAGAATATCCGCCAAAATGTTAGCCATGATAACATCAGCTTCTTGAGTTACGCCCTTCAAAAGATCACCTGCCGCAACGTGGATATTTTCCATGCCAGGATTCATATCAATGTTTTCCTGTGCCACTCGAACCGCCACATCATCAAGGTCATAGGCATAGATTTCCTTAGCTCCAAGAAGAGAGCTAGCAATCGAGAGGACACCCGATCCAGTTCCCACATCAATCACAGTCTCGCCACCACGAAGCACCTGTTCGAGTGCAAAAAGACTCATCTTAGTCGTTGGGTGTGTTCCTGTTCCAAAGGCCATGCCAGGATCTAGCTTGATAATCTTCTCACCTACTGATGCTTCATAATCCGTCCATGACGGTACGATGGTCAAATCATGGGTAATCCGTGCTGGTTCATAGTATTTTTTCCAATTCTCAGCCCAATCTTCTTCAACCAATTCTTGAGTTTCCAAGTGAATATCTCCCGTTTCAAGACCGAAATTTGTCAACTCAGCCAAACGCTCATTAACCTGCTTAGTAATGGCCTCGATATCTGCTGACTCCGGATAATAAGCCGTAATTTTAACCGTCTCAACCTGTTCAACCTCAGGATAAAGCTCACCAAAACGGTCCGCATTTTCCAAATAATCTGCACTATCATCAATAGCCACACCTTGACTACCAGATTCAATTAAAATATTAGAAGCCGCCTCTTCGACTTCACGATTAACCTCAATCGTTAATTCTTGCCATTTGTCCATATATTATTTTCTTCCTTTTCTGATAAATAGTCTTTAAAACGTTCCTGCAACTGAGGAATGACACCTTCTGCTTTTATAAAATCCTCTACAGGCATTAGTTTAAATTCCTGCCCCTCGTCACCAAAACGAATCTCACGATACTGCTCTTGGCTAATTCGGACAACCACAAAGACGGCTGACCTATCTTTATCCAACATACTAGGATAGATTTTCGACCAAATAATTGATCCCTCTTTCAAAGTCAAGCCAAGCTCCTCCCAGACCTCACGTTGAAGACATTCAAGAGGCGTTTCTTGACCTTCTCTTCCACCACCTGGTAACTCCCACATATTGGGCCAAGGAATATCTGGTTTATTATCTCTGAGAATGACCAAAATACTTTGCTCTACGAGTAAGGCAGCCTTAACACCTGTAAAATCAAATTGATCTTTTAAATAAGCATCCATCCCTTTTAGCTCCCTTTAATACCTTGGATAAGCAAAAAATTCCTTCTCTTCAAGTTGAGCTTTCCCTTTTTCAAAAGCATCTTTGTCCCAAACCAAACCAAATTCCTCAGGTCCATCATCAGATAGAAAATCCATCAAGTCACTCAATCCTTCTGTCGCCACCTCATTTAGGGTTTCTGCAAAATAAGCTAAAAACTCACGAGATAGACCCTTCTTAGGTTCGTATGGGATTGTCACTAGGTAGTCCTCTTCATCAAAACGTGATTTTGCTGGATTGTAAAAGAGCACGTAGTCTTCAAAAATAACATCTTCATCAGACACTTCACCCTTATCATCAATAGTCTCCACATTGCTACTGTTTTGTGCTTCTAGGATAAACGTTACTTCCACAGCGTGATTCTTTTTATCCCAGTCCATCGCAAAATCATAGTCCAGATACTTATCCAGTTCTTCTTCTAATACTGACAAAAAGCCGAATTTAGCCATTTGTTTTCCTCGTTCTTTCTTATTATTCCCTTTATTTTAGCATAAAAGGAGCCAATAAAAAACAGAGTAGGCTGCCCCACTCTGTCCTAGTTTATTATTTAGCATTTTCAACCGCTGCTGTCACAAAGGCAGTGTAAAGTTCTTCAGCATGGTTTGGACGGCTATGGTATTCTGGGTGGTATTGAGCTGCCACAAAGAATTTCTTGTCTGGGAGTTCTACAACTTCCATCAAACGATTATCTGGTGACACACCTGAGAATACAAAGCCCTCAGCCTCAAACTGTTCACGGAACTTAGTATTAAATTCATAACGGTGACGGTGACGACGTTGAACAACTTCTTGGTTGCCATAAGCTGCAGCAGCCTTAGAACCTGGTTTCAACTTACATGGGTAAAGACCAAGACGAAGAGTACCACCCATGTCTTCAATGTCAATTTGATCACGCATAATATCGATAATCGGATATTTTGTATTTGGATCAAGCTCAGCTGAATTAGCACCATCCAAGTGAAGGACATGACGAGCAAACTCAATACATGTCAATTGCATACCGAGACAGACACCCAACATTGGCACATCATTTTCACGTGCATAACGAATAGCTTGAATCTTACCTTCGGTACCACGTTGACCAAAACCACCAGGCACGATGATACCATCAGCATCAGCCAAGCGAGAAGCAACATTTTCAGCAGTCAAATCATTAGCATTGACCCAGTCAATATCAATAGCAGTATCATTTGCCAAACCAGAGTGTTTAAGTGCCTCAACCACTGACAAGTAAGCATCGTGAAGCTCCACATACTTACCGACAAGGGCAATCTTAGTTGTCTTCTTAAGATTAAGCACCTTATCAACCATAGCAGACCACTCTGTCATATCTGCAGCTGGAGCATCCAGTTTCAAATGATCACAAACGATTTGATCCATACCTTGAGCCTGCATATTAAGTGGCACTTGATAGATATGTTCCACGTCGAGTGATTCGATAACAGCCTCAGGTGCAACATCACAGAACTGAGCCAATTTATTCTTGATTCCTTGACCAGCAGGTTGTTCTGTACGAATAACCAACATATTTGGTTGGATACCCAAACCACGCAATTCCTTAACAGAGTGTTGCGTTGGCTTTGTCTTCATTTCACCAGCAGCCTTCAAGTATGGAAGAAGCGTTGTGTGGATATACATAACGTTGTCAGAGCCCACATCAGCCTTCATTTGACGAAGAGCTTCAAGGAATGGAAGACTTTCAATATCACCAACCGTCCCACCAACTTCAGTGATAATGACATCTGAATCAGTCGTTGTCGCTGCTCGCTTAATCTTGTCTTTCAAAGCATCTGTGATATGAGGAATTACCTGAACAGTCGCACCTAGATACTCACCTTTACGTTCCTTACGCAACACCTCACTATAAATCTTACCAGTAGTAACGTTAGAGTATTTATTAAGATTGATATCAATAAAACGCTCGTAGTGACCAAGGTCAAGGTCAGTTTCAGCACCATCATCAGTGACATAAACTTCACCATGTTGGTAAGGACTCATTGTCCCTGGATCAATATTGATGTAAGGATCGAATTTTTGAATCGTTACCTTAAGACCACGGTTCTTAAGCAAACGTCCAAGACTCGCAGCTACAATCCCTTTACCAATTGAAGATACCACACCACCAGTGACGAAAATATATTTTGTCATATTAACTCCTTTAATATAATGTAAAACCATAAAAAATAGCAAATTGATTACTGTATTCAATAATCAAAATAATCCTTTACCAATGCCCAACATGAGTACTATTCAGTAACTCAATATCAACAAAACCAGTAAATGACTAAAAACAAAAATGACCCCCAAGAGTTTTACTCTGGGAGCCTTAATCATGACCTCTTCAAAAGAGGTGCCCGATAAATAGTTTAAACTATCCAAGACCATTTGTCAATGAAAACTTAGTCGTTTGACTCATCCTCATAGTCATCATCATCTTCTTCTGATAACTCAACATCATCCAAATCGTCATCTGGAATAATTTCATTCAACTCAGAGTCATAAGATTCCACTTCGGCTTTCTCATCATCTTCGCTATCGTCGTCATATTCAAGACTATCAGAATCAGGTGTGAAGTTTTCATCTTCTGGATCATCGTCATTATAATCGATGGCATCTTCATCACCATCCATGAAGGCATTAACTTTCTTGTTCTTACGTTTTGGTGCATTTTCATCAGTATCTTCCAATGTGATGACCTCTTCATCGATTTCATCAATTGCGTACCATGAACGCAAGCCCCATTTGTTATCACCTAGTGGAATAAAACTTCCATCCGTATTCAAATCTGAATAAAAGAATGGCAAAGCATTACGGATATCAGCATCCGATTTTTCTAAATAATTTTGAATTTCATTGACCAAATCATTGAAATACATTTCATTATCACGACCACGTGTTTCTAAGATAGCACGGGCCACTTCAATCATTGATAATTCACTTTTTTCTTGTCCAGCAAATACGTCTAGTTCCAAAGTGGTTCTCCTTCATTCTTACTCAAGCTAGTTTCCATCAGAAATAGCTCAGCAATCAAATTTTCGCTACCTTTTATTTTACGCTAAAAAGAGTCAATAGTCAAAGTATTTATAGAAGAAAAAATCAAGTCTCAACAGAAACTTGATTTTAGTCATATTATTTAACTTTTGCTGTGCTTGTGATAACTTCAACAGCTTTCTTCATAGTGATATCGTGTTTAAGCATTTCAGGTGAAAGAAGTGCAGAAACTTGTGATACTTCCATGTTGTACTCAGCTGCAAGATCATTGATTTCTTTTTGGATTTCTTCTTCTGTAGCGTCGAATCCTTCAGCAGCAGCAACAGCTTCGATAACAAGGTTAGTTTTCACACGTTTGTCAGCGTCAGCTTCATATTGTTTGTGAAGATCTTCTTGAGTTGTACCAGTGATTTGGAAGTACATTTCAGGAGAGATACCTTGACGTTGCATGTTACCCATGAATTCGTTCATAGCACGGTGAACTTCGTCTTCAACCATTTCTGCTGGCAATTCAACGATTTCAGCGTTTTCAACAGCCAAATCAAGTGCAGCACCTTCAACAGCGTCATCATATGCGATTTCTTTAGCTGCTTCAAGTTCTTTACGGTATTTAGCTTTCAACTCATCAAGAGTTTCAACTTCATCGTCAAGATCTTTAGCCAACTCATCATCAAGAGCAGGAACTTCTTTAGCTTTAACTTCGTTAACTTTAGTAACAAATACAGCAGCTTTACCTGCAAGGTCAGAAGCTTGATAGTCTTCTGGGAAAGTTACTTTAACTTCTACTTCATCACCAGCTTTTGCTCCAACCAATTGGTCTTCGAATCCTGGAATAAATTGACCTGAACCAAGTTCGAGAGAGTGGTTTTCACCTTTACCACCGTCAAATTCAACACCATCTACTGAACCAACAAAGTCGATAACAACAGTGTCGCCATTTTCAGCTGCACCTTCTTTAACGACCAATTCAGCCAAGTTTTTGCGTTCGTTTTCAAGCTTAGCATCAACTTCTTCATCAGTAACTTCTTTAGAAGCTTCAACTGAAACTTCAAGATCTTTATATGCACCAAGTTTTACTTCAGGTTTTGTAACAACTTCTGCAGTAAGTGTCCAATCTTGACCTTTTTCAATTGATTTTACATCAATTTTTGGTTGTGCAACAACATCAAGATCAAGTTCAGCAATCGCTGCTTCATAAGCTGCTGGAAGAATTGCATTCAAAGCATCGTCGTAAAGAGCTTCTTCACCAAATTTTTGGTTAAATACGGCACGAGGCATGTGTCCTTTACGGAAACCTGGTACGTTCAAATCCTTTTTAACCTTGTTAAACGCTTGATCCAAAGCTGGTTGAATTTTATCTTGACCGATAGTAAATGTCACCACACCACGGTTTGTGGCTGTGTTTTCAAATGATACAGACATGTAGTCATTCTCCTTAAAATTTTTTATAGATACAGTTTAGTTTACCATATTTCAAAGCCTTTTGAAAGTTTTTTTCTCCAATTTAATAACAAGAAAAACGTTATAGACTGTTTCTTTTTACAAATTTTGATAAACTAGAGATATGAATATTTTACAAAAATATATACAGCAATTTAATTTCGAAGAAAGCCTAATGCTACTTATTTCGAAAGGGATTAAACTTCTCATTCTCCTCATCATCTTTCTGCTTAGTAAAAAGATTATCAACTTTCTATTTAAACATACTATCGGACGTTCACTATCATGGACCATTCAAACATCCGCCCGTAAAAAAACTATTGAACGCCTACTGCACAATTGTATGAACTATATCCTTTACTTTTTCCTTGTATACTGGCTTCTAAGTATTTTGGGTGTTCCCGTATCTAGCCTTCTAGCTGGAGCCGGACTTGCCGGTGTTGCCCTTGGTCTAGGAGCTCAAGGCTTCCTATCAGACGTCGTTAATGGTTTTTTCATCTTATTAGAAAATCAATTTGAAGTTGGTGATTCTGTTGAGGTAGAAGCCATTACAGGTCTTGTTTCTACTGTGGGTATCCGCACTACTCAGATTCGAGGCTTTGATGGAACACTCCATTTTATACCTAATCGTAATATCACAATCGTTTCCAATAAATCTCGTGGAGATATGAGAGCTCAAATTGACATCCCAGTCTATACTTCTACCGATATCAATAAAGTAACAAGCATTATCCAACAAGTTAATAAAGACAACATTGAAAATTATCCTGAAATTATTGGGACTCCAAATATCATCGGATTAACTTCAAAAACTTCCGGACAACTTGTTTTTCGTGTTGACATTTTTACAAAAAATGGACAACAAGTCCATATCTATGCAGACTTCTTAAAACTTTACCAAGAAGCTATATTTAAAGAAAAGGTTGAACTTCCAAGAATTACTGGAAACATAATAGAAGTAAAATAAACAAACTCATCTTATAATAAGAGTCACTAATAATAAACAAATTAACTGATACGAATAATGTCCATAACTATTAACTAGAGAATAATTTCAACTCAGTCTTCTTCATTACATGGATCAAAGTCAACCATCCAAACTCTTAACTCTCGTATCATCTTTTTCCTTCCCCTAAAGCATTCACCAGCCAACAATCGATCCAATTTAAAAGAATCTTCCGATGATAACTGCTTACGAAAAGCATTAAGCTGCTCATCATAAGCAAGTCTATCAACCGTATCTAGCTCCTTATTGGGAATACAAAAAGCAATATCTGAAATTTCAACATAGCACTGTCTATTAGCTTGACGTTTTACTGACTCCTGTCGCCTCACTTCATCATTAAGTCGATTCCTAAACTTAGTTTTAAAGTAACGACGTAACTTATCATCATCTTTCTCTAAATCAGGAAACTTTTTTAAAAGCTGATACAAAGTCATCATCGCCTCTTGCTCCATGTCAGCTTGATCCCAAAGCTGAATAAAGTATTGCCTAAAAGCCTTAAGCACAATCGGCCTTACAGTTTCATATGCGTGAACAAAAACATCTTGTTCCATTGAACCTCCAATAATAAATATAAATTTTGTAATTAGATAATTACAGACCTATTATAAAAGAATGTAGAAAAATAAAATAGAGACATATATGTCACTATAAATAACTTGGCTAAAACAATTAGAGGAGTGAGTGAGATAGAGTCAAAACCACCCGTTAATGATATTTAACCTGTCTACTTGACAGGTTAAATATCTAAAAAAGTATCTGTTTTTGAAGGTCAGTCGTACAAAATAAATGTACGGCTGTTTTTTTTTATGCAGACCACTTAGACTTATACTTTTCAATTTTGTTATTCTTAGCGATTAGGTATGATAAAGGGTGTTCTGATGTTAAGGCAGCGTTTCTGACTTCCAAAGGCGTTTTACAGTCATATCTGTTTTGTGGACGCTCTTGACAGTAAAATCGGAGGGAGGCCTCATCTGAAATCTCATACATATGATACATTAGCTTTGTCAAATGTTTTGAAGACTAGCCTATTGTCATTTCGACCACTTATGACAAAAGCAATAGGATAGCGGTCATATAAATCAAGTATGGCACTAAGATAAAGTTTCTTATGAGAGTTAGGAATCTTAAACTCTGTAACATCTGTTACCCATTTTTTGTTCGGAGAAGTCGTATAGAAGTTTCTTGATAACTTATTTTCTGCAGTTTCTTCAGGCTTGGCAGTCTTGTATTTTTTCCTTTTCTTACGGATAAAAACGTGAATATCGAGTATTTTCATAATTCGGTGAATTCTCTTTCTTGAGTCATTCGTATGATTGAAATGATTGATCCAATCGGTCATTCTTCGGTATCCCAAGATATGTGAAAAACGTTCGTCATATTCTTTAATTAATTCCGCAATTTCGCTGTTTAATTGTTCTTGTTCTGGAACTATTCTATGTTTCCATTTATAAAATGCAGACCTAGTAATGCCGAGCTGATGACACATACAGCTAATGCTCCACCCCTTATTTGTGTTGAAGTCTTCAATCGGTAAGTATTTTGATTCGTGGCGCTGTTTGCCTAGCCTCACATCCTTCCGAATTCTTTCACTTTTTTAAGAGTTCAACAGCCATATTCTTTTCTTCTAACTGACGTTTTAAGCGCACATTTTCTCTTCGTAAACGCTCTAATTCATCAACCTCATCATCTAGTTTGTGATGACCCCTTTTGTCAACTAAACCTTCTTCACCATCACTATCATACTTCTTTACCCACGAGTATACTTGACTATAAGAAACATCATAAAGCACCGCCGTTTCCTTCGTTTCCTTATAATTGCAATTATGTTCAATACAATAGTTGACAATCTCTTTACGTTCATCAATAGTGGTTTTACGGCTTGCTTTTGCCATATAGATCTCCCGTTTTGGATTGTAATCCTTAAGTTCTATATTGGCATTATACATCCTAATCCACTTTCTTAAAAGTCCTGAAGAAATATCATACTGATGACCTAAATCAATAGATGAAGCCTCACCACTAATACATTTTTCTACAAGTTCCATTTTAAATTCTTTTGAATAGGAACTGTTTTTTGTTTTCTTTGTGAATCCTAAAATCCTATATTTTTTTATAGATGACAGTCCAATCTTGAATCGTCCTTGTGGAAATATGGAGACAGTTACATATCTCAGATCTGGAGCGATTACCATTATTACAATCGAGACAAGCTTGTTCTTTCTCGTACGGGGTGAATCTTTCTCTTCTAAACATAAAAATACTTCTTAAGTAGATTTTAGGTATTTACCTTGTCTACTTAAGAGGTATCATATCAGAACGGGTGGTTTGCTCTTTGGCTGAAAGGCACCGCTAAAGATCTACCGAATCGTTTTCCTTCATCTCACCTTTTCTCGATAACCCGACTAACTGGTCTCAATATAAACAAAAATCCTAAAAACTAAATATACAACACTCTTATTTATACTTTAAATTAACGTTTCCGACTAATATCATTAAGCTACTCTTACCCTTTAAATATCCCATAAATGAAGAAACAATTAGTTTATATAGTATACTCACCAACATGTGAATATGATCTATATATTTCAACATAATAGTAAGATTTGACCTATACTTGTTTTCTATTTTCCATAAATTATCTGACGTCGATATTTTAGTGCGAACACAATATGATACTTATAATTCCTTGTAGTATGTACTAAACTATTATTATCCTGTCTCATCAAGGATTTTCTTTAGTATTATTAGTTAGTGATCGGGAAAACTTATCTAATATAACACTTTAGGGAGATATTTTTGATATATCGCTAAAAGCTTTTCAGAACCACTAGTTCAGCTAGTGGTTTTCAAGTCTCTATAATTTCTGTAGTTGTAAAACCACTGTAGAGATTATAGAGCTTTTTTGAATGTAGCCAAAAAGTCCCCCATGAGAACTATAATGAAAAGCAACTAAACCATTCTTAGGAAGAACTCATGAGATTTATTCAGAATACCACAGAATAAAAAACACTAACATCATTATTTCTCTTGTTTTTGAAAAAGATACCCTCATCGAGGTTCAAGTAAAACTAGAATACCAACAATACTACGTCCTTAAAAAGCCTTTCTTCCAGTGTAAAGGGTGTCAGAGAGTCATTATGGTTGAGACATCAATCGTTGAGAAAAAACACCAAATTTCAAATCTAGTCCGACAAAAAGTTACACAACTCCTTACTGAAAAGGGATCACTAACAGATATTGCCAAAAGACTTCATGTCTCAACGTCCACTGTCTATCATAAACTTAAGCAGCTTACTTTCAAGGAACATAAAGACCAACTCCCTGCTGTTATATCCTGGGATGAACAAGATACAGTTTATTACGATGAATATGTCAGAAGCCTATATGCCACTAGCTCAAAGACTTTTTGTCAAACCTTAACTACAAATAAAGTCGTTAAAAAGACACTTCTAGATATTAGCTTTTCGTCACCAACTACAGTTAACAAATAAACCAAAAAAGGCTAGACAATGTCTAGCTTCAAAAACTATACTCCGCCAGTAGGACTCGAACCTACGACATCATGATTAACAGTCATGCGCTACTACCAACTGAGCTATGGCGGATAAAGGCTAAGCAACTACCGTATCTAACAGGGGGCAACCCCCAACTACATCAGGCGTACT
>NZ_CABQHE010000018.1:0-18646 GCF_902463925.1 uncultured Streptococcus sp. | reverse complement strand
AACCCGTGTTACCGCCGTGAAAAGGCGGTGTCTTAACCCCTTGACCAACGGACCAAGTTCTGAGATTTTTATCTCGTTAACACTCTTACTATTATATCAGAGTATTCGATTTTGTCTATACTTTTTTCAAAAAAAAAATTAAATTTTGCTGAATTTCTTCGAATTTTACGTTAGTTTTTATCTAGCTTTTACAAAGTATTGACATGTTGCTATATATTTTGTAAACTAATAGAGTTATTGGTCCCATAGCTCAGCTGGATAGAGCATTCGCCTTCTAAGCGAACGGTCGCAGGTTCGAATCCTGCTGGGATCAGATGAAAAAACGCAATCTAGAATTTCTAGTTGCGTTTTTCTTTTGCTTCGATAGATAGAAAATAATTTAAAATAAACAAGGGGAGCAAAGTTGTATATAGACTGTATTCATATAAATATTGAGCAAACCAAGTTGAGGCTGCAACTCCTACCATAAAGGTAAAGATGATAATAGTAGTGTAAGAAGCTTGTTTAAGCACTTTGGAATCCCCCTCGTCAATAGCCCTGGCAACAGTTAATGAGGTATTCGTAATATTACCAGTCATCATGAAGGAAGCATAATTTACCCCTCTGACGCGCTTAAAAATCCCTACCTGAAGAGAGGCAAAGAAGGCCAAGCCTGCAATCGTAATAGTAGAAGAAACGTACGGTGTAATAATGGCGAGAATAGTCATCAAGAGAAAGGCAAGTCTAATCGCTTGCAAATGCCATCCCCATTTATGGTTAATGAGCCACTTCTTAACAAAAAAAACAAAAAACTGACCTAAAACAAAGAAAAAAATAGGTATTACATAGCTAAAAGCTCTTGCAATATGCCCCTCAACAAGGTGAATAACCAAATAAAGGAGATTACCCGTCTGTATACTTGCAAATCGTCCGTCTTGAGTATTGTAAGTATAGGCATCAATGAAGCCCCCTATATAACTTACTAGAGTTGCTACCCGTAATCCTTCAAAAACACGATAGGAGCGTTTTTTCATTCTGAACATGTCTGTTTCCTTCTTCTACTTATGGTAAGGACTTCCCTGCTGAATCATGAATGCACGATAAATTTGTTCCACTAATACAAGGCGCATAAGCTGATGAGGAAAAGTCAAGAGACCAAAACTCATCAATTGATTAGCCCTATTTTTCACTTTAGGGGATAGACCCAAACTTCCCCCTATAATAAAAGTAATATCTGAATAGCCTCTAAGAGTTGCTTGCTCTAACTCTTTAGCAAATTGTTCTGAGGGAAATTGTTTTCCTTCAATAGCTAAGGCAATGACATAATCACGATCACCTACCTTAGCCAAAATACGCTGTCCTTCTTTGTCTAAGATAGCTTTATTTTCAGCTTCGCTTGCATTATCAGGCGTTTTCTCATCCATCAACTCTATAGACTCAAATTTTGTAAAGCGTCCTAGTCGTTTGATATACTCTGCAATGCCATCTTTCAAATATTTTTCTTTCAATTTTCCAACTGTAATCAATTTAACTTTCATAGGTTCATTATAGCACATATCCACAATCTTTTAACACCTTATCCACACCTTTTCATATTTCATAACCCTTATTTATTCTATCTAAAATAGCCTATTATCTACTTATCCACAGATTGTGGATAACTTTCAAAAAAATCACTTTATGATATAATTAAGCTTACTTTGATATGTTTATCAAAAAGGAGGACTAAACGTGAAAAAATTTAACTGGAAAAAAATAGTAACGCCAATTGCAATGCTAGTTATTGGCTTACTAGGTGGTTTACTTGGTGCCTTTATCCTACTAACAGCAGCTGGGGTATCTTTTACCAATACAACAGATACAGGAGTCAAAACGGCTAAGACTGTCTACAGCAATACAACAGATACAACTAAGGCAGTTAAAAAAGTACAAAATGCCGTTGTTTCTGTCATTAATTACCAAGAAGGCTCATCTTCAGATTCCCTAAATGAACTTTATGGCCGTATCTTTGGTGGAGATGATAGTTCTGATTCTAGCCAAGACAAACCAAAAGATTCTGATGGGCTGCAAGTCGCTGGTGAAGGTTCTGGAGTCATCTATAAAAAAGATGGGAAAGAGGCCTACATCGTAACCAACAACCACGTTGTTGATGGTGCTAAAAAACTTGAAATCATGCTTTCAGATGGATCAAAGATTACTGGTGAACTGGTTGGTAAAGATACTTACTCTGACCTAGCAGTTGTCAAAGTTTCTTCAGATAAAATTAAAACCGTAGCAGAATTTGCAGACTCAAACTCTCTCACAGTCGGTGAGAAGGCAATTGCTATCGGTAGCCCACTTGGTACCGAATATGCCAACTCAGTAACAGAGGGAATTGTTTCTAGCCTTAGCCGTACCGTAACTATGCAAAACGACAATGGTGAAACTGTTTCAACAAATGCTATTCAAACAGATGCTGCCATTAACCCTGGTAACTCAGGTGGTGCCTTAGTCAATATCGAAGGACAAGTTATCGGTATTAACTCAAGTAAGATTTCATCAACGTCAGCAGTCGCTGGTAGCGCAGTTGAAGGTATGGGATTTGCCATTCCATCAAACGATGTTGTCGAGATTATAAATCAATTGGAAAAAGACGGTAAAGTTACACGACCAGCCCTAGGAATCTCAATGGCCGATCTTAATAGCCTTTCTAGCAGTGCAACCTCTAAATTAGATTTACCAGATGATGTGAAATCTGGAGTTGTAGTCGGCAGTGTTCAAAAAGGTATGCCAGCTGACGGTAAACTTCAAGAAAATGATGTTATCACTGAAATTAACGGTAAGGAAATCAGCTCAAAAACTGATATTCAAACCAATCTTTACAGCCATAGTATCGGAGATAATATCAAGGTAACATTCTATCGTGGTAAAGATAAGAAAACTGAAGAACTTAAATTAACAAAATCTACAGAAGACTTATCTGATTAATCATTGACAAATCTGTCAAAAGACCTTTACAATAATGTAAAGGTCTTTTTTGGGAAAGGAACACCATGTCAGAACAACTCAAAACTTTACCTATTAGTGAAATTTACCCCAATCCTTTTCAACCTCGTCTAGAATTCTCCGATGAAGAGTTAGTAGAACTAAGTCAGTCAATATCAGAAAATGGTTTAATACAACCAATTATTGTACGAAAATCTGACATTATTGGTTATGAACTAATTGCTGGAGAAAGACGTTTACGTGCCTGTAAACTTCTGGGAATGACAGAAATCCCTGCAGTCGTAAAGGAAGTTACAGATCAAGAGAGTCGTAAACAAGCTATTATTGAAAATTTACAACGATCGAATCTCAATCCTATTGAAGAAGCAAAGGCCTATCGTAGTTTAATTAATGAGCTAGCTTACAGTCACGAGGAACTGGCGAAAGCTATGGGGAAATCCAGACCCTATATTAGTAATGCTCTCAGACTCCTCCAACTTCCCCAAGAGATACAGACGAGTATCGAAAATGGCAAACTGAGTCAGGGACATGCTAGAGCACTCTTAGCTGTTGAGGATTCTCGAAAGCAGTTAACCATCTTTCAGCAGGTTGTGGCTGAAAGATGGTCTGTTCGTACTCTAGAAAAAAAACTTCAGGAACTTCCTAGAAAACAAAAATCTAAAAAAGATATCCATATAAAAGATAAAGAAAAAGAACTTGAAAAATCACTAGGTCTCCCTGTAACTCTACGTTATCACAAAAATCACTCGGGAACGATTCAAATACACTTTTCGACGGAAGAAGATTTTAACAGAATTATCAACAAGCTTATCTAGGCTGTTAATTGTGGAAAAAGATGAATCAGACTTATCCACATCGTAAAAATGATGCCCTCCCTTTATTTTAGAGGGTTTCTTTTTTTATCAACAGGTTGTGGATAACATTTGTTCTCAGTGTGAATTATTTTTTTATGGTTGTGGATAACCTCGCAAACTTTTCTCTTTATGACCTGTGGAAAACTTTTTTATTTTATGATAGAATCAGAGGACAAGAATAAAGAAGGAGAATTGATAGAATGACCGAAAAAGAGCATTTTTTTTGGAATAAGCTCTTAGAGCTGGCCAAAGAGGAACTAACACAAGCTACTTTTGATTATTATGTCCTAGATACCAAGCTCATCAAAATTCAAGATAACGTTGCTACAATTCTGCTTGAAGAAGTCAAGAAACTGTTCTGGGAAAAGAACATGCAATCTTTCATTTTGATGACTGGATTTGAAGTCTACAATAGTGAAATAAAAGTTGAATATGTCTTTGACGAGGCTCTCGTTAGCGAAACAAAAACAACTTTAGCAAGCAATGACTTCAGTAATAAAAGGGAACAACAAACACCTGCTCTTCCCACTTTGAACTCGGACTTAAATAGTAAATATACCTTTGATAATTTTATTCAAGGAGATGAAAACCGCTGGTCTGTAGCAGCATCTCTAGCTGTAGCTGATTCACCAGGAGCGACTTATAACCCTTTATTCATTTATGGGGGACCTGGTCTCGGAAAAACTCACTTGCTCAATGCCATTGGTAATAAGGTCTTACATGATAATCCCCAAGCACGAATCAAATACATAACTGCCGAAAATTTTATTAACGAGTTTGTTTTACATATCCGTTTAGATAAAATGGATGAACTAAAGCTCAAATACCGCCATCTAGACGTGCTTTTAATTGATGATATACAATCGTTGGCTAAAAAGTCTACGCAAGCCACTCAAGAGGAATTTTTCAATACTTTCAATGTCCTTCACGATAATAATAAACAAATTGTCTTGACTAGCGACCGCAATCCAGATCAATTGAATGAGATGGAAGAGCGTCTTGTCACGCGCTTCAAATGGGGCTTGACTGTAAATATTACACCGCCTGACTTTGAAACCCGAGTTGCTATTCTTACCAATAAGATTATGGACTATGATTACCATTTTCCACCTGAAACAATTGAGTATTTAGCTGGCCAATTCGACTCAAATGTCCGCGACTTAGAGGGAGCTTTGAAAGATATTAGCTTAGTTGCAAATGTCCGCCGGTTAGATACGATCACAGTTGAAGTAGCTGCCGAAGCTATTCGTGCACGTAAAATAGATGGCCCTAAGTTAACGCTCATTCCGATTGAAGACATCCAAAGTGAGGTTGGGAAATTTTATAATGTCACGGTTAAAGAGATTAAGGCAACTAAACGAACACAAAATATTGTCTTAGCTCGTCAGGTTGCCATGTATCTTGCGCGTGAAATGACTGATAACTCCCTTCCAAAAATTGGAAAAGAATTTGGAGGAAGAGATCACTCAACTGTTCTACATGCTTACAATAAAATCAAAAATATGCTTGCTCAAGATGACAGTTTACGCATTGAAATTGATACCATCAAAAACAAGATAAAATAACACCTGTGGATAACTACTAAAAATTATACACAGTTTTCCACAAGATGTGCACAAGTCTAAAATCTTGATAAAACTATGATTTAGATACTTATGCACAATGTCCACAAGACCTACTACTACTACTAACATAATACTAATAAAATAAAGGAGCATCATGATTCAATTTGCGATTAATAAAGCTTATTTCCTACAAGCCCTTCATACAACTCGACGTGCTATTTCTTCAAAAAATGCTATTCCCATTCTATCAACTATAAAAATCGAAGTTACTAGTGATGGTATCTATTTAACAGGTTCAAATGGACAAATCTCAATAGAGAATAGTATCTCTGCTTCAGAAGAAAATGCAGGTCTATTAATTACACGCCCAGGTAGTATCCTTTTAGAAGCGAACTTTTTCATCAATGTTGTCTCAAGCTTACCTGATGTTACTCTTACATTTGAAGAAATAGAACAATACCAAGTATTGCTAAAAAGTGGTAAATCAGAGATTACTCTAAAAGGAAAGGATATTGAACAATATCCTCGTATTCAAGAAGTTGACAGCTTGACACCACTAGTTATGGACACTAAAGTGTTAAAATCTATCATTGCTGAAACGTCATTTGCAGCAAGCACGCAAGAAAGTCGTCCAATTTTAACTGGAGTTCACTTTGTTCTTTCAAATCACAAAGATCTTAAAGCTGTTGCCACTGATTCTCATCGTATGAGTCAACGTCAACTTGTTTTGGAACATTCTTCAGATAATTTTGATGTAGTAATCCCAAGCCGATCACTTAAAGAGTTATCAGCAGTCTTTAGTGATGGTATTGAAAATTTGGAAATTTTCTTCTCCGCAAATCAAATTCTATTCCGTAGTGAGACAATCTCTTTTTACACACGTCTACTAGAAGGAAATTATCCAGATACTAATCGTCTCTTGTCAGATTCATTTGAAACAGAGGTTGTATTTGAGACAGCTAGCCTTCGTTCTGCTATGGAACGTTCCTATTTGATTTCAAATGCAAGTCAAAGTGGCACGGTGAAACTCGAAATCATCAATGGTAATGTTAGTGCTCATGTTAATTCACCTGAAGTCGGAAAGGTGAATGAAGATATTGATGTGCAAGACGTTTCAGGAAGTGATTTGATCATTAGTTTTAATCCCACTTACTTGATAGACGCTTTGAAAGCACTAAAAAGTGAGTCAGTTCGTGTTCGTTTCATTTCTCCAGTACGTCCATTTACTTTGACGCCAGCAGATGACAGTGAAAACTTTATTCAATTGATTACACCTGTAAGAACAAACTAAAATCGAAAAGTTATCCACTGTGGATAACTTTTTTACTAGGGAGGAAGTTTATGTACCAAATTGGAAGTTTAGTTGAAATGAAGAAACCCCATGCTTGTACTATCAGAGCAACAGGAAAAAAAGCTAACGAGTGGGAAGTGACCCGTCTTGGAGCTGACATAAAAATTCGTTGTACAAATTGTGATCATGTGGTCATGATGAGTCGTCATGATTTTGAAAAGAAGCTTAAAAAGGTTTTATAACAGCTATTATCGACGTCACTTACTACTAGATTCTTATATTAGAAACTTATAACACTCTGGCAAAATAAAAAGTATCTAGGGCTCCTAATCGTCCTCCTTATAGCATTTTTCCTTGCTTTCCTTTTTCTGATTCTCAAAGGAAAGTTGCCTATTTTTAACAATTTTTGTGTTATAATTAACTAAATTACTTTTTAATGGAGAAATAAATTAATGGCTTTAACAGCAGGTATTGTTGGTTTGCCGAATGTTGGTAAATCAACTCTTTTCAATGCAATTACAAAAGCAGGTGCGGAAGCTGCTAACTATCCTTTCGCAACAATTGATCCAAATGTTGGTATGGTTGAAGTACCAGATGACCGTTTGACAAAATTGACTGAACTTATCACACCTAAAAAGACAGTTCCAACCACATTTGAGTTCACAGATATTGCGGGTATCGTAAAAGGGGCATCAAAGGGTGAAGGTCTTGGAAATAAGTTCTTGGCGAACATTCGTGAAGTAGATGCTATTGTTCATGTCGTTCGTGCTTTCGATGATGAAAATGTTATGCGTGAACAAGGGCGTGAGGATGCCTTTGTAGATCCGATGGCTGATATCGATACAATCAACCTAGAATTGATTTTGGCTGACCTTGAATCAATTAACAAACGTTATGCGCGTGTCGAAAAAATCGCTCGTACTCAAAAGGATAAAGATTCTGTGGCAGAGTTTAATATTCTTCAAAAGATTAAACCCGTTCTAGAAGATGGTAAGTCTGCCCGTACAATTGATTTTACTGAGGAAGAACAAAAAATTGTTAAGGGGCTCTTCCTCTTGACGACGAAACCAGTACTTTATGTGGCTAACGTTGATGAAGACCAAGTCGCAAATCCTGATGATATTGATTATGTCAAACAAATTCGCGAGTTTGCAGCGACTGAAAATGCAGAAGTAGTTGTTATCTCGGCTCGTGTTGAGGAAGAAATTTCTGAATTGGATGATGAAGACAAAGAAATGTTCTTGGAAGACCTTGGTTTGACAGAATCAGGAGTTGATAAACTGACACGCGCAGCCTATCACTTGCTTGGTCTTGGAACTTATTTCACTGCCGGTGAAAAAGAGGTCCGCGCTTGGACCTTTAAACGAGGAATCAAGGCTCCACAAGCAGCTGGAATTATCCACTCTGACTTCGAGAAAGGCTTTATCCGTGCTGTAACCATGTCTTACGATGATCTCATTAAATACGGTTCTGAGAAAGCTGTTAAGGAAGCTGGCCGCCTTCGTGAAGAAGGAAAAGAATATGTTGTCCAAGATGGTGACATCATGGAATTCCGTTTCAACGTTTAGAAAATAAAAAATAGTGCACAAGGCTGAAAAGTATTTTTCAGTCCTTTTGCTGTTTATCAAAGAGGAGAAATAATGACAAAATTAGTAGTTGGATTGGGAAACCCTGGTTCAAAATACCATGAAACACGTCACAATGTTGGTTTTATGGCTATCGACCTAATGGCTAAAGAATTAGGATTAACTTTTTCTGAGGAAAAGACTTTTAAGGCTGAAGTGGCTTCGACCTTTTTAAATGGTGAGAAGGTTTATTTTGTGAAACCAACAACCTTTATGAATCTATCAGGTCTAGCTGTTAGAGCATTACTAGCTTATTACAATATTCCTATAGAGGATTTTATCGTCATTTACGATGACTTAGATATGGAAGTTGGGAAATTGCGCTTTCGTCAAAAAGGTTCAGCAGGTGGTCATAATGGGATTAAATCTATCATTGCTGAAACTGGCACGCAAGAATTTGATCGTATAAAAATTGGTATTGGCCGCCCACAGAAAGGAATGACGGTCGTTAATCATGTCCTTGGAAAATTTAGTGAAGATGATTATGCCACAATTTTACTGACTTTAGACAAGGTAGAGACGGCCCTCAATCATTACCTTAAAACAAATGATTTTGAAGACACCATGAGGCGTTATAATGGCTAATACCCTATTAGATCTTTTTGAGAAGAATCATCAATTGCTTGAGTGGCGTGATAAAGTAACTTTATTGAGTAGACAGTTGGTCATGGGATTTTCTGGTTCCAGCAAGGCAGTTGTCATGGCAGCTGCCCTTTCTGAGCAGGTTCCTAAGATTTTAATCGTTACTTCAACACAAAATGAAGCTGAGCAACTAACAGGAGATTTGTCAGCTATCTTAGGAGAGGATAAGGTTTATTCTTTTTTTGCAGATGATGTAGTAGCTGCAGAGTTCATCTTCGCTTCTCCAGAAAAGACCCATTCTCGTCTCGAAAGTCTTAATTTTTTAATGGATAAAGAGGCCAGTGGGGTTTTGGTCACGAGTTTGGTTGGTACTAAGTTACATTTGCCTAATCCTAAGGTTTATAAAAACTCTCGCATTGACTTAACACTAGGGGAGGAACATGATTTAGAGGCTCTCAGTAAGCATCTGACTCATATTGGATACCAAAGAGTAGAGCAAGTTCTCTCACCTGGTGAGTTTAGTCGTAGGGGCGATATTTTAGATATTTATGAACTGACTGCAGAACTCCCCTACCGTTTAGAATTTTTTGGAGACGAGATTGATGGCATTCGTCAGTTTGATAGCGATAGTCAGAAATCTTTAGATAATTTAGGGCATGTTATCGTATCTCCGGCAGATGATATTATCTTAACAAGAGAAGATTACCAACGTGCTGAGAAGGCCCTAGAAAGTGCGGTCTCAAAGGTAGAAGGTCCTCATAAGGATTATCTTGAGGAAGTTCTATCAGTGACGATTGATGGTTACCGCCATAAAGATTTACGTAAGTTTTTGTCTCTCTTTTATGATAAAGCTTACACCTTATTTGACTACCTTCCAAAGGGAACTCCTGTCTTCATTGATGATTTTCAAAAGATAGTGGACCGCCATGGACGTCTTGAGTTGGAGGTGGCTAATCTTTTAACTGAGGATCTTCATCAGGGCAAGTCCCTGAGTCATCTAAACTACTTAGTAGATTCATTTAAGACTTTACGTAACTATCAGCCAGCTAGTTTCTTTTCGAATTTTCATAAGGGATTGGGAAATATTAAATTTGATAAGTTGTATCAATTCACTCAATACCCTATGCAGGAGTTTTTCAACCAATTTCCGCTACTGGTTGACGAAATTCATCGTTATACTAAGAATAAGGCAACGGTTATTTTACAAGTAGGGTCTGAGAAGCAGCTCAAATCTTTGAAGGAAACCTTGGAAGAATATGATTTAGATTTACCACTTAGTAGTTTTGGAAATTTGATTCCTCATAAGCCTCAGTTAGTCCTAGGAAACTTATCCAATGGTTTTTACTTTGCGGATGAAAAGCTTGTTCTTGTCACTGAACGTGAGATTTTTCATAAAAAAGTAAAACGTCGTGCGCGTGCCAGTCACGTTTCCAATGCTGAACGTCTCAAAGATTATAATGAACTTGAAAAAGGTGATTATGTTGTACACCAGACACATGGTATCGGACAATTTAAAGGTATCGAGACTATTGAGATTAAAGGGGTGCATCGTGACTACTTGACCATCCAATATCAGGATGCTGCAACAATTTCTCTACCTGTTGAGCAGATTGAGAGTCTCTCTAAGTATGTGTCAGCGGACGGGAAAGAGCCTAAAATTAATAAACTCAATGATGGGCGTTTCCAAAAAACTAAACAAAAAGTAAGCAAGCAAGTAGAGGATATTGCCGATGATCTCTTAAACCTTTACGCTGAGCGTAGTCAACTTAAAGGTTTTGCATTTTCACCAGATGATGATAATCAAAGGGATTTTGATGATGATTTCTCTTATGCTGAGACAGTGGATCAACTGCGTTCCATTAAGGAAGTTAAGGCGGACATGGAGTCAGACAAGCCCATGGATCGTCTCTTGGTTGGTGATGTTGGTTTTGGTAAGACAGAGGTAGCTATGCGTGCTGCCTTCAAGGCGGTTAATGATGGGAAGCAAGTTGCTATTCTAGTTCCTACAACAGTTCTTGCCCATCAGCACTATTTGAATTTTAAAGAACGTTTTGAAAACCATGCTGTTGAGGTAGATGAACTCAGTCGTTTTAGAAGTAAAAAAGAGCAAAATGAGACTATTGAAAATCTCGCTAAAGGGCGTATTGATATTATTATCGGTACCCACCGCCTGTTGTCTAAGGATGTTAAGTTTTATGATTTAGGCTTGCTAGTAATTGATGAAGAACAACGTTTTGGCGTGAAGCATAAAGAGAAACTTAAGGAGTTGAAAGCTAAGGTTGATGTTCTTACTCTAACTGCGACACCTATTCCTCGTACGCTCCATATGTCTATGTTGGGTATTCGTGATTTGTCGATTATTGAGACAGCACCTACCAACCGTTATCCAGTTCAAACTTATGTTATGGAAACCAATTCTGGTCTTATTCGAGAAGCGATATTAAGGGAGATGGACCGAGGTGGCCAGATTTTTTATATTTATAATCGTGTTGAAACCATTGATCAAAAAGTTTCTGAACTGCATGAGCTAGTCCCTGAAGCACGTATCGGATTTGTTCATGGTCAGATGAGTGAGGTTATGTTGGAGAATACCCTCTTGGATTTCTTGAATGGTGATTACGATGTTTTGGTAGCAACGACCATTATCGAAACAGGAATTGATATCTCCAATGTTAATACACTTTTCATTGAGAATGCAGATCATATGGGCTTGTCTACTCTTTATCAGCTAAGAGGTCGCGTGGGACGTAGTAATCGAATTGCCTATGCCTACCTCATGTATCATCCTGACAAAGTGTTGACAGAAGTCTCAGAGAAGCGTTTGGATGCTATTAAGGGGTTTACAGAACTGGGATCAGGTTTCAAAATTGCTATGCGTGATTTATCGATTCGCGGTGCAGGGAATATTCTCGGTTCTTCTCAAAGCGGTTTCATTGACTCAGTCGGATTTGAAATGTACTCGCAACTATTGGAAGAGGCTATCAATAAGCGTCAAGGTAAAACTCAAGTTCGCCGTAAAGGAAATGCAGAGTTCAATCTTCAGATTGATGCTTACCTCCCTTCTGACTATATTTCTGACGAGCGCCAAAAAATTGAAATTTATAAGCGCATTCGAGAAATTGAGAATCAGAAAGACTATCAAGACCTTCAAGATGAGCTTATTGACCGCTTTGGAGAATATCCAGACCAAGTTGCCTATCTCATTGAGATTGGTCTGGTTAAGGCATATCTAGATGCTGCCTTTGCAGAATTAGTCGAGCGTAAGAACGATACTATCACTGTTCGTTTCGAAAAATCCTCTCTTAAATTCTTCTTGACTCAAGACTATTTCGAATCCATTTCTAAAACGCATTTAAAAGCAAAAATCAGTGATAACCAGGGGAAAGTAGAGATTACTTTTGATGTTCGTAACAAGAAAGACTATGAAATTCTTGAAGAATTAAAGATTTTTGGTCAGACATTTATGGAAATTAAAAAACGTAAAGAAAAAAAAGAAGCTTAAGGAAAGTTTAAGTAAGTCTCTATATACTATAAAACATCCTAAAACTTTTCTTTTTCATAAATCTCCTGAGAGGGTCGACTAGTGTCGGTCCTCTTATTTTTGTGTTTGAAAAGGCTTTAGTCACCTATTTTCTAAAAAAAATGCTATCATAGAAGAGATATCCTAACGAAAAGGAAACAGTAACATTGAGATTAGACAAATATTTAAAAGTATCACGAATTATCAAACGTCGTCCAGTGGCTAAAGAAGTAGCTGATAAAGGACGTATTAAAGTAAATGGTGTACTCGCTAAGTCATCTACAGATTTGAAAATCGGTGATCAAGTGGAAGTTCGTTTTGGAAATAAACTCTTGGCTGTTCGTGTTCTAGAAATGAAAGACAGTACGAAAAAAGAAGATGCGGCAAAAATGTACGAGATTATAAGTGAAACAAGGATTGAAGCAGATGAGCAAGAAGCCTAATATTGTACAGCTTACGAACGATTACATTGATAATGCCAATCAAGAGCAACGATTAGAGCGTGCCGAACATGAACAAAGGAATCGCTTTATGGGGTGGATTCTCTTTGTGGTTGTTTTACTCTTTATCTTGCCAACCTATAATCTGGTTGAAACTTATATGAATATTAAACAGCAAGAGAAGGAAGTTTTGTCATTCCAGAAAGACTATGATAAATTGTCAGATCAGACAAAGGAACGAAAGGATTTGGCTAAAAAACTTAAGGATGATGCTTTCGCTGAGAAATATGCGCGTGCTAAGTATTACTATTCACATGAAGGAGAGTCTATCTATCCTGTACCAAGCTTATTACCCTAATGAAAGATTTACTAAAAACTATAGAAACTTTTTTAACCTATTCAGAAGCTAAGTTAGAGGCACTATCAGAAAAAAATCAGCAACTTAAAACGGATGTACAGAGGAAAGAGGAGGTGAAGAAACAAGCATGAAAAAGCTCTTAATAGCTGCAACTGCTGTGCTTGTTTCTTCCAGTCCTTTAATCCTACTTCCTATGGAGAAGGAGCTAATTCTGACCTCAAAACAGGTCCAAAAGTTGACTCAAAACACTACAGTTAGTCTGAGTCAGTTTAAACAGATTCCTAAAAATCCACAAACAGTAACAAGTATCCTAACTTATAAGAACAAGGAATTAACAGATTTTAAGACCAATATTCAAGCAGATACCAAACTATCAATTTCTGCTATTTCTTGGAATGCTAAAGGTGAACCTGTTTTCCAACTTCAAGATGGTGATTATGTAGCAGCTAGTCAGGAATCAATTATTGATGATAGTGTCTATAATCAAAAACCAGTAGACATGACCTTATGGACTAAAGATGACTTAACAGTTTACAAAGAACCCTATGTTTCAGGTACTGAAAAAGCTGACTCTAAACTCGCTAGTTTCAAACCGATAAAGGTTAGCCGAGCTGCCCAGACGCATGCTGGGACTTATTATTTTGCAGATGGAGAAGGTTGGATCAATGCCTATGACTTGTCAACTACTGATAATCGCATCGAGGCTGTTCAAAAAGTACTAAACGAGAAGTATAACAATCAAGAGAGCATCTCAGTTTATGTTAAGCAGCTTGATACAGACCGCATAGCAGCTATCAATGACGAAAAAAGCATGTATGCTGCTAGCGTAGCCAAGTTAGGTGTCCTCTATTATGCACAGGAACGTCTGTCGCATAAGAAGTTATCTTTATCAGATGAGTACCAATATACCTCTGCTGTGAATGAATTCCCAGGTGCTTATGATCCAGATGGCTCAGGAAAGATTAGTAAGATGCCTGATGACAAAAATTATAGCTTGGAAAACTTGTTAAAGGCTGTAGCCCAAAATTCAGATAATGTGGCGACAAATATATTAGGTTATTATGTAGCCAATCAGTATGATAAAGACTTCCAAAAATCAGTAGATAAAGCCGCAGCGACTTCATGGAATATGGATAAAAAGGAGTTGACTGCTAGAGCCGCAGGTACTTTGATGGAGGCTGTTTATAGACAAAATGGAGATATTATCAATTATCTTTCAAGTACAGACTATGATGGCGAACGTATTTCAAAAAATATTGATGTCCCTGTCGCTCATAAAATAGGGGATGCCTACGACTTTAAACACGATGTTGCTATTGTTTATGCAGATTCACCCTTTATTCTATCGATTTTTACGGATAAAGAGGGCTATGACAAAATCACCTCAATTGCAGATGATGTTTATGGAATTTTAAGATAATGACAGAAAAATTGTTGCAAATGATGCAAGAAAAGGGTTATTTTAACCAACACAAGAAAATTTTAGTAGCAGTATCAGGTGGAGCAGACTCGATGAGTTTGCTGCACTTTTTGTATAACCATCAAAAAGATTTGGATATTCAGCTGGGCATTGCTCACGTTAACCATAAGCAACGGCAAGAATCGGAGTACGAAGAAGATTATTTACGTCATTGGGCAAAGGAACATAAGATTCCTTTTCACTATAGCGCATTCTCAGGAAAGTTTTCAGAAAATGCCGCCCGTACTTTTCGCTATGATTTTTTTAAGCAGATTATGAAAGAAGCTGACTACTCTGCTCTTGTCACGGCCCATCATGCTGATGATCAGGCCGAGACGATTTTTATGAGACTCTTGAGAGGAAGTCGTTTAAGACATCTGAGTGGGATTTGTGATGTAAGATCATTTGGCACTGGTCAGATTATTCGTCCCTTTTTGCATATTCCGAAAGCGCAACTTCCCATAACCTTTCATTTTGAAGATAAGAGTAATTCTTCTTTAGCCTATCTCCGAAATCGCATTAGACTGACCTATATCCCTACTCTATCTCAGGAAAATCCTAAATTTAAGGAGCATCTTTGTCTTCTAGCAGATGAGCTTGCCCTTATGGGAAAAGCATTAGAGGAGTTAACGAAGGATATTACTATAACCGATTTGTCTGTTTTTCAACAACAGACAGATGCTGTCCAACACCTTCTTATTCAGAGTTATTTAGAATCCTTTCCTGATTTACAGCTTTCAAAAGGTCAGTTCAATCAATTGATGAGTTACCTAAGAAAAAAAACTTCAGGAAAGATGCCACTAAAAAATGGTTACGTGTTAGTCAAAACACAGACGGATTTTTTAATAACCAAAGAAGAGTCTATCCTCCTATCTCCTCCAAGTCTCCTAGAATTTGGAAAATCTATTGTGTTTGAGGAACACACATTAATTTTTTCTGAACCATATATCGTTTCTAACGTGAATACTATTAATATTTGGTCAGATGCCCCGATACTGATTCGTCATAGACATGAAGGTGATGTGATTGACTTGGGTACTCACCACAAAAAAATAAGACGATTATTCATAGACAATAAAATTCCATATAAGGAGCGACAAAAAGCTATTATAGGAGAACAAGATGGTCAGATTATCTTTCTTTATGTCTCCGGGCGTCTCTATTTGAAAAAAAAGCCCGAAAATGCTATACTTTATGGCACTGTGGTGATTTATAAGAATTTCTAATCAAATGCCATGTTTAAATAACGACGATTGAAGTAAAAGTGTTATAATAAGAGAATATTGACTTCGAGAAAGGGAAACCAAATGTTAGAAAAAGACATTAAAAAAATCCTCTTTTCCCAAGAGGATATCGTAACTAAAACTAAAGAGCTAGGTCAACAATTGACAAAGGATTATGCGGAGAAAAATCCTTTACTAGTCTGTGTTTTGAAAGGTGCTGTTCCATTTATGGCAGAACTTATCAAACATATCGATACCCATATTGAGATGGACTTTATGGTCGTTTCAAGTTATGGTGGTGGAACTGTCAGCAGTGGTGAAGTAAAGATTCTTAAAGATGTTGACACTAATGTTGAAGGACGAGACATCATCTTTATTGAAGATATCATTGATACGGGTCGTACGCTCCTTTATCTTCGAGATATGTTCAAGTACCGTAAAGCCAATTCAGTCAAAATCGCAACTCTTTTTGATAAACCAGAAGGTCGTGTTGTTGATATTGAGGCAGATTACGTATGTTACGATGTTCCTAATGAATTTATCGTTGGTTTCGGACTAGACTATGATGAAAAATACCGTAACCTCCCTTATGTTGGTGTCCTAAAAGAAGAAATTTATACAAAATAAGTAAAGGTCTAATTAATTTATGAATAATAAAAATAATAATGGCTTCTTACGGAACGCTTTTCTCTACATCATAGTTATTATCGCGGTTGTAACCGGAGTACAATACTTTGCAGGAGGAAGCCAAAGCCCAAGTCAACATTTGTCTTACACACAGTTGGTTAAGAAAATTGAAGATGGTAAGGTAAAATCTATCACATATCAGCCAGATGGTAGTATCATTGAAGTTAAAGGTAGCTACAAAAAGGCTGAAAAGGTTGATACTGACCTTAGTCTACCATTTTTAGGTAGTGCATCATCAGAGACACGTAGCTTTACATCGACTGTGCTGCAGAATGAAACAACTATGCAGAAATTGCAGTCAGAATCAGAAGCAGCTGATGTTAATGTTAAAATGATACGTGAAAGTTCAAGTGGTGCTTGGATTTCATATCTTTTTAGTTACCTACCTTTGATTGGGATTGCTATTTTCTTCCTTTTCATGATGAATCAAGGCGGTAACCGCGGTGCCATGAACTTTGGCCGTAATCGTGCTAAAACCCAGTCAAAAGAAAATATTAAAGTTCGCTTTACAGATGTAGCCGGTGCAGAAGAAGAAAAAGAAGAACTTGTAGAAGTAGTAGATTTCCTCAAAAATCCACGTAAATATAAAGCTCTGGGTGCACGTATTCCTAAAGGAGTCCTCCTCGAAGGCCCTCCAGGAACAGGTAAAACCCTCCTTGCTAAAGCAGTGGCTGGTGAAGCTGATGTACCATTCTTTAGCATCTCAGGTTCTGATTTTGTAGAAATGTTTGTCGGTGTTGGAGCTAGTCGTGTCCGTAGTCTGTTTGAAGATGCTAAAAAGGCAGAACGTGCTATTATCTTTATTGATGAAATTGATGCTGTTGGTCGTCGTCGTGGTACTGGAATGGGCGGCGGTAACGACGAACGTGAACAAACCCTTAACCAACTGTTGATAGAAATGGATGGTTTTGATGGAAATGAGAATATCATTGTCATTGCTGCAACCAACCGCAGTGATGTTCTTGATCCAGCCCTCCTACGTCCAGGACGTTTTGACCGTAAAGTTCTTGTCGGACGCCCAGATGTAAAAGGTCGTGAAGCCATTTTGAAAGTACATGCTAAGAATAAACCATTGGCTGAAGATGTTGACCTTAAAGTTGTTGCTCAGCAAACCCCAGGTTTTGTTGGAGCTGACTTAGAGAATGTCTTGAATGAAGCAGCCCTAGTTGCTGCACGACGTAGTAAGACTAGAATTGATGCTAGTGATATCGACGAAGCAGAGGATCGTGTTATTGCTGGACCATCTAAGAAAGACCGCCAAGTTTCAGAACACGAACGTAAAGTTGTGGCTTACCATGAAGCAGGTCATACAATTGTTGGTTTAACACTTTCTAGCGCTCGTGATGTTCACAAGGTTACTATTGTTCCACGAGGTCGCGCAGGTGGTTATATGATTTCTCTACCAAAAGAGGATCAGATGTTGTCATCTAAAGATGAGCTAAAAGAACAATTGGCAGGCCTTATGGGTGGACGTGTTGCGGAAGAAATTATTTTCAACGTTCAAACCTCAGGCGCTTCAAATGACTTTGAGCAAGCAACACAGTTAGCACGTGCAATGGTTACTGAATATGGTATGAGCGAAAAACTTGGACCAGTCCAATATGAAGGTAATCATGCGATGAATCCAGGACAATTTACGACAGATAAGTCTTACTCAGCTCATACAGCTCAACTTATTGACGAAGAAATTCGATCACTTTTAGTTGAGGCACATGACAAAGCAGCTGAAATTATCAATGCAAACCGAGAAACACATGCTCTCATTGCAGAAGCTTTGCTTAAGTATGAAACACTTGACGCTGCACAAATCAAGTCAATTTATGAGACTGGTAAGATGCCGGAGGATTCTCTTGGAGATTCAGAAGAAGATAATCATGCCCTATCTTACGATGAAGTCAAAGAAAGAATTGAAAATAAAAATAAAGATGAAGAAGAGTAAGGAGTTTTACTCTTCTTTTTTAGATAAATCGAGAGAAGAAATACTATTAAAAATATTATAAAAAAAGAAAATTAAAATCAACACAAGTTATTGACAAGACAAGATAGAGATGATATTATAAATAAGCTGTTTCGGAAGA
>NZ_CABQHE010000017.1:0-20487 GCF_902463925.1 uncultured Streptococcus sp. | reverse complement strand
CGTTTACGGCGTGGACTACCAGGGTATCTAATCCTGTTCGCTCCCCACGCTTTCGAGCCTCAGCGTCAGTTACAGACCAGAGAGCCGCTTTCGCCACCGGTGTTCCTCCATATATCTACGCATTTCACCGCTACACATGGAATTCCACTCTCCCCTTCTGCACTCAAGTTTGACAGTTTCCAAAGCGAACTATGGTTGAGCCACAGCCTTTAACTTCAGACTTATCAAACCGCCTGCGCTCGCTTTACGCCCAATAAATCCGGACAACGCTCGGGACCTACGTATTACCGCGGCTGCTGGCACGTAGTTAGCCGTCCCTTTCTGGTAAGCTACCGTCACAGTGTGAACTTTCCACTCTCACACTCGTTCTTGACTTACAACAGAGCTTTACGATCCGAAAACCTTCTTCACTCACGCGGCGTTGCTCGGTCAGGGTTGCCCCCATTGCCGAAGATTCCCTACTGCTGCCTCCCGTAGGAGTCTGGGCCGTGTCTCAGTCCCAGTGTGGCCGATCACCCTCTCAGGTCGGCTATGTATCGTCGCCTAGGTGAGCCGTTACCTCACCTACTAGCTAATACAACGCAGGTCCATCTTGTAGTGGAGCAATTGCCCCTTTCAAATAAATGACATGTGTCATCCATTGTTATGCGGTATTAGCTATCGTTTCCAATAGTTATCCCCCGCTACAAGGCAGGTTACCTACGCGTTACTCACCCGTTCGCAACTCATCCAAGAAGAGCAAGCTCCTCTCTTCAGCGTTCTACTTGCATGTATTAGGCACGCCGCCAGCGTTCGTCCTGAGCCAGGATCAAACTCTCATTAAAAATTTTAATAATTGTTCGAGCGTTAACTCATTACCGTCGTCTGACGATTTATTCTTGTAAATTGACAGGTTATAATTTCTTCTATCATAACCCTGCACTTGGTTTCTTATTCAGTTCTCAAAGGTCTTTGCCTCTCTTGAGACAACTTCTATATTCTACCAAAGATAGAATAACTTGTCAACACCTTTTTTAAAGTTTTTTTACTTCTCGGCGTTAGCCGTCTCTTCCGAAACAGCTTATTTATAATATCATCTCTATCTTGTCTTGTCAATAACTTTTTTAAAGTTTTGGAACCTTTACGAGTTAGAGACAAATCACTTAAGACAACTTTTATATCTTAACACCCTTTTGGATAGCTATCAAGAGGTTTATCGCAAATCTGTTGTCATTTGTTTGATTGAACTTTTTTGAATCCTTGATACAATACCCATCCAACGACTAGGCCAAGAGCATTTTGGCAGAAATTAGGAATCACTTCTGCAATTGAAGCTCCTGTTCCATACATAAATACTGAAGCAAGTGCATAGCCACCCACCATCACAATTGTAGCAATCATAAGACCTAGGACACGATAGTTACCTTTAAATCCAGCAAAATAACCTTGTGCACCATGGATTAACAAACTGATAAACATCCATTGCGGAGCAGATGATAGCAGATCTATCAAAAAAGCAGATAGTCCTCCCACAATTGCCCCTTCCTTCTTGCCAAGATAGAAAGCTGTGAAATAGATTCCTGCATCTACCAAAGTTAAGAGACCTGTTGGAGTTGGAATTTTCGCTACGAATCCAAAGGTCACTGATAAAGCTGTTAAGATAGCTAATAATGTTAGCTCTTTTGTTTTCTTATTTTGCATATTGAACTACTCCAAATTCATTTGATTGTTTAATTGATTCATAAACAAAGGCTTTAGCATTTGCCACAGCTTCAGTTTCTGAACATCCTTTAACTAATTCACTAGCTATACTTGAAGCAAATGTACATCCTGCACCGGTATTGTTTTTGTCTAGCACAGCTTCTTCAAACAATTTGTAGTCTGTTCCATCATAAAAGACATCTATCGCTTTATTACCATCCAAGCGGTTTCCACCTTTGACAACGACAGTCTTAGCACCTAATTCATTGAGATAGCTACCCGCATGCTTCATGTCATCAAGAGTCTTGACCTTTCTATCTATTAGCAGTTCGACTTCAGGTAAGTTCGGAGTGATAACAGTGATATAAGGGAAAAATTTAACCAATTCATCACGTAGTTGAGAAACTTCAACGTCATGAGTCTCCTTACATACTAAAACGGGATCCAAGACAATTGGAATATCAGAATGGTTTTTAACAAAATCCAACGTTAATTCTGCGATTTCAACGTTAGGCAACAAACCAATTTTAATTGCTGAAAATGGGACATCTTTTAGTGAGTCAAGTTGTTGTTTAAAAACATTAGTATCAATCGGAATGACCTCAAAACCATTCTCAGTCATTGCTGTTAGACAGGTAAGAGCTAAAAATCCATGCTGTTTATTTGTGGTAAATGTCGCTAAATCCGCATGAAGCCCGCCACCACTAAAAATATCATTCCCTGAAATCGCTAAAATCAATTCATCACTCATATCTTATCTCCTTCAAATATAACCCATTTCCTGCTGCCGTTGGTCCTGCAAGATTACGATCACGACTTTCCAACACTGTCTTAACTTGCGAAACAGGCATGCGACCATTGCCAATCTTCAACAAGGTACCGACCATATTTCTAACTTGCTTATAGAGAAAACCATTTCCAGAAAAAGTAAAGATATAAAATCCAGTTTTCTCATCGATAGATACACTAGCTTGTGTAATTGTGCGTACTTTATTTTCTACAGAAGTTCCCGAAGCTGTGAAGCCTGTAAAATCATGTGTACCAATTAAATCCTTAGCAGCCTCTTGCATAGGAGCTAGACTTAGAGGGTAGGGATAGTGGGTAGCATAATTACGCATCATGGGGTTCTTAGGTCGCCCTGCATCTACTAGGAACTCATAGGTTTTACTATGCTTGTTATAACGTGCATGGAATTCCTCCGATACCAGCTCGATACTAACAATGTCAATATCATCTGGACACTGTGTATCTAAACCGAAACGTAACTTCTCTGGATCCCGCTCCTGGGGTAAATCGAAGTGAATAACTTGTCCATAGGCATGAACACCTGCATCTGTACGACCCGCTCCATGAACAGTGACAGGCGTACCACTACTTAACCGTAAGAGAGTCTTTTCAAGTTCTTCTTGAATAGAACGTGCATTTGGTTGTCTTTGAAAACCTGAGAAAAGTGTACCATCATAGGAAATTGTCGCTTTGTATCTAACCATAAAATTATCATATCAGATTTTTTCAAGGATAAAAAGTAGGTCGATTAGCAACTGACCCCATGCAATTTTTGACATAAAGAAAAAGACGCCTTAAGCGTCCTTCCTTTATAAATCTTCTAAGGCATCCTTTACTTTATTGAAGAAACCTTTTTTCTGTGGTGCGATTTTTTCATCACCACTTGCTTTGGCGAATGCAAGGAGAGCTTCTTTTTGAGCATCATTTAGCTTCGTAGGAGTTACAATCTTAACTGTAACGTGTTGATCTCCTTGTGAACCTCCACGAAGACGTGGAGCACCCTTTCCTTTTAGACGGAAAGTTTTGCCTGTTTGAGTTCCTGCCGGAATGGTCATCTCAACATTTCCGTGAACTGTTGGTACTTCGACAGTGTCACCAAGGGCTGCTTGGACAAAGGAAATGTTAAGTGTATAGTAAATTGTTGATCCATCACGAGTAAACTTATCGCTTGGATTAACATTGATGATTACAAAGAGGTCTCCATAAGGACCACCATTGAAACCAGCTTCACCTTGACCCGCAAGACGGATTTGTTGACCTGTTTCAACACCTGCTGGAATCTTGACAGATACTTTATGGCTTTGTTTTTCATGTCCTGTTCCGTGACAAGTTTGACATGGCTCTTTAATTTCTTGACCTGTTCCATGACAGACATCACAGGTTACTTGACGACGCATCATACCAAGTGGTGTTTGCGTATCAACATTGATAACCCCTTGACCATGACAGCGACCACAAGTTACAGGGCTTGTTCCAGGTTTTGCACCAGATCCTGAACATGCCTTACATGTCGCTTCACGATTGTAGCGAACTTCTTTTTCGGCACCAAAAATCGCCTCTTCGAAGCTTAGGTTGACACGGTACTGAAGATCATCACCTTGACGTGGAGCATTTGGGTTACGAGTAGCACCACCACCAAAGAAGCTAGAGAATATATCCTCAAAGCCTCCAAAGCCTGCACCACCATCGAAGCCTCCAAAGCCTCCTTGACCACCAAAACCATTCGCACCATCTGGTCCGTATTGGTCATAGGCTGCACGTTTTTGGTCATCACTTAAAGTTTCGTAGGCTTCTTGGACCTCTTTATATTTTTCTTCCGCACCTGGTTCTTTATTAATGTCTGGGTGGTATTTCTTAGACATCTTACGATAGGCACGTTTAATTTCATCTTGAGAGGCATCCTTAGATACCCCAAGACGATCGTAATATTCGGTATTGTTCATGATTTTAGATACAAAGGGCATCTAATGGAGAAAGCCAAAGTAATAGTTTTGAAGATAAACTATCGGTTCCTTGAAACCAACTTTCTTTTTGGCTTAATCCATAGCCCGTGTTCAATGACGAACACTCTTTGTTCCTTTCTATATTTATTTGTTATGATACGAAGTAAAACTATATCTTATATTCACTTATTTTAGCGAAAAACAGAGGCTGGTTTGCAACCTCTGGATTTCTTTTTATCATTTACTAGCTAAGCTCAACTGAATTTTGGCTAAAAACTTCGGAAAAAAGATACACCATCTTTTGCTCACCGCACAAGGCGATGACTTCCTATTTTTCTTTCGTTTTCCTAACGCCTCAACATCTTACCAAATCGAGCACGTCCTAACCTCTTGGTGAAATAGGAAACCTTCCTAGAAACTAAAGTTTCCGCGTCGGATTTCCTATTTTCACCGCGAGTTTTTAACGGACTTTGCATCTTATTTTTCAGTAAACTCTCCGTCTACGACATCGTCGCCTGAGTTATCTGCTGTTTGTGCACCTTCTGCTCCTGCTTGAGCTTGTTGTGCTGCTGCAGCTTGTTCGTAAAGTTTAACTGCAAGAGCTTGAGCTTTTTCGTTAAGAGCTTCCAATTTAGCCTTCATGTCATCAAGATTGCCTGATTCTTGAGCTTTCTTAAGGTCATCAAGAGCTGATTGAGCAGCATCACGTTCTGTGTCGAAGCCTTTACCTTCTGTTTCTTTGATTGTTTTTTCAGTCGCAAAGATAGCTTGGTCAACTTCGTTACGAAGATCTACTTCTTCTTTACGTTTTGCATCTGCTTCAGCATTTGCTTCAGCATCTTTCATCATCTTTTCAATTTCTTCGTCTGTCAAACCAGAGTTAGATTGGATAACAATTGTTTGTTCTTTTTGAGTTCCAAGATCTTTCGCTTTAACAGATACGATACCGTTCTTATCAATATCGAAAGTAACTTCGATTTGTGGAATACCACGAGGTGCAGCTGGGATATCAGTCAATTGGAAACGTCCAAGAGTCTTGTTATCTGCTGCCATTGGGCGTTCCCCTTGAAGAACGTGGATATCAACGGCTGGTTGGTTATCTGCTGCAGTTGAGAAGACTTGTGATTTAGATGTTGGAATAGTAGTGTTGCGGTCAATAAGTTTTGTGAATACTCCACCCATTGTTTCGATACCAAGTGACAATGGAGTTACATCAAGAAGGACAACGTCTTTGACATCACCAGTGATAACACCACCTTGGATAGCAGCACCCATGGCAACTACTTCATCAGGGTTAACTGATTTGTTTGGTTCTTTACCAGTTTCGGCTTTAACAGCTTCTACAACGGCAGGGATACGAGTTGAACCACCGACAAGGATAACTTCGTCAATATCTGACAAGCTCAAGCCTGCATCTGAAAGGGCTTGACGAACTGGAGTTTTCGTACGTTCGACAAGGTCACGAGTCAAATCATCGAATTTCGCACGAGTCAATGTCATTTCCAAGTGAAGAGGTCCAGACTCACCGGCAGTGATGAATGGCAAGCTGATTTGTGTTGAAGTGACACCAGAAAGGTCTTTCTTAGCTTTTTCAGCTGCGTCTTTCAAACGTTGAAGAGCCATCTTGTCTGTTGACAAGTCGATTCCATTTTCTTTCTTGAATTCTTCAACCATGTGGTCGATGATTTTTTGGTCAAAGTCATCACCACCGAGTTTGTTATCCCCTGCAGTTGCCAATACGTCAAAGACACCGTCACCAAGTTCAAGGATAGATACGTCGAATGTACCACCACCAAGGTCGAACACCAAGATTTTTTCTTCTTTATCAGTCTTATCCAAACCGTAAGCAAGGGCTGCTGCTGTTGGTTCGTTGACGATACGTTCTACTTCAAGACCAGCGATTTTACCAGCGTCTTTTGTTGCTTGACGTTGTGCATCGTTGAAGTAAGCAGGAACTGTGATAACTGCTTTAGTTACTTTTTCACCAAGATAATCTTCAGCATAACCTTTCAAGTATTGAAGAATCATAGCTGAAATCTCTTGTGGTGTGTATTCTTTACCGTTTGCAGAAACTTTTTCAGAAGTACCCATCTTAGATTTGATAGAGATGATTGTATCTGGGTTTGTTACTGCTTGACGTTTTGCAGCGTCACCAACGATGATTTCACCGTTTTTGAATGACACAACAGATGGAGTTGTGCGGTTACCTTCTGGGTTTGCGATAATTTTTGATTCAGTTCCTTCAAGAACTGCAACTGCTGAGTTTGTTGTACCTAAGTCAATACCAATAATTTTAGACATATGTTTTTCCCCTTTTTACTTTAATTTCTATTTTGCTTTTTTATCTTTCATTCATAGTTTTCTGTCATTTCGGACAAGTTTTCAATTAATTATATACAACTACCATAGCTGGGCGTAAAACGCGTTCGTGGAGTTTATACCCTTTTTGGAAAACTTGTGCAATCGTGTCTGCTGGATGTTCATCATCTGCAGGCATTGTTTGAATCGCCATGTGGAAGTTATGATCGAAATCACCATCAGCTGGAATTTCTTCGATTCCTTCCTCTTTAAGAGCATGCACTAAACTTTCTTGCACCATTTCCAAACCTTTTTTGACATCATCAGTCAAGCCCTCAACGGCAAGAGCACGTTCAAGGTTATCAAGTGATGGCAAGATTGCTTTTGCCAAATCTTGGCTACGATACTTTTGTAATTGTTGACGTTCTTCATTAGCACGGCGTTGAATATTTTGCATCTCTGCATGGGCACGAAGGTATTTATTTTCAAACTCCTCCGCACGCGCTTGTGCTTCTTCAAGCTCAGAAGTTTCCCTTGTTTCTTCTACAACTTCTTCAGTTGTCTCGGTAGCTTCCTCTTCTTTTACTTCTTCTTTTTTAATATCTTCAGTCAAGGCATTCACCTCTTTCTATACTTTTTAAAACGTTATAGATTAATTAACTTCATAATGGTTACTATTGAGATAACGGTAATAATCCGTCAACTTCATAACCAAAACTCTACTAATAACATTGACCAAACTAATCATGCGACGATAATCCATTTCAACTGGACCAATCACATGCATGAGTGCCATCCCACGATAAGGAATCAGGAATTTATGACTCATAACTGTGACATTTTCAAGCGCTTCTTCAGTTGATTCTGCAACCGAAATCTTGGTTACTTCATCATCGGAGATAGCTGATCGAAGCTCAAGTGCCACATGTTGTGGATTGTCCAAAAATTGATAGGTTTTTAAGTCGGCATAAGTCAGTGATGCAACCTTACCTTCGATGAAAATTAATTCCTTAAAAAGTTGTGAAAAGATATAATCAAACAAATCTAGAACATTATCTGTTATTTTGAAATACTTTTGCACAATCTGAGGAATCTCAGTTCTCAATCGGTAATGGATATCTAAGACAGTGTTTCCCAAAAAACGTTCTTGAACAAGCCTATGAAAAGTTGCCAAATCACTAGACAAGAAATTTTTTGGAATAGCAAATTGAACTGTCACCGGCTTAGATTCATCTAGAGTAAGAACCGCTAAAGCATCGTGATTGGATAGATGAACAATGTCAAATCCAGTCAGACGTTGTCGTGTCGGTTCCACATCTTGAATCACTGCTGTACATCCTGTCATTTCTGCCAGCAGCTTCGCCGCTGCATCCAAGATATCTTCAAGTTTAAAGGCTTCAAAATCAAAGGCCTTGACCACTTGATAAATATCTTGTTCATCAATCGTATCAAGATTCAAAGAATTAGCAACGAAATACTGGAAACCTGCTCGGCTTGGCATACGCCCACTAGAGGTATGAGCTTTTTCAAGATAGCCCATCTTTTCAAGCTTGGCCATGTCATTACGAATGGTCGCTGAACTCGAATCAATTGATTCTTGTAACGCTTTAGAACCAACCGGTTCATGTGTACGAGTGAACATCTCAACTATCAAATTCAAAATAGTGTTTTGCCTTTGCGTAATCACGATGTCACCTCATTTCTATTTATTAGCACTCTAACATATCGACTGCTAACTTATGATTCTATTATACACCTAAACTTGAACATGTCAACCCCAAAAACCCAAAAATTAGCACTCTTATAAAAAGAGTGCTAAAAATACATCTTAAGACCTAGAAAAGCAAAAAAAGAGTACCTCAGAGGCACTCTAATCTTATCAATCATATTTTGACAAATGATAGGTCTCAATAATAGATATGAGGTGTTTGGCGTAATCTGGATCACTGCTAAAACCCGCAGCTTGTAGTTTTTCTGCCGCAACTTTATAACTAGTCGTTCCAGCCACCTCTTTATAGGTTGACCCGCCCCACGTTCCTTGGCGAAGTTCTTCTAAATAAGTCATCATAGAACTTGACCAATCCTTAAAAACTGCAAAATCCACCTTTTGGTATTGCCATTTCCCTTTACTGTAGATACTATCCTTTAAACGAATACGTTCTTGACCTGGCTGAGCAGGGAGACTGTAGATGTTATGATATTTAACAGATAAAAGACTGCTACCATAATTCGACTCATATGCAGCTTGACTAAGGAGAATAGACGCAGGTACACCATAGTTTTTAGACATCTTTTGAGCTATTGGAGCTAGGGTCTCAATAAATTCTTGCCGTGTGTAAGCAACCTTTACCGAACGAGCATTATCATCTGTAGAGGCATGAAGAATCAAAGGCAAGAGAACACCTAAAGCAAAAACAACAACTAAGGTAATGAAGGCTTTTAGTTTAAAACGTCGTCTCACTTAGCTTTCTCCTTTAATAATGCCAAATATTCCTCCAAAGTAAGTTTATGTTCAGTCATATACTCTGCTGACTCTTTACCAACATAGCGGAAATGCCAATCCTCGTAGCCTACACCTGTTGACGATGTTTTACCATCTGGAAAACGAAGAACAAAGCCATATTTCGGCGCTAACTCTTTAACTTTAGCTACTGTATCTGGATCTGCTTCATTTAAGCTATCTACAGTACTCATATCAATCGCAAGACCCGTCTGGTGTTCACTCGCTCCTGGTGGTTGTGAATAGGTTTGAACCTTTTTCTCCGCCTGAGACTCCGTCAAACTTGGGTCAGCAGCCATTTCCTGCTGAACATAACTGTTATAAAGTTCTGTCTGATAAGCAACACTACGATAACCTGATATCAAGTGATAACTTGGATCAATTTCTTTAGCAGCTGCTAAAAACTGCTTAACGTTCTTAGCAATTCTTGCATCTACAGAAATACCATCGACATCAGCAATCTCAGGGTTAAGTTCTTTAGACTTATTATCTCGATTTACCAAAAGCAATTGCCAGTCTTTAGGCGATACATCAGGTAGTCCCTTTGTATCCTTGCTTTGAGTCGCATCGGTAGCTTGTTTACTACTTTTTGTTACTGACGATCCATTGGTTTGTTGGACTGTACGACTGACACTAAATACTGAATAAAGTCCTGCTGCAACTAAAAGAACTGCAATCAAAACACTACTGATAACCAAAAACCAGTTGGTTTGCTTTTTCGCCTGACGGCGACTTGGATAGTTATTTTTTACCATTTTCTTTTTCTATTATCTCTCGCCCAACCTGACGATAGGTCATATCGCCAAGTGCTTCTAATGTAAATTTACCATTTTCATAAGCAACAACAGTAACCGAACCGTTGTCCAACGAAGGATGCTCGACAGAAGGATCAATTAACCAAGCAAAGGTTGCAATGGTCATACCGTGACTAACGACAATAGCATTACCGCCACCAGACCTCTCAAGATCTTCAGCAATAGCTGTGAATCCCTCTAAAATACGTTTTCTGAGCACTTCCCAAGGCTCTGCCCAGCCAGCCGTATCCACATCAAGGATACCTTGTGCAAGTTCAGGATAAGTTACCTCATGCAAATCCTTACCTTGAAAAGCATCTGTTCTCGGTAGCACACCGTAGAAAAGTTCACCGTCATAGCCACCATCTAAACTACCAAAACACCACTCACGAATACGTTTATCACGTTTATAAGGAATAGTTTCCAAACCCATCTCACGTAAAACGATATCCATGGTTTGAATCGTTCGACCTGAATCACTAGAATATGCGGCCTTGAAAGGGATACCTGCTGCTTTCAGACCCACCCCCAATTCACGAATACCTTCCTCACCGAACGGAGTCAAAGGGCTATCAGACCAACCTTGTGCACGACCAATGGTGTTAAACATGGTTTTGCCGTGTCTCGCAATATACAACTTAACCTCACTCATAGCACCCCTTCTTTCCGTCATTTTTTGAATTCATTATAGCACAAATTCCCTCGACTATCTAGCCAGCGAGACCATCAGAAAATGCCTTACCAATTGGCAAAGCATTTATCATCCGCTTAGTTTTTAAAGCTGTGAACAGGGGCTGGGATTTGGCCACCACGCGCAATGAAGTCAGCCGATGAAGCTTTGTTCACCTTCATTACTGGTGCATAGCCAAGAAGACCTCCAAGTTCCAACATGTCACCTTCCTTACCATAAGGAATAATACGAACAGCTGTTGTTTTCTGGTTAACAACACCAATAGCTGCTTCATCAGCAATCATGGCCGCAATTGTTGTATCCGGCGTATCAGCAGGAATGGCAATCATGTCTAGACCAACAGAACAGATAGCCGTCATGGCTTCTAATTTTTCAAGGTTGATATGCCCAGATTGAACCGCTGCAATCATTCCTTCATCTTCAGAAACTGGGATAAAGGCACCTGACAAACCACCGACCTGGTTACATGCCATGATACCACCTTTTTTAACTTGGTCATTAAGAAGAGCTAGAGCCGCAGTAGTACCATGCGTACCAACAACTTCAAGCCCCATCGCTTCAAGGACACGAGCTACCGAATCCCCCACTGCTGGTGTTGGCGCAAGAGACAAATCTACAATACCGAACTCGACACCAAGGCGTTCGCTGGCCATTTGACCAACCAACTGACCAACACGTGTGATTTTGAAGGCGGTCTTCTTAACTGTTTCAGCTAGAACATCGAAGCTTTCGCCTGGAACTTTCTCAACTGCACGTTGCACAACACCAGGACCTGAAACCCCAACATTGATTACAACATCAGCCTCGCCAACACCATGGAAGGCACCTGCCATAAATGGATTATCTTCAACCGCATTAGCAAAGACAACCAATTTCCCTGGACCCATTGGATCTGCCTCAGAAGCCTCTTTAATGATACGTCCCATATCACGTACCGCTGTCATATTAATACCAGTTTTTGTTGAACCAATATTAACAGATGAGCAGACAAAATCAGTCTCAGCAAGCGCACGTGGAATAGAATTAATAAGAATCTCATCACCTTTTTGGTATCCCTTTTGAACTAATGCAGAGAAACCACCAATAAAGTTAATGCCAATTTCCTTAGCTGCTCGGTCTAGTGCCTTGGCAAAAGGTACATAATCTGTCGCATCTGTTGCCGCACCGATGATTGAGATCGGAGTAACAGACACACGTTTATTAACAATAGGAATACCAAGTTCAGCCGCAATTTCGTCACCAACAGCTACCAAATTCTTAGCCTTAGATACAATCTTGTTGTATACCTTTTCTGCAGCCTTATCAATATCTGAATCAATACAATCAAGGAGTGAAATTCCCATGGTGATAGTACGAACATCAAAGTTCTGTTCCTCAATCATGGCAATGGTTTCTGTGACCTGTTTAATATCCATTTTCAACTACCCCTATCTTATAAGTTGTGCATAGCATCAAAAATCGCTGAGCTTTGGATGTTGATTTTGACGTTCAATGACTCACCAAAGGCTTCCAATTCAGCACGTAGGTGTGTAAAATCTTTCTTATCTTCCGATGATACAACCGCCATCATGGTGAAGAATTCATCAAGGACTGTTTGAGAAATATCATCAATATTCAAGCCAAGCTCTGCAACCTTAGTCGCAACACCTGCAACAATACCCGCTTTATCCTTACCTACAACTGTAATAATCGCTTTCATGAGAAGCCTCCATCATTTTATTTTGTATAATTTTAGCATATTTTGATTAAAAATGCTATTTTTTATGAAAATTGCCTCTTTTTTCTTGAAAAAGACGAATGTTTCCAAGGAATTTAACTAATATCGTTTATGAAAACATCCTCTCTTTGACCCAACTACTTGTGGATAAACTTGTTCACAACCTAAATAATATCTTCCTTATAAAACCTTGAAAAATCAACATTCAACACTATCAACAGACTTATCCACAGGTGTGGATAAGTCTGTGGGTAACTTGTCGATAAACAAAAAATATCGCCAAATCCAGGCGATATCTTAGCTTTATTGCCATTTTAAATTAACGTGGGCATTCATTTCTTTATAGGCAGCATCTATACGCTCTTTGGTTTCTTCATCTAGTTTATTTCTGTATTTTCCACCTTTAATGAAATCCTCTAAAATATAGGTTTGATAAGTATATAAAGGATATCCCTCTGGCGAAATTATTCCTTTAGGCGTACGGTTAACCCAAGTCGGATGTGCTTGAGCAGTCTTAATCGTGGTTTGACCATTCTTTTTCTCAAGAGTCACATCCATCAAGACACCTCTCTCTGTCCACTCTGCACTATCCACACCATCCATGGTCTCTATTCGTTGGTTAGAAATGAAATTCCCCATTGAGTAAATAATAAGTTTTTGCTGTCCATCCTTTTTAACCACCTCAGAAGGCTCAACCACATGAGGGTGACCTCCAAAGATAATATCGGCACCCCAATCAATCATCTTATGGTAAAGTGTTATCTGTTCATCTGTCGGCTCCAAACGATATTCAACACCCATCTGAGGCATGATGACCGTGATATCTGCTTCGTTTTCTGCACGCTGAATCTCAGCTTTCATACGTTTTTCATCCAAATTCGATAAGTGGTCTGCAACCTCTTTATCCGTCAAATTCGACTCTAGGCCATTGTAACCGTAAGCATAGGAAAGTATTGCAATTTTGATCCCATTAACATTCTTGATGAGGAGTGGCGCCTTGTCTCGTACCGGCTTTTCGTAAACACCAATAGGATCAATTCCCACTTTTTTAAAAGCATCAACCGTTGTAAAAGCTCCCTCTAAACCAGAGTCCAAAATATGATTATGGGCCAAATCCATAACATCATAGCCGGCATCCTTAATAGCTGCTGTCACTGATTGAGGAGCATTAAACAGAGGGTAGCCTGACAAAGGATAATCAGGATTAATCGTTCCCTCGAAATCACCCAAGACCAAATCAGCCTGCTTTAACCACGGCTTCACATAAGTAAAATTCTCCGTAAAATCATAACTGCCATCTGCCTGCAAGGCACTCATATAGAGACCGTCATGATAAAGTAAGTCCCCATTAGCCATGATACGTGCTGTCTGTACTTGATTCGAAGCACTCTTTTGCTGCTCATTTTTACTATGAATAATCAAAATTTCAAGAAAAAGCAAACCTAAGACAAGAGTAATCAACCCCATCAAAATCTTATTAGTCATCGCATTGTCATGCTTTTTAGCTTGGATCTGTTTCATCATAATCTCCTTTTTCATACTCCTAGTGTAACAAAAAAATGTTATCCATAGATGATAAAAAAGATTAATAAACGGTTACATCTCACTACCTTGATAATTGTAAAAACAGAAGTTATTCTCAGATAAGACAAAAAACTCTACTTCTTATGAAGTAGAGTCAGAATGAAGACAAACATCAAAAACGATGTTTGTCTTTTTTATATTCTTACCCAATTCTACCATAATCCAATAATATTGAGGTATTTGGGTAAAATAACAGGTCTTTCCTGTCATCATTTTTACCAATTTTTTGATATTTAGACACGCTAAAGTAAGCCCAACCTTATCTTCTATTTTGGACTTTCCTTTTTCTCTGGTATATCGTAAGTTATGATATTCTTTAGCTGTTCCGAATAACCGTTCTATCGTTTCTTTCCGGTATTGATACCGTTCTTTCATACCACTTTGATGGCGAATATCTTCACAGACTTCTAGGGCATCTTTCCAAATATGACGCACAACAACTTTTTGGTGCTGGCGACTTTCAGTACAAATCGCTAACAAGGGACAGGTCTTACAAATTTTAGGATTGCTTTTATATTCTCTATATCCTTCACGTGTCGTTGTACGATAAGTTAACACTTGGTTCTCTGGACAAAGATAACAATCAAAATGTTCGTCATAGACAAAGTCTCTTGGACGTAAAAAATCTTTCTTACCTCTGGGTCTAGTGTAAGGGAAAACTGGTGTAATCCCTTTTTGAAGATGACGCCTTTGGCGACATATACTGGAATCCAAGGAAAATCGCCAAAGTAGCAATCACTAAGGCTGAAATCCCAACAATCAGTTTTTTTGAGAGATCCAGTAGATTTACGATTATGACTACTCATGAAATATGAAATCCTTTTCTTTATCTATAGAAAAATACCACCGAAGCCTAAGCCCCAGTGATATTCTTTTCAGCAATAACAATTAATTATTTAACAGCTGCTATGTTTGGAAGAGTTTTAGCTTCTGCTTTAGAACCAGATTTGTTTTCTTTAGCTGCTTCTGCTTTATCATTTGCAGCTTTTTTACCATTAGCAATCAAATCATCTTCAATACGTTGATCATTATTACCGTAGTTATTAGACTTTGAGTAAACAGCTTCTCCACACAAACTAAGACATACTGGTGCTACTCTTGCTAAACAAGCAGACGTTTCTCTTGAAGCCATTTCAGAAGCACTTACTCATAGTAATAAAGAAATTACAAAAACTTATGTAAATACAAAAGATATAGTTAATCGGACAGTAGGCGATATTGCATTTCGTAGCTTGAAAAAGTAATGATGGAAAATTGGTGGAAACTTTGGTGGAAACTCTCGAATTTTGAACAAAAAAAGACATCCAAGAGAATACTCTTGAATGTCTGTAAACGTTGATATAATCGTATTGATTAACGTTTTGAGAATTGTGAAGCTTTACGAGCTTTCTTAAGACCTGGTTTCTTACGTTCAACCATACGTGCATCACGAGTAAGAAGTCCAGCGCGTTTCAATGAATCGCGGAAGTCTGGATCTACTTGAAGAAGTGCACGAGCGATACCGTGACGGATCGCACCTGATTGACCAGCGTATCCACCACCTACAACGTTAACGTGTACGTCGTATGAACCTTCAGTTGAAGTAACTGCGAAAGGTTGGTTGATAACGAGACGAAGGTCTGCGTGTGGGATGTATTCTTCTACATCTTTTTTGTTAACAGTGATTTTACCAGTACCTGGAACCAAACGTACGCGTGCAACAGCGTTTTTACGGCGTCCTGTACCTGCATATTGTGCTTGTGCCATTATATTAGTGCTCCTTTCCTCTTAGAATTAGATAAGTCCTGAGATATCAAGTACTTCTGGTTGTTGTGCAGCGTGAGTGTGCTCACCGCCAACGAAGACTTTCAATTTCATACCTTGTGCGCGTCCAAGAGTGTTGTGTGGAAGCATACCTTTAACTGATTTTTCGATCAAACGAACAGCATTTTTAGAACGAAGTTCACCTGCTGAGATTTGTTTCAATCCACCTGGATACATTGAGTGAGTGTAGTAGATCTTATCAGTTGCTTTTTTACCAGTCAATTTAACTTTTTCAGCATTAATAACGATTACGAAATCACCTGTATCAGTGTGTGGTGTAAAAGTTGGTTTGTTTTTTCCGCGAAGTACGCTAGCAACTACTGCAGAAAGACGTCCAAGTGGCACATCAGTTGCGTCAACGACATACCATTTACGTTCAACTTGGCCTGGTTTAGCCATAAATGTTGTTTTGTTCATGATTTCTCCTATATATAGTTCGATTTTTGTTTACGGGTGATGGGTGTTCCTTCCCATCGAAAAGTATTTGGAAGGTTCCGGGGCCTTTCAAATGGGGTAAACAATACCGTTTAACATAATATCAAAAAAACACGTCCAAGGCAAGTCATTTTGTGGTGTTTTTTCTTTTATTTTTTTAGCTCCCGTTTTATAAGTTAGGTAATAGAATCCCCCCAGCAACCTCTCCTCTAAGGGATGCAAACTAGTCCTCAGCTTCCCAAAAAAGCTGGTCTAATGTTTTACAGATGGCAATGTACAAATCTATGGTCGGATTGTAGTCTCCCTTTTCAATAGCTGAGATGATCTGGCGAGAGACTCCTATAGCATCTGCTAAGCCTTGTTGAGTGAGGTCTTTTGCCACACGTGCTGACTTTAATTTTAAATTTTTCATTTAAAAAACCTACGCTTCGTCTTCTAGTTCTTCCAGACGGTTTTTCCTGATTTTTTGATGATAACCAATCCGTCATAGCATATAGTCAGACACAATGTCAAAGATGATACACTGCCCATAGGATTCTTACCTAATCTAAACGACTGTACTAAAATTAGTAGATACATTGGCGATACAAAAGCTCCATCCAGCAACATTACCCAGGATAATATGAACACTGTCTTCTCAATTTTTTGTCCAGTAACCATGGATACCCATTTCGTGATACGCTATGCACTACGACCAAGCACATAGAACCAAAGAAGGTAATGAATAATAATGATTGAGCTAAGTCTACGGAGTGTGTCTTACCAGTAACCATAATCGCTACAAATATACCAAGCATGGCTACCCCATAACCTCCAGAAGCAGATTCTACACTGATTAACTGAGCACGTTCATCCATCGTGCTAGCTACTTTTTCTTTGACTTCTCCATTTTCTTTCCTCCATTCTATAGATTTATTACAGCATTATTTTACATCATGTTAAATATACTATTCATTTTGTATGATTGATCTTCTTATTTTCTATTAATACATCATTTCAGACAACGAAAAAAATCAGATAGGAAAACCTATCTGATTTTTTCTATCTAGCTTCCTCGCCAATCGTAAAGACGGCTAAAGTATCTGGTCCGACATGGGTAGAAATAACTGGCCCAAGTGGCATAATAAGAACTTGTTCAATGCCGTCAACTGCTAACAATTGTTCTTTTAGATTCTCCGCAGCTGCAAAATCATTAGCATAAGCGACAATCGCTGTGCTATGTCCAATATCCTGAGTAGCATGCAGGACCATTTCTTTAATGGCTTTTTTACGTCCACGGATTTTAGCCAAAGGAACCAACTTACCTGAAGCGTCTAGCCAAAGAAGAGGCTTGATATTAATCAAACTACCAATAATTGCTGAACTCTTAGAAAGACGACCCCCACGCATAAGATGATAGAGATCATCAACTAAGAAATAGGTTCGTAAACGTGGCAGAATGTCCTCAATCATGGCTTTCGTTTCGGATAAGCTCTTACCTTGGTCACGAGCTTCTGCCGCCAAAATAGAGAGATAACCTTCCCCACCTGCTGCCGCCAGGGTATCTACAATCTCAATGACAGCTTCTGGATGCTCATCTAAAATCATGTCACGCGCCATAACGGCACTTTGATAAGTACCTGAAAGCACTGATGAGAAGGCAATATAGAGAAGAGCATCACCATTTTGGGCATGACGACGAAAAACCTCTTCAAATTGACCAACATTCACCTGACTTGTGGTCGGCTGACCTCCTTCTTGCATAGCTTCCAACAGACGGTCACTCGTTAATCGATTGGGACCAACGGTCTCATAAGTAGTATCATCAAGCGTAATGGTCAGACCAATAAGTTCAACATCATTCTCCTGAGCCCATTTTTCATCTAGATCTGCTGTTGAATCTGTCAAAATTTTAAATGTCATATATCCCTCTATTCTATTTCATTTAAAAGGTTCTGTAATTTTCCTAATTGTGTTTCGTCCCATGGACGTAACTTTGGGGTTGTTAAGTCAATATGCGCCGACATCTTGTCTAAATCCGACTTAACAGTATTAACACGCTCTTCCAACTCACGCGCTGAAACACGTAAAGCTCCTTGAGAAAAGATGGCCCACTGTTCATTCAAGTCACTAGTTGCTACTTCAACTAGATTTTGAACAGTATTCATTTCAGCTGCTGAGCGCTCAATATAGCTATCGGCTGTCTCGTCTTCCTCAGTAAAAATAACACTGACACGGTACTGATCATAGCGCTGACGGCTCCCTGGAACAAACTGGGCATCAAACACACAGATGATATCAATATGCTCAAAGTTGGCATAATGATTGAGCTTACGAATCAGTGTTTCACGAGCTTGATCAAGCTGATTGGCCTTAAAGAGTTGACGGGTTTCTTGCCAAAAGGCAATCATATTATAACCATCAACCAGAAGTATTCTTTTTTTCATAGTTACAATCGGTTTCGATAAACTTCATACATGAGAACTGCAGCTGCCACACTGGCGTTAAGGCTCTGCACATGACCACTCATAGGAATAGTAATCATCTCATCAACTTGTTTCTTGATGTTAGCAGAGATTCCCTTACCTTCATTACCAATGATAAGAGCAAGCTTGCCAGCTGTGTTCCATTTATGAGATGGTGTCCCATCCATATCTGTACCAAATACCCAGAAGCCTGCTTCTTTGAGCTTATCAAGGGTTTGGCTAAGATTAGTCACGCGAGCAATGGGAATATGCTCCACAGCCCCTGTTGATGTCTTGGCAACGACAGGTGTTACCCCCACAGCACGATGCTTAGGAATAATAACTCCTGTCACCTGAGTAGCATCAGCTGTACGTAGGATAGATCCAAAGTTATGAGGATCGTTAAGTCCATCTAAAATGAGGACTAGAGGATTCTCCTCTTGCTCAGCCTTATCCATAATAACTGAGAGCTCAGAGTAAGCGAACTCTGACACACGAAGGACAAAACCTTGATGAACAGCCCCACCTGTCATATCAGACAAGGTCTTCTTTGGTGTCCAAGAGATGGAGACCTTCTTTTCAGCTGCCAAGGTCTTAATAGCATCCACATTTTTCCCTCGAAGATCTTCTTGAATATAGAGTTTGTTTCCAGTATTAGCTTCTAGACTCTCTGTTACGGCATGTACACCATAAACAATGTCTAGGCTTGATTCTTTAGTTGTTTTCATATGCCCATTCTATCATAAAAAAAGCCCTCTTACGAGGGCAAAGCATGTTAAATAAATGTAATTGCTACTAGATAAAGCACTAGAAGAACGAGAACAAGCGTTGCAGCAGCTAAAGCCTGCTTACCAATTGTATCTGGATCTGCAATTGATTCCACAATCTTTCTCGCAGCCTAGGTAATGGTTTTACCTACTGCTTGGAAGATGTCGATTGAGCCTGTGCTTGTTGAACTGTTTCCGGAAATCGCTGAGATAAGTCCGTCTGTAAAGGTTACTTTTGACAAATAGGTCAAACTCTCACTCTATATTTTTATCCAACTGAACTTATTTCTGCAGTTGTCGATGTAAGAGAGCTAGCAGTTTCTTAAGCCACTTCAGATGTTGCACTTGCATCTCCTCGCTCTGATGCAGCTACTGATTGATCCTCACCAAAAGCTTGGACACGAGCCTCTTCTGAATGAGGTGTAGTCATAGAAACACTCGTCTCTACAGTATCAACTTGAGAATGTACCTCAAGAAGACCCTCATCTGTCTCACTTGAAGAGACAACCATCAATGACGTTGAGGTCACCACTGAGCTTACTTGATTGGTTGGTTCTGCCTTGGCTTCAACTGAAGAAAAATCAACTTACGGAGCTGATTCCTCACTATTAACATAATCTATTTTAGCTTCATCAGATTTCACCTGAACTTCGTCTGATTTACCTGTTTGCAACATAAAACTAGATAAAATCAAAACAGCAAAAGTTGTATAGAAAACTTTTTTCTTAGCTATTTCCATTCATCTCCTCATTTTTGATATAGACTCATTTACTAACATTATAGACTTATTTAACTTTCTGTCAAAAGATTTTTATTGAAAACGTTATAGTATCGGGGTTACACGTGTCAGACACTCCTTAATTTCCTCATTTTAGAGTCTCTAAACATTAGTTTTATCTCATTTTTATTATTAAGACACTGAATTACTTTGCTATTCAAACAATCTTGTTTTTGAAACTTCGGTTATTTTGCACAATCTAGATTAATTTCAAGTCATAACCACCCGTGAAAACGGGTGGCTTGTACACCGGCTGTAAGCCGATAA
>NZ_CABQHE010000016.1:0-20917 GCF_902463925.1 uncultured Streptococcus sp. | reverse complement strand
TCTAGCTACTCTCGCTACCTCTCTAAACAATGGGAGCAAGCTAGTGAATAAAACAAAAAACTCACCTACGGGTGGGTTTTTGTTTTTCTGGATACTAAAAATGACTCCAATCGGAGTCGTTTGTTTCGTCAATTCACCGTTACTTTTCCTGAATAATAATCTAGGGTAATTCCCTGTTGGACATTTGGAACAAAGACATTGAACTCAAGCGAGCCATCAGCTGACTTGGCTTCAAGATGTGACCCTGATGGAATGAGGTTGTCTCCTTCATAAATAAGGGTAACGCGGTAACGGACACGCTTGTTTTTATCCTGAGCTTTTCGTACCAGACTTTCATAATAGTTTTGGCCTGTGGAAGTTTCGCTATTAGCTTGGTTAGCCCAAGCAGTTTGAACGGCAATATTTTCTGGATTTGAAGTCGAAGCATTAAATCCTTTGAGGCCACCTACTAGTGCATAGCCTAACAAATGCCCTCTATCTACGGCATGGCTATACTCTCCAGATAGATTGTGAACTTGATGCCATCCAGCTGGTGTCCAAGATGTTGAGCCATTCCCTGTTTCTTGACGATTTTTGTACTGTCTGGTCGCTTTACTTAACAAGGCATTCGCAACTGTAGGAACCGTTTGTCCTTGAACTGTTTTGACTTGGTTATTAGCATAGGGTTGGCTTGATACCTTAGCATTTAGATTAGTCTTATTTCCATTAACAATATAAGCCCCTGCCCCATTCCATTCTAAGGAGTTTCCAAGTTGACTCTTGACGGAGCTAGTCATCACTGTCTCAGCGAGCTTCTCTTGTGGCGTAGACTGCCCTTTTGTTGCGCCGTTTGATTTGACAGAGTTATTAGATTTTCCCGAGACTAGACTTGCTACCTGCTTGATTGGATTATTAGGCGAGAGCTTACTGCTCGTTCCAATGTAACCTAAAACTGTAATCAAGACCGCTATTAGTAACGAGATTAGCTGACGTCTCTGTTTATTTGTTAAAGATGTCTTTCGTTTTGCCATTGTTCTCTTTCTTTTATATGAATGTCATGACTAAAGGAGCGGGATTACTTCCCACTCCCTTTTATTTTCCTGTAAATTTAGCAACAATTGCCTGCCAAGTTTCTGGTTTTAAGATGCTTATCGGATCCTTGCCCTCTCCTAAAATAGCATAGCCAACCATCAAGCCGATAGCTAGAAAAGCAAGGCCAATCACACACACACTTAAAACAAGTAATAATTGACGAAAAACATAGCCTTTACCAGTTTCCATACTAAGCCTCACTTACACGTGAAATATTTGCTCCTAGTTTAGCTAGTTTCTCATGGAATCGATAGTAACCACGATCCAAGTGTGTCAATTTACCAACAGTCGTTGTTCCTTCAGCTACCATTCCTGTAAGAATAAGTGCTGCAGAAGCTCGAAGGTCAGTAGACATAACTTGAGCACCTTGAAGTGGTAAACCACCGTGAATCATAGCCGTATCACGAAGAATTTCTGAATGAAGCCCCATACGACGCATTTCTTCCAAGTGTTGGAAACGATTCTCAAAGACTGTTTCGATCATGGTTGATTCTCCGTTTACCACTGCCATAAGTGCTGTAAATTGAGCCTGCATGTCAGTTGGGAAACCTGGGTGAGGTAGAGTTTTAACGGTTACTGGTTTCAATTGAGAAACATCAGATTTAACACGAATGCCACCTTCTTCTTCCTTAACATCGACACCCATTTCCAATAATTTTGAAATCAAAGGACGGTTATGTTCCCAGATAGCATCTTTGATGAGGACATCTCCAGAAGTCATCGCTGCTGCTACCATAAAGGTACCTGCTTCGATACGGTCCTGAACAACTGCATGTTTAGTACCACGGAGAGCTTTAACACCTTTAATCACGAGTGTTTCAGTTCCCGCACCTTTGACGTCTGCTCCCATCTCGTTAAGAAGGAGGGCCAAGTCAACAATTTCTGGTTCACGCGCAGCATTTTCAATGGTTGTAACTCCATCAGCCAATGTTGCTGCCATCATAAGGTTTTGAGTGGCACCAACAGATGGGAAGTCCATATAAATCGTTGCACCTTTAAGGTTTTCTGCTGTCGCAGTAATGTCACCACCAACTTGGGTAATTTTAGCACCCATTGCTTCTAAACCTTTGAGGTGGAGGTCGATTGGACGACTACCAATCGTACAACCGCCAGGCATTGAGACCTTAGCGTGACCATTACGAGCAAGAATAGGTCCAAGAACTACGATTGACGCACGCATCTTGCTAACATACTCATATGGTGCTTGATCGAGAATTTCTCCACTAGCATCAACAACAACGGTATTCTTTTCCTCGTCAAAGTCTACAGCAATATCTAAACCACGAACAACATTATTCATCGTGTAAACATCTGATAAGATTGGAACATTAGTTAAGGTTGTTTGACCTTCCGAGGCCAAGATAGTAGCCGCCAACAAAGGAAGGACAGCGTTTTTAGCACCTTCAATGACAACCTCACCACTTAATCGAGTGTTGCCACCCTGCACAATAATTTTATCCATAAGGATTCCTTTCAAGGGTCATTTTCATCTTTTTGTATTATATCAAAAGTCTTTTAAAATCACTAATTTAAGAAATCGAGCTAGCCATATTCTGTCCAAATGCTAAAACCGACAGAATAAAGGAGCTGATAAGATAGCCTAAGGCAATACTGATAAAGAGCAAAAAGAGTTTTAATTTACCAGTATTTTCAATTGGATTTTTGATAATCTTCGCCCAATCAAAGAGGCTAATCAGCATTTGGTAGCTCAATCCTATAAATACAAGGTGACTCGCCAAAGTGACGAATTGATTAATAATAGTCATAATTTTATTATACCATAGAAAGCTAACCTAAAGCATAAAAAGAGGGTGAGACAGTTCTAAATCTGTAATCATTTAGTGACTGCTTCCACCCCTCTTCTCTTTATTTTTGAAGCTACTAGATTAGGGATAGTTTAAAATAATCTAGTGCTTATCTTACACTCTCTAGGAACTGATAATTTGAGTTATGCTATTTAGTCTTCATAACCATTTGGGTTAGTCGTTTGCCAACGCCAAGAATCTCTGACCATCTCTTTCAAGGTCTTTTTAGCTTCCCAGCCGAGAATCTCTTTGGCCTTTTCAGAAGACGCATAACAAGTCGCAATATCACCAGCGCGACGCCCTTGAATACGGTAAGGGATGGCAACCTTGTTTTCAGCTTCGAAAGTCTTAACGAGATCCAAAACGCTATAACCATGTCCAGTACCCAAGTTGAAAATTTCGGCACCTTTGTGACTCAAATTATATTTGACAGCAGCCAAGTGACCTGAGGCCAGATCAAGAACGTGAATGTAGTCACGCACACCTGTACCATCTGGAGTTGAATAGTCATCCCCAAAGACATTAAGCTCAGACAGTTTACCGATAGCTACTTGTGTAATATATGGCATCAGGTTGTTTGGAATACCGTTTGGCAATTCCCCAATCAAACCACTTTCATGAGCACCGATAGGATTGAAATAACGAAGATTTGTGACCGACCATGATGGATCTGATTCAGCTACATCTGTAAGAATTTGTTCCATCATCAACTTTGTATAACCGTATGGGGTGATCGCTGATGTTGGCATATCTTCGGTCATTGGAGAAGGATTATTGGTACCGTAAACTGTGGCACTTGAACTGAAGACGATGTTTTTAACTTCATATTCCTTCATTTTTTCAAGAAGGGTGATCGTACCAATGATATTGTTTTTATAATATTTCAAAGGTTTTTGAACAGATTCATCAACTGTCTTGAAGGCAGCAAAGTGAATGATCAATTCAATATCTTCATTTGTAAAAACCTTATCTAAGAGTTCTGTATCTAAAATTGAACCTTGATAGAATGGAAACTTCTTACCTGTGATCTTTTCCAAGCGTTCAAGGACTGCTGGAGAGCTATTTGAAAAGTCATCAACCAAGACCACATCAAAACCTGCATTAAGGAGTTCGACAGTGGTGTGACTACCAATGTAGCCAGCTCCTCCTGTAATTAAAATAGACATAGGGATTTCCTTTCTTGTTCGTCAGCATCTCTTCTCTCAAAATCTTTCATGGTAATAGGTACAAAAAACAGAATTTAAAAAATTAAATTCTGCTTTAATTAAAATCATTAAATTAGATATAATATTATCTTAAGCCTCTACTGCTGCTTTAAGTGCTTCAACCTTGTCCAATTTTTCCCATGGAAGATCGACGTCAGTACGTCCCATGTGACCATAGGCCGCTGTTTGACGGTAGATAGGACGTTTAAGGTCAAGCATTTGAATAATTCCTGCAGGGCGCAAATCAAAGAGTTCGCGAACAGCCGCTTCAAGTTTGCTTTCAGCCACAGTTGCAGTACCAAAAGTATCAACACGTACAGAAACTGGGTTGGCAACACCAATAGCATAAGCCAATTGTACTTCTGCTTTCTTAGCAAGACCAGCAGCTACGATGTTTTTGGCAATGTAGCGAGCTGCATATGACGCTGAGCGGTCAACCTTAGTGGCATCCTTACCAGAGAAGGCACCACCACCATGTCTTGAGTAACCACCGTAAGTATCGACAATGATCTTACGACCAGTCAAACCAGAGTCCCCTTGAGGACCTCCGATTACAAAACGACCTGTTGGGTTGATAAAGAATTTTGTCTCTTCATCCAAGTATTCTGCTGGAATAACTGCTTTGATAACTTTTTCAATGACATCTTGACGAATTTGATCGTTAGTCGCTTCAGGATCATGCTGTGTTGAAATAACCACAGCATCAACACGTACAGGTTGATCATTTTCATCATACTCAACGGTAACCTGAGATTTAGCATCTGGACGAAGGTATGAAATCTCACCAGATTTACGCAAATCTGCCAATTTTTTAACCAATTTATGTGAAAGGCTAACTGGAAGTGGCATAAACTCTGGAGTTTCGTCAATAGCAAAACCAAACATCAAACCTTGGTCACCAGCTCCGATAAGATCAAGTGGATCTTGATCACCAGTTCCACGAACTTCAAGTGCTTCATTGACACCTTGAGCAATATCTGGAGATTGTTCAATCAATGATGGGTGAACCCCAACAGAATCTGCCGCAAAGCCGTATTCTGCATTGTTATAACCAATTTCAGCGATAGTATCACGAACCACACGGTTAATGTCCACATAAGCTGTTGTAGAAACCTCACCAAAAACATGGACAGAACCAGTATAAACAGCTGTTTCTGCTGCTACATGGGCGTCTGGATCTTCTGCTAAAATCGCATCGAGAATGGCATCTGAAATTTGGTCTGCAATTTTATCTGGATGCCCCTCAGATACTGATTCAGACGTGAAAAGTTTACGTTCTGACATATAAAATGTCCCCCTTTTAATATGAAAAATAGTATTAGATAGCACGAGATTTAACCGCCTCCTAATAGGTAAAACGCTATACTCCACAAAGAGCTCGGCGCCGTTAAAAAGTTACAAAGAACCAGCAGCCAAGCTAAGATGACTACTGCCTTATCGGGACTTAATAACTAAATTCCATTATATCACTTTTTTCTTATCTAGTCATATAGTTATTTATTAACAAGCCTTATCAATAATTTATAGTGAGCATTTTACCATCTTTTGTATTATACTTAGGATATGAAAACTTATGAACACGTTTATGACATCTTATCGAAGAGTCCAGACTTTGTAACGGGAGAGAGCTTGGCTAAAAGCCTTGGTGTCTCACGGACAGCCATTTGGAAGGCAATTCAAACACTTCAAGAACAAGGAATTGACATTACAAGTGTCCGCAAGAAAGGCTACTATTTAGAAAAGGGAGATATTCTTCTTCCTCAAGATATTTCAAAGCAACTCAACATTCCAGTCTACTTTAATCCAGATTCTAACTCTACTCAACTAGATGCTAAACATGGCATGGAAAATAATAATTCAACGCCTGCACTTTATCTGGCATCAAGTCAAAAGGCAGCCAAAGGACGATTTGAACGTCACTTCTTTGCCAGTCCACAAGGTGGTATCTACATGAGTATCCACTTAAAGCCCAACTGTCATTTTGAGGAGTTACCACCTTATACGATGATGGCGGCAGCTGCTATTGTCAAAGCTATCCAGCGTCTAACCGGCATCAATACAGAAATCAAATGGGTTAATGACATCTACCTCAACAACAAAAAAATGGCTGGAATCCTTACCGAAGCCATTAGTTCTATCGAATCTGGTCGCATCACAGATGTCATTATCGGGGTTGGGCTTAACTTCTCAATCAGTGATTTTCCTGAAGAGTTAGCTAATAAAGCTACTAGTCTTTTTACTTCTGAAAAACCAAGCATCACTCGAAACCAGCTCATTTCAGAAATTTGGAAACTCTTTTTAACCATTCCTACTAGCGATTTGGTCAAAGTCTATAAAGAGAAGTCACTCGTTTTAGACAAACAAGTGACCTTTGAACAAGCTGGAAGGACTTATACTGGTATTGCCAAGGAAATTGGTAATAAGGGCCAACTTCTCGTTCTTACTGATGATGGCCAGGAAAAATGGTTGACCGCTGGCGAAGTGAGCCTTACTTCTTGGTAGACTTGTCGGCTGCACGCGCAATTCGAGAAATAATATAAGTGGTCCAAAGACGACGTAAGAGTAAGTAAGCAAAAAAGGCTGTAAAAAAGTAATAGCCATGCTGGAAACTGTAATTAAAACAAACCGTTTCAAAAATAGTTTCCAGTGTAATAAACAAAATTTGTTGAATCATAAGATTATTATAGCAATAGTTAGAGCCTAGGACAAGCAGTCTAGGCCCTTTTCATTTATGTGACTATTAGTCCGTCTCGCTCCGTTAGGTGTGAGACAAAAAAACCACCCGCTATGCGGGTGCGCGTCGAAGGTTATACCCCAAAAACTCCAAACTAATCTTAGTATGTTTTAGTTTGACTCTAATTTGTTTATTGTTGTAGTAATTAAATAGTCTACAAAAGCTGTTCCATTTAGTTAAGTAACTTAAAGGTCTACTCATAACCATAAAACTTTTCGGATTTCATAATAAAATACCCCAAGGTTAGGGTTTTTCTGTCTAACTTTGGGGGTTCAGAGTATAGTTTGTCCATTTACGGTCATTTTTCCTTCGGTAAATCTTCTACCTTAACAAAGTCAATGCGTCGGCTATCAAAGTCTTTTTGGTTAAAAATGGGATGGATATAAAATCCCACTTCAGCTAATTCGTCTCCGTAATAGCATTGCTCTGTTTGTTGGCAATAGTAGAGACTGCTTGCTTCTAAGCCCTTAACTTTTAAAATTTGTAGAGGTGGAGCCGCATGACTAAGGACCGTTGTATAAATCACCATAGCCTGATTTTTGTCTTGTGATACCAACTGCCAAGCACAAGCATTGGTCTCAAAAGGACTAGTCAATCGTGTAAAGGTTCCATACTGAAGGAGCTGACGATTCTTCTTATAGAAGGCAACTTGGTCTTTAATGATTGCTTTTTCTTCTGAACTTAACTGTCTTGGATCCAATTCATATCCAAAGGCTCCTGTCATGGCAATATTAAAGCGAGTCTCCATGCTGGTTATACGCCCATTTTGATGATTAGGTACAGCAGACACATGGGCGCCCATGCTAGAAACTGGGTATGCCAAGCTAGTACCGTATTGAATTTTTAGGCGGGCAATAGCATCGCTATTGTCACTAGTCCAAATTTGTGGCATATAGTGGAGTATGCCCATATCAAAACGGCCACCGCCACCAGAACATCCCTCAAAGAGGATATGAGGAAAGACTCTTAGTAAATGCTCGAAAATCCGGTAAAGATTTAATACATATCGATGAGCTACCTCGCCATGATTGCTAATATTTCCAGTCGCATAAATGTCACTGAGATAACGGTTCATATCCCACTTGACATAGGAAATATCCACTGTCCTTAAAATAGTTGACAAAGTTTCAATCACATAATCGGTGACGTCATCACGACTAAGGTTTAGGACAAATTGGGAACGACTGGTCGCAGCCTCATACCCTGGATGATGAAGGTACCAATCAGGGTGAGCTTCAAAAAGTTGACTAGACCGTGAAATCATTTCAGGTTCGAACCACAAACCAAAGTCTAAATTCTTACTCTTAGCATAGGTAGCTAGGGCCTGCAAGCCACCCTGTAGCTTGTCCTCGTTGACAAACCAATCTCCTAAAGAAGTTTGGTCGTTTTCTCGCTGTCCAAACCAGCCATCATCAAGGACAAAGAGCTCCATCCCCAGTTGACTAGCCTCATCCATCAAGCCCTTGATGCTATCTGTATCAAAATCAAAATATGTGGCTTCCCAGTTATTGATAAGAATAGGACGTTCCTTATCCTTCCATGCCCCTCGTGTCAAATGCTTATGTACAACTGTATGGAAAATCTGGGACATCCTGTTAAGGCCTTGGTCTGAATAAACCATTACAACTTCAGGAGTGGTAAAAGACTCTCCTGCAGACAAATGCCAAGCAAAGCCATAACCATTAATCCCCATAGTCAAGCGGACTTGCTGGTATTGGTCCACTTCGAGGGTTTCTTCGTGATTACCTGAGTAGACTAAAGCAAAACCATAGGCCTGCCCCTGATTCTCAGTCGTATCATTCTTAACCAAGGCAACAAAGGGATTTTCTTGATGGCTACTGGTTCCACGCTTACTGTCAAAGGTATGTATCCCTCGAACGAGAGGGTCCCTCTGCAATTGACGTTCATTACCCCAAGCACCTGGTAGATGGATAGATTCCCATTTGTCCGCTGGAAAATCCAGACTAAGACTAGACAATTTATGAATAACCACCTCATCTCTGCCCTCATTGACCAGGATATGACTACGGGTAATAACAGATAGCTGCTCAAAAATACTGTAACGTAGATGGAGAGCTAGCTGGCGATACTTATCTTTAAGGCAGATATCCAAAGTCTCAACAGGGTTTTCTTCTGAAGCAAAGGTCGCAGGAAGCCCTCCCAAGTCAGCTTTGCCCTTATAAATTTCGTAAGAATCATAGCGAAAATCAGTTTGATGAGAGCCATCCGACCCTGCTATATCAAGGCTTGGTACCCGAAAATCGCCACCACCAAAACTACTGATTTCCTGTAAAAGGGTATCTCTAGAATAGACACGTTTCTTGTCCTCCTCAAAGTTAAAGGAGAAAGAGCGCTCAAAGCGGGGGTAGTGACGCCCACCATGATAACCTGAAACAGCCTTACCATAATAAAGCTGGGCCAAAAGTCCCTTTTCCTCCACACCAATAATATAGGAAACCTGACCGTTGGTCAGATGAAAAATCTGCTTATCGTCATCAAAATAAATCATATCAACTCCTAAATCGTCAAGTCATAGATCGTCATATCGAGTTCAGCATCTGCCCCTTCAATCACTGTATAGATCTGCTCATCCCCTGGGAAGATACGGCTTGAAGCTACTTCTTGCCCACCATTTACAAAAATCTCTAGGGATGAGCGATCCAGATAAATATCCAAATCAAGTTGCTGACCCAAATCCTCCAAAAGCACGCGCTGATTGCCATACTCCTCTGCTAGAGGAGCACCTGCCTGGCTACGGTCTAATATTATCTCTTTTCTATCGTAATCTAAGATCAATTTGGTTCCTAAACGACCATCTTGACTGGCTGAAAGTTTAATCACCACTTGCCCTCTTTCTTCTGCCTTGGTCACTGAAAACTGAAGATTGGTTTTAAAACCAGTCATGAAAACCTTACCCTCTGAAGCATTAATATTTTCAGACAATATTTCTTTACGATAATTGTTCAATTCCGGCAAAGGTTTTTGAATCAACTTGTCCCCATCTAAGAAAAGCTCACGTGGCATAGTCAAGCAACCACAATAAGCATAGTCTTCTGTTGGGTAGTTAATATCTGGTAGACCCATCCAAGAAAAGAGAATTGTACGACCTCCAGCCTGCATGACCTGGGCTGCATAAAAATCAAAGCCACGATCAAGCTCCACAAAATTTTTCTGATCGGTCAGACGCAAATTTTCCTTATCTATGTGATTCCCCACCACATAACCCGTCTGATAGATATTGTGGTAATAATTTCCCTCTGGTGCTAGTCCTTGAGGGGAAAAGAGGAGAATCCCCTTATCATCCATTTCAAAATAGTTAGGACACTCCCACATATAACCAAAATCCTGGTAAGGAGTCCCCACTTCACCTAGAATAGACCAGTCAAAGCCATCAAGTGAGTGCATGACCAGACTTGTACCAGTTTTGTCTTGACGTTGGGCACCAATAACTGCATAATAATGACCATCTTTCTTCCATAGTTTTGGATCCCGGAAATGGTCCGTGTAGCCTTCTGGGTAACCGATAATAGCTGGTGGTGTAACCTTGGAGAGATGACCTGCCTTATCCATGAATGCCACAACTTGATAAGGGATTCGCTCGTTATTGGCATCACGAGTATTACCAGTATAAAAGATACGCATGACATCGCCGTCAGCGATGGCTGATCCTGAGTAGGCTCCATGGGTTTCATAGACAGTATCTGTCTGCAAGCCCACTCCTGCATCTTCCCAAGTAATCATGTCATCTGACACCAGATGATACCAGCCTTGAAACCAGCTATCCTCGCTATAAGTGAGAGGGCTCCATTGATGAAAGAGATGATATTTCCCATCAAAGAAACAAACACCATTAGGATCATTAACATAGCCCATGTCACCTTCCACATGGAAGCTTTGACGATAAGGGCACACTGCCACACGATCAGCCAATGATGCTGTTAATTGAGAAGGAATATCGCGGTATTGATGATATTTCTTCATGTAATATTAATCCTTTTCTTTCCAGAATTTTGCAAAGGCGACTGTTAAAATGGCACCTGTAACAATGGCAATCAAGTGAGCAATAATGTAGTTAAGATGGCCATGATTTGCCCCATCTACGATAGTGAAACCAGGAATAGCTGTCGCACCGAAACCAACTGCGGTCAACTTAGACAGGTAAACATAACCACTTGCAATAGCGCCTGCGATACAGCCAGCAATCAATGGGTAACGGTATTTGACAGTCACACCAAATAGAGCAGGCTCAGAAATCCCAAATAGAGTTGAAGTGAACGCTGAAACGGCCATAGATCGTTTGTTATTGTCCTTGTGATTAAGGAAGAGATACCCCAGTACTGCACCACCTTGCCCCATCATGGCAACAGATAAGAGTGGATTGAGGAAATCACGGCCTGTATCTTGCAGCAACTGAGTCTCGATAGCCCCAAAGGTATGGTGAAGACCCGTAATAACGATAATTTGTTGGATACCACCAAAAATCATATAACCAAAGATACCCAAGTGTTCAACCATCCACAATAAACCTGCTGTCAATCCAAATCCCATAGAACGACCAACTGGACCAATAATAGTAAAGAGCAAGAATGACGATATCAAAATGGTCAACATAGGAGATAAAACAAACTTAAGCATATCGGGCAAAATTTTGTTAAATTTCTTATCTAGGAAGGCAACGATATAACCAATTAGAAGGGCAATGATAATCCCGCCTTGGAAACCAACTAGCTCAACATTAAGGCCAAAGACATTGGCGATTTCTGCTTTAGCTGTTCCACCCGCTACTGCATAGGCATCTGACAAGTTTGGGTGAATCATAACAGCTCCAATAGCCAAACCAAGGGAAGCACGTCCTCCAAAACGTTTGGTCGCTGAGTAAGCTACAATCATTGGTAAGAGCGCAAAAATTCCTGATGAAGCAATGCTGACAACACGATTGAAGCCAGCCAGACCAGGCACATGCTCAACGAGGGACTTGGCCCCAAAGAGGTCCTTGGTCGTTAAGAGTGATGACAATCCCATAAGAAGCGCTGCAGCCAAGATACATGGCATAATTTCAATAAAGACATCTGACAAGGCCTTCATAAAACGTTGCAAAGGATTCTGGTGACCCTGACTAGACTCTTCATCAATCTTACTATCACTATTAATACCAATATAGCTTGAAAATTCGTCATAGATATTATTGACTAGACCAGCGCCAAAGATCATCTGCAACTGGTCACCCGCTACGAAAACCCCTTTAACTAGACGGATATTTTCCAAACCTTCCATGTCAGCTTTTTTATTATCCTTTAGGACCAAACGCAAGCGAGTAGCACAATGTGTCACGTGAGAAATATTGTCACGCCCACCAACTAATTTTTCAATTTGTTCACTGATGTCTTGATATTGAGCCATCTGAACAACCTCCTTATTTGTTTTACTTAATTATAGTTTATCCTTTCACTTAGTTAAAATAAATGGTAAAATGTAGACAAGATTAGTCGATTTGTAGGAAGATTTTATGAATTTTTTATTTAACAATACCAATACCAATCCCTATCTAAGTGTGTATACAGTTGGTTATGAAGAAACCCAACCCTCCCACAGTTATGGCCCTGCTGTTCGAAGTGGTTATATGTTGCATTATATCTACAAGGGCAGAGGTACCTTTACCTGTCAAGGTAAGATATACAGCCTAAAGGCAGGCGACTTTTTCTTTATCTCACCTCAAGCTACTATCCAATACCAGGCCCACGAAACAGATCCCTGGGCCTACTACTGGTTTGGCTTTCGTGGAGATTTAGCCCAACACTACCTCAAAGATACCGCCATTTCTAGTAACAATCCTGTCTTTTCTGATAATGACCCCATCAAGAGTCTCATGAACAAGCTAATTGAAATTTCTCTAATTTCTGAAAGTAATGACATCATGCTCAATGCTTGTCTTTTGGAAATCCTCAACCAACTCAATTCAGACTTTCCTTCCCAAAACAAACAGGTGACCCAGTCTACCCATAACCTCATCGTTGCCAAAGCTATTAGCTTTATGACCAATAACTACGAAACCAATATCCGTATAACTGACATCGCCAATCACCTTGCTATCGACCGCACCTATCTCCATCGCCTCTTTGTACAGGAAATCGGGCAAGCTCCCAAAACCTTTCTCACCAATATTCGCCTTCGTAAAGCCAAAGAACTCCTCAGAAGTACCAAACTCCCCATCAAAAATATCGCCTACTCAATCGGTTTTGAAGATAGCGGTAATTTTTCCAAACTTTTCAAGCACGAATTTGGCATGAGTCCTGGGGATTTTAGGAAAAAGTTGGATTAATATATACTGACCCCAAAAATTAGACAATTTATTTAAGCAAAGGATTTAGTTCTGTATTGTACAGGACTAAGTCCTTTTAGTTTGGCCTCAATTCGTTTGTTGTTGTAATAATTAATATAGTCTACAATAGCTTGTTCCAAATTCTCAATTGACTTAAACGTCTTCTCATAACCATAAAACATCTCAGACTTCAGAATGCCAAAGAAGGATTCCATCATGCCGTTATCTGGACTATTGCCTTTACGTGACATGGATGGTTGAATCCCTTTGTCTTCTAAAAAATGATGATAGAAATCGTGTTGATATTGCCATCTCTGGTCACTATGGAGAATTGTATTTTCGTAATGTTCCTCTGTAAAGGCTTGTTCTAGCATAGCTTTCACTTGTATCAAGTTCGGTGACGTAGAAAGATTGTAGGCGATAATTTCGCTGTTGAAGCCATCTAAAACTGGCGATAAGTAAAGCTTTTGAGTGCTTGCTGGAATGGCAAACTCTGTGACCAATCCTCGAACAATTTCCGTTTTTCTTCTTGCTCTTTCTCGTCCCTCAATCGGAGTTCTTTCAACTTTTTTACAACTGCATTCTCCACTCTAAGGTACTCATTTTCTGCTTGAAGACGTTCTAGTTCCGTCATTTCTTTCAGTTTTTCTTTGGCTTACGTCCCATTTTAGGTATCCTTTCTCTTGTCTTCTCAACAATAGTATACCCGTTTCTCTTATAGTGTACGAGCCAGTTAGGAAGCGTTCCACGGTTTGGGAGAGCATATTCGAGAGAAACTCTATCTTGAGAATAGCCTTTAAATAGGAATCAATCATTTCTTGTTTTAATTCAGGAGAGTAGTAACGATTCCTTCCCTTTTTGGCGATTTCTATTCCGTATCGATCAATCAATTTGATCATGTAGCTAAGATTAGAAATGTTTATCCCAAATTTATTTGAAAGCTGCTCTAAGCTATATCCTTGGTTTCTAAGTTCATAGATTTGAACCTTATCTTCATAAGTCAATTTCATAATAAAAACACCCCAAAAGTTAGATAGAAAAAATCTAACTTTTGGGGTGCAGTTCAGTCCTTCCTCGCTTTTGTGTTTCTGGGCTCGGACCTAAAAAGGTCCACTGGACCTCCTCGCTTTTGTGTTTCTGGGCTCGGACCTAAAAAGGTCCACTGGACCTTTTTAGTCCTCTATTTCTACAACATCAGAGAGAAACTCGAGTTCTTGAGGGATATACTCTTCACGATCTTCTTTTTCCAATTCTTCTTTGGATTTGAGACTTCGTGCAAATTCTGTACGGAGTTTTTCAAATTCTGCTTTTGGAACAGCCATAATATTAGGCGAGAAACCGGCAGCTGAACTCATGATATTACCAAACATATCATTGAGATCACTACGTTTCATGACCTGCTCAGCATTAAAGGCAGCATTAAAGGCTAAGATGGCATTTTCCTGATTGGCTAGTACAGGCTCAGATCCATTCAAAAGGGCCCTATTTTGTGGGCTAATAGAATCCAAGATTTCAGGCCAAGTTGCCTTTAGGGCATCCAGACACTGGCGTGATTTCTGGGGATTTTCCATGGTTTCACGCATAATAGTGAGAATCTTTTCACGATCCACCTTGTACTGATAAGTATGTTTGGCTTTTCGAGTTGGTAATGCATCTCCTTGGACTTTGCCCTCTTTAAGAGCTTTACGTAGGCCTTCTACTTCGTGACGAAGACTATCTAACTCTTTTTGCAAATTCCCTGGAATTTCTTGTGAAACCTGAATATGGGTTTCTGACAATTTTATAGTAAGCATCTCCGCATAGATTTTAGGATGTGTTCCAGTTTTAATTTCTGGCAAGGCACTTGTAACCAAGTCAATCAATTGGAAAAGTCGGTCTTGCTCCAGAGAAAGATTCTCTTCAAAAAGGGGACTATGGTGACTGTTCTCTCCGCCCGCTTTGACAATCAAAAGATCACGGAAATACTCTAAGAGATCCGTCGCAAAACGGCTCATAGACTTGCCATTATCAAATAGAGTTTCAAGATTTGATAAAGCTTGCGTAGTCTCTTGATTGCGAACATTAGCGACAAAACTGTCTAGGGCTGTTAAACCAATAGAACCAGTGATTTCTTCAGCTACGGCTTGGCTGACATGATTGTCAGGAGAAAGACTCAGTGCTTGGTCTAAGATTGACAAGGCATCACGCATACCACCTTCCGCACGACGAGCAATAATGGTCAAAGCCTCATCATCAAAGGTTAAACCTTCTTTTTCCAGAATTGAAGCCAAATGCTCTTTAATAGCTCCCTGCTTAATCGATTTAAACTCAAAACGTTGGACACGAGAAAGGATGGTTGCAGGAATCTTATGTAATTCAGTGGTCGCTAGGATAAAAACAACATTTTCAGTTGGTTCTTCCAAAGTCTTCAAGAGAGCATTGAAGGCACCTGTCGACAGCATGTGTACCTCGTCAATAATATAGACCTTGTATGTGGCACGACTTGGGGCGTAGGTTGATTTATCACGGATTTCACGAATCTCATCTACACCATTGTTGGAAGCCGCATCAATTTCAATCACATCTTCAAGACTGCCGTTAGTAATATCACGACAGATATCACAGTGGTTACATGGCTCACCATCGACCTGATTAGGACAATTCATTGCTTTGGCAAAAATTTTTGCTGCACTGGTCTTACCAGTACCACGTGGGCCAGAAAAGAGATAGGCGTGGCTGATTTTTCCTGACTCTACCGCCTGTCTTAGAGTGGTTGAAATCACTTTTTGACCAACCATCTCGCCAAAAGTCTGACTACGGTATTTACGATATAAGGCTTGATACATTAGTTAACCTCAAACATTGCAAAAGTAAGATTTGTTTTTTCAAGTAAGACTTTGACAAACTGTTCAAGATAGTTTTGGTCAATATCATCGTAGTCTCCTACTTGATGAGAATCCAAATCAAGAACACCAACTAATGTACCATCCTTCACCATAGGGACAACAATCTCACTTCGAGCTGCAGAATCACAGGCAATATAGTTGGCATGTTTAGTGACATCTTCGACAATTAGGGTTTTATTTTCAGCTGCAGACTGACCACAAACACCCTTACCTAAAGCAATTCGAACACAAGAAACATTACCTTGGAAAGGGCCAAGAACCAACTCATTCTTAACATTATCCATCAGGTAGAAGCCTGTGAACACAGAATTTGGCAGAGTTGTATTCAAGAGAGCTGAGGCATTAGAAAAGTTGGCCAGAGCATTGTTTTCATTGGCAAAAAGCACCTTAGCCTGTGCTAGCATTAATTCATAGGCTGATTTTTTTTCTTCGTTAGTCATAGTTATTATTATAGCAAAGATAGGTATTTAAAACTAGGAACCACCTACTCCTATCCTTCCCTTTCATTTAAAAATAAAGCAAGATCTTGAATCACATTTTCAGGATAATCTGGACTAGAAATCTGATAAAACTTAACCCTCATGCGATTTCTGAACCAGGTTAATTGGCGTTTAGCAAATCGACGTGTATTTTGCTTGAGCTTTTCTAAGACCTCATCTAAAGTTTGTTCCCCAGAAAAATAAGGGAATAACTCCTTGTAGCCAATTCCACGCGCCGACTGGGCCTCAGGATAATTATCATAGAGCCACTTAGCCTCTTCCAGAAGCCCAAGTTCAACCATCTTGTCAACACGAGTATTAATACGTTCATAAATCAGAGAGCGCTCATCATCCAACCCAATAATAAAAGGATCAAAAGTCGTTTCTGTATTTTCAGGATTGTCTGAAAAACGATAAAGCTCAAGCGCTCTAATGGCACGACGACGATTTATCTCTTTAATCTCTATACCTAAGCTATCAATCTGCTCAAAAAGTTCCAAATCAGAAAGTTGCTCTAACTCAGAGCGATAGACTAACACCTGCTCTTGATCCACTTGACCACCCAGATGATAACCTTCAAGAAGACTTTGCAAATAGAGACCTGTACCACCAACAATAATAGGAAGTTTGCCACGATTGACAATATCAGTAATGGCAATTTGCGCTTCAGTCACAAAATCATAGGCTGAATAAGACTCATCGACATCTCGGACATCAATCAGATGATGCACTGCCGCTGCCTGTTCTTGAGGAGTGGCCTTCGCAGTCCCTATATTTAATTGGCGGTAAACCTGTTGGCTATCTCCTGAAATAATTTCGCCATTAAAACGCTGGGCCAACTCAATTCCAAGTGCCGTTTTCCCCACAGCGGTAGGGCCAGCCACTACAATAAGTTTGGTTTTCATAATGTTTCCACTTGCTATTCTAGATATTTTTTTAGATAATATAAGCATATTATAACATATACGGAGGATAGTCTCATGGCTAAAAAACATTCATTTGCTAAAGGTCTTGCTACTGGCGTTCTCGGAACTGCTGCTACTGTTGCAGGTGCCGTTTTCGCAGTTAAAAAGACAATTATCGAACCAGAAGAAAAAAAATTGGCTTTCATCGAAGAAAACCGTAAAAAAGCAGCTCGCCGTCGTGTAAGCCGCTAATAGTTATAACCAGGGAAACCTGGTTTTTTTGATTGAAGAGATAGATTTCTTTTACGTTAGTTAACTGGTCTGATAATCACAGTAAAGGGAAAAATCTAAAGGTAATCTCAATAGTTATTATGGTTCCAGAATGAAATAAAAACATAATCCGCATTTTGTTTTGGACCCTTTTGTTCAATCTCTAAAGTAGATAAAACAATATCTTCACCAAACTTCCAATCGCCTGTTATTAAAAATCTCAGGCCTTTTTATCACAATATAATGTCCTAAGAAAAGTTGATTTCGTACGTCAAAAATGATTATTTCATATTTTTTACCTATCATCTTTTATTTATAACGCAATAAAAAAGCCTCTTTTAAAGAGACTCATTAAACCAGTTTACTTATTGTTATTTAAAGCTTCAATAACTCGGTCAGTATTTGCTGTCACATTTGTATTATTGTAACGACGTTGAATTAGACTTTCAATTGTTTCTTTGCAAGACAAAAGTTTTGACTTTTCAAAAACAACAACACTCAATACATGTGCACCTCCAGAAGTTAGATTTAAAATCAAAAGAGTCTGGAATGCACTTAATACTGTCAAAATGCCATAAGCAGCTAGGATAAATCCTCCTAAAATAGATGAACCCATCATATTAAAACCAACTAGAGCAAAGATAATTCCCCATGCAAAAGATTTAAAATCTAATCTGAATGAGTCATCAACACTTGAGATATGATCCACTGGAATCGTTTTATTCTGTGCCCCAAGAGGAATAACTTTCAAAAGAGTGTTAGGGTTTGATGTCTTGATAAAATCTCCTTCAAGTGCTACAGATGCTTTGAGATAAAATGTTAGATACGAAGTGATGAAGGTTTGTTTCACAATAATCTCCTTTTTCTATAAAAAATTACGAGACTATTATATATATATATTGTCAAGACCTTACTAAAAAGTTACTTCAGAAATTCAAAATGATTCCAAAACCATTCAAACTATTTTTGATGTCCCCTGCCAGACTCTACTTCATCCAACTTCTCAGCAATATATGTCACGGTCCTCAGTATTTCATTGAGGGCTGTTCTTTCTAGTTCATTCATTTTTCTACTCCTTATCTTTTTTATCACTTCGGTACTTCACTATCTGACGGATAGTAAAAGACACAACCGCTAATCCTAGCAGGATTATCAATCCAGTTTCTTCACTCATTGCTTTTTACGGTAAATGATGGTACATTATCAAGTAGAGGTTGGGGCTTCTGCCCCTTTCTCTACTTTTTCTTAAGCTCTTTGTCTTTGAGCTTGTAAGCTAAGTACTGCTTATGCCAAAGACGAGCTTCTCTGATTAAGCCTAGTACCAAGATGACGGTTGCAGTGTCCTTGGTTGCTAGGCTTTTTATGATGTGTTCCATCATTTGCCTTGCCTCCTTTCCCTTAAGCTTGATTTAATTATAATACGATTTTTTCGTATTGTCAATGATTTCTTTCAAAAAAATAGGATTTTTTCGTATTTTTGATTGTTTATCAATCAAAAATGGTATATAATGTACTTATAAAAAATACGAGGTAATCGTAAATGGATGAAAAAAAACGAATGCGAATTATTGCTGAAAATATTACACACTTTAGAAAACAACGTGGCATCACCCAAAAAGAGTTGGCTAAAGAAGTTGGAATTACAGCAAGTACTATGACAGACTATATGAAATTAAGAAGTGCTCCTTCTTTTGGTGTTATCCAAAAACTTGCTGATTATTTCGGTGTTAAAAAATCAGATATAGATACTACTTTTAAAGAAGAATCCATCAATTCCTTCTCAGATGTTCTTTCAAAATCCAAAATCCAATCCATATATGACGAACTAGAACCGAACGAGCAAAGAAAAGTTGTAACATACGCTGAAAAATTACGGGACGAGCAAGAGAAACGAAGAAAAGCGAAGATAAACGAAGTATCGGAAGCTATCAGCTTGTATCAAGTTGAGGTTGTATCTGAGACGGCAGCAGCTTGTGGATTTAACTATGGATTCGGTTACGAAGATACAGACAGAGAGACTATAGAGGTTGACGAGCAACCACCACGCCACGACATTGCGACTAAAGTTAGTGGTGATTCCATGCAACCTGACTATCAAGATGGAGATATTCTCTATTTAGCAGATAAAGGATTGACTACCTATAATGGTGATTTAGCAGTTATCGCATACGGAGACCGCTCTTACTTCAAGAAGATATATACCGAAAACGGACGCTTACGCCTAGTGTCGCTCAACGACAAGTATGAAGACATCATCTTAGACTTCCCACCAGCCGAAGATACACACATCAAGATTTTCGCAGTAGTTGGCGTGTATAGAGGGAAATAAAAAAAGCCAGTCTTTCGACTGGCTAAACTATATCAAGGGAGTGTGTGAGATACTCACCACTACCCTTTTATTATACCAAAATAAGAGGATTAAATAATGGCATCATACAGGAAACGCCCCAACGGCTGGGAATATCGAATAAATTACTACGACTCCACGGGCAAACGAAAACCAAAATCAAAGGGTGGTTTTCGTACTAAATCTGAAGCGATTAAAGCCACTGCTGAGATGGAACTGAAGTTACAAGATAACATCAATGTGGATGAAGATATTACTCTATACAATTATTTTAAACAGTGGTGCGAGGTCTACAAGCGTCCTAATGTTTCTACGATAACTTATAAGGCATACATCAACACTCAACGCAAGATTGAATTATTTTTTGGCGATAAGAAACTGAAATCCATAACTGCCACGCAGTACCAGAGTGTGCTGAATAGCTATGCTAAAACTCACGCGCAAGATACTATCGAGCGTTTTAATGTTCACGTAAAATCGTGCGTTGAAATGGCGGTGCACGAAGGATATATCAAACGGAATTTTTGTAAGTTCGCCAAAATCAACGCTAAAAATAAAGGGCGTGATGTTGAAACAAAATTCCTAGAGGTCGAGGAATACGAGCGATTGATTTACGAAACAAGTAATCATCCAGAGTATGCGTCTTATGCGACACTTTATATCATAGCTAAAACTGGGATACGTTTTGCTGAGTGCCTAGGCTTAACGGTGGATGACATCAATCGAGATACTGGCATGTTATCGGTCAATAAGACATGGGACTATAAAAATAATACTGGCTTTTTACCGACAAAAACAAAAAGCAGTATCCGAGAAATACCGCTTGATGATGATTTTATAAATTTTAGGCTCTATAATTTCTGTAGTGGGTAAAACCACTGTAGAGATTATAGAGCT
>NZ_CABQHE010000015.1:0-23811 GCF_902463925.1 uncultured Streptococcus sp. | reverse complement strand
TAGCTGGTGGTTTTCTTGTTTTTCTCTTCGAGAAAAACTGGCTTGAAGCCATAATAACAAAAAATCCTGCTCTCAGCAGAATTTTTAGATTTCTTTTTCAACTTCATCAATGCACCAAGCAACCAACTCTTCTAGGCGGTCGACATCCTCGGTCATATGAAGATAACCCATAACTGCCTCGAAACCTGTTGACATTTTATAGGTAATAACATCCGTATTTTTAGCCTTGGTATGACTCTTAGCATTACGACCTCGTTTGTATATGTCCAGCTCTTTTTCAGTTAAGAGCTCTTGCTCTAGCATTTTTTCAATGAGACTAGCTTGAGCTTTGGCTGAAACATAGCGTGTAGCTAGACGATGCAATTGATTTGGCTTGGTCTGGCCTTGAAAAATCAGATGACGGCGAATGTATAAGGAATAAACAGCATCTCCCTCAAAAGCGAGTGCAATACCATTAATAAGGTTGACATCAAGGTGTTTAGTCACGTGTCCACCTCACACCATCCTTGGTATCAAGTAACTTGATACCTTGAGCAGCCAACTCATCACGAATACGGTCTGCTGTCGCAAAGTCCTTGTTAGCACGCGCCGCCTGACGCTCTTCAATGAGTTTTTCGATATCTTCATCAAGGACTTCTTCTTCGAAAGCAATACCGAAGACTTGGAGAATTTTTTCAAAAGCAGCCTTAACGGTTTGATCATAATTGCCTGAATTAATCCATTTGGCCATGTCAAACAGGACAGTCACACCGTTTGCTGTATTAAAGTCATCATCCATAGCCGCCTGGAAAGCATCAAGATAAGTTTGCAACTCGGCTTGGCTTACCTCTTCTGTTAGTGGTAGACTGTGCGTATTTTTCAAATACTTGAGATTGACTTCAGCATCATGGATAGCTTTCTCGGTAAAGTTAATTGGTTTACGATACTGTTGTGTCGCTAGGAAGAAGCGAAGCACTTGCCCATCAACCGTCTTAAGCATATCATGAACAGTCACAAAGTTACCCAAGGATTTTGACATTTTCTCATTGTCCACATTGACAAAACCATTATGCATCCAGTAGTTAGCAAAGGTCTTGCCAGTTTTGGCTTCGGATTGTGCGATTTCATTAGTATGGTGTGGGAACTCAAGGTCCGCACCTCCACCATGGATATCGATAGTATCCCCAAGGATTTCAGTCGCCATAACAGAACATTCAATGTGCCAGCCTGGACGTCCAGGTCCCCAAGGACTTTCCCAAGAAATCTCTCCTTCTTTAGCAGCTTTCCAAAGGGCAAAATCCAGAGGATTTTCCTTACGATCTGTCTCAGCATCCGTACGTCCGCTAGCACCAATTTCAAGATCTTCCAAGGTCTTGTTAGCCAATTTAGCATAGTTGTTTGACTTAGCTACTCGAAAGTATACATCACCTTCAGCAACATAAGCAAAACCTTTATCAATCAAGGTTGACACAAATGCAATAATTTCATCCATGTAGTTAATAACACGAGGATTTTGTGTCGCTGGTTTGATTCCAAGTTGTGCAGTATCTTCCATAAAGGCCGCGATAAACTTGTCTGATAACTCTTTGGTCGAAATACCAGCTTCATTGGCTGCCTTAATAATCTTATCATCTACATCTGTAAAGTTAGAAATGTAGTTAACAGTGTAACCTCGATACTCAAAATAACGACGAATGGTATCAAAAGCTACTGTTGAACGGGCATTCCCGATATGAATGTAATTGTAAACTGTTGGTCCGCAGACATACATATTGACAATATTTTCTGTCAACGGTACAAAATCACGAAGAGAACGCGTCATCGTATCATAAATTTTTATCACTAGAGATTCCTTTCAATTAGCTGGAAACTATTTTTTATCCCTGAAATGGTTTAAGTATAAACACAAGAGTATAACAAGAATGATAATCCCCATGGCCGCAAATAGCTGACCTTGAGTCAAAAGAGACATAGCTGAAAGGAAACTCCCAACTATATAAAAGACCAAAAAACGATTGTCCTTGAAGAATTTTTTCATTACTCAAATCTCACTTGTGTCGTTGCTTAAAAACAAGACCGGCCCATAACAGAGCAATGCAAAACCATAAGGTGGCCATGCTATAGTCTGCTCTATGTAAAGCAACGTAAACAAGAGCAAGAGGCCCCACAACCGTCAATCGAGTCACCTTTGAACTAAAGAGTTTCATCTTTTTCTTTCCTTATAGACGTGATGAGTGAAAGCTAGCGGCTTTTAGAAGATCTTCCAGCTTTTCGCTATAGTATTCACGACCTTCCTCAATGTCATGAATCACTTCTTCATCCTTTTTACCGTGAACACGAACGACCTTAGCAGGGACACCAACTACCGTAACATCTTCTGGGACATCGGCAACAACCACAGCTGCTGCACCTACCTTAGCATTTTTTCCAATCTCAATAGGACCAATAACCTGAGCATGGGCTGAAACCAATGCACCCTCACGAACGGTTGGGTGACGTTTTCCGACATCTTTACCAGTACCACCTAAAGTAACACCGTGATAGAGCATAGCTCCTTTTTCAACCACAGCTGTTTCACCAATGACAAGGCCAGAACCGTGATCAATAAAGACACCTTCAGCAATCTGAGCCCCAGGGTGAATCTCAATTTGAGTCCAAAATCGCCAAAATTGACTATGCATACGAGCTAACAGTCGACAATGGTGGCGCCAGAGAAAATGTGAGATACGATGAGCAGCCAAAGCCTTTAGACCAGGATAGGTTAAAAGAACCTCCAAACTTGTCCGAGCCGCTGGGTCATTTTTCTTTACAATATCAATACTTTCTTTCCACCACCCCATATAGGTCACTCCTTATATCATTATTGTTTACTGTCGCCTTATTATCTTTTTCAGAGGTTTGATAATACTAGGATTACTTACTATCATTCTCAAAATAAGCCCAGTCGACTAACTCAGGCTGCTCATCAAACGGATTGATGACAATACCTTGAACCTTATCCAACTCATTTTCACCTGTTGAAGGCTGGTAAATTTCTGACAGTGGCCATTGCAAAATCGTCCCTTTAGCCTTACGGAAAGGTAGACCAAAAGTCTCGTTACCATACCATTTTGCAAAGCTCGTTAAGTTTGTAAACACAGGCACATAACTCTGTCCCTCTGCATTCGACATGGTCGCAAAGAGACGGTCATCCTGGCCATCTTCCTCGCGTTTGTGAATGAAGGCTGGAACAAGATAAATCTTATCTTTAGAATCTGCCTTTTGATTTTCCTCACCCAAAAGATTATTTAAGGTCTGAGTGAAATAGTTGATAAACTGGATAAGTTCACTGCTTGCAAAAAGAGTGGTATTTGAGAAATCACCATCCTCTTTTAAATTGAAAGCAAGACCAAAAAGCTCTGCCTGAACCAGTTGTGTTAGGATATCTAAGCTTGAACGTTCTATCCAAGTCTGTTCTCGAGCACTCTCTTGAGTAGTTTTGAAAGATTGTAGGTCCTGTTCACTAGTGAAGACAGGAACAACCTTCTTGCCTTCCACTTCAACTGCGTAGAGGTCTTGGGCAGCCAAGACGGGAGTACGTTGTAGGTGATTAACCAAAGCCAGACTGGTTAAAAAGTGGTCTGGTTCCTTTAAAAATTCTTTTAGAGTTTCATCAAAAGCTTGCAATTCTTGATTTTCTGTCATTCTTCTGTCTGTTCTTTCGTTTCTGATTTATCAGGATTTTTCGGTGCTTCACCATTTTCATTATGGTGGCGTGGTTTGTGATGAGAACGACGGCGGTGATGATGCTCTCCTTCATTTTCCCCGTCCTCAATCTTTTCAGGCTTAGGAAGCAAGGTCTTAATTGAGGCATCGATACGTCCTTTTTCATCGATTTTGATAATTTTAACAGTTACCATATCCCCAACCTTAACAACATCTTCGACACGCTCAGTGCGTTCCCAAGCTAGTTCTGAGATGTGGACGAGAGCATCTGTCTTATTAAAGAGGTGAACAAAGGCACCGAACTTTTCAATACGCACAACTGGTACAGTGTAGACCTCGCCAACATTTGCTTCACGTACAAGATCGGAGATGATAGCTTTAGCACGGTTAATAGCATCCTGATCACTAGAGAAAATCTGAACAAGTCCCTCTTCATCGATATCAATAGTGACACCAGTCTCAGCGATAATCTTGTCAATTGTTTCGCCACCTTTACCGATGACAACCTTAATCTTGTCAACAGGAATCTGAATACTGTCAATCTTAGGCGCTGTTGGTGCCAATTCTGGACGTGGCTCAGCGATTACTGACTCAATAACATCAAGAATCTCAAAACGAGCTACCTTGGCTTGAGCCAAAGCCTCTTCGAGAATGGCAGGTGTAATACCTGAAATCTTAATATCCATCTGAAGAGCTGTAATTCCTTGACGTGTACCAGCCACCTTAAAGTCCATATCACCAAAATGATCTTCTAAACCTTGAATGTCAGTTAAAACAGTGTAGTTAGTTCCATCTGAAATAAGACCCATGGCAATCCCCGCAACAGGTGCCTTAATCGGCACCCCACCTGCCATAAGAGCCAAAGTGCCTGCACAAATAGAAGCCTGTGAAGAAGAACCATTTGACTCCAAGACTTCGGCTACCAAACGGATAGCATATGGAAACTCTTCAACGCTTGGAAGAACTTGAGCAAGGGCACGTTCACCTAAAGCTCCGTGACCAATTTCACGACGGCCTGGTGCACCGTAACGCCCTGTTTCACCCACCGAATACTGAGGAAAATTGTAGTGGTGAAGGAAACGTTTCTTATACTCTGGATCCAAACCATCAACAAGTTGTGTATCACTCATAGGTGCCAAAGTCAAAACCGACAAGGCTTGAGTTTGACCACGTGTAAAGAGACCTGAACCATGAACCTTAGGAAGAAAGTCAATCTCTGCGTCCAAAGGACGGATTTCATCCACACGACGACCATCTGGACGAACCTTGTCTTCTGTAATCAGACGACGCACTTCAGCATGTTCCATCTGCTCAAGGATTTCTGCTACATCACGCAAAATGGTTTCCTTATCTTCATCTTCGGCAAAGCGTTCTTGATAAGAAGCGAGGACCTCTTCTTTTACAGCCTGGGTTGCTGCTTCACGCGCCAGTTTTTCTTCCACCTGAACAGCCTTAGCTAATTGATCATAATAAGCTGTTTCGATTTCGACTTTCAAATCAGCATCAACTTGGAGCAGTTCAACCTCAGCCTTTTCCTTACCAACAGCTGCAACGATATAATTTTGGAAATCAACCAACTCTTGAATAGCTTCATGTCCCTTCAAGAGTGCTTGCAACATAATATCCTCGGACAATTCCTGAGCACCTGACTCTACCATATTGATAGCTTCCTTGGTACCTGCCACTGTCAAGTCTAAAAGTGAAACTTCTTTATCTGATGCACTTGGGTTGATGATGAAATCTTCCGCTGCATAAGCCACTTGAACCCCAGCAATAGGACCATTGAAAGGAATATCAGAGATAGAAAGAGCTAAAGAACTCCCAAACATAGCAGCCATTGGAGCACTAGCGTTTTCATCATAAGAGAGAACAGTATTAATGACTTGAACTTCGTTACGAAACCCCTCCGCAAACATAGGCCGAATAGGACGGTCAATAAGGCGAGCAGTCAAAGTGGCGTCTGTTGAAGGACGCCCCTCACGCTTGTTAAAGCCCCCCGGGAACTTACCAGCTGCATACATTTTTTCCTCGTAATTAACCTGTAAAGGAAAGAAATCTGCAGTTGCCATCTTTTTAGACATAACAGCTACTGACAATACGGTTGTATCTCCATAACGTACTACAACGGCACCATTAGCCTGCTTGGCTACATGTCCCACTTCCACAACAAGTGGGCGTCCTGCAAAGGTCATCTCAAAAGTTTGTTTAGCCATGTTTGATCCCTCTTTTTATCCATAACCAGCCCCACAAAAACGAACTAGTCAACTTTATATCATTCATTTGATATAACTTCCATTTTACCATATTATAGTCGAAAATGGCAGAGCTTCGGCATAAGTTGCACTCCAAGCTCTTCTCGATTTCAGATATTTAAGTGGTTTTGTGATATAATGAACACTTATGAGAGCCAAAGGAATGACTATGAAAAAATTACAACACATCATTATGATTGCCTTAATCTTAATAGGCCTAGCAACACCTACTCTAGCACAAGAACAGACAGATGACTTCAATGTTTCCGCTAAACATGCGATTGCTATCGAAGCAACTACAGGGAAAGTCCTCTATGAAAAGGACGCCACTACTCCTGATGGTGTTGCTTCAATGACGAAAATCCTGACAGCCTACATGGTGTACAAAGCTGTTGATCAAGGTAAAATTAATTGGGACACTGAGGTAGATATCTCAGACTATCCATTCAACCTAACAGTTGATTCAGAAGTTTCAAATGTCCCACTAGATTCCCGAAAATACACTGTTAAACAGCTCCTAGATGCCACCCTCATTTCCAGCGCTAACAGTGCTGCTATTGCTCTAGCTGAAAAAATCTCAGGATCAGAGAGTGCCTTTGTTGACACTATGACAGCCCAACTTAAAGAATGGGGCATTACAGATGCTAAATTATTTAATGCTTCTGGTCTAAACAATAAATACCTTGGGGACAACCGCTACCCTGGCTCTAAAGCAGATGACGAGAATACTATGAATGCTCTAGATGTTGCCATTATTGCAGACCACCTCATCAAAGACTATCCTCAGGTACTTGAAATCACCAAGCAAACCGAAACTGATTTCGAAGGGGACAACAAATTAACGACGCACAACTACATGTTGGAGGGTCAAGACAACTACCGTGAAGACGTTGATGGACTCAAGACTGGAACAACTGAACTTGCAGGGGCATCCTTTGTAGCCCACTCCAATGAAAATGGCATGAATTTGATTACCGTTGTTATGAATGCGGACAATGGTGGAGAGGATGTAGCTGCTCGATTCACAGCTACAAATGAGTTGCTAGATTACGTGACTCAAAACTGGGGAATCAAAACCCTCAACACCAAGGGACAAATCGTCAAGAAAAATGATATTAAGGTAGCCGATGGAGCCAGTCAAACCATCTCTGCTAAACTCGAGTCGGACCTTACAGTCGTTCAAAAAATAAACAGCAAAAATGATGCTGTTAAAATCAAAGCAAAAACTATAACAGCACCTATCAAAAAAGGTGACACTATTGGAACAGCGACCTTTGATGATAAGGATCTCGTTGGAACAGGTTACATCTCTGATCCACCTCAAATTTCTGTAACAGCCAACCAATCTATCAAGAAAAGTTTCTTCTTAAAAGTTTGGTGGAACCATATCATTAATTTCTTTACAGGAAACAAGTAAACACAAAACTACCTTTTAGCTATCAAAAGGTAGTTTTATCTTGCCTTCAAAATTGGTCCTGTAAGTAAAAGCCCCTTCTCAACACCTTAAGTTCCTCTCAAAATGTGGTATAATAAATATCCAAAACACATGAAGGAACAAACCATGAAAAAACTGATTACGCTTATGATGACCTTCTTACTCTGTCTGGGAAGCGTAGCCCCTGCTTTTGCAGCAGATAAGAAAAAAGGATATGATGCCGCAGCCAAACATGCCATCGCTGTCGAAGCTAATACTGGCAAAATTTTATATGAAAAAGATGCCACTACCTCTACAGGGATTGGCTCTATTACAAAGCTCCTAACAGCCTACATAGTGTATAAAGCGGTAGATCAGGGAGACCTCAAATGGCATAGCAAAGTTGAGATTTCTGACTACCCATTTGAACTAACTGTCAGTGCCGAAGTATCTAATATTCCACTAGATGCCCGCAAATACACTGTCAAACAACTTCTTGACGCAACCCTTATTTCCAGTGCCAACAGTGCTTCCATTGCTCTAGCCGAGGAAATCGGAGGAACCGAAAGTAAGTTTGTCGACATGATGAAAGCCCAACTCAAAGACTGGGGTATTACTGATGCCAAGATTGTCAATGCCTCTGGTCTTAATAATTCCTACTTAGGTGACAATATCTATCCAGGCTCTAAATCTGACGAAGAAAATACCATGAGTGCTAAGGACGTTGCTATCATTACGCAACACGTTGTGAAAGAATATCCCGAAATCCTAAACATCACTAAAAAAACTGAGGCTGACTTTGATGGTGTCAACAAACTCAAAACTTCCAACTATATGCTTAAGGGACAACCTAGTTACCGTAAAGGAGTGGATGGCCTAAAAACGGGAACCACTGATTTAGCCGGTGCTTCCTTCGTGGCCCACTCAAATGAAAGTGGCATGAGCATTATCACAGTCATTTTGAATGCTGATAATACCGATACTGATGACTACGCCCGTTTCACTGCAACTAACGACCTGCTTAACTACGTTGTCTATCATTGGGAAAGCAAGACCATTGCCAAGAAAGGACAAGCTATCGGTAAAAGTCAAGCCTCTGTCCTTGATGGTAAATCTAAGCAAGTCACTGCCGTCGCTAAATCTGACTTTAATATCATCCAAAAAATAGATGCTAACAATAACAAACACATTAAAGTCACTACCAACCAGATGCAAGCCCCTGTCAAGGCAGGAAACAAGGTGGGAACAGCCGCCTTTGAAGATAAGGATCTTGTAGGAGAAGGTTACTTGCCTAACCAGGGTATGCCTAGCATGGAACTGGTTGCTGGTAAAGAAGTTAAGAAAAGCTTCTTCCTCAAGGTTTGGTGGAATCACTTTGTCACCTTTGTCAACGAAAAACTCTAATACTTACAGTCGAGCGTGGCTCGGCTTTTTCTTTTACGCCTACTTTACAGAAAGATTGACTCTACATTGACTCCTATTGACACAACAAAAAGACAAACTACACCTGTAATCTGTCTTTTTGTTTGATTTTTACACTACTGTAAAGGTTAATTTATCTTTCGAGCAGCCGATTTTAAGAGTTTGTCCACTAACTACTTGGCTACCTAGTAAGAGCTCAGATAATTTATCCTCCACTTGAGTTTGAATCGTACGACGTAATGGACGAGCACCCATCTCAACATCATAGCCATCTTTAGCTAAATGCTTAAGGGCAGCTGGTTGGAATTTCAAGTCAATCCCTTTTTCAGCCAAAGCTGATACCAACGGTTTCACCATAATCTTAACAATCTCACGAAGTTGCTCTTCCTCAAGACTATGGAAGACAACCTTCTCATCAATACGGTTGATAAACTCTGGACGGTAGGCCTTCTTAAGTTCTTCCATAATACGTGACTCCATAGCTTGGTGATTATGAGAAATGTCTTGGGCACCAAAACCAACGGTCTTATCATCACGAAGAGCAGTCGCTCCCAAGTTCGAAGTCATAATGATAATGGTATTTGAGAAGTCAACTTTACGACCTCGACTATCCGTCAAAACACCATCATCCAAAACCTGTAAGAGGATGTTGAAAATATCTGGGTGAGCCTTTTCCACCTCGTCAAAGAGGAGAACTGAGTAAGGCTTATTGCGAACTTTCTCTGTTAATTCACCACCCTCATCATATCCAACATAACCTGGAGGAGCACCGTTAAGTCGGCTAGCCGCAAATTTTTCCATGTATTCTGACATATCAAAACGAAGCAAAGCTGACTCATCATCAAAGAGAACTTCCGCCAAAGCCTTGGCCAATTCTGTCTTACCAACACCAGTAGGTCCAAGGAACATGAAAGAACCAATCGGACGTTTGCCAGTACGAATACCTGACTGGTTACGACGAATAGCACGACTGATCGCCGAAACTGCTTCGTCTTGACCAATAACACGTTTGTGAAGCTCTGCTTCCAGATTCAAGTAACGCTTGCTATCTGCCTGAGTCATCTTCTCAACAGGAATACCTGATAGACGACTAAGGGTTTGCATAATCTGATTTGCATCTACCAAGGCAGGTTTTGGTAATTTTGCTTTTTGGCTAGCTTTATATTGTTTAACAGCAGCCTTCATATCACCAGATAGAAGTGCTTCATCCAAAGGTGTTATCTCACGTTTGGCTTCTTTTTTGATACGACCTTGAACAGTGGCACTTGCTTCATCTAAAAGATCAATGGCAGAGTCAGGTAAGTTTTTACTCGTCAAATAACGGTGGGCCGCCTTGACCGCTGTCTCAACTGCCTCATCAGTAATCGTTACACGATGATAGTCTTCATAAGACGAACGTAGGCCTTTTAGAATATCAATCGCCTCAGCTACACTTGGCTCCTCAATTGTAATCTTAGCAAAACGACGAGAAAGAGCTGCATCTTTCTCAATATGCTTCTGGTACTCAGCTTGAGTAGTTGCTCCAACCATATGAAGGGTTCCACGTGCTAGAGCAGGTTTCAAAATATTCGCCGCATCTAAGGTACTATCAATACCTGAACCAGAACCAATAATCGTATGCAATTCGTCAATAAAGAGAATGATTTTTCCATCAGCTTCAATCTCATCAATGATTTGATTCATACGTTCTTCGAAATCGCCACGGAAACGTGTTCCTGCAACCACACTCATCATATCAAGCTCTAAGATACGCATATCAGCCAACTCAAAAGGTACTTCGCCTGAAGCAATACGTTGTGCCAAGCCAAGCGCAAGTGCCGTCTTACCAACACCTGCTTCACCCACAAGAACTGGGTTATTCTTTGTTTTACGACTCAAAACCTGAATCATGCGTGAAATTTCTTTCTCACGTCCAATAACAGGATCAAGGGCACCTGACTCGGCTACTGCCGTTAAGTCTTTGGTGTAATCTGACAGTTCCCCAGTAGAAGATTGAGGAGGCTGCATCATATTAGCAAAATTCCCTGATGCCTTTGATTTTTTAGGCTTACGAAGGTCATGAATGGCCTTCAAATCTTGCTTACTAAGACCTGCGTAACGCTCCAAAGAACGTCGTAAATCGATAATACGAGGCTTATCACTGTCATCCTTATATTGAAAACCAGCCACTTCAAGGAGACGACAAACCATCAAATCCTTATGAAGAAGGAAGGCCATCAATACATGTTCAGACCCTACCTCTACAGCACCAGTCACACTAGCAATTCCCTCTGCCTCTTGCAACATAGCCTCTAAAGCATGTGACTGTGCACGTAAATCGATAATATCTGATTCAGACAAGTCTTTTGGACTTTTCTCCATCGCTAGTACAGCAGCGGTCTCAATCTCTTCCGCACGAATACGGTCCTCAAAATCAGTAAAGGTTAAGTAGGCTACAGATCCTGGAACCTCAACCATAGCCAGAAGCACATGCCAAGTCTCCAAGAAAGGACTTCCAAAACGCTCTGCCTCAAGCTGAGAACGATGGAAAATGGCCTGCATTTTTCTTGAATATGTTGTCATCTAATTTCCTTTTCTATCCAATCTAAGTAATAGCGAGCGTAGAATACGCGAACGAATAATAGCCGCATCTTCGCCTAAAACATCATCACTAGCAGTCGCTAAAATCAAATTTCCCTCACGCTCAGTGATGATCTTTTCATCAAAAAGCAACTGAATCAAGTCTGTAAATACCTGCTCGCTGAGCTGATCTGCCAAATTTTGCAGCAAATCATTAATCATATGGTGTTTGTCGGAGAATCTAACTTTGACAATGCGAATATAGCCGCCACCACCACGTTTACTCTCAACAATATACCCACGACTCTCTGTAAAACGAGTCTTGATAACATAGTTAATCTGACTTGGTACTACTTGAAAAGCATCTGCCAAGTTCGAGCGTTGAATCTCAGCAGTTCCAGACTGGCCCAGCAATTCTTTAATATATTCTTCTATACTATCTGATGTATTTCTTGCCATCTTAATTCCTCCAGTCTAATTTGACTATAACTGACTATTATTATACCAAAAATGTTAGCTCATGGGAAACTATACTCTCGAAAAGCTTTTTAAAGTTGTCATTAGAGAACATATAAGATACAATAAATAAGACTAAAAATAGTAGGTGTCTCAATTTTTTACTAAAATATCCTGAACACCACGATAAAACTCATATTCCTTGAATTTTATCTCTTATTTATTTCCCTATGAAAGGTTACTCATGAAATACATCATTGCACTCTTAATCTCTATGATTCCTTTAGTGGAGCTCCGTGGAGCTGTTCCTGTTGCTATCGCCTCAGGTATTCCTTGGTGGCAGGCCCTCATTCTTTGTGTTATTGGAAACATGATTCCAGTTCCAATTATTTTCTTCTTTGCCCGCCGTGTTCTCGAATGGGGGGCAGACAAACCTCTGATTGGCGGCTTCTTTACCTGGTGCCTTAAAAAAGGTCACAGTGGTGGCCAAAAACTTGAAAAAGCTGCCGGAGATAAGGGTGTCTTCTGGGCCCTCCTACTTTTTGTGGGAATTCCGCTTCCAGGAACAGGAGCTTGGACTGGCACTCTAGCAGCATCTATCCTAGATTGGGACTTTAAACGTAGTGTTATTGCTGTTATGCTTGGGGTTATCCTTGCAGGTATCATCATGGGAACACTCTCTCTTCTACTTGGTGTAAATACCTTTGCTCATTAATTACTTTGTTAACGTCTGAGGCATGCTCAGATGTTTTTTAATAGCAACAAAAAAGAAGCTACGATTCATTCACGTAACTTCTTTCTTTTTATCTAGCAACTAGAATTAGTTGTTAAGGGCTGCTGCCATTGTAGCTGCAACTTCTGATTCAAAGTCGTTAGATGCTTTTTCGATACCTTCACCAACTTCAAAGCGAACGAATTCTACTACTGAAGCGTTTACTGATTCAAGGTAAGCCTCAACTGTCTTGCTGTCGTCCATGATGTAAACTTGAGCAAGAAGTGTGTATGCTTGGTCAACTTTAGTGTTGTCAAGCAAGAAGCGGTCCATTTTACCTGGGATGATTTTATCCCAGATTTTTTCTGGTTTACCTTCAGCAGCCAACTCAGCTTTGATATCTTCTTCAGCTTGAGCAAGAACAGCATCAGTCAATTGAGCCTTAGATCCATATTTAAGGTGTGGAAGAGCTGGTTTGTTAACCATTGCACGGCTTTCGTTATCTTGATCGATAGCGTGGTTAAGTTGTGCCAATTCATCTTTAACAAATTGTTCGTCCAACTCAGTATATGAAAGAACAGTTGGTTTCATCGCTGCGATGTGCATTGAGATTTGTTTTGCAAGAGCATCATCTCCACCTTCGATAACTGAAACAACACCGATACGTCCACCGTTGTGTTGGTAAGCTCCAAAGTGTTGTGCATCAGTTTTCTCAACAACTGCAAAACGACGGAATGAAATCTTTTCACCGATAGTAGCTGTAGCAGTTACGTATGCAGCTTCAAGAGTTTCACCTGAAGGCATAGTCAATGCAAGTGCTTCTTCGTTGTTAGCTGGTTTACCTTCAGCAATAACTTTAGCTGTTTCGTTGACCAACTCAACGAATTGAGCGTTCTTCGCAACGAAGTCAGTTTCAGCGTTAACTTCAACAACTGCTGCAACGTTACCGTTAACGTAAACACCAGTCAAACCTTCAGCTGCAACACGGTCAGCTTTCTTAGCTGCTTTAGCCATACCTTTTTCGCGAAGCAATTCAATCGCTTTTTCGATATCACCGTCAACTTCAACCAATGCTTTTTTAGCGTCCATGACACCAGCACCAGATTTTTCACGCAATTCTTTAACAAGTTTAGCTGTAATTTCTGCCATTTTGTTTTTCTCCAAATTTATTTTATCAAACTAAGGGGCAGGGCTGAGCCCCGCCCCTTAGGTGTTTATCGTATCTTTAGTGAGCATCGAGCCCAAACCAATCTTAAAGATTAGTTGTTGTCACCTTCGACAACTTCAACGATTTCTTCGATTGAATCAGCTGCAGCTGCTTCTTGGAAATCTGCAGAAGCATCTTCCCCTTGGTTACCTTCGATGATAGCGTCAGCCATTTTTGAAGTGATCAATTTAACGGCACGGATAGCGTCATCGTTAGCTGGGATGATTACATCGATCTCATCTGGATCAGCATTTGTATCAACCATTGCTACAACTGGGATACCAAGTTTTTTAGCTTCTTTGACAGCGATTTGTTCTTTGTGTGGGTCAACGATGTAGATTACATCTGGAATACGAGGCATATCTTCGATACCACCCAAGAATTTTTCAAGACGTGCACGTTGTTTGTTAAGAAGTGCAACTTCTTTCTTAGGAAGAACTTCGAAAGTTCCATCAGCTTCCATTTGTTTGATTTCTTTCAAACGAGCGATACGTTTTTGGATAGTATCCCAGTTTGTAAGAGTACCACCCAACCAACGGTGATTGATGTAGTATTGACCAGCACGAGTTGCTTCTTCAGCAACTGCTTCAGCAGCTTGTTTTTTAGTACCAACGAACAAGATTACTGCATCGTTAGCTGCTGCTTCACGAACGAATTCGTAAGCTGTGTCAGCCATTTTTACAGTTTGTTGCAAGTCGATAACGTGGATTCCGTTACGTTCTGTGAAGATGTACTTAGCCATCTTAGGATTCCAGCGACGAGTTTGGTGACCAAAGTGAACACCAGCCTCAAGAAGTTGTTTCATTGAAATTACTGCCATGAGTATTTCTCCTTAAAAAATTGTTTTTTCCTCTTCTAAGCTTTAGACTTGCAGTCCCACCCTGCGGCAACAAGACCACAATCGGCTTAAAATGAGTATTTGTCACTCTACGCAACTATAGTAGTTTATCAAAAAAAGTGATATTTGACAAGCTATAAAATCAATAACCTCGTTGGAAAAAACATACTTTCATTAAAAAATAAAATCGTTTTCTTTAAGATTGATAAGTATTTTATTTATAATTAGGCTTTCAAAAATAGAGGATGACATTATTTTGCCATTAGTCAGAAAAGAAATTATAGAATTTTCAGCACAAGCTTCTCAAAATGGGGAATTCATCACTGTAACAGATGAAGATATTAATTGTCCAGATGTCGTTCAAGCTTTTAATATTATGGCTGTTTTGAACCTAAATATCACACATACTATGATTGAAGGTGGTATGTATCAGGATAAAGTCAAAGCGAAAGGTATCATGGCTGTTCCTACGGTTTATAAAGACCAAGAAGAATTTACATCTGGTCGTGCAAGCATTGAACAGCTTGTAGAAAAACTCGACGGCCCACTTGATGCTGATGCTTTCGCTGGTAAAGGTGTCTATGATGTTTTGGTTATTGGTGGTGGTCCTGCTGGAAACGGTGCTGCAATTTATGCTGCCCGTAAAGGACTTAAAACTGGTCTTTTAGCAGAAACCTTTGGCGGACAAGTTATTGAGACAGTTGGTATTGAAAACATGATTGGTACGCTATATACAGAAGGTACTAAGTTAATGGCCCAAGTTGAAGAGCATACTAAATCTTACGACGTTGATATCATCAAAAGTCAATTAACTACTAGCATTGAAAAGAAAGAACTCATTGAAGTAACACTGGCTAACGGTGCCGTTTTAAAATCCAAAACTGCTATCCTAGCTCTAGGAGCCAAATGGCTTAATATCAACGTTCCTGGCGAGGAAGAATTCCGCAATAAAGGGGTTACTTACTGCCCACACTGTGATGGTCCACTATTTGAAGGGAAGAATGTTGCAGTTATTGGTGGTTGTAACTCAGGTTTGGAAGCGGCTTTAGATTTAGCTGGTATCACTAAACATATTACGGTCTTAGAGTTCTTACCTGAATTAAAGGCAGATCAAGTCTTACAAGAACGAGCTGCTAAAACGGATAATCGAACCATTCTTAAGAACGTTGCAACAAAAGAAATTCTGGGTCAAGATTATGTGACTGGTTTGAGTTACGTTGAGCGTGATACAAATGAAGAAAAACATCTTAACCTTGAGGGTGCCTTTGTTCAAATTGCTCTTGCACCAAGTACTGCTTGGCTCAAAGACAGTGGCATTGAACTCAATGAACGCCAAGAAATTATCGTTGATAAATTTGGTCCAACAAATATCTCTGGTATTTTTGCAGCAGGTGACTATACTGACAGCGCCTACAAACAAATCATTATTTCCATGGGGTCTGGTGCTACAGATGCTATCGGAGCCTTTGATTACTTGATTAGACAATAATCAAAACTTACGTGTTAGTAATCTATATACAACAGTTATAATTAATACAAAGAAGTTGAATGTCTTTCAACCTCTTTATGTTTCTTGTAAATAGGCAGTTTGAACAATCAACCAGTCAATTTGATGAAAGAGACTTGACGAATCTTTTTTTTTTCGATAGAATGGTATCTGTTATGGCGGTATAGCCAAGTGGTAAGGCACGGCTCTGCAAAAGCTTGATCGTCGGTTCAAATCCGTCTACCGCCTTCATAATACGAAGACACCTTAGGGTGTCTTTTTTCATTGTTGCATATAAAAATACCCGAAGCTAGAAAGCTCAGGTATTCATTATTCTTATTTAATCGCATCAATCAAAGCTTCCGCTTGATTCTGAAGGCTTTCAAGAACTTCTTCTGTTGCTACGAATTTTCCATCTACCCAAGCTGTATCATTTACACGTGTCGCTGTAAAATCACCAACTACTTGGGTACGGATAAATGGTAACAATTCTTTGTAGGCATCAAAAAGTTGATTGTGACCACCATTAGCAACTGATGACACGGTTACAATCTTATCTTGAAGAGCTGATGGCCCTGAAGGATCTGATAGGTCAAGGGCCCGGCTTAGCCAGTCAAGCAAATTTTTCACTGGCCCAGGAATTGAAAAATTATAAACCGGTGAGAAAATCCAGATAGCATCCGCTGCCAAGATATGCTCTCGAACTTCTGTCAAAACAGGAAGAACTGGACTTTCTAAATCCTGATTAAAAACAGGTACTTGACTATATTCAAGATAAGAAACATTAGCTTTACCAGCTAGCATTTTCTCAGCTTCTTCTGCTAATTGGTGGTTAAATGATCCCTTACGAAGAGAACCAACGATAAATAGAATATTTTTCATGATAAATTTCCTTTGTATTTCTAACAATTGTTTTTACTACTACATAGTAATATAATTGATTTTATTATAAATATAAAGAAATATGCTCAGACATTCTTAAATTTTTTCAGAAGCTCTACCAATTGGAACTGTTCGTCAGGAGACAAAACGGAAAAAGTCTCCTCAATGGCTCGCTGATGTGGGGGGATTGCGGCTTGAATAATACGGCGGCCCTCATCCGTCAAATCAACCTCAAAAGCACGCTTATCTGTTTGGCAAGCTTCTCGTGTCAACCAACCCTTTTTCTCCATGTTTTTAATGACGACAGTCATATTACCCGAAGTGGCAAGCATGCAATCAATTAATTCACCAATCTTCATGCATCCCTTGGTATTAAGCACGTCCATGACTCCAAACTGGGTTGGCGTTAAATTAAATTCTTTAAAGGTCTCAGAAACCTTGGCATCGATAGTACGAAATGCTTTACGCATGACCACCATACTCTTTACAGCCATGTTTTTATCTAAGTCACTCATTTCTAGCCCTTTCCAAATAGATGCTGTTTTTATTACTCTACCACAGTTTTTCTAAAAGTGGTATATGGAAATGAAAAAATAAGAAAAAAGAGTCCTTAAATATCTAACCAATACCTCAGAACTCTTTCATTTCTAACTATTACGATTCCAAAAAAGGGCTAATAAGATAACAGCACCTAGTACCGAAGGAACGATAGCAGTATCTGCTAGCATCGGTCCCCAATTTCCAAAAAGAAGCTGACCAACAAAAGCACCTAGCCATCCAACAAAGGTCTTGCCAATACAGCCCATACGTTCACCCCTATTTGATATAGCAGAGGCAATAAGGCCAATTAGAAAACCAACTATCATACTTCCAATCATAAGAAATCCTCCATCACTCTTAGATTACCCAATCCCCATTTCGGAAGATAGGTACACGGCTACCATCTTGGCGGATACCATCAATATCCATTTGATTTGAACCAATCATAAAATCTACGTGTACATCAGAACGATTAAGACCAGCTTCCTTAAGCTCCTCTTCTGTCATATCTGCTCCCCCCTTAACACTAGTAGCATAGGCTGCTCCAATAGCTAGGTGGTTAGAAGCATTCTCATCAAAAAGAGTATTAAAGAAGGTAATCCCTGACTGCGAGATTGGACTTGGATCTGGTACCAAGGCACATTCACCTAGAGCACGTGCCCCATTATTGTTGAAGACGAGATTCTTCATCACTTCGTCACCTTGGTCTGCTGTGATGTCTACAATTTCACCATCTTTGAAGGTTACTTTGATTCCCTCAATAATATTACCATTATAGCTTAGTGGTTTTGTACTTGAGACATAACCATCTGCACGACGGAAATCAGGAGCTGTGAAGACTTCTTCTGTCGGCATATTAGGAAGGAAGCCCTCACCTTGTGCATTGATGGCACCTGCAGACTCCCAAACATGGTTTTTAGGTAATCCTAGAGTTAAATCTGTTCCAGGTGCTGTGTAATGAAGGGCTGAGAATTGCGCCTCATTGAGTAGGCGTGCTTTAGCATCTAAACGGTCAGCATGTTCCTTCCAGGCATGTACAGGGTCCTCTTCGTAAACACGACAGGTCTTGAAAATTTGGTCCCAAAGTAAATCTACAGCTTCCTCATCACTCGAAGCATCAGGAAAGACCTTCTTAGCCCATTCCTTACCAGCTGCAGCAGCTACAGTCCAACTAACCTTATTAGACTGAGTTGCCACCTGCATAGGTTTAAAGGCTACCCCAGTAGCCTTAGCATGAGCAGATAGACGTTCAGGAGCTACACCATTAAGGGCACCCGGATCAGAAGAACGGACTCCTAAACGACTTGCCTTCTTGCCCAGCAAATATTCCATCTCAGCTTTTTTATAAGCTGGAACCTCTTCAATTCGATCTATCTCTGCATGCAAGAAACGCTCTCGATTAATAATATCATCCGACCATTGAACAATTACCTCAGCTGCTCCTAGAGCATAGGCTTCTTTAACTAAGAGATGTGCTAGCTCTGCTTGTTCTACATCAATGCTCAAGGCCACTGTATGACCAGGTTGTACATTAATCCCATTAGCAACCAGTAATTTAGCATATTTCTCAAGATTTTCTTTAAAATTTGGTAAAACCATGATTAACTCCTTGAAACTATAATTTTCTAACAGTATACCATAAGACTAAGAAAAAAGTTTTCTATCAGCTTTAACCTTGCCTTACCCACTACAGTTGGCAAGAAAAATAAAAAAGAGAACAGAGACTAACTCCATCCTCTCAAGTTTATGCACGACTTCTTTTAGCTCTTAAAAGAAATCATCAAAAAGACTTAACTGATTATCTTCTGGCATATTTCCTAGAATGCCCATTTCATCCAATTTTTCAACCAAGGTTGATGATAGGCCTCCTCGTTTACGCAATTCTGTTTTGGAGAGAAATTCCCCTTCTTCACGCGCAGCAACTACTTGCTTCGCAACGTTTTCACCCAAACCTTCAAGTGCGATAAACGGAGGAATCAAGGTATCTCCTTCAATCAAAAATTCAGTCGCCTGACTCTTATAAAGATCTAACTGGCCAAAAGTAAAGCCACGTTCTAACATTTCATTGACAATTTCAAGCGTTGTAAACAAGTCATTTTCAACATTAGTCGCTTCATTTCGTTGGCGCTTCTCCTTAATATCTTCCATTCGAGCTTTAACAGCATCAAGACCCGCAGACATCGTCTTAAGCTCAAATGCTTTAGCTCGAATCGAGAAGTAGGCACAATAGTAATAAATAGGATGGTGCACTTTGAAATAAGCTACACGTAGGGCCATCATAACGTAGGCTGCCGCATGGGCTTTAGGAAACATGTACTTGATTTTACCACAAGATTCAATATACCAGTCTGGAACATTATTTTCACGCATGGCTTGAATATAACCATTTCGCTCTTCTTCAGAAATTTTCAACCACATTCCCTTACGCACACGTTCCATAATGGTAAAGGCCATCTTAGGATCTAACCCTGCATGCATTAGGTATACCATAATATCATCACGACAACCGATAACTGTTTTCAAGGTGGCAATACCTTCCTTGATCAAATCTTGTGCATTACCCAACCACACATCTGTACCATGGGATAAACCAGATAACTGCAAGAGTTCCGCAAAGGTTGTCGGATGCGTCTCATCGACCATACCACGAACAAAGTTAGTCCCAAACTCAGGGATTCCCAACATTCCCGTTGGTGTCCCAATCTGTTCAGGTGTCACCCCCAAGATTTCAGTCCCTGAAAAAAGTTTCATCACATCTGGATCATCTGCTCGAATATCTTTGGGATCAATTCCTGATAGGTCCTGTAACTTACGAATCATAGTCGGATCATCATGCCCCAGAATATCTAGCTTCAACACGTTCTCATCGATATCGTGGAAGTTAAAGTGAGTTGTCTGCCAAGCAGCCGTTACATCATCAGCCGGATATTGAACAGGTGTAAAATCATAGACATCCATATAATTTGGAATAACAACAATACCACCCGGGTGCTGACCTGTGTTTCGCTTAACACCAGCAGCCCCCATAGCTAAACGATCGACCTCGGCATCACGGTAAAACTTATTGTAGTCACGTTCGTAACCTTTGACAAAACCATAAGCTGTCCGATCTGCAACAGTACCTACTGTTCCAGCACGAAAAGCATATTGCTCTCCAAAAATATCACGAACATCCAAGTGGGCTGACGGTTGATCATCTCCGGAAAAGTTCAAATCGATATCAGGTACCTTATCCCCATCAAAACCTAGGAAAGTCTCAAAAGGAATATCCTGACCATCTTTTTTATACTCCGTTCCACATTCTGAACATTCCTTATCAGGCAAATCAAAACCCGATCCATATGAACCATCTGTAATGAACTCTGAGTGTTGACAATTAGGACAGAGATAATGTGGTGGCATCGGATTGACCTCGGTAATTCCAATCATCGTCGCAACAAAACTAGAACCGACAGATCCACGCGAACCAACTAGGTAGCCACGTTCATTTGAACGGTTAACTAGCATCTGAGAAGCCAGGTAGATTACGGCAAATCCATTACCAAGAATTGAAGACAGCTCTTTCTCAATTCGCAGGTCAATAATATCAGGCAAAGGATTACCATAGAGTTCAAACGCTCTAGCATATGTCATCTCCGCAACCTGTTCTTCCGCACGATCAATGAAAGGTGTGTACAAGTCTTTTTTGACAACCTCAACCTCTTCAATTTGGTCCGCCATAGCCTGCGTATTAGTTACAACAATTTCATAGGCTAAGTCTTTTCCCAAAAAGGCAAAGTCGTCTAGCATCTCGTTCGTTGTCCTAAAATGAGCTTCAGGTAAGGGAGCAGGTTTTGCATTTTCTCCCTTACCAATTGGCCTATTAATCATGGCTCCTTGTCCCAAAGCACGAACAATGATTTCACGATAAATGGCATCCTCAGGGTTGATATAGTGTACATTTCCTGTAGCCAGCACAGGTTTGTCCAGACGATTAGCGACTTCAATCAAATCTCGAATCAGTTGTTCTATGGCCGCCTCATCCTTGATTAAATCCTTTGCAATCAAGGGTGCATAAATTGCCGGTGGCATAACTTCAATAAAGTCATAATATTTAGCAACTTCAACCGCCTTGTCAATACCGTGAGACAGAAGCGTATCAAAAACCTCACCATCAGCACAAGCAGAACCTACAATGATTCCCTCACGATACTCATCTAAGACCGTACGAGGAATACGTGCTACCCCCTCAAAGTATGAGACATTTGATAAACTTACCAACTTAAAGATATTCTTCAAGCCAGTTTGATTCTGAACATATAGCGTTGCATGTTTGACACGAGACTTTTTATACGAATCTTCAGAAACCAACTCCGTATTCAACTGTTCCAGATTAGTCAAACCGTGCTTATCAAACACATCTTTTATGAAGATAAACAACAGACGGCCCGTAGCTTCCGCATCATAATTGGCCATATGGTGGTGGTCCAACGCCACACCAAACCGCTTCGTCAAAGGACCCAAACCATGACGCTTATACTCAGGATAAAGATTTCGTGCAAATTCTAAAGTATCAATAACCGGTTGTGAAATTATTGGTAACTGATGTCTTTCGTAATTGGCATTCATAAAACCAACGTCAAAGGTCGCATTATGGGCCACTAGAACAGTTCCTTTACAGAATTCTTGAAACTCCTGTAAAACTTGCACTAAAGGTTTAGCACCCTTAACATGATTATCAGTAATACCAGTCAACTCAGTAGTAAATGCAGAAAGAGGATGGCCTGGGTCTATGAATTCATCAAATTGCTCAATAATATTACCTTTATGCATTTTTGATGCCGCAATCTGAATCAAATCATTATGAACAGCAGACAAGCCCGTTGTCTCAACGTCAAATACAACATAAGTTGCTTCTTTTAATTCCAAATCCTCAGAATTATAAACAATAGGTACCTTATCCTCAACAAGATTAGCCTCAAGACCAAAAATAGCTTTAATCCCAGCTTTTTTAGCCCTATGGTAGCCATGAGGAAAGCTCTGAACATTAGCATGATCTGTTATAGCCACTGCTGGGTGTCCCCAAGAGGCAGCAGTATCAATAAGATCTTCAACAGTTGGCATTGCATCCATAGTCGACATATTGGTATGCGCATGAAATTCTACACGCTTTTGTCCCTCAGGCATCAAATCCTTACGAGGAGTATGTGAAATTTCTTTAATATCTTGCACATTCATAGTCAGACTATGAGTGAAAGGATTATTCTCGATACGGCCACGAACCCTAACCCAGTTCCCCTTTTTTATCATATCGAACTTAGCGAGCTCATCACTATCTTTGACCCATCGTTGCATAGCAAAACTAGAGGTATAATCAGTTACCTTGAAATTAATAATAATTCGACCCGTCTTAGTTTCACGTTGCTCTACATCAAAAATATATCCTTCAAAAACAACACGATTCTCTTCAGAATTAATATCAACCATTGGCGTTATTTCAGCCTTATCAAAACTAGCTTGACGTTGACTTTGTTTCTCAGCAAAATTTTGGGACGGTTCTCTCACGGGTTTCGGTGCTGGGGCACTTTCAAGAATAGATTGAAGCGCTTGTCTTGCTTGAGACTCAGCTTGTTCTTGTAAAGAAACCTTATTTGTTTGGTAAGCCTCTTCTAAAGAAGATGAAGCAACCTTATCTTCGACAACAGAAATGGATACATCAGATAAACCAACTTGAGAAAGAGATTTAGATATCAAAGAGATAAATCTATCCTGTAAATTTTCCTTTATAATATGCTCTGGAGCCTTAACAAAAATACTATTATTCGAAATCTCAACCTCTAGATTTGAGAATAAAGAATAAATAGAAAAGTGAGACACTTTTAAACTATCTAAAGCATATGAAAAATAATCTCCAAGTAATGAATCATCGCAAGCAGTAGTAAGTAAACGAATCTCAAAAAAAGCTTTGGCACCTAAAGAATTGAAGGAAGAATGAAGTAAACTATCAAAAAGAGTAAAAGACTCATAAGACAGAGCACTAGGAAAAGAAAAAACAAAAAACCACTGGCGCTTTGATTTAAATAGCTTTACTGTTTCGATAGAACCATCTTTAATTTCTTTAAAAGCATCATGATCCTCAGGAAAACGAATTTGTTTTAAGAGAAGCTGAAATTTATTAAACATAAAAAATAAACTCCTATAGACAAAAAAACACTCCTTAAGGAGTGTAACTTATACCGGCGGCCGGGGTCGAACCGGCACGTCCTTGCGGACACTGGATTTTGAGTCCAGCGCGTCTGCCAATTCCGCCACGCCGGCAAAGTGTAACTGGGGTAGCTGGATTCGAACCAACGCATGAGGGAGTCAAAGTCCCTTGCCTT
>NZ_CABQHE010000014.1:0-25362 GCF_902463925.1 uncultured Streptococcus sp. | reverse complement strand
TTCCTAATGATGGTTTGGTTGCTTTTCATTATAGTTCTTATGGGACTTTTTGTGTACACTCAAAAAGCTCTATAATCTCTACAGTGGTTTTACCCACTACAGAAATTATAGAGCCGTAAAAAGCGATGAAAAATAGAGCCTATAAGAACTACATTTTTGATTTTTATGGTACCTTGGTTGATATCCTAACCGATGAGAAGGATCCTGTGTTATGGGATACATTAGGCCAGCTATATCAGGCTTATGGAGCGGCTTATGAAGGTGATGCTCTTAAAAAGGCTTATGCTAAGCACGTGGATCAGGCCCGTAAGGAGTTAATAGAGCTCAAAGGGGTTGTTTATCCAGAAATTGATTTAGCCCACATTTTTAACCAGCTTTATGTAGATGCTCGGCCTCGGTCTAGTAACTCTAATCAGCTGGACGATTGGGGAAATTTGATAGCTATGGTCTTTCGCGTCTTATCTCGAAAACATTTGACAGCTTATCCTCATACTAAGGAGGTTCTAGCCTTTCTAAAAGAGCAGGGCTGTCGTCTCTATCTCTTGTCTAATGCTCAAGCAGCCTTTACTAACGCTGAGATTGACCTAATGGCGTTAAGACCTTATTTTGATGCTATTTACTTGTCTTCGGATGCCGGTATCTGTAAGCCTCAACCCGAATTTTTAAAGCAAGTTTTGGATGATCATGGGTTAAAGCCATCTGAGACTGTCATGGTGGGAAATGACTTGACGACTGATATTGCTGTGGCTGAAGCAGTTGGGATCGATGGTATCTTGCTCAATACCTTCCCTTATTCCCTTCGAGAGCTGGAGAATTCCCCAATCAAGCCAGACCGAGTGATTACTGATATAGAAGCTCTAAAGCCAGAATTTACATAAAAATACAATCTATTTGGCAAAAGCAAAGACAATTATCAGAATTTTTGGTATAATAACTCCTAACTTTATGTGAATGGAGAATCTCATGACTGCACAAAAAATGTCTGCACAAGAAATTATCGCTTTTATCGGTAATGCAGAAAAGAAAACAAATGTTAAAGTAACTTTTGAAGGGGAATTGGCAACTGCTGTTCCAACTTCTGTCACTAAGCTTGGCAATGTTCTTTTCGGTGACTGGAAAGATATCGAGCCGCTTCTTGCAAATTTGACGGAAAACAAGGATTATGTTGTGGAACAAGATGGCCGCAACTCAGCTGTTCCATTGCTTGATAAGCGTCACCTTAATGCCCGTATCGAGCCAGGTGCCATTATCCGTGACCAAGTAACGATTGAAGATAATGCTGTCGTTATGATGGGTGCTGTAATCAATATCGGGGCGGAAATCGGTGCAGGTACTATGATTGATATGGGTGCTATCCTTGGTGGTCGTGCTACTGTTGGTAAAAACAGCCATATTGGTGCGGGTGCAGTCCTTGCTGGCGTGATTGAACCAGCTTCAGCAGAGCCAGTACGTATCGGTGATAACGTTCTTGTCGGTGCTAATGCTGTTGTGATTGAAGGTGTTCAAGTAGGTAACGGTTCAGTCGTTGCCGCTGGCGCTATCGTTACTCAAGATGTCCCTGAAAATGTGGTTGTAGCAGGTGTCCCAGCTCGCATCATCAAGGAAATTGATGAAAAAACACAACAAAAAACAGCACTCGAAGACGCTTTGCGTAACTTGTAACATATTGATAGTAGAGGCCTGTAAGGCCTCTATTTCTAGATTCTCTATAAAATAAGACAAATAAAAAGGATAAAAACATGACACTTGATTTAATAAAAATCAGACGAGACCTTCACCAAATTCCTGAAATTGGTTTGGAAGAATTTAAAACTCAGGCTTATCTCTTAGAGCGTATTGCTGAAATGACTGAAGGTAAGGACTTTGTGGAGCAACGTACTTGGCGTACAGGGATTCTTGTCTATCTTCACGGGCATGCTCCTGAAAAAACTATTGGTTGGCGTACAGATATTGATGGTCTCCCAATCGTAGAGGAAACAGGTCTTGACTTCAAGTCTACTCATGAAGGTCGTATGCATGCTTGTGGACACGATATGCACATGACCACAGCGCTTGGTCTCTTGGATCAGATGCTTCAAGTACAACCTAAAAATAACATGCTCTTCCTCTTCCAACCGGCTGAAGAAAATGAAGCTGGTGGTATGCTTATGTATGAGGATGGTGCCTTTGGAGATTGGTTGCCAGATGAGTTCTATGGCCTTCACGTCCGTCCAGATTTCAAGGTAGGTGATATTGCGACTAACACAAGCACCCTTTTTGCTGGGACTTGTGAAGTCCTCGTTACTTTCAAGGGGAAAGGTGGACATGCGGCCTTTCCACATGAGGCCAATGATGCTCTTGTAGCAGCTTCTTACTTTATTACTCAGGTGCAAACGATTGTCAGTCGTAATGTTGACCCTATCCAGGGTGGGGTAGTTACCTTTGGTTCTTTCCATGCAGGAACTACTAACAATGTTATCGCTGAAACTGCAGAGGTATATGGAACTATTCGTACCCTTACTCAGGAAATGAGTCTCCTTATCCAGAAGCGCGTGCGTCAGATTGCAGAAGGTGTGGCAGCTAGCTTTGGTATGGAAGTGGATATCATGTTGAAACAAGGTGGTTATCTTCCTGTGGAAAATAATCCATCATTGGCCAAAGAGTTGATGGCTTTCTTTGATGCTAGCCCAGAGGTCAACCTGATTGATTGTCCACCAGCTATGACTGGAGAGGATTTTGGTTATTTGCTTAGTAAGGTTCCTGGTGTCATGTTCTGGTTGGGAATTGACACGCCATATGCACTTCACCATCCTAAGATGAGTCCAAATGAAGATGCTCTCGCTTTTGCAGTGGTTGAAATTGGAAAATTCCTTAAACAAAAGGCAGAAGCCTAACCATAGTTGATACAGCTAAAAAATCTACCAAGTCTGACTTTTGGTAGCTTTTTTGATATGATAAACCTATGAAAAATGAACTTAGAAAAACAGCCTTGGCTCAGTTAACTTCACAAGATCCTGAGACTAAGGCTAAGATAGATGAGTATCTTTTGGAGCAATTGATTGCCTTACCTGCTTATAAAGATGCCCAGGTGATTGCGACTTATTTGTCTTTTCCTCATGAATATGATACCAGTCTTTTAATCAATCAGGCTTTAAAGGATGGTAAACGACTTTTGATTCCTAAAACATATAAACAAGGTCGAATGATTTTTGTGGATTATAATCCAGATAATCTTGTTGCTACCTCTTTTGGCTTGATGGAACCTGCGTCTGATTTGGCTGTGGAAAAAACAGAGATTGATTTGATTCATGTGCCAGGAGTGGTTTTCAATGATGAAGGCTATCGTATTGGTTACGGAGCAGGTTATTATGATCGCTATTTGTCTGACTTTGAAGGGGAGACCGTTAGTACGGTTTATCCTTGCCAGAAACATGATTTTCAACCAGACAGCTATGATATTCCTGTTAAGGAGGTCGTCACATGCAAATAAATGAGTGGAAGAAATATCCAGCAACCTATCTATTGTTGGGACTTACGATGCTGACTTTCATCTGTCAATATCTTTTAAACGGCTTTCAAGCGACCTCGCCTTTGAGCCTCTTTAAGATGGGGGCTATGTACGGTGCGTTTGTTCAGTACAGTCCCTTGAACCTTTGGCGTCTTGTAACACCAATTTTTGTGCATATAGGTGTTGAGCATTTTCTATTTAATATGCTTGCCCTTTACTTTATGGGGAAAATGGCTGAGCAGATTTTTGGGACTCTACGTTTTCTAGGGCTCTATTTGTTGGCTGGTGTTATGGGAAATGCCTTTACCTTACTTTTTACGCCTAATGTTATTGCAGCTGGTGCTTCGACATCCTTGTTTGGACTTTTTGCGGCTGTTGTGATTCTTGGCTACTATAGTCATAGTCCTTTGCTTAATCAGTTAGGTCGCAATTACTTGGCTTTGATTGTCATAAACTTAATCTTCAACCTGTTTACACCTAGTGTTGGGATTACAGGCCATCTTGGTGGTTTAGTTGGAGGTGCTCTTGCAGCTATCTTTTTGGCTAACAAGGTTGAAAGTCGCTTATTTAGTAAAGGTTGGCGTTTTACAGCCCTTTTAACCTATATTTTACTATTGCTGATTCTTCTAGGATTCACTTATTTTTAAGTCATATGAAAAAACCATCGAATGTCATGTTCGATGGTTTTTATATTAGTCTTTTTTAGCTGGTTTGCCTTCAAGTTTGTGTCCCAAGTCAATGAGGTATTGCTTGAGGTCATCTTTAACTTGAGGATGTTTAAGAGCGTAATCGATAGACGTTTTCATGAATCCGAATTTGTCACCGACATCATAACGGTCTCCAGTAAATTCGCGAGCAAAGACGCGTTGTGTCTTGTTAAGTGTATCGATAGCATCAGTCAATTGGACTTCATTTCCAGCACCTGGTTCTTGAGTTTCCAAAATACCGAAAATTTCAGGTGTTAGAAGGTAACGCCCGATGATAGCAAGATCACTTGGTGCATCCTCTGGATTTGGTTTTTCAACGAAAGTTTCAACGCTATAACGTCCATTTTCGCCTTTTCCTTGAGGGGCGATGACACCATAAGAAGAAACATCTTCGTGAGGTACAGGCATAACTGCAATGGTTGATGCGTGTGTTTCCTCATAATCGTTAATGAGCTGTTTAGTCAAAGGTACTGCTTTGTCATTAGTGATATCCATAAGGTCGTCACCAAGCATGACAACAAATGGCTCATTTCCGACAAATGCCTTGGCTTGAAGAACAGCATCTCCGAGACCACGTGGATGGCTTTGACGGATAAAGTGGAGGTTGATAGAAGTGGTATCATTAACCAATTTCAACAGGTCTGTCTTGCCTTTTTGTTCCAAGTTGTACTCTAACTCGAAGTTTGAATCAAAGTGGTCTTCGATAGAACGTTTTGACTTACCAGTAACCACCAAGATATCTTCGATACCTGATTTGAGGGCTTCTTCAACGATAAATTGGATGGTTGGTTTGTCAACGATTGGCAACATTTCTTTGGCCAAGGCCTTAGTAGCTGGTAAAAAGCGTGTTCCGAGTCCTGCAGCGGGGATGATAGCTTTTCTAACTTTTTGATTTTTCATGAGAACTCCTTAGATTTTTATTTTTTATCCCATTCATTTTCAGAGCGCAATTCATTGGACATCATATTAAGAATAGATTCCTTGATATCAGCACCCTCATAGATAGATTTGTAGATTGCTGTTGTAATTGGCATGTAGACGCCAAGTTCTTGGGCGATTTCGTAGGCAACCTTTGTGGTTGAAATACCTTCGATAACCATTCCCATGTTACGTTCAATGTCTTCTAGCTTTTCTCCACGACCGAGCGCATCCCCAGCACGCCAGTTACGTGAATGGATAGAGGTTCCTGTAACAATAAGGTCACCAACCCCAGATAGACCGCTGTAAGTCAAAGGATCAGCCCCAAGTTTCACACCAAGACGAGTAATTTCCGCAAGTCCACGAGTAATAACGGCTGCCTTAGCATTGTCCCCATATCCCATACCGTGGAGGGCACCAGCACCTACCGCGATAATGTTTTTAAGAGCACCAGCTGTTTCAACACCAATCACGTCTGAATTGGTGTAGAGGCGGAAGTAGTTATTACTGAAAATACCTTGGACATAGCGTGCCGCTTCAAGATCCTTAGATGCTGCTGTAATCAAAGTGATATCGCGAACGATAGTTTCTTCAGCATGGCTTGGACCAGATACGACAACAATCTCACTACGAAGTTCCTTAGGAATCTCTTCTTCAAGGATTGTTGAAAGGCGTTCGTGTGTTCCAGGTTCCAAACCTTTTGAAGCATGCATGACAACAACTTCGTGGTCCAAAAGTTCAGCAACTTGCTTAGCAACTAAGCGAGTGACCTTGGTTGGAACAACAAAGAGAACAGCGTCGACACTATCTAGGGCTTCAGATAGCTCTTTGTAGGCTTTAATGTTTTCATCCAAAACCACATCCTTGAAGTAGCGGGTATTGGTGTGTTTCTCGTTAATTTCATCAATTTGTTCAGGGATGTTTCCCCAAATACGAACCTCGTGTCCGTTGTCGTTGAGTACCTGAGCAAGGGCAGTTCCCCATGAACCAGGGCCCAAGACAGCGATTTTTTGTTTTTTCATCATTAGGTCTCCCTTTAGGTCCTTTCTAACAAACTAGAAAAAGACTGTATTCTTTCTCATTATAACATAAGAAAAGCATGTTTGTCTTGTGCTCTCTGTTAGGAGGTCTGATGGCTATTTATTTTTTTAGCCAATTTTGGGCAATGTAGCCCCCAATGAGAGCAGCCATGAGCGTTCCTCCAATCAGAGTTAAGACATGACTGGCTGTAAAGGGAACCATAACTTGATTTACATAATCTTGGGTTTTCCCTTTAGCTAGGAGCTGTGCGATATAGGCTTTGGGTGCAAGCCACATGGTGATAATGGGTGCTAAGTTTCCTAGGGAAAAGATCATATAGGAAAGTAAATTAAGTTTATTATTCTCATAGTTCTCTTTCTTAGCTAGAAAGTCAGCGACAAGGCCAGCTAGAAAGCTAGGAAGAAAGGTTAGAACAAAATGCCCAGAGGCAAAGAAGAAGAGGGACATAAAGATACCCAGACAGGTAATAGCCCCAAATTGTTTTGTCTTTCTGATAAGTCCCAAATAGACCCAACCTGCAAAGATAGCCGCTAAGGCAGGCGTATGATACATATTTTTGACTTTGAAAAAGATTAAATCAATGGCAACTGCAAGGGCTAGGCAAATAAAATAGAGTAGAATAGCTAGGCTGGTTTGTTTGATGAATGTTTTTTGACGCATGTGATCTCCTAATCAATGTGAGGTGTTTTAGTTTTATTGAGCCAAGAGTATGCCAAACCAATGAAAATACCTCCGCCAATCCAGTTACCGAAGAAAACGACTACCCACTGACGTAGAATATTTGCCAAAGTGAAATTATCCACAGCATCACGCACACCGTTGAAACCGAGCAACATGAAAGAGGCAAAGTTAGCAATCAAGTGTTCATTAATCAAAAATACAAACATAAAGATAGCTGATAGCGCAATGAAAATTTTGGCAGATTCTTCTTTGAGGAGCATGTAGCCTAAGATGGCAATATTAACGAACATATTAGCGGTAATACCTTCTGTAAAGTTCATCCAATCTGTTTTTCCAAGCTTGGTTGAGACAGCAGTAACTAAGAAACTCTTGTCAGTCAAATGTTGGAAAGAGAAGGATTGGTTGAAGAACCAGGCCAAGATAAGGGCACCGATAAAATTAAAGAAGGTACAGTAGAGGAGGATGGCACACATCTTGCTCCATTTGATTTTACCATAATAGGCACCACTGGTCAGGAACATCATGTTTGAAGTAGCCAACTCTCCATTGAAAATGAGAACGAAGACCAATCCGATAGCAAAGATAAAAGCAAAGACGAAGCGGGAAAGGGCTGGAATACCCGTAGCGATAACATCTGCACCAATAATTCCTACAGCAGTTGACATGGTAAGATAAGCTCCTGCAAGCATAGAACGCAAGGCATAGCGTCCCAGACTTTCGTCAAAGAGAGCTTCTTTTTTAGCGCAAGCAGCGAAAACTTTTTCTTGAAATTGAGACATAGGTTTACCTCTAAAATGTGTAGCTTGGAGCACGGCAAATGCGCAAGCTCGAGTGAAAATGAATCTAAGATAACCATGAAAAAAAGTCAGGACATTTTGTCCCAACTTTTCCAAGTCTTAATATGAGGATGCTCCAGATGTGGCATCTGCGGCTGGGGCTGCGTCGCCACCGTGACCACCAGTATCTGATGCTCCAGATGTGGCGTCGCTACCGCCATGACTAGCTGCAGCTGGTGCAAAAGGACCGCTTCCTCCGACAAGGCGTTGACCAGTTGTTTCGAGATACCAGTCAAGCCATGGTTTAAAGTTAAAGACGATTTCATTGATTCCTGCATAAGAACCATCATCATAGTACATAGCCTGATAGTTATGCGTATTGATAACTCCTTCAGGTGATCCTGGAACAATCGTACGAACATACTCTTGGTTACCATTACGAAGTGTACCGATAACCCATTCTACATTTTTCATACGAGCTGGTGGAAGTGAGCCGTGAACAGTTGACATACGGCTACCAGATTGAGGTGGCACACGTTTGGCAAACATAGTATCAGGATCTTGATGGGCGTTATTGTAGTATAGGAACTGGTTATTATCATCAGCATAGGTCAATTCAAACGGCATAGCCTTGAGAAACATGTCAATTTGGTTAACCGTCAAAATACCGTGATCCAATTTCACGTAGGTATCACCTGATACCGCACCAGTAATTTCAGCTACTTTTTCTACCCATTCTGGATCGTCAGGGTCGACCTCAGTAACAGTTGTAGCGATTGGGTTGTTACAATCCAAGTCTTCAGGTTCAATTGGTTTTGGTTTTTTCAATTTAGAAACCACTCCTACATATTGGATGAAATTATCTAAGCATTGTTCAAGGAAGTTAATAGTACCTTCGTTAGTAATGTTTCCCTCAAGGTCAAAAGCTTCTTTAGCCTTTCCAAGCAAGAATTCATTACCTGGAAGGGTATAAGCGTTGACACCAGGTGCTTCAAGGATTTTACGCAAATGCACTTGGGCACGTGAAGTCCCTTGATCGTAATAAGAAGCACCAACAATCATAACAGGCTTGTTTTCAAATGGGTGCACTTCGAATGAGAGCCACTCTAAAACTGATTTAAGAGCTACAGAGATAGTGTGGTTGTGTTCAGGTGTTGCGATGATAACGCCGTCAGCGCGTGTAATTTTGTTATTAAGTAAGCGAAGTTGGAAGCTTTCGTCCCATTTTTCATCTTGGTTAAACATAGGGACTTCATCAATTTCTAAAACTTCAAGTTCAAATTTAATTTTAAAATGTCTTCTGATAAATTCGAGCAGTTTACGGTTATATGATTGGTCATAATTTGCTCCAACGAGTCCAACAAATTTCATAGTTTATATTCTCCTGTCTTATAGGCTTTCCCAGTCGAAGTCTTCAGCTTCTTTATGTAGCAACTCTGTAGCATGTGAGAGTTTACCAGTAATTTTGACGTAGAGACGGAAGTCATCGAAAATAGCATCTAATTTTTTGATGACATCAAGGTCAACTAAATCGCCGTTGCTATCAAAAGCTTGAAGGGAATGTGAGAGCAAAAATTCGTCTGGAAGCACATTAGCTTTGATTTCTGGAGCATTCAAAATTTGACGAAGTTGTAGCTGTGCACGAGAAGCTCCTAGAGTTCCATAAGATGCCCCTGTAATCATAACAGGCTTATTCAAAAGAGGGAAAACACCGTATGAGAGCCAAGCCAAAGCATTCATGAGAACAGCCGGAATTGAGTGGTCATACTCAGGTGTTCCAATGATGACACCATCAGCTTCATCGATTTTTTTAGCGATTTCTAGTGCACTTTCTGGCAATTGCTTATTGGCAGGTTTGTTAAAGACAGGAAGATCTTTGATTTCTACAAGTTCAATTTCTGCCTTATCTGCAAAATGCTTCTGAATATATTGCAATAATTGTCTATTAGTTGAACGTTTTGAATTCGTACCAACAAGTCCGATGAATTTCATGACAACTCTCCTTAAAAGTATTATATCTAGTATAATGTTAGCGTTTTCCTAGGTAAAAGTCAATCTTCGTTTGATGAGAATACGATTAGACTATTACTTTTGTCATCTTATTTCGAATAGATTATAATAGGATAGATTTAAGAAATATTCTTCTTAAATTCAGTGTAGCTGATTTTACAAGAATTAGTTAACTGATGTAGAAAGGAAAAATAATGACTAAAATTCGTGGATTTGAACTTGTATCAACCTATAACAATCAGGACTTACTTCCAAAGCGGGAGACTGCTCATGCGGCTGGCTATGATTTAAAGGTTGCGGAGAATACTGTCATTGCTCCTGGGGAAATTGTTCTCGTACCAACAGGTGTTAAGGCTTACATGCAACCTGGTGAGGTTCTCTATCTCTATGACCGTTCCTCTAACCCTCGTAAAAAAGGTCTGGTCTTAATCAACTCAGTTGGAGTTATTGATGGCGATTACTATGGAAATCCTGGAAATGAAGGTCACATCTTCGCCCAGATGAAAAATATTACTGATCAGCCCGTGACTCTTGAAGTTGGCGAACGCATGGTTCAGGCTGTCTTTGCACCTTTCTTAATCGCAGATGGGGACGAAGCAGATGGCGTTCGAACTGGTGGGTTCGGGTCAACTGGAAAATAGAAGAAATTTGCGGCCGGCTTGCTGGTTATATCTTCTCGTATCTTTGAGAAGCATCGGGCTTATTGCTTAACCAATCTGGATTTAAAAGAGTTTTTCTAGAGAAATGGTGTTAAAAGCTAGAGCTTATAGGGGTAGATGGCAATGTATGAGTTTATCATGAAAGGAAAGGATTAGAATCATAGCTAAGAAAAAATCAACTTTTGTTTGTAGAGAATGTGGCTACAATTCACCCAAATATCTAGGACGTTGTCCCAATTGTTCTTCTTGGTCCTCTTTTGAGGAAGAAGTTGAGGTGCAGGAGGTTAAAAATGCCCGTGTCAGTTTGACGGGTGAAAAGTCCAAACCTACTAAATTAAAAGAAGTCTCTTCAATTAATTACGCCCGCATAAAAACTGATATGGACGAGTTTAACCGTGTTTTAGGTGGCGGTGTGGTTCCGGGGAGTTTGGTTCTTATTGGAGGAGATCCAGGAATAGGGAAATCGACCCTCCTCTTACAGGTGTCAACACAGCTGGCTAACAAGGGAACGGTCCTCTATGTTTCTGGGGAAGAATCGGCCGAGCAAATCAAATTGCGGAGTGAACGTTTAGGTGATATTGATAACGAATTTTATCTGTATGCTGAGACCAATATGCAAGCAGTCCGTAGCCAAGTCGAGGCTATCAAACCTGATTTCCTTATTATCGATTCAATTCAGACCATCATGAGCCCAGAGATCTCTGGCGTTCAAGGATCTGTGTCCCAGGTTCGTGAAGTAACTGCCGAACTCATGCAGATTGCCAAAACCAATAACATTGCTACATTTATTGTTGGGCATGTGACCAAGGAGGGACAGTTGGCTGGACCACGTATGTTGGAACACATGGTGGATACTGTGCTCTATTTTGAGGGGGAACGTCATCATACCTTCCGTATTCTGCGGGCAGTTAAAAACCGTTTTGGTTCAACCAATGAGATTGGGATTTTTGAAATGCAGTCAGGTGGTCTGGTAGAGGTAATAAACCCTAGCCAAGTCTTCTTAGAAGAACGCCTAGACGGTGCCACAGGTTCTGCCATTGTTGTCACAATGGAGGGGAGTCGACCTATCCTAGCTGAGGTTCAAGCTTTGGTGACACCGACCGTCTTTGGCAATGCAAAGCGGACAACGACGGGACTGGACTTTAACCGTGTCAGCCTTATCATGGCTGTCTTAGAGAAACGTTGCGGCCTTCTTCTCCAAAATCAAGATGCCTATCTCAAATCAGCTGGTGGTGTCAAATTGGACGAGCCAGCTATTGACCTTGCAGTTGCCGTTGCTATCGCTTCTAGTTACAAGGAGCTTCCAACGAATCCACAAGAAGCCTTCATAGGAGAAATTGGCTTGACAGGAGAGATCCGTCGTGTGACTCGTATTGAGCAGCGTATCAATGAAGCTGCTAAACTAGGTTTTACTAAGATTTATGCTCCTAAAAATTCGCTTCATGGCATGAAGATTCCAGAAGGTATCAAGGTGGTTGGGGTCACGACGGTAGGAGAAGTACTCAAAAAAGTCTTTTCTTAAAAAGTCAATTTGAAAACGTTTGCAAAATTATACCTCCAATGCTATACTTTTCATAAGGATAGGGAGGTATTTATTATGCAATTTTTCACAGACAGCAACATGCAATTCCCTTTAGTAGAGTTATCTCTTAATCAAGGTGAAACAGTCTTTATCCAGCGTGGCAGCATGGTATATCACACACCTAATGTGACACTGAGTACCAAATTAAATGCCAGTGGATCAGGTCTAGGTCGCTTTGTAAAAGCCGTTGGGCGTTCAATGGTTTCGGGCGAAAGTAGCCTTATTACTCAGGTTGTCTCACAGTCCAATAACGGTTATATAGCCTTGGCCCCTGATTCTCCAGGTCAGGTGATTCCACTTTATTTAGGTGAAAAACAGTACCGACTAAATGACGGTGCCTTTCTAGCACTTGATGGCACAGCTTACTATACAATGGAGCTCCAGTCTGTTGGTAAGGCTATTTTTGGTGGTCAGGGTGGTTTCTTTGTGATGACAACCCAAGGTCAAGGAACACTCTTGGCGAATGCCTACGGTTCTATTAAAAAAATTGAGCTAAACAATCAAGAAGTGACTATTGATAATGCTCATGTCGTTGCCTGGAGTCAGACACTTGATTATAATATTCACTTGGAAAATGGTTTCTGGCAGTCTATTGGAACAGGAGAGGGTGTTGTTAATACCTTTAGAGGAACAGGTGAAATTTATGTTCAAAGTCTCAATCTTCAAACCTTTGCAGGCTTGCTTAATAGATACTTACCAAAACGTTCATAGTATAAATTGAAGGAGAGTGGATGCTTCTTAGCATCTATTCTCCTTTTTATATTGCAAACTCAATAGCTGACAAGTTAATAAAAAGATGATAAGATAGTGTGTGAATAATTTGATAGTCAAATTATTTTCTTCATTAGAAAGTGAGTTATTATGTCTTATTTTGAAAACTTTCTCAATGCCAACAAAGCCTATGTTGACCTCCACGGGACAGCCCATCTTCCCTTGAAACCAAAGACTAAGGTGGCTATTGTGACTTGTATGGATTCACGTCTTCACGTTGCCCAGGCCTTGGGGTTGGCCCTAGGTGACGCTCATATTTTGCGTAATGCGGGTGGTCGTGTGACGGAAGATATGATTCGTTCTTTGGTTATTTCTCAACAACAGATGGGGACACGAGAAATCGTAGTTCTTCACCATACAGATTGTGGTGCTCAGACCTTTAAGAATGATGAGTTTACCGCCTATCTCAATAAAGAACTTGGTGTTGATGTTTCTGATCAAGATTTTCTTCCATTCACAGATGTAGAAGAGAGTGTTCGTGAAGATATGGCTATTCTTCGTCAGTCACCGCTTATTCCTGAGGATGTTATCATCTCCGGTGCGGTTTATGATGTAGATACTGGTCGAATGACTCAAGTTCATCCCTAATACCGAAAAGTTAAGCAGGCATGGTTGCCTGCTTTTTTATAATTCAATGTAAAAAAACTCAGCACACAATATAAACGCTGAGTTAATCTAGTTTTTAAGAAACGATAAAAATGAGAATCACGGTCCCTAAATAGAAAAGACTGGTGATAAAAAAGCTGATACGCCAGAACAACTTAAGAAAACGTTTAAATTTGAAAGATTGTGTTTTGCTTAGCATCTGAATCGTGATAATGATAGCCGCCAAGGATAATAAGATGGTGATGTAAGGCAAAAAACTATGGGTAAAGAAACGGGCTGATACAGCAACCACCTCAATAAAATAAAGTGGGAAGGTAAGGTCAGCGAAATTAAGCCCGAGATATTTTAAACTGAAGAAGCGGTGGATAATAAAAGCAAAGATAGGTGTTAAAATGAAAAATGCTATAGCAAAGAATTTATATAGAATCATAAATCTATTTTACCTCGAAAAGGCCTTTATGTAAATTTTTTCCTAAACTTAATAAGAAATTCTTGCATCTAAAAAGAATTTCTGTATAATAGATAGGGTATGTAAAAACATACTTGTGGGAGGTAACAAAACTTACTTACCGCCAAAACCACAATAGGAGGAAATTACAAAATGGCTAAAAAAGTCGAAAACATCGTAAAACTTCAGATTCCTGCTGGTAAAGCGACTCCAGCTCCACCAGTTGGACCAGCTCTTGGTCAAGCCGGAATCAACATCATGGGATTCACTAAAGAGTTTAACGCTCGTACAGCTGATCAAGCTGGTATGATTATCCCAGTTGTTATCTCTGTGTATGAAGATAAATCATTTGATTTCATCACTAAAACACCACCAGCTGCTGTTCTTTTGAAAAAAGCTGCAGGTGTTGAAAAAGGTTCAGGTACTCCAAACTCAGTTAAGGTTGCTTCAGTAACTCGTGCACAAGTACAAGAAATTGCTGAAACTAAAATGCCTGACTTGAACGCTGCAAACATCGAATCAGCTATGCGTATGATCGAAGGTACTGCACGTTCAATGGGATTCACTGTTACTGACTAATTCAGTTAACAAGAAAACCACAGACGTCGTCTCACTTCGCTGAGTGACGTGGAAGATGAAAGTCGTTATGACCACATTACACAAGGAGAAATAATTAACATGGCTAAAAAAAGCAAACAAATGCGTGCTGCTCTTGAGAAAATCGACAGCACAAAAGCTTACAGCGTAGAAGAAGCTGTAGCTCTTGCACAAGAAACTAACTTCGCAAAATTCGATGCTACTGTTGAAGTATCATACAACCTTAACATCGACGTTAAGAAAGCTGACCAACAAATCCGTGGAGCAATGGTATTGCCAAACGGTACTGGTAAAACTCAACGTGTTCTTGTATTTGCCCGTGGTGCTAAAGCTGAAGAAGCTAAAGCAGCAGGTGCTGACTTCGTTGGTGAAGACGAACTCGTTGCTAAAATCAACGGTGGATGGCTTGACTTTGACGTTGTTGTTGCAACACCAGACATGATGGCAATCGTTGGTCGTCTTGGACGTGTCCTTGGACCACGTAACTTGATGCCAAACCCTAAAACTGGTACAGTAACTATGGACGTTGCTAAAGCAGTTGAAGAGTCTAAAGGTGGTAAAATCACTTACCGTGCTGATAAAGCAGGTAACGTACAAGCTATCATCGGTAAAGTTTCATTCGAAGCTGAAAAATTGGTTGAAAACTTTAAAGCATTTAACGATGCTATTCAAAAAGCTAAACCAGCTACAGCGAAAGGTACTTACATCACAAACCTTTCAATCACTACTACACAAGGTGCTGGTATCAAAGTTGATCCTAACTCATTGTAAGAATAGTAAAAGCCTATCTTCGGATAGGTTTTTTTAATTGAGCTAGATAGGAATACTTGAGTAGAAAATAAAAAATCTTCAGAAAGTAGTGTTGATTGTTGAAGGTTATGATATAATTTACGCATATACACATCATTTTTGATTTAAAACTTTTTACGTTACAATTTAAGGAGGCAATGAATGAAAAAGAGTAAGGTATTTTTACTGGTAGCCGTAGGCCTGTTGTCTGTAGGTGTTTTAACGGCTTGCTCATCATCAAGTAAGATGTCTGGAAAGACTTATAACTATGTTTACGGAGGTGATCCTGCAACCCTAGACTATCTTGCTACAAATAAGAAAAACATGACGACAGCTGTTAGTAATGGTGTTGATGGTTTGTTTGAAAATGATCAATACGGTAATTTAAAACCATCTGTAGCTGAAGATTGGTCTGTCTCTCAAGATGGGTTAACATATACTTACAAGATTCGTAAGGGGATCAAATGGTACACTTCAGACGGCGAAGAATATGCAGATGTGACTGCTAAGGACTTTGTAACAGGACTTAAACATGCCGCAGATACAAAGTCTGAAGCTATCTATTTGCTACAAAACTCAGTTAAAGGTCTGAATGACTACCTTTCTGGAGCTAACAAAGATTTTTCAGCTGTAGGTATCAAAGCGGTTGATGATCACACCTTGCAATATACACTTAGCCAACCAATGCCTTACTGGAATTCAAAATTGACTTACTCTGTCACTTGGCCTGTTAACGCAGAATTTTTGAAATCTAAAGGAAAAGATTTTGGTAAGTCAACGGATCCAACGTCTATTCTTTATAACGGACCATATCTTCTTAAAGCTTTGACAACTAAATCATCTATTGAGTTCACCAAGAATGAAAATTATTGGGATAAGGATAATGTCTACTTTGACAATATCAAATTAACTTATGATGATGGATCAGATCAAGAGTCTTTGGAACGTAAGTTCACTGATGGTGTCTATACATTAGCTCGCCTCTTCCCTACTAGCTCAAATTATTCTAAGGTTTCTAAAAAGTATAAAGATAATATCTATACTACCCAACCAGCAGCATCAGTAGAGGGGGTTGGTATTAATATTGATCGCCAAACTTACAATAATACCTCTAAAGAAAATGACCAACAGAAATCATCAACTAAAGCAGCACTTCTTAATAAGGATTTCCGTCAATCATTAGGATTTGCCATTGATCGTACAAATTATGCGGCTCAGTTGAATGGTAAAGAAAGTGCTAATACAGCTGTTCGTAATATCTTTGTTAAACCAGACTTTGTTCAGGCAGATGGTAAAGATTTCGGAACAATGGTAATGGATCAACTTCCAGCTTATGGTGATGAGTGGTCTGGTGTGAATCTTGCAGATAGTCAGGATGGTCTTTACAATCCAGAAAAAGCTAAGGCTGAGTTCGCGAAAGCTAAGGAAGCTCTTCAATCAGAAGGAGTTCAGTTCCCGATTCATTTGGACGTTCCAGTAAATCAAACAAGTAAAATTTTTGTGAATCAAGTGCAATCTCTCAAACAGTCTATTGAAGCTACACTTGGAAAAGAGAATGTTGTAATTGATATCCATCAATTGTCAGCTGACGATTTCTACAATATTACTTACTATGCTTCGAATGCAGCAGCAGAGGATTGGGACTTGTCAGTTGGTGTTGCTTGGGAGCCTGATTACCTCGATCCATCTACATATCTTGATGTTTTGAAAACGACTAGTAGCGAAAACACCAAGTCCTTTATGGGTTACGACAATCCAAATAGTCAAGCTGTGGAAAAAGTAGGTCTTAAAGAATATGACCAATTAGTTGAAGATGCTTCTAAGGAAACTACAGATTTGACACTTCGTTATAAAAAATATGCTAAAGCTCAAGCATGGTTGACAGATAGTGCCCTCTATCTTCCAACTACCGCTTACAGTGGTGCGGCAACGGTAGTTTCTCGCATCCAGCCATTCTCAGGAGCTTACGCTCAAGCTGGTGATAAAGGCTCTACTTACTACTTCAAGTATATTAAATCTCAAGATGATATTGTAACTAAGAAACAATATGATTCAGCTTATAAAGATTGGCTTAAAGAGAAAGCAAAATCTAATGACAAAGCTCAAAAAGATCTTGCAAAACACGTTAAGTAAACTATCGAAAACGTCTACCTTTAGGTAGTCGTTTTTTTGACAAAATTCCTCGAACCACCTTTAGATTGTGTTATAATAAAAAGGATTGGTACTTATAAGCTTATGCTTAAGCTTGGGGAGAGCCTTCAAGCTAACCAGGTATCCAAAGACTGAAGAATGAAACATAAAAAGGAGATTTATCTTGGCTAAAGATATCCGCGTTCGTTACGCACCAAGTCCAACAGGGCTTCTACACATTGGTAATGCTCGTACAGCATTGTTTAACTACCTTTATGCACGTCATCATGGTGGTACATTCATTATCCGTATTGAAGATACTGACCGTAAACGTCACGTTGAAGATGGTGAACGTTCACAGCTTGATAACTTGCGTTGGTTGGGAATTGACTGGGATGAAAGTCCTGAAACACATGAAAATTACCGTCAATCAGAGCGCTTGCCACTTTACCAAAAATATATTGATCAACTTTTGGCAGAAGGTAAGGCATACAAGTCATATGTAACTGAAGAAGAGTTGGCTGCAGAACGTGAACGTCAAGAAGCAGCAGGTGAAACACCTCGTTATATTAACGAGTTCCTTGGTATGACTGAAGAAGAAAAAGCTGCCTACATCGCAGAACGTGAAGCGGCTGGCATTATTCCTACAGTTCGTTTGGCTGTTAATGAGTCAGGAATCTACAAATGGCATGATATCGTTAAAGGAGATATCGAATTTGAAGGTGGCAATATCGGTGGTGATTGGGTTATCCAGAAGAAGGATGGTTACCCAACTTACAACTTTGCGGTTGTTGTTGATGACCACGATATGCAAATTTCACACGTTATCCGTGGAGATGACCACATTGCCAATACACCAAAACAGCTTATGGTTTATGAGGCTCTTGGTTGGGAAGCACCTGAGTTTGGACACATGACCCTTATCATCAATTCTGAAACTGGTAAGAAGTTGTCTAAACGTGATACTAATACCCTTCAATTTATCGAAGATTACCGTAAAAAAGGTTACCTTCCAGAAGCGGTCTTCAACTTTATTGCTCTTCTAGGTTGGAATCCTGGTGGCGAGGACGAAATCTTCTCTCGCGAAGAACTTATCAAACTTTTTGATGAGAACCGTCTAAGCAAGTCTCCAGCGGCCTTTGACCAGAAGAAACTGGATTGGATGAGTAATGACTACATCAAGAATGCTGATTTCGATAAGGTCTTTGCTCTTTGCAAACCTTTCTTGGAAGAAGCTGGTCGTTTGACAGATAAAGCTGAAAAATTAGTGGAACTCTACAAACCACAAATGACAGCTGCAGAAGAAATTGTACCTCTCACAGACCTCTTCTTTGAAGATTTCCCAGAATTGACAGAGGCTGAAAAAGAAGTTATGGCTGGTGAAACAGTACCAACAGTACTTAAGGCCTTTAAAGCTAAACTCGAATATATGTCAGATAGCGAGTTTGTTACAGAAAATATTTTCCCACAAATTAAGGCTGTTCAAAAAGAAACAGGAATTAAAGGGAAAAACCTCTTCATGCCAATTCGTATCGCTGTTTCAGGAGAGATGCACGGCCCAGAATTACCAGAGACTATCTTTTTACTTGGTCGTGAAAAATCTATTAAACATATTGATCAAGTTCTTGCAACACTATAAAAAACTAACCCAACATTTGTTGGGTTTTCGAATATGCATAAACAATATGTCAGCAATTATATGATTTTAGTTAAGAGTGTTTTTGTAATAGAATGATGATATAATGTAGTTATATCATCACTTTAAAAACTTTAAATTAGTTTTATAGATTTGTAATAAAAAGTAGAGAGAAGTGAAGATTTGGTATTTCTACTACGTCATTGACATGTATCCATAAATTGAGGTTATCAGTCAGTTAAAGAGCTCGGGGTATCTAGGCTCTTTTTTATGTTTTGTAAATAAATTTACATGTGACATGGTCTGACTGTCAGCTGAATAGTTGATGGTTCTTAACTAGGAAAAATAGATTTATATTTTTAGTTTTTTCTAATAGGAATGATGTTAAATTATATATTTATCTTACAATAGAGTAGGTTGATTTTTGAAAGGAAAAGCGAGAGTCTAGAGATGATCGTTTTGTTTACGGTTCTACGTCTATTGGCTCTTTTAATGTTAGTCGTGATCTGTTTGTGTGGTTACTTACAGTTTACACCAATGAAAGGCTATGAGTTTTTTGTTGCACTATATTTTGCAATTTATCAGTCTAAAAAAGTATATGATTATCTTAATAAGTAACTAATTTCTGTAAAAATACTAAATAGATGGTTTTTAGTGATGAAATTTATAAAAAATAGACTAAGAAATTGCAGTTCAGGATAAAAAACGACATTCATTCTATCTAAAATTGCTGTTGTGTTCTCTACCGATGATGCTGTTGTTCAAAAGGTCTGTACTTTGTACAGGCCTTTTGGCATTTTAGAAGATAAATAGTTAAAGATGCTTTTGAATCTATTTAAACAGTTTCAAGGATGTTATTTATTTTCAATCTGACATTGCATAAAATTGAATAAAAATTAAGAATTAAGCACTTTTTAGGTTGAAACAATAAATAAAAACAAATAAATACGAAATAAATATAAAAAAATAACGAAAAAGTGTTGACAGGTGAATAAATATGCAATATAATTAATCTCGTAAGGTTGATAGAGATAGCAACCACAAGAAAATATAAGAAAAGAGAAAAATATTATGTCAAAAGAGAAAGTTATTCTTGCCTATTCGGGAGGTCTTGATACCTCAGTCGCTATTACATGGCTTAAAAAAGATTACGATGTTATCGCCGTTTGTATGGATGTCGGTGAAGGTAAAAATCTTGAGTTTATCCATGATAAAGCTTTGACAGTTGGAGCTGTTGAGTCATACGTGCTTGATGTTAAAGATGAGTTTGCTGAAGATTATGTGCTTCCAGCACTTCAAGCTCACGCTTACTATGAACAAAAATATCCTTTAGTTTCAGCCCTTAGCCGTCCAATTATTTCTAAAAAATTAGTTGAAATTGCTCATAAAACAGGTGCAACAACTATCGCTCACGGTTGTACTGGTAAAGGTAATGACCAAGTTCGTTTTGAAGTTGCCATCGCTGCCCTAGATCCAGATCTTAAAGTAGTAGCACCAGTGCGTGAGTGGAAATGGTCTCGTGAGGAAGAAATTGAGTATGCTAAGGCTAATGGTGTTCCAGTTCCAGCAGACCTTGATAATCCTTACTCAGTCGACCAAAACCTTTGGGGACGTGCCAATGAGTGTGGTGTTCTTGAAAATCCTTGGAATCAAGCTCCAGAAGAGGCTTTTGGGATTACCAATTCACCAGAGTCTGCGCCAGATGAAGCTGAATATGTCGATGTTACTTTCAAAGAAGGGAAGCCAGTTGCTCTTAACGGTAAAGAAATGAAATTGGCTGACCTTATTCAAGAAATGAATGTTATCGCTGGTAAGCATGGTGTCGGACGTATCGACCACGTTGAGAACCGTCTTGTAGGTATCAAATCTCGTGAAATTTATGAATGTCCAGGAGCTATTGCCCTTTTGACAGCTCATAAAGAAATTGAGGACTTAACTTTGGTACGTGAAGTTTCTCATTTTAAACCAATTCTTGAAAATGAATTGTCAAACCTTATCTACAATGCCTTGTGGTTTAGCCCAGCCACACAAGCTATCATTGCTTATATTAAGGAAACACAAAAAGTTGTTAATGGTATCGCTAAAGTTAAGCTTTACAAAGGGCATGCTCAAGTAGTAGCACGTCAATCAGCTAATTCATTGTATGATGAAAACTTAGCTACTTATACATCAGCTGACAGCTTTGATCAGGATGCTGCGATTGGATTTATCAAGCTTTGGGGTCTTCCAACTCAGGTTAATTCACAAGTTAACCATCCATTTGACAATTAATGACAAATTTCATAAGAAAAGTAGGCTATTAGAAGAATAACGCTTCTTATCAGATAAAAGTGTCCAGAGAGCCACATCTGATACTCTTTTCTTATAACTTATATTATTATCGTTAAGGCGTTCTGAGAGGCGTCACGAGCCTAAATAAACTACGACAGAGATCGGGTTTTAGGAAAACAAGTGTCCAGAGAGACAAATTAAGCTAGACAAATACTATCTAGCTTTTTTCATTTAAGTTATTGTGACCAAAGAGGTCGTTGCTTGTTATAAGTATTAAGAAAGGATGGAAGATTATCCCAGCGTGGGGCAATCTTCAAAATAAAACTATGGCAGAAAATCATAAACTATGGGGCGGTCGGTTCGAAGCTAGTCTTGAAAAATGGGTAGAAGAATTTGGTGCTTCAATTTCATTTGACCAAAAAATGGCAGAGTTTGATTTGAAAGGATCTATTGCCCATGTAACCATGCTGGGTGAGACAGGAATTATTACCAAGGAGGAGTCTTTACAAATTAAACAAGGCTTGGAAGAGCTTCTGGAGGAATATAAGGCTGGTAAGCTAGAATTCGATGTTTCTAACGAAGATATTCATATGAATATGGAAAGTCTTTTAACGGCTAAAATTGGACCTGTGGCAGGAAAGCTTCATACAGCGCGTTCACGTAACGACCAAGTAGCGACAGATATGCACTTATATCTGAAAGCTAAATTAGTGGAAGTTATTGAGAAACTTGATAATTTACGTAATACCTTGGTAAGTCTAGCAGACAAACATACCTACACAATTATGCCAGGTTACACCCACTTACAGCATGCTCAGCCGATTTCTTTTGGTCACCACTTGATGGCTTACTACAACATGTTCACACGTGATTCTGAACGTTTTGAATTTAATATCAAGCATACCGATATTTCCCCACTTGGTGCTGCCGCTCTAGCAGGGACAACTTTCCCTATTGATCGTAATATGACATCTGACTTAATGGGCTTTGCAAAACCATATAGCAATTCCTTGGATGCTGTTTCCGACCGTGACTTCATTCTCGAATTCTTGTCAAACTCAAGTATTCTCATGATGCATATGACACGTATTTGTGAGGAAATCATTAACTGGTGTTCTAACGAGTTTAAGTTTGTAACTCTATCTGATACTTTTTCAACAGGCTCGTCCATTATGCCTCAAAAGAAAAACCCAGATATGGCAGAACTAATTCGTGGGAAATCAGGTCGTGTTTATGGTAATCTGATTGGACTGTTGACTGTGATGAAATCACTACCTTTGGCCTACAATAAAGATCTCCAAGAAGATAAAGAAGGTATGTTTGATACGGTAGAGACGATTACTGTCGCTATTGATATTCTCGCAGGCATGCTCAATACAATGACTGTTAACGACAAACATATGGCAGAGTCAACAGAAAAAGATTTTTCAAATGCCACAGAGTTGGCTGATTATCTTGCGTCTAAAGGCCTTCCATTCCGTGAAGCACATGAGATTGTTGGAAAGCTCGTTCTTGAGTGTACCAAAGCTGGTTATTACCTTCAGGATGTTCCTCTCGAACGTTATCAAGAAGTTTCAGATTTAATTGAAGAGGACATCTATGAGACACTCAAATCTCATATAGCTGTTGAACGTCGTCATTCCCTTGGCGGAACTGGTTTTGACCAGGTTAAATGGCAAATCAAAGAAGCTCAAAAAGCTCTAAAAAAATAAGTCTCTAAGGCCCTAACCATAAGGTTTTGGGCTTTTTTGCTATTTATGATATAATAGTACTAATTTTGAGTTTGGAGTCGCATTTTGAAAAAATCTTATCGCGTTAAGAAAGAGAAAGACTTTAAAGCATTATTTGATGCAGGACACAGTGTTGCTAATCGGAAATTTGTTGTCTACTGTCTGGATCGTGATCTGCCTCATTTTAGAGTGGGTTTGTCAGTCAGTAAGCGTCTTGGTAATGCGGTTACTCGGAATCGGGTAAAACGTCGTCTACGACATGCACTGATGGACATGTCATCTCAGTTAGAACATCAAGATTTTGTCGTTATTGCTCGTAAAGGTGTCGAAGACTTAAGTTATCAAGACATTTATAGCAATCTCGTTCATGTCTTAAAAATAGCAAAGTTATATAAGGACTAGTAGATTATTTTGCTTCTTTACATTGTAGGATAAACTAAAATCACTCCTGATTTTTGAGATACTCTTAATGAATGGAAGCGAAGCAGTTCTTTATCGTATTAAAAAGGAGTTTTTAGTGAAGAAAAAACTTAATATATCTGTTTTAGGTGCAGGAGCTCTCTTGCTTTTGTCCGCGTGTGGACGAAGTGATGTTACAAGTCACTCTACAGGTCTTTGGGAACGTCTTATTTTAATGTTTGGGAAGGCTATTCAAGGGCTTTCATTTGGTGGTTCTATTGGATTAGGTATTATTATTTTCACGATTTTAATTCGTGCGGTAATGATTCCTCTGTATAATCGCCAAATTAAGTCAAGCCGTGAACTACAAGAGTTGCAACCAGAGTTACGTCGTTTGCAGAGTGAGTATCCTGGACGCGAGAATCGTGAAGCTCTTGCTTATGCACAACAAGATCTTTATAAAGAGCATGGTGTAAATCCTTACGCAAGCTTTGTTCCTCTCTTGATTCAATTTCCTATTTTGATGGCTCTTTATGGAGCACTCACACGAGTACCAGAATTGCGAGAAGGAACATTCCTCTGGGTTGATCTAGGTCAGAAAGACCCTTATTTTATTCTTCCGATTTTGGCGGCTGCTTTCACTTTCTTTTCAACTTGGTTGACAAATAAGGCGGCTAAAGATCGTAGTGCAATGCTTCTTGTTATGAATATCATGCTTCCAATCTTTATTTTCTGGTTTGGAACTCAGATTTCTTCAGGGGTAGCACTGTACTGGGCAGTTTCAAACGCCTTCCAAGTTGTTCAGGTTTTAGTTTTTAATAATCCGTTTAAAATCATTGAAGAACGTAATCGTTTGGAAGCAGAAGAAAAAGAACGTAAAGCTAAGATTCGTCGTGCGAAGAAAAAGGCGCATAAACGTAAATAAGGAGGCTTTTTATGGTAGTCTATTCTGGACAAACAGTTGAACAAGCTATAGAGAAAGGTTTGAAAGATCTTAATCTACCGCGTATGAAGGCTCATATTAAGGTGATTTCTCGTGAGAAGAAAGGTTTTTTAGGGTTTGGAAAGAAACCTGCCCAAGTTAGCGTTGAACCGATAAATGAAGGAATAGTTCACAAAGCAGATTGCGATGTCATTAAAGTAGCTCCCGATGCTGTAACACAGCCGGATGATTTTGTTACAAGTTCCAAAGAGGAAACTATTGCTTCCAAGAAAGTGACAAAGCTTGTTACGGGTTCAGATAATAAGGAAGAGGCACAGGAAATCTTAACGCAACCAGTGGCTACTGAGACATTTGGGAAAGAGTTGCCTGGTAAAATACAGGAGCAACCAAAGACGAGAATCATTCCTTTATCTGTTAAGCGCGAGTCATCAGAAGAGGATGCTACAGAACCTAAGGTTACTTCTCTTGCGTCCAAACTAGAACCTATTGCTCAACTTCAGACTGTAGAAACTTCAGAATCAGAAGATGATTTTAGCTCTTTTGTGGCATCTGAGTTTAGTTCAGATGAATCTTCTGAAAGCAATTTAGAAGATGTTCAAGCAGCTTCAGATGACGTTTTATCTTATCTTGAAAAAATCATCTATGAAATGGATGTTGATGCTAGTCTGGAGGTTAGTCACAATCGTCGTAATATCATTATACAGATTGAGACAGACCAGCCAGGACGTGTTATTGGCTATCACGGTAAGGTTCTTAAGTCTTTACAACTTTTAGCGCAAAATTATTTGCACGACCGTCATTCTAAACGCTCTAGTGTTGTTCTTAATGTTCGTGATTATTTGGAGCAACGTACAGAGACTCTGATTGATTTAGCAGAAAAAATAGCAGCCAAAGTAAAAGAAACAGGGAGAGAGTATGTGATGGATCCAATGACCAACAGCGAACGTAAAATCATTCATAAGTCTCTCTCTCAAATTGAAGGTGTAGAAAGTCACTCAGAAGGTGATGATCCTAATCGTTATGTTGTGGTGACAAAAGTATAATTAGAATAGAGTTTATTGCTTACAGGAACTAGTCTTATGGCACTGAACCCCAATAATGGGACAAGCAAAAAACCTCTTATGCGACCAGTTTTCTGTACTCTACAGGAGACTGGTCATTTAATTTTTGTTGAATTCTAG
>NZ_CABQHE010000013.1:0-38428 GCF_902463925.1 uncultured Streptococcus sp. | reverse complement strand
GAAGACCTATCAGGTCCTCTCTAGATGTTAGCTTTTCGCCCACTACAGTTGACAAAGAGCCAAATTTTATCGACCAACTACCATCTACTGAAGATGGTAGACTACTACCTCCGCTGTCCAACACCGCCGTTAATAAGACCTTGCGGAAAATCGTTGGGCGTGAGGTGCGTGTCCGCTCGCTGAGGCACACTTATGCCAGTTATCTAATAGCTCATGATATCGACTTGATTTCTGTTTCTCAAGTTTTAGGGCATGAAAATCTGAACATCACACTGGAAGTTTATGCCCATCAATTGCAAGAACAGAAATCACGGAATGATGAAAAGATAAAACAAATGTGGACAGAATGTGAACGAAACGCTTTAAAACCGCATGGTTAAAGGCTTAAAAATGTCCCCTGCCGGAATCGAACCAGCAACGACTCCTTAGGAGGGAGTTGTTATATCCATTTAACTAAGAGGACTTATGAAAAAATCTGCCACGAGGACAGATTTTTTGTTGAAATCTGTAAATTATTTACGGATTTCTTTGATACGTGCAGCTTTACCTTGCAAAGCACGCAAGTAGTAAAGTTTAGCACGGCGGACTTTACCGTAGCGTACAACTTCAATCTTTTCAACACGTGGAGTGTGGATTGGGAAAGTACGTTCTACACCGATACCGCTTGAAATTTTACGAACTGTGTACATTTCTGAGATCCCTTGACCTTTGCGTGAAATAACTACACCTTCAAAGATCTGGATACGTTCGCGAGTTCCTTCGACAACTTTCGCGTGAACGCGAACTGTGTCACCAGGACGGAATGATGGGATGTCAGTACGAAGTTGACCTTCTGTCAAACTTTGGATCAATGGATTCATTTTTATATACTCCTATCTTACTAATCTTAAGAGCAACCTCTGTGTCTCAGCGGATTAGCCGTTATTTTTGTGTGTCCATTACACACTCTTAGTATCTTATCAAAAAATTATCAGAATGTCTAGTATCTTATTGCATTTCTAGCATTTTTTGTTGTCCGTAAATGCTCGTCTTATGATTAATGAGATAAGCAAAAGCCATGACAATCGCGTAAGAGAGAGCATTTGCGGGACCAAAGACTTCAACGCCAATGAAAATAGGTGCTAAAAGGGTATTGGTACTGCTACCAAAGACAGACAGATAGCCAAGACCTGCTACAAGTGGAATTGGAAGTCCTAGAACTGGTGCTAGAACAGCACCAAGACTTGCTCCGATTGCAAACAAAGGAGTTACTTCTCCTCCTTGGAAACCAAGAGATAGGGTAAAGACGGTCAAGAGCAATTTCAAGAGCCAATCCAATGGATAGATGGTCCCACCACCAACACTTAAAGCAATCAAATTCGTTCCAAGACCTGTATAGCGTCCCTTCCACAAAATCAAAAGTAGACAGGTTAAGACGACACTACCAAAGAGAACACGATAATAAGGATTTGGGAGCAGACTTGCTACTTTCTTTTTAGCTAGTGACAAGAGATAAGCAAAGAGATTTCCTGCAATACCAAAGGCCAGACCTAAAAGAGCTAATTTCATAAACGTGCCAAGGTCAATAGTTAAACTTTCAGATACAAAGTGGCTAAATTTTTCAAGACCTAAGAGATGGCTTGTTGTACTAGCCACAAAAGATGCAATAAGAGTCGGTACCAAGATTGGCAGACTTAACTGTCCTAGAGTCAATACCTCAAGCGCAAAGAAGGTCGCGGCGATTGGTGTTTGGAAGAGTCCTCCAAAACCAGCTGACATCCCCATGGTCAAGAAAATGCGTGAAGCATTCGGGAGCTTAAAATAGCGACTAAAAGCATGAGAAACTGTGGCACCAAGTTGCACTGCTACCCCTTCACGACCTGCCGAACCCCCAAAAAGATGGGTCAGCCATGTGGTTACAGTCACCAGTGGAATTAACCTTAGGGGGACTTTATCCTCCTCATTATGTCCAACCTTGAAAATCAAGCCCATCCCTTGTGCTGCTTTGCCTGCAAACCTTTGGTATAGGTAAACAATCAAAAGCCCCGCTATAGGAAGCGCTGAGACTAGATAAAAGAGATGATGGTCTCGATATTCTGAAAGCCCTATAAGAACACGACCAAAAATAGCATCAATTAGTCCAACTATCACTCCTAGAAAGACAGCATATAGACTCAAAATCACTAGATTGGAGTATGAAAGACCTTGACTCTCACTTAATTGTCTTACTTTCATCCTAGTTGCCTACTTTTCTTCTAGCTTACTTGCTTGATAAGTACGTGAATGCTTCATAATATCCGCAAAACTAGCGACGATAGCTTCTTTATATTCGAGATTAAGGACACTAGCGCCTACTTTGTCTAGCAAGGCTTGCTCTCGTTCGGGATCATAAATCGCCTTTCCAGTGCGTTGTTTATAAGCACTTACTCGAGTTACCAATTTCATACGTTCTTCCAACAAAGCCACGATCTCATTATCAACGGTGTCAATCTGTTGGCGAATCTCATTTAAGTCCATACTGACCTCCTTTTTTCTCTCCATTATAACAAAAATGACCTGAGGACAAAAGAGCCTCAAGCCATTGAATTGCTTATAAAAAGAGTTTTCTTACCTGACTGATATTACTTTCATTAACAACCAGATACAGGGTTGCTCCTGCTTTTAGACGTGTATCTCCATGAACAACTTCAGACTGGTCCTGAAAAATCTGAGTGGAAATCAAAACCCCATCAGGTAAGCTTAAATCCCTAACCAATCGACCAGCTAGACTCTCTGTAACCGGTAAGTCAATCATCGTCGGTATATTATCAACTTGCTTTGGTTCGTGAGCGATTAGATTGTGAAGCATGGCTTCATAGACAGGTTCTCCTCCCATGAAATCCATGACGAGATAGGCAATCAGGGTAACGACTCCAATTGTCATTAATTGGTGAAGGTCACCCACCATCTCAGTTACTAAAATCATAGCAGTGAGCGGTGCCTTAGAGACAGCACCGAAATAACCAGCCATACCAAGAATGATAAAAATAGGGAACTGACTGACTTGTAAGAATCCTAGATTTTCAAAAGCTGCCGCAAAAACGCTACCAGAAAGAGCACCTAGAGTCAAAATCGGAAGGAAAATACCACCAGGAAAACCTGAACCAAAGGACAACATACTCCAAACAAAGCGTATAGCCAAATAGAGGATAGCCACAGTTAGAGCAGGATGTAAACCATTTAAGGCAAGAATCAATTCATTCCCACCACCTAAAAGATGTGGAAAATAAAGGCCTATAGGAATGATAAACAGAACTGCCAAAAGACCATGAAAATGAGATGGCAAGTGGAAGATTTTCCCTAACCCTTGGTAGACCCTACCAATACGTAAGACAACCCACTCATAACCGTATCCAAGTACACCTAGAAAAATCCCCAAGACAATAAGAATCCAATAATCCTTCAAAGGAAAAACGGGTAATTTTTCTGTCATAGCAAGAACCGGTACCTGACCAAAGATGCGCAAGGAAACAGCATTGGCCACTAAAGACGCCATTAAAGCTGTCACCCAAACATGACGAGAGAAATGATGATAGACTTCTTCGACGACAAACAAAAGACCGGCAATTGGGGCATTGAAGGCAGCCGATAACCCTGCTGCCGCTCCTGCAGCAATCAAGACACGCTTCTCACGAGCAGAGAGCTTAAGTCCCTCGGCTAATCCCTTAGCAGTCATGGCACCTAGTTGAATACTAGGCCCCTCACGTCCCAACATCAGTCCCATTGAAATCCCAAGGACACCACCCACGAACTTACGCCATAATACTGACCACCAGGACGGATGTAAAAGCCCCATCAGTTCCCCTTCAACATGGGGAATCCCTGATCCCTTGATGTCTTTTTCCTGCTTAATAAGATAACCAATAAAAAGTGCAATCAAGAGATTAACAAGTACAATTCCCAGAATCAGAAGGGGATTGTGCAGGGCGTCTTGGTAAATGGATACCGAGATTTGGGCCCCTTTAGCAATTAACCAACGAAAGAGGCTAACGACTGCACCTGCAGCCACACCGACTAAGAGCCCACGCCAGACAGACCAAAGGAGATGTTGAGATTGAGTCCTAAAATCTCTTTCTATTTCATTCATAAAAACTCCATTTTTGACTACAATAAAAGCAGACTTTACTCTGCTTTTTCTTATGCTAATGCTTCTGAAACTTTTTCAGCGAAAGCTTCGAGGTTTTCGATATCTTCATCTTCAGCAGAAAGGTCAACTTTGACACTATCCGCACCTTTAGTTGCACCAGTAAAGGTGAATTGTGTTTCAAATTCATCAACTGATTTACAGAAATAATCGTAGAAAGTATCTCCTGAACCTACAACACCAAAGATTTTACCTGACAAGTCGAGGTCAGCCAAATCTTCGTAAAAGTCAACGATTTCATCTGGCAACTCTCCATCACCATAAGTGTAAGTTGCTACAATACAGATGTCCGCATCTTCAAAATCAGCGGCATCAACCGTTGTACACTCGTCTACATCTACAGTGTGACCTAATTCTTCCAATTTTTTGGCAACGATATCTGCGATTTCTTCCGTGTTACCGGTCATACTGGCATAAACGATTTTTGCTAAAGCCATAATGTCCTCCAAAATAATAAATTAGCTATATTATATCATATTTTTTCAGAAATTAAACGCCGTAATACCCTAAAAAACTGCCCCTTAGGACAGTTTTAGATTTTGCAAGAGTTCGAAATGTCGATAGACAAGCCATAGACCAACAGCAATGAGAAGCACAAGAACTATGGCTCTCATAAGACCTTTAAGAAAAGTCACGAGCCAGGTCAGAAGCATAGAGGTGATTAGCCAACTCCAACCAGAAGCACCATATAAGGTTTGAATACTCTCAAGAGAGTGGCTAGTTAAGGTTTTTACCCAAGTGGGAATATAGATCCAAATACCATCACCTGATAGGCCCAAACGATTGGCAATTATGGTTCCTGTTGTTTGCAACCAGGTAAATACCCCAGCATTGAAAAGAATGAGAAAGGTTTGCATGGGGTAACGTCTAGCAAGGCGTTTCAAATAGCGCATGATAGCTCCTCCTTAATTAGCATAAAGAGCATGGACCGTATCAATATCCACCTGTTGAATCCCGTAATAAGATCCAGCTGATTGCATAACGGATGTCTTGGAGTCATCATGGTCCAAGCCAATGGCATGCCCCAATTCGTGCTCAGCCGTATTCACAATACGCTTGTGCGTATAACCAAAATCACTATTCAAGAGGAAATAACGGTTCAACTTCACATCCACATGAGTAATGCGGTTGGTCAAAACATTGGTTTGACTATCTGCTAAACCTGCTGCCTGTGAATTAGCATCGGAATAATCTGTCGCAACAATATCAGCTGTTGACGCATCATCTGTCAGAGTAAAGATGAAAGCACCCGTGTTATTCCAGTTGGTGATAGCCTCCTTATAAGCCGCTACCAAGGTTTCATCGGTAGATTGAATATAGATGCTAGCTGTATTTTGCGCCCATCTAGCTCCATTAGACTCAGGAATTGTATCTGTCGTTGATAGATTAGAGACAACTTTCTCAACGTCACTAGTACTAGTACCACTAAAACCTAGTTCTACTTGATGAAAGGCTTGGTTAATGTTTGTGGCTAAGGTACTTGAAGAGTTATTAGCATAATAGATAAGTCCATAACCAACTATGGTTAGGATAAGGGCAAGTTTAAAAATAGCCCAAATAAGATTCCATATAAATTGGAAAAGAAGTTTGGGAATATAGAAGATTACTCTCAATAATTTTTTCAATACAGAGCCTCCTTTTCGAAACTTCCCATAGTATATCATGCTCTAATAGTTCTAAAAAGTAAAAAATATCACTTTAAGCTTTTATCATCTCTTTGACAAGATGTTACATACTTGACCTATTAAGATAAACGTTCTTCTTTAATGTAATCAATAGGTAACCATTCTAAATAGGCTTCTAGTTGTTTTTCCCAATAATACCACTCATGTCTTCCATGGTCTGTGCGGTAGTCAATGTCTAAACCAAGGGCCCTCAAATCAGCAACTGCCTTATCTTGAGAATCAAAAAGGAAATCCTCAAGACCACACCAGGCAAAGAATTGGGTTTTCTTGTCATGTTGTTTGGCTAGATTGACCACTTTATGCTGCTCAATGTCTTTTCCTTCCAAATCGCCAAAGACACCTTGCCAGTATTCCTTAGACTCACTCGTCTCATCTGTAATCATCTCCACTGATAGTCCAAGGGCACCAGAGAAGGAACCTGCACGAGCAAAGTTATTTGTCGTTAAGGCTAGTTTGAAAGAACCATAGCCACCCATAGAAAGTCCAGCGATAAAGGTCTTTTCACGCTTCTTAGTCATACTAGGGAAGAAACGTTGCATAACTTGAGGAAGCTCCTTAGCAATAGCATCGTAATACTTAACACCGTAATTGGTATTGGTATACCATCCATTTTCAGAGTTAGGCATAATAACGATAAGATTAGTCTTACGAAGGAGACGCTGAATATTGGTACGGAAGGCCCAAGAATTATGATTGCCCCCCATGCCATGAAGAAGATAGAGAACTGGGATGTCCGTATCACTTTCCCTTTCAGCAATCTGGTCGCGGTCTGGATAAATGACATCTACTTGGCGGTATTGGCCTAGAACGTCTGATGAGTATTCAATTTGAAAAAAAGCCATTTGTATTTTCCTTTCTTAATGTTAGAAAAGCTGGGACACCCCAGCTTCTGCTTTAAGAAGAAAATCTTGTCGAGATTTACCTCTACTTCGATGAATGCAAGCGAGACGCTCACACTCTTAATGTAAAATCAATGATTAACGTACTTCCATGACTACTGGAAGAATCGCTGGGCGACGTTTAGTTTGGTCAAAGAGGAACTTAGCCACATCGTCTCGGACGGCACCTTTAAGTTCGCCCCAATCAAAGCTATCTCCTGCCAAGTAATTTTCAACGGTAGTATTGACAATGTCAGCAGCCTCACGGAGAATGTCACGGCTCTTCTTCACATAAACGAACCCACGTGTATTCACACGCGCTTTAGAGACAATCTTACGTTCCTTCTTGTTAACAGTGATAGCTACGATAAAGATACCATCTTCAGACAAGACCTTGCGGTCACGAAGGACGATATTACCTACATCACCAATGGCATTACCGTCAATCATAACATCACCAGCTGGAACAGCTCCTTCATGAAGGAAACCTTGGTCTTCTGACAAGTGCATGATGTCACCGCGTTTAACGATATAAATATTTTCTGGAAGAATACCAACTTCCAAGGCTAACTCTGCATGTGCTTGAAGGTCACGGTACTCACCTTGGATAGGGAAGAGATACTGTGGACGTAGGAGGTTAATCATCAACTGAAGTTCGCGAGCATTGGCATGTCCAGATACACGAAGGCTTTGCGTAATCATCTTAACAGTTCCACCAGCTTTATAGATAGCATTGTTGACACGTGCTACTACGGCTTCCTTAGCAATGCTTGGAGTTGTTACGATATAAACCAAATCTCCATCCTTGATTTGAACGTAACGGTGACGACCAACAGCCATCTTTTGGAGGCCATCGATTGGTTCACCCATACGACCATTTTCAAGGATAATCAACTCGTGGTCTTCAAACTTGTTCATGTCTTTTGGTTTGACAATAAGTTTTTCATGCTCCACAGTCAATTTTTTAAGACGGATGGCTGTGCGGACAATATTTTCTACGTCAAAACCAGTCAGAACAACGCGACGTCCGTGATCTGCAGCTGAATCGAAGACTTGTTGAATACGTACCAAGTTTGAGGCAACTGCAGCAACAATAACACGTCCCTCTGCATCAGCAATAACTTGGTCAATTTCTTGGCCAACTTCTGCTTCAGAAGCTGTTTGTTCAGTACTTGTCGCATTTGCTGAGTCTGACAAGAGGGCCAAAACACCTTCACGGCCGATTTCAGCCAAACGACTTAAATCAGTTTTGTAGTAAGGGCGAGCAGCTTGGTCAAATTTGAAGTCACCAGTATAGACAATATTACCTTGGTCAGTGCCAAGAACAATCCCCATTGATTCTGGGATAGAGTGAGTTGTCTTAAAGAATGAGACCACTGCATCTTCAAATTCAATTTCAGTTTCTGCGTCAATAACATGGAAGTTATTGAATTTCTTAACACCAGCATTTTTGACAAAAAGCTTAGCCAACTCAATAGTAAGTGATGACCCAAAGACTGGTACTTTGACGTCTTGCAAGATATAAGGTAGGGCACCAATGGCGTCAGCGTGTCCATGCGTCAAGAAAATCCCTTGGATACGGTCTTTATTTTCAACCAAATAATCTAAATTGGGGATGACAAAGTCAACACCTAATTGTTCATTTTCAGGATACTTTAGACCAGCATCCAAGATAAAGATAGAGTCGTTAATCTCAACAATATAGAGGTTCTTAGCATTTTCACGTACTCCACCTAGGGCAATAATTTTAATATCGCTCATGCTTGTTTTTCTCCTTTTTAGTTTGACTCTCTTCTAGAGCCTATTTTTACAGACGGTCCAAGAAGCTGAACGTTCGTGCGAACAGTCTCCTTGTCGATTTACAGGCCACAACAAAAAAGTTGCATACTATTTAAGTATACAACTTTTTGGCTTATTTTACAATTTAGAGTCAATCTGGGCCTACTCGAACATAGCATAGTAGTCTGTGATATCCAATTGCCCTTTTTCTTCCTTGGTAAGGTCTTTAATGATTTGACCATCCTTCATAACGATAAGACGGTTCCCATATTTAAGAGCATCTTCCATGTGATGGGTAATCATCAAGGCTGTAAGATGGTCGCCCGTCACAAACTCATCAGTCAACTCCATAAGAGCCACACTGGTCTTAGGATCCAGGGCTGCAGTATGCTCATCTAAGAGCAAGAGCTCAGGACGTTTAAGTGTCGCCATCAAAAGGCTAAGGGCTTGGCGCTGACCACCTGAAAGGAGACCTGCTGGTGTATCTAAGTGCTTTTCTAAACCATTACTAATACGTTCAATCAGACCTTGAAATTCCTCTGTGTAGAGATGAATTTGGCGTGATTTAAGGCCTCGTTTTTCGCCACGGTATTTGGCAATCAAGAGGTTTTCTGCAACGGTCATACGAGGAGCTGTCCCCATTTTAGGATCTTGGAAGACTCGTGAGAGGTACTTAGCACGCTTCTCAGCAGGGAGAGACGTAACATCCTCACCCATGATGAAAATCTGACCACTGGTCAACATGAGGGTCCCTGCAATGACGTTGAAGAGGGTTGATTTCCCGGCACCATTTCCACCAAGAATGGTAATAAAATCACCTTCTCTAATGGTAAGGTTGACATGGTCCAGGATGGTTTTTTCGGTGTCAAAACCGTTATTGACCTTAACAGTCGCATCTTTGAGTTCTACAATAGCTGTCATCGTGATAAGGTCACCCCCTTAAAGAATTTTCGGCGTAGGACAGGCGAGATCAAGCAAAGGGCTAGAACAATCGCACTAAAGAGTTTGAGATAGTTCGTGTTAAAGCCAAGAGCGATAACTGCTGTCAAAAGGAACTGATAAAGGATTGAACCTACACAGATGGCAATCAGTCGTTCCAACAAGGTCAAGTTAGTCGTATACAAGACTTCACCAATGATAATGCTGGCAAGTCCGATGACGATAACCCCAATCCCTTTTGAAACGTCGGCATAACCGTCCTGTTGACTAATCAAGGCTCCTGAGAGGGCGATAATACCATTTGAGATAACAAGTCCCATCACTTCCATTGAATCCGTATTGATACCAAAAGATCTAGCCATGTCTCGATTATCACCCGTAGCAATATAGGCTTGTCCTAAGCGAGTGTTGAGAAAGGCAATCAAGGAAGCAATAACAATAGTTACAGCTATGAGACCGACGATTAAGAGGGTGTAATCTTTACTAAAGGGAAGCAAATCTTGGATTGTCTTAATATCAAGGAGACCTAGATTGGCTCTTCCCATTATCATAAGCATGACTGAGTTAAGGGAAGTCATGACCAGAATCCCTGCCAAGATAGTTGGAATTTCTCCTTTTGTATAAAGAAGACCAGTCACAAGTCCAGCACCACATCCAGCCAAGACAGCAACCAAGGTCGCCAAGATGGGGTTCCAACCAAAATTCATAAGGGTTACTGCTACTGCACCACCTAGTGGGAAAGAACCTTCTGTTGTCAAATCAGGAAAATCCAAGATACGGAAAGTCATGTAAATCCCAAGACCTAGGATTCCGTATAGAAGCCCCTGATAAATAGATGAAATAATCATATGTCCTCCTTATTTATCAGCTTTAACAGCGATGTCTGACTGTTTAAGCACATCGTCAGGGATGGTGATGTTGAGGTCTTGAGCAACTTTAAGGTTAAGCGTTGGAGTGCCATCATCGATAACATCAACTGGGACATCCTTAACTTTCTTACCTTTAAGAACCTTAACAGCACTACGAGCTGTAGCCTTTCCAAGTTCATATTGGCTTTGAGCAACTGAAGCCAAACCGCCCTCTTTCACCATCGTATCAACCGTCGTATAAACTGGAATCTTAGCTTGGTTGGCTGATGAGATTACTGTTGAAAAGGCTGAGGCAATAGTATTATCTTGAGGCGTCCAGATGGCATCTACCTTACCAGTCATGACTGACATGGTTGTATTGATTTCATTGGTTGATGGGACGGCGTACTCGACCACATTTAGACCATCTTTTTCAGCGTATTTCTTAAAGCTTTCAACCTGTGATTTGGAATTATCCTCACTTGAAGCATAGAGAATACCAATCGCCTTAGCGTTTGGTGTCAGTGATTTGACCAAGTCTACAGTCTGCTTAATCGGCACTTGGTTAGAGGTACCAGTGACATTGCCTTCTGGATGCTTGAGATTCTTAACCAATTTTGCCCCAACAGGGTCTGAGATAGCCCCCATGATGACTGGAATATCCTTGGTAGCTGCCGCTAGCCCCTGTGCTGCTGGTGTGGCAATACCGATAACGACATCATTCTTGTCATTAACCAATTGTTTAGACATGGTTTGAATTTTAGACTGGTCTCCTTCGGCATTTAGGAGGGTGATTTTAACCTTGTCCCCCTTATAACCAGCTTCCTTAAGGCCATCCTCAATTCCCTTCTCGATTTGATCCAGGGCGTCGTGAGTCACGAACTGGAGGATCCCTACTCTGACGACCTTATTGGCATCTTGGTGTTCTTTTTTGAAAAGATCTGTACCAATAGAACCGAGCGTCAAGATAGCTAAGAAAACCAAAGTCCAAATTAAACGCTTGTTTTTCATATGTGTCTCCTTCTATAAATTCTTCCTTTCTATTTTAAGTCATTTTCAGTCAATTAGCAATATTCTTAATTTATAAAAATTACCCTGCTCAAAGAAAAAGAACCAGAACACGATGTCTGATTCTTTTCCCTTATTATTACTGATATTGTGCCAAATCTAGCTTCATAATATAAAAGTAAAGATCACCATATTGCCCTTTGAAGCCAATATCATGTCCGTTTATAGTCACCTTAGTGACTGGGGTTGCATCTGGCAAGGCAATCCAACAGGCTTGCTGAGCTCTAACGAATTCATTGTAATCCTCAAATGAGATATGGCATTCTTGCTTAGCTGTATTTAGATAAGAAACTTCAATCATGGGGGAAACCTCCTTATAATCCTTTAACTAAGGTCTAGATTACACTTCCTAGAGAGCAAAGTCAATCATGACGACTTGAAAAACAGCAGCCTGGACCATACAAATAGACCTCATGGTATTTGCCATGAGGTCTATTTAAATTGGAATCTGGATTCTTAAGGTCCTATACGACCGTTAAATCATTTTAACGTTTGCGTCGTTTTCCAGTATAGAGTCCCATTCCTGCTAGAAGACTTGACAAACTAACAAATGCAAGATTTGAATTCTCACTACCAGTTTCTGGAAGTTGAGCTGTCTTATCAGTTGGATTGATAAATTATGCTTCTTCTTTTGTTTCTGGGAGAACTTGATCCTTAGGCTCTTCTGTTTGTGGAGCTGGCTGTGGCACTGGTGTTGGAGTCACAGTCTGTTTGTAGATGTGCTGAGTATTACCATTTTCATCAACGTATAATGTCGTTACTTGTTCGTAGACATATTCGATATCACAATTAAGTAATTTCTTGGTTTCTACGAAGCGATAACCTGGAATTTCAGCTTTTGCTTGTTCACCATCAACTGTAGGATTTCCCTACCACCCTTATCTACAAATGACGTAACCGGCAATACAGTAGGTGTGTAAGTCGCTGAAGACTTAGTTCCGTTCACATCTTCATGAACCACTGTAACTGCTGGGACAGGTTCTGTAAATTCAGCTTCTGGTGTGAATGTTACTGTACCATCTGCTGCTACCGTGTAACTACCAAGACCTGAAATAGTCTTGGTAGTGGTGCTATCTTCAAATGTAACTGGAACGGCATCATTTATTGATACACGGATGTCACCTTCAGTAAAGATTGGCTTGCCTGTTTGAGTTGCACTCTCCTTACCAATTGAAGTAACTGTTGTGACAGTTTGTGTGTACTTATCAGTTGCAGTCTTAAGAGCATTATCTGACACTCTACCATCTTTATCACGACCAACTGAAGTCGTAAGAGAAACTGTTACACCCTTGGCAGTTCCAGTAAATCCTGGGTCTGGTACAAAGGTAACCTTTCCAGTCAGCTCATCTGAATAGTAGATTCCTTCTCCTTCTACAGTCGAAACAGGATCATTGATTACATTTCCAGTTATTGGATCGACAAACTTGGACATATAATCAAAATCAGGTATGATTTTAACTTTCTCACCATTATTATTTGTTCCTTCAATAGCTAATTCTGGAGTACCAGTTTGACTAACTCCTTGAACATGCATAGATGTCTTGTCTTCTCCTTCAAGTTCCTTCGGAGTAACAGTTGGAATATATAGACCATCCATGCTATCCCAAACTTCATTTATAGAAGGAAGTGCTTCTTTGTCTTTAGAAACTCAATCAGTCGTATAGGCGTTGTTATCAGTAATCTGATTCAGTATTCATTATGGCTGCCTCAGTTGCTTCTAATTTATTACTTGCAGAAAGTCCTGAAGTATTTGTCAAACCGTTAGCAACTACCAAATTCTCTAATGGGCTTGAGCTGTAGAAGATGATTCATGATTCTTGGCTTCTGATGTTTGACTTGATGAATCTATCGATTTAGCAGTTCCACTAGCGTTATCTGTAGATTGAGAAGGTTCAGTTTTAGCACTTGCTTGGCTATCTGAAACTGAGAGTGCAGTTTCACTTGTTGCTTCGTTCGCAATCATTAATGCCAATGTACTATATAGTTGTGCATCTTGACTAATAGGTGTAGCGGCACTTGCTACACCAGCTGTTTGAACTTCTGTAGTTAACTCATCTGCTAAAACTTCGTTATCAGTACCAAGTTCCAAGTAAGATAGAGTACACGCCTACATTGAGTTTACGAATTGAAAATCGACTTATACAATTATTTAATAAATCTTTACCCACTTTGGTAATCCTCCACACTTAACATTTAAGTATCCTACTCCCTCAATGAGATTAAAAGTATTTTAAAATATTAATCGTTTAACATTCTAACACGATCAGTAAAGATAATTTATTTTTTGTATAAATATAACTTTATCCAAGTCTATATAAAATATATGCGTATGTTTACCAGTATTTAAAATTGTCCAAAAAAATAATTTTAAAGTTTCATTATTTTGAAGAAAGCGATTATATTAATTAACCTTAGAAAAATGAATTCAAGGGAAATGTTTAAATTTCTAAATCCTAATGATTATAGTCAACTTCATAAAACATCTCTTTAGTGTCTTTTTGAAAGTTTCTAGGAGCTTTAACAAATTTCGTATACACTCTTAAAATAAATGTAGCTAAAACAATATATTTCTAGGCAAATTATCCTAAGCAATTCAATTTAGCTAGCTACTTAAAATAGGAGTGTAAAGTCTATACTATGAAAAATCATGTAATTTATCATAATACTCATTTATAACCAACTCAGCTATTTTATATACCCCATTAATTCACTTCCTCAAAGATAATCTATATAGCATATTCCACTAGATACATTTTATAGTTAAATAAAATATAAAGTCATAACCACCCGTGAAAACGGGTGGCTTGTACACCGGCTGTAAGCCGATAATTGCCAGCTGGCGTCTAAAGACGCTAGCTGAACGTTGTTCAGGTTTGCTTGACTACTTGATTATTGCCCGTTGAACGGGCTTTTATCTTGTTCTGAACCCACCATCTGAAAACGGATCCTCATATTCTTTTACACTTAACTTATCAAGTGCAATATCATCTTTCTCCTGTTCACGAATATATCTCGCTACTGTTTTCTCGTTCAATCCAACTGTACTGACGTAATAACCTCTAGCCCAAAACTTGCGATTTCCATACTTATATTTTAGATTCGCATGTTTGTCAAATATCATTAAAGCACTTTTACTTTTCAAATAACCCATAAAATCCGATATAGCAAGTTTGGGTGGTATTAGTACCAACATATGAACATGGTCTGGCATCATATGTCCTTCGATGATTTCCACTCCCTTATATTGACATAGGTGGCGGATGATGTCTATTAAGTCTGAGCGAACTTTATAGTAGATTGCTTTACGTCGATACTTTGGTGTAAATACAATATGATATTTGCACATCCACTTGGTATGTGATAAACTGTAACTGGTTTTTGCCATTTATTTTTCCTCCTTAGTTTAACCTGAACACTTAAATTATATCAGGAAAAATAAATGGAAGCTCAAAGCCTTATCAGCCACCAGCTTAGCTGGTGGTTTTCTTGTTTTTCTCTTCGAGAAAAACTGGCTTGAAGCCATAACTAAAAAAAGAAGATCCTCATGGACCTTCTTTATATTTAAGTATAACTTAAATTATTTTACTGTGCGGATACGCATAGTGTTTGTACCACCTGTACCTACTGGAACACCAGCAACGATAACAATGTTATCACCAGATTCTACAAGACCTGATTCCAATGCAACTTTTTCAGCAACATCAAACATATCATCAGTTGAGCTTGGTTTTTCAGTAACTACTGGAATAACACCCCAGTTAAGCATCAATGATTTTTGAGTAATTTCATCGAATGTTACAGCCAAGATATCAGCTTCTGGACGGTATTTAGAAATCAAACGAGCAGTGTTACCTGATTCAGTAAGAGCAACAACAAGTTTGATATCCATTGAGTTAGTAGCATCTTTAACAGCAGACGCAACTACTTCAGTCTTAGTTGAACGGTCAAATGTTGATGAATCAAGACGTCCATACTCTTTAAGAAGAGTTTGAGCGTTTTTATCAATTGTAGCCATTGTACGAACTGATTCAACTGGGTATTTACCATTTGCAGACTCACCAGAAAGCATTGTAGCATCTGTACCATCGATAACTGCGTTGAATACGTCAGATACTTCAGAACGAGTTGCACGTGGTTTTTCTGTCATTGTTTCAAGCATGTTAGTAGCTGTAACAACAACTTTACCAGCAGCGTTTACTTTAGTGATGATCATTTTTTGGTAAACTGGTACCATTTCGAATGGTACTTCGATACCCATGTCACCACGAGCGATCATGATACCGTCAGCAGCTTCGATGATTTCATCGATGTTATCGATACCTTGTTGGTTTTCGATTTTAGCCAACAATTGAACGTGACCGTTACCAGTTTCTTCACAGATAGCACGAACTTCTTGTACGTCTTTTGCTGTACGTACAAATGAGATAGCGATAAAGTTAAGACCTTGTTCAAGACCAAAACGGATATCAGCGTTATCACGTTCAGCAAGTGCTGGGAAAGGAATTTTAGTGTAAGGGATGTTTACACCTTTTTGTTTAGCGATGATACCATCATTTTCAACTTCAACGATGAATTCACGTTTTTCAGCATCTTTGTCTACAACACGAAGACCAAGTTTACCATCATCGACAAGAACTTGTTTACCAACTTCTACATCGTCAAAAACGTCAAGTGCGCCTGCAACGTTCAAAGCGATAACGTCGCGAGTTGATTTGATACCTTGTTTAGTAGCAACACGAATTTGTTCACCAGTTTTGTATGCATACTCTTTAGCATCACCTTCGAACAATTCTGTACGGATTTCAGGTCCTTTTGTATCAAGAAGGAAACCTACTTTTTGACCAGCAAGATCTTCTGCCATACGAACGACATCCATACGTTCACCTTGTTCAGCGTGGTCACCATGTGAGAAGTTGAAACGGAAAACGTTAGCACCTTCCTTGATCAATTGAGCAATGTTTTTAGCAGATGCTTCACGGTCAAGTTTTTCACCCCAGTAACCATCTTCACCAAATTTTTTGCCGCCACGGATTTCAACCGCAGGACCAAGTGTTGCAACGATTTTTACACGTTTATTCATGATAAATAAAACTCCCTTATATTTTTTGTCGCCTTAGCGACGGATTAACAATAATTTAAGTAACTGAGATTAGCTCAAGTTAGACAATGAACGGTTAAGGTCTGCAAAGTCAAGACGAGCTTTGTGCGGATTGTTAACGATAATTTTACCGTCTTCAGTAAGACTGAACAAAGCACCTTCTTCTGCCGTACCAAGGATTGGGCTTTCAACAAGCTCTTCATTGTGGATACCAACAGCTACACCACCAATACCTTGTTTAAGGAGGTCAACCGCATGCGCACCCATCCATGAAGCAAGAACACGATCACGCGCAGTTGGTGTACCACCACGAACCACGTGTCCAATGTTTGTTGCACGAAGATCTGAAGTGTCTCCAGCTTCTTTCATTTTAGCTGCAAATTCTTCAGCACCCATAACACCTTCAGCAAGTACGATTACGTGGTGAGTTTTAGCACCTGATTCGTAACCTTCTTTAACTTTACGGACAACTTCATTGATGTCGTACTCTTCTTCAGGTACGATAATTTGGTCTGCACCAGAAGCAATACCAGCCCAAAGAGCGATATCACCAGCATTACGTCCCATAACTTCAACGACAAAAGTACGTCCATGACTGAAAGCAGTGTCTTGAATTTTATCGATAGCTTCTGTTGCTGTTGCAACAGCAGTATCAAAACCAATTGTGTAGTCTGTACCAACGATATCATTATCGATAGTTCCAGGAAGACCAACTGCTGGGAAACCATGTTCAGTCAAACGCATAGCACCATGGTAAGAACCATCTCCACCAATAACTACTACACCTTCGATTCCATGTTTTTTAAGTTGCTCAATACCTTTAAGTTGACCCTCAAGTTGGGCAAACTCAGGATAGCGAGCAGACTGAAGGAAAGTACCACCACGGCTGAGGATGTTGTCTACGCCTTTGGCATCAAGTTGGAAGATATCTCCTTCAACCATACCAGCGTATCCACGGTTAATGCCGAATACTTCAATTCCTTCAGAAATTGCTTTGAGAACAACCGCACGAGCGGCAGCGTTCATACCAGGGGCATCTCCACCACTAGTCAAAACAGCAATACGTTTCATTATTCCTGATACTCCTTTTATATATTTAACATTTTCATTATAACACAAAGAATTCTAAATGGCTTTAAATTTGAAAAGTTTTATCGTTTTTTTTTAATGTAAAACCGTTTTTAACACAAAAGGCGCTAATTCCATACTGAGTTCTTCGTTCTTAGACACTTTATATCGTTGACTAACTATTGTTTCCTTGCTTCCCTGATAACGAATAACCACAGGAATATGTCCAGGATACTTGGCTAAAATTTGAGAAACTTCTACATCTTTATTATGATTCTCTAGTAAAATCCAAAAACGCTCAGTACTAGCCTCCTCTATATTTGACAAAATTAATTGAAGACGTCCGTCGCGCTCCTGAGTTCGTCCCTCTAGATAAAAGAGACCACCTTCTTTTAACTTACCTTTATGATAGAAATAAGTTTCTGGAAAAAGAGTGACATCCAGTTTATTCACCCCATCAAAAACGCTTAGAAAAGCCATCTGGTCTCCCTTTTTCGTTCTGATAATGCGAACTGATTCAAGCTGAACCAAAACTGTAGCCTTACTGTTCAAAGACAACTCAGAAATTGGTTGGTAGGGCCGTGATGTCATTTTTTGAGCTAAATGTAATGGATGTGTACTAAGCCCAACACCTAGTAAATCCTGCTCTATACTGTAGCGTTCTGTCTGACTATAGTCTTCATACTCCACCCAAGAATAAGAGGACTCTGCAAACAAGCTTCCTAACTCATTGACAAAAGTAAAGAGGTTGCTTAAATTACCAATAATTTTCTGACGGTTTGGTTCAAAAATATCAAACAAACCAATCTGAATGAGGGGTGTCAAAATATCGACTTTCTGATATTTGCTAGGAATACGTGTCAAAAAGTCTTCTATAGAAATATATTTGCCATTTTGTTTGCGATCTTCAATAATCCAAAGGGCAAAATCTCTTGGTAATCCTTTGATAGTCTTAAGGCCTAATACGATCTTGCCATCTGAAATCTTGTCCAGATAGGGAATCCTATTAATATCGAGGCTAGCTAGGGAGAAGCCATTTTCAATTGCATCCTTAATGTAATCACTAGACGAATAATTTAACATGATGTCATAGAATATCTGTGAGTAGTGCGTTTTGAAATAAGCTAACTGAAAAGCCAAAGCTGAGTAGGCATAGGCATGACTTCTATTAAAGCCATAACCTGCAAACTTAGCCATCATACTAAAGAGTCGTTCAGCAATCTGTGGGTCACGTCCCAACTGACGACTTCCTTCCATGAATTCTTCGGACATCTTGGACATTTCATTGGCATCTTTTTTAGACATCGCTCGACGAAGTAAATCGGCTTTTCCAAGGCTAAAGCCAGCAAATACTTGGGCAATCTGCATAACCTGCTCCTGATAAAGCATGATGCCATAGGTAGGTTCAAGAATTGGAGCAACCACTGGGTCAATGAGATCAACTTTCTCCTTACCATATTTACGAGCGATAAAATTATCTGTATAATCGCTAGCTCCTGGACGGTTAAGAGAGGTAGTTGCTACTACTTCTTCGAACTTAGTAGGTTTAATCCGTTTAAGGAGATTTATAGCACCTGCCTGCTCGAACTGAAAAATCCCCTTGGTCTTGCCACTAGCAAAAAGCGCTAGGGTTTGTGAATCTTCCAAGTCAATGGATTTGATATCAATAGCGATTCCCTGTTCTTCTTCTAGCTTCTCCTTCATTTTTTGAACAAAGGTCAAATTACGGAGACCCAAGAAATCCATCTTAAGCAAGCCATTGGCCTCAACTGCGGAGGCATCGTACTGAGTAACCATCATATCCTCACCAGCTTTTAGCGGAATATGGTTGGTCAGGTCATCATCACTCATCACTATACCAGCAGCATGGATTGAAGTCTGTCTTGGCTTGCCTTCAATAGCCTTAGCAATTTCAAAAGCCCTCTGAAATTCCTGTCTCTGGTTAATCAACTGTCTAAATGACATATTCTTCTCATAGACAGAAGTCAGATTGTCACGAAAAGAAATCTTTTTACTTAGTTGGGACAGTTCAAATTCCTTAGCACCAAAACGTTTAAAAACATCTCGAATAGCCTGTTTGGCTCCAAAGGTTGAAAAAGTAACAATCTGAGCAGAGTGTTTACTACCATAACGGTCCCTAACATAATGAAGAAACTCGCTTCGATAAATATCGGGCAAGTCAATATCAATATCAGGCATGCTATAACGCTCTTCATTTAGGAAACGCTCGAAAAGCAAGTCATTTTTAACGGGATCAATTCCAGTAATATCAAGGACATAGGCCACCAAGCTTCCTGCAGCAGAGCCACGCCCCATTCCCATATAATAACCGCGACTGCGACCAAAACGTAACAAATCCCAAACAATCAAGAAATAGTCATCAAAACCCATTTGATGTATTATTGACAATTCCTTGTCTAAACGTTCCTGATAAACTGGTTCTCTTAACGCTTTACTATCCAATCCAGATTGAGCTAATTGACGCAATTGATCAACAGCAGGCATATCTCGATTAAAACGTGGAAGCTTCAAATCCGTATCAAATTGATAAGTAATGTCTGAAACAAGTTGCTCCAAATTGTTCAAAGCCTCTGGAAGCTTACTATAAGCTTCTTCCATTTCTTTAGCCGAGAAGAGGAGCTGATTCATAGGACAAATAGAGGCCTCTGACAAGGAAACGTTTTGTGAGATGGCATGCAACATCTGTATCGTCGAGCGGTCTGCATTCTCAAAATAACGCACTGTATGTAAAGGAACCACAGGATAATCGAACTCTTTACCAGCATCCTCAGGTCTTACCCCAATGAAAACTTCTGAGCCAAGACACATCCCGGGCTCCCAGTCTTCACTCGGAAGAATGAGGGCAATAGCATTTAGATAGTCCGAAAAAGCTGTAAATTCACGCTGTCCTGAGGAGAGCTCTGTCGCCAACTTCATCAAATTTTTATAGCCTTGATTATTTTTAGCTAATAGACGAAAAGGAATTCTTCTTCCCTCGTAAAATAGATTAGCTTCCATACCAATCAAAGGACGTAAACCGTTTCTACTTGCAAGCTGGGCAAAATGATAAGCAGCATAGAGATTGTCACGATCCATCAAACCAAGGGATTGATAGCCAAGCTCTTTGGCACGCTTAATGTAGGTGGTCAAATCTACAACACTATCCATGAAACTATAGACGGATTTTGTATCCAATTGTGCAAACATGAAGGCCTCCTTTCAAAATTATTTTTTTCAAATAATAATTTAGTTTTCTAGAAAAAATCAAAGAAACCTATTCAAATAGTATTATATCACAAGTTTTTAAGCATATTAAAAGCAGAACCAGAGGTCCTGCTTTCTTGAAGACATTATTTTCTTAATAATACTCACCTTGACGGTAGTTCCAAGAATTAAAGTGGTCTGAAAGGTGCATCATAATTTTATCTATATCAAGACCTTTACGGATAACTACTGGACATGGTTCTACTGAACGGCTTCCCTCACCTTGTTCAGGAATTAATTTACCGTCTGCATCAACCATTGATACCATAACACCTTGTTCATAACGTGTTTCAACAGTTTTATCAGGCTGGATTGACGCAACGTATTCATCAGCTTCAATGACAAGGTCAACAGCATTTTCAATACGTTCACCAATACCTTCAACCTTACCACGGTTACCTTTACCTGAAGGGTTTGCTGATGAAGCGTAAACCATCTTACCTTCTTTTTCCCACATTTCTTTGGCAATTTGCTCACCAGCTTTACCAAATTTAATAACGAAACATGATGTTCCACGTACATCAGTCATAAGCTCTTCACGGCCATCACCAAATGCTTGGAGTTTTGCGTAAGCATCCTCACGCCACGGAAGAATACATCCAAGAAGGATATCTTCATCCCAGTGCTTTTGATAGAAAGCATCAATTTCAGGAGTCAATTGTGCCAATGCACGCAACTCATCCATGCTTCCGCAAAGAACAACACCTGGTTTGTTACGGTTACGTTCTTTAGCTTCGAATTTACGTTCCAAACCAGCTTTATCGCTAGTCATAATAATGTAACCAACTTTAGTTGGTGTAACGATACATCCACCTTCACCTTTAAGAATTTCAAAACCTTCTTGGTTAAGGTTACCATCCCATTGGACATGTTTAGTCATAATGTGTGTTCTCCATCTAATTTATAATACATATATTTTATCATGTTCATAGCTATCAGGCAAGTAATTTTCGGAATATTCGAAAATATAAGACTATTACTGCCAATAGCTTGGACGATGTTTTTCGTACTCGGTGATCAAATCCTCGTACTGCAGGGTAATCCCTATATCATCTAATCCATTTAAAAGTTTATGTTTCCATTCACCATCAATTTCGAAAGTGAACTCACCAACCGGTGAAATAATTTTTTGTTGTTCTAAGTCTACCGTCACTTTATCAGTAGGTTTTAATTGTTCCAATTTTTGACGTACTTCTATCGGTTGAACAATTGGTAACATCCCATTATTAAGTTCATTATTATAGTGAATGTCTCCGAAGGAACCTGCAATAACAACTTTAAATCCGTAGTCAGATAGGGCCCACGCAGCATGTTCACGAGATGAACCTGCACCGAAATTATCACCTGTTATTAAAATAGTTGCTTTACGATATTCAGCTCTGTTAAAAACAAAATCAGGATCCTCAGTGTATTTGTCATCTTTATAACGCCAAGCATACATCAAATATTTTCCAAAACCTTTTTTGTCAATCAGTTTGAGAAACTGTTTGGGAAGAATCTGGTCGGTATCGATGTTATCATTCATCAATGGAACTGTCGTTCCGGTATAAATGGTAAATTTTTCCATGTTTCCTCCTTATTGTACTTCTGGCATTTGGCGAACATCAACGAAACGTCCGGCGATAGCTGCTGCCGCTGCCATTGCAGGACTGCAAAGGTGTGTTTTTGCTCCAAACCCCTGTCGATCCTCAAAATTTCGATTACTTGTTGAAGCACAATGGACCCCATCAGGCACTTTATCTGGATTCATTCCAAGACACATCGAGCATCCTGGGTCTCTCCATTCAAAACCAGCATCTTTAAATATCTTATCCAATCCAATTTTCTCTGCAGCTTGTTTAACAGGTCTTGAACCTGGAACCACAATAGCTGTCAAATTAGGGGCAATCTTCTTACCTTTAACAAATCTGGCTGCCAACTGCAAGTCACTCAAGCGAGCATTAGTACAAGACCCAATAAAGATATACCCAAGATCAATGTCTTCTGCTTTTTGACCCGGACGAAGATCCATATAATGGTATGCACGCTCATCATTCATATCTCGAACTTCAGGGAAAGGCGTATCAAAATCTACTCCCATAGACGGATTAGTTCCCCATGTGACCATTGGTGCCAACTCAGAAACATCCATACGAATGACTTTATCGTATTCTGCATCATCATCACTAACTAGTGTCTTCCAGTCAGCTACTGCTGCATCAAAATCCTCAGGAACACATTCTCGACCACGCATATAATCATATGTTGCTTGGTCTGGATTCATAATTCCCATTTTCGAACCAAATTCAATTGACATATTACAGATTGTCATGCGTTCTTCCATAGTCAAACGGTCAATTGCCTCACCGCGGTACTCTACAACATAACCCACTCCACAAGCAACCCCATATTTAGCAATCAAGGCGAGAATGTAATCTTTTGAATAAATGCCTTTCTGAGGCTTCCCAGTGAATTCTACCAACATCTTTTTAGGTTTGACTTGCCAAAGTGTCTGTGTAGCAAAGACATGCTCAACCTCGCTCGTTCCAATACCAAAGGCTATAGCTCCAAAGGCACCGTGGGTAGCTGTGTGGCTATCTCCACAAACAATAAACTTACCTGGTTGCGTACGTCCTGTTTCTGGACCAACCATATGTACGATTCCTTGCTTATCCGAACCATGTGCCGCATTGTCAATACCAAACTCAATGACATTTTCAGCAAGTTTATCAATTTGTGCCTTAGAAATAACATCTCTAATATCAAAGATATTCACAGTTGGAACATTATGGTCAAAGGTCCCAAAAGTCAGTTCTGGACGCCTTACTTTACGTCCAGCATCACGAAGACCTTGAAAAGCTTGAGGACTAGTCACTTCATGAATATAATGTTGGTCCACGTACATAAGTTGGGGTTGCCCCTCATCACCTGTAATTACGTGGCGTTCCCATAGTTTATCAAAAATTGATTTTCCGCTCATAAAATACTCCAAATATAATCTAAGGATTAGCTAATCCGAAAGTCTTGTTAGAATAAGGTATAAAAGAACGACATCTATAACAATACCTATAAGCCAACATAGCTTAAAATACCATTTGTTAATTTTATGTCTAAAAAGTTTTCCACCTAGAAATGCACCAATACCACCAAAGATCAGAGTCTGCAATAATAATGCCTTCTCAGAAATCCGTCTCTTATGTTGAATAGCCTTATGTTTATCAAGTCCATAAACGGATAAGACGACTAGATTCCACACCAACAAAACACTTAGTAACACTAATTTCAGTGTCATGATTTTAGAGATTGCCAATAATAGCTGCTGTCATTTCAGCAGTCGAAGCCTGACCACCCAAATCACGTGTCAAGATGCCTTGATTCAAGGTCTTATCAACAGCATTTTCAATCAATTCTGCCCCTTCAGTTTCATTGAAACTTTCACGTAACATCATAGCTACTGATAAAATCATTGAAATTGGGTTGGCGATACCTTGACCAGCGATGTCTGGTGCCGAACCGTGGATTGGTTCATAAAGACTTGGACCATCTTCAGAATGACTGGCAGATGGCATAACACCTAAAGTTCCTGGAAGGACACTTGATTCATCAGACAAGATATCTCCAAAAAGGTTTTCTGTCACAACCACGTCAAAACGAGCTGGGTTGGTAATCATAATCATTGCGGCACTATCAACAAGTTGGTGTTCAAGAGTTACATCTGGAAACTCCAAAGAAACTTCATCAGCAATCTTACGCCACAATTTAGAAGTTGCCAAAACATTTTGTTTATCAATGCTAGTGACCTTTTTGCCACGACATTGGGCAATCTTGAAGGCACGTCGCATGATACGACGAATCTCATCTGATGAATAATCATTGATATCATGAGCCTTATCTTCTTCGAGAATATGCTCACCAAAGTAAATACCCCCCGTAAGCTCACGAACAACGACAAAATCTACGCCTTCAATACGCTCAGGCTTAAGAGGTGACAAGTGTTTCAAAGCATCAAATATGCGGACAGGACGGATATTAGCAAAGAGATTTAACTCTTTACGAATGGCCAAAAGTCCTTGTTCAGGACGAACTGGCGCATTGTCATATTTAGGTCCACCAATTGCAGCCAAGAGGATAGCATCTGCTGATTTAGCAGCATCCAAAGTTGACTTAGGAAGTGGATGACCCTCAGCATCAATACCAGCACCACCAAAAGGTTTAGCATCAATATCATAATCAAATCCAATTTTTGAAGCTACTTTATCCAGAACTTCAAGACCTGCTGCCATAATCTCAGGTCCAATTCCATCACCTGAAAGTGTTATAATCTTTTTTGTCATGTTTAACTCCTCTTAGGCTTATGGAAGGTCACGGTAAGAAACTTTTCGTGCCATCTCACCAGCATTTTCTTTTTGAACCAGCGTATTCGCATTAATATAGGCAATTGCTGATGCTTTCAAGACATCAAAGTCCAAACCAGATGCATTGAAAATAGTATCTGTATCTACATTTTCGACAGTTACAAGTACACGAGCTTGTGCATCAATACCATCAGTTACAGCGTCAATATTATAAGAAGTCAAGCGAACTGTTTGGTTGAAGAATTTGTCAATAGCATTGAAAATAGCTTCAACTGACCCTTGGCCATTTGCCAAAAATTCTACAGATTCACCGTCTTCATTAGCCAAGCTTACTGTAGCAGTAATTGTTTCATCAGCATTAGTGGTCAAACGAAGATCTTCGAAGTGGAAACCTTCTGGATTATCTACACTAGTACCAGCAACAAGTGCACGAATATCTGCATCAGTAATATCATGTTTTTTCCCAGCCAAAATCTTAAATTTAGCGAAGAGTGGTTTGATATCTTCTTCAACAAAGTCAAGCTCAAGTTCTTTCAATTTTTCAACAAAGGCATGACGTCCTGACAATTTACCAAGAGGAAGACTGTTACTCTTCACACCTACCAATTCTGGTGTGAAGATTTCATAAGTTTGTGGGTTCTTAAGAACACCATCTTGGTGGATACCTGATTCATGAGAGAAGGCATTTCCACCAACAACTGCTTTATTTTTAGGAACAGGAATTCCAGAGAAGCGAGAAACAAGCTCTGAAGTATTCATTGTTTCATTAAGAACAATATCACTTGTTGCTTGGAAAAAGTCTTCACGAATTTTCAAAGCGACAGCTACTTCTTCAAGAGCAACATTACCCGCACGTTCACCGATACCATTAACAGTTCCCTGTACACGTCCAGCACCGTGTTTAATTGCTGTCAAAGTATTTGCAGTTGCCATACCGAGGTCATCGTGACAGTGAACACCAAAGACAACTTTATGGTCTGATTTAATATTTTCAGTCAAATGATCAAAAATACGTGCAAACTCTTCTGGAGTCGTAAATCCTACTGTGTCAGGAATATTAATATATGATGCACCAGCATCAACTGCTGTTTGAACAACTTCAGTCAAGAAATCAAGCTCAGTACGAGTAGCATCCTCTGGTGAAAACTCTACAACTTCAAATTTTGAACGTGCATATGATACATGCTCTTTTACAATTTCAAGAATTTCTTCTTTTGATTTATTAAATTTGAATTCACGGTGAATTGGGCTTGTTGCGATAAAGACATGAATTTGTGGATACTTAGCATCTTTCAAAGCTTCATAACAAGCATCAATATCAGATTTTACTGAACGAGCCAAACCAGTAACAGAAGTTGTTGTCATAGCTTCCGCAATTTGTTTTACTGCCTCAAATGAATCTGGACTAGCTGCAGGGAAACCTGCTTCGATTACAGAAATTCCCCATTTTTCAAGTTGCTTAGCAATGGCAACTTTTTCTTTGATTGAAAAGTTAACACCTGGTGTTTGTTCCCCATCACGAAGACTTGTATCAAAAAATTCAACTTTACGCATAGACATTCCTCTTTCTAAAAGTAAAAACGATAGTAGTAAAAAAACATCTCACTCGGAAACCCAAGCGAGATGTTTTTACCTCCCGCTTGGTAAGCCAAACAGGACTAATGCTTTTTGCACTAGCCCTCATTACGCAATAGCAAAGTTGTTGTAGTTGCGAATGTCATTTGACTCATTTCCTTTCGATGTATCTTGGTTAATATGATACATCTTTCCAACTTGAAAGTCAAGGAAAAATTACTGAATTGACTGACTTTTCTGACCACAATTTACATTTATTTTCAGTAAAAGAAAAAAAGCTGACCGAAGTCAACTTTTTTATTTGTTAATGATAACTACTTATCTCAGCTTATTTTCCGAGGTAGTATTCGTTAACAACGTTCAATTTTTCGTCAAATTCGAATACCAATGGTGGGAAGTTTGGAATTTCAACATCCATGATTTCGTCGTCTGACAATTGTTTGATGTGTTTAACAAGGGCACGGATTGAGTTACCGTGTGCACCTACGAATACGTTTTTACCATCTTTAAGAGCTGGAGCGATTTTATCTTCCCAGAATGGAAGGGCACGTTCCAAAGTAACTTTCAAGTTTTCAGCATCTGGAATTACTGAGTCATCAAGTGAAGCGTAACGACGGTCAGTGTGTGCTGAGTGCTCATCATCACGATCCATTGCTGGAGGCAATACATCGTATGAACGACGCCAGATGTGAACTTGCTCATCACCAAATTGTTCAGCAGCTTCTGCTTTGTTTTTACCAGTCAAACCACCGTAGTGACGTTCGTTCAAGCGCCATGATTTTTCAACTGGAACCCAAAGTTGGTCAGATGCTTCAAGAGCTAAGTTAGTTGTTTTGATCGCACGTTTCAATACTGAAGTGTATGCTTGGTCAAATTCGATACCAGCTTCTTTGATCAATTTACCAGCATCGATAGCTTGTTGAGTACCTTTTTCAGAAAGATCTACGTCAGCCCAACCTGTGAAAAGGTTAGCTTTGTTCCATTCAGACTCACCGTGGCGAGCGAAAACCAATTTTACCATTAGTTATGTCTCCTTTTTATTTTGGGTTATACCCATTTACTCTATCTATTCTACCCAAAAAACCTTGAAAAAGCTAGCAAAATCCAAGAAATTCTGTAAAATTCTATCGCTTCTTTCCTTAGCCAAAAGAGACTGTATCAGAATTTTGTTTTAGATATTTTTAGCTGTCCAACATTTCCTTGTTATAGGCCTCTTTTCATGCTAAAATGAGATGAAATAGTAACATTTCACTTTGTGATCTTTAAGGAGGATTTTATGGTTTCTACTGCTACAAAAGTTGGTCAGTTTTCATTTGCTAACTGTCTCATGAATGCTGCTGGTGTTCATTGTATGACTAAGGAAGAATTGGCAGAGGTTGAGGCTTCAGCCGCAGGCTCATTTGTCACAAAAACAGGGACACTTGAGGCCCGTCCTGGTAATCCTGAACCACGTTATGTGAATGTCCCTCTTGGGTCAATCAACTCAATGGGATTGCCAAATAACGGTTTTGAATACTACCTTGACTATGTCATTGAATTTCAAAAGCAAGCCAATACAAAAAATCATTTTCTTTCACTTGTTGGTCTCTCACCTAGGGAAACGCACACTATTCTTAAAAAAGTTCAAGATAGCGACTACGAGGGGCTTGTAGAACTCAACCTTTCATGTCCTAACGTTCCAGGTAAACCTCAAATTGCTTACGATTTTGAAACCACAACCGAGATCCTAACTGAGGTCTTCTCTTACTTTACGAAACCTCTTGGTGTGAAATTACCACCATACTTTGATATTGTCCACTTTGATCAAGCAGCTGCTGTTTTCAACCAATTCCCACTTGTCTTTGTTAACTGTGTCAACTCCATTGGTAATGGTCTTTACATTGAAGATGAGTCTGTTGTCATCAAACCTAAGAATGGTTTTGGTGGTATCGGTGGTGACTACATCAAACCTACTGCCTTGGCAAACGTTCATGCTTTCTACCAACGTTTGAAACCCGAAATCCAAATTATTGGTACTGGTGGTGTCAAATCTGGTCGTGATGCTTTTGAACACATCCTTTGTGGTGCAAGTATGGTGCAAGTGGGTACCGCCCTCCAAAAAGAAGGCGTCGCTGTTTTTGACCGTATTACTAAAGAACTCAAAGAAATCATGGAAGAAAAAGGTTACGAAACTCTTGAAGACTTCCGAGGAAAACTTCATTACATTGACTAGTCTATAAAAAAAGTTTGGAAGGTAATCCAAACTTTTTATTATTTGATGAGGATTCTCTTATTAGACAAGACCATCATCGTCACGTTCGTCCCAGTCTTCAAAAGGATCCTTGCCCCCTTTTTCAGCTTGAAGACGTTTCTGACGAGCTTCTTCGATTTGTTTTTCACTTGGTTTCATCAGTTTGCTAATAGCAACAATAGCTGATAACTTAATAACAGTAAAAACCAAAAGAAAGATCAATACCACTGTTATGGTTTTCATAGTTTTCCTTATATTTTTTTAATAAATCAAAACCCCTAACAGCTTAGGGGTTTTAACATTATTTAACTGCGTCTTTAAGAGCTTTACCAGCTTTAAATGCAGGAACTTTAGAAGCTGCGATTGAGATAGTTTCACCAGTTTGTGGGTTACGACCTTGACGAGCAGCACGTTCACGTACTTCAAAGTTACCGAAACCAATCAATTGTACTTTTTCACCTGCAGCAAGGAATTCTTCGATAGAAGCGAAAACTGCATCTACAGCTGCTGCTGAATCTTTTTTAGTAAGCTCAGTTGCTTCTGCAACTTTAGCGATCAAATCTTGTTTGTTAGCCATTGTAACAATCCTCCAATTTATTTCTAAGCGAATGATATTTTTAGCGCTTTGACAAATATTATCTTATCCTAAAAGCCTTATGAGGTCAAGTAATAAACGCTAATTTAATCGCTTTTTTGCAAAAAGTAAAGGCTTTTTAATTTATTGTCTTATAGGTGTCAAATTCGATACGGTCATTAACCAAATCAAGGCTTTGAGCACGTGCTGTTATACCCTTCTCATTCTTCATAGACTGAATATTTAGGGTAACCTTTCCCTTCTTACTGTCAATTACAATGTAATCAGGAAGTTTTGTTGAACGTTTAATCATATTAAGAGCATCTGAAACAGGGAGCTTCAAGGTTCCTGCCGAGAGCTCAGACACTTGAAGAACGACAGCACCCGACTCACTTACAAGAGGCGTAAAGTAAACATAGAGGGGTACTGCGTGACCTAAGACCTTATAACTACTCTCAAAAACAATTTTAGAATTAGTCACTTTGACCTTGAAACGCATCTTATCATTAGAATAATCTTGAGCAAATCCTGTAAGAGCTGCGTTAAGCTCTTCTTTACTCATACTATACTTTCCAATTTTAGTAGCTCCTTTAGGTAAGGACACTGAGCTCGTTTCGACTGGTGTCATTATTCTAACCGTCACGACACTAATTAAGGCTAGATTTAAGGCTAAAAGTCCCAAAAATAACCATTTCCATACCTTACTCACCTGACCACTCCTTTTTTGTTTGATTTATACGTTTCAAAATCGCATCCGACATAATTTGATAACCTGTGTTGTTGGGATGAAAATGATCATCCTCAAATAGGGCATCGTTTAAACTATCTTGGGATGATTTGGTAGACTGTGATGTTTCATCAGAGCTCGTCACTCCTCCCTTACCATCAATTCCCTTATAAAGCAGATCGTTAACTGGAACAAAGTAGACATTGTCGTACTCCTTACATACTTCTTTGGTAGACTGGTTCCAATTATCAACAATGGTTTGCATTTCTGTCATCTCTGGAAAATTAAGATAAAACGGATTGTAAATACCAACAATATAAATCGGTAAAGTTTTATTATCCTTACGAGCTAGCTCAATAATATGTCGCAATCTCCTTTGATAATCCACAGCAGGTTTGCTAAAGGTATTCACATTAAGATTGGTGATATTATCCTTAATGACATGAATCACATCATTTCCACCAACAGTCAAAGTCATCAATTTTGCCTTTTTTAAATCCCTTTTGATATCCTTCTTTTCCTGCATCCTCTTGAGGATTTGATTGCTGGTGTTTCCTGCGATACCATAGTTGCGAGAAGTCACTTGCCAATTAAAATCTGACTCTAAAGCCTGAGATAAAACAGGAACGAAGCCCCCTTGATTACTGCTATCACCCACACCTTGAGTAAGTGAGTCTCCAATGGCCACATAAGTTACCTTTTCTTTTTTTACAGACCTTATCTTGTCAGCAATCTTTGATGACTGATGACTGCTTGGTACAATAAAAACGAATAGCCCCACGAATAATAGGAAAAGCAAGAAGAAGCCTGCAAAGCTTCTAAGTAATTCTGATTCTTTCAATTTATTCATAGCGAACCATTATGGCAAAAGCACCTTCACCGGTATGTGTTTGAATGATGGAACCAGTCTCAAGAATTGAAATTGGAGCACCCAGAACTTCAAGTTTTGAAGCAAATTCATGTGCCAACACAGGAGTTCCAGCATAAGAAACACCTATCTCAGCAACCTTGCGATCCTTGATAGCATCAATGTAAGAATCCAACCATTTCGTGAATGTCTTAGCACCACGACCCTTTGCAATAGTATTCAACTGATAGTCTTTCAACTCCATAATAACACGGATATTGAGCAATGAAGATAGTAGACCTGTTACACGTCCAATACGGCCACCTTTGACAAGATTCTCAAGGGTAGACACACCGATATGAAGTTCAGATTTACTTTTCACTTCTTCCACACGTGCTACAATCTCATCAAGACTAGCTCCTGCTTCGGCTAGTTTAGCTGCTTCAACAACTTGAAACTTGAGACACTGATCCGTAAAGCCTGAATCGATGACGGTTACATTAGTTCCTGAAAGGCTAGCTCCTTGACGCGAAGCCTCACATGTACCAGAAAGAGTATGCATAAGATGGATGGCCACAATTTGCTCTGCACCATCTTTAACCAATTTTTCATATGTCTCAGCAAACAACCCCACTGGTGGTTGGCTTGTCTTTGGTAACTCTTTACTATGCTTCATCATTTCCAGGAAACGACCTTCTTCACGAAGGTCACTATCTGAATAGATGACACCATCCACCATAACTGACAATGGAACGACAGTGATATTGTACTTTTCAACCAATTCTGGTTCAATCGTGATTGACGAATCGGTTACAATTCTGATTTTACTCATATTTCTCTCGCTTAACACAAATTTTTATTCTATTATAGCATGCCTAGAGAGGTTTTCCCAGCTCTTTTCCTAAACAGGTTCATCCACTTTTAATAAAGCTCTAGCTTGGCTCAAGGCTGCTTGCGTCACATTGTCACCCGCCAACATCTTAGCAATTTCTTGAACCCTTTCCTCAGGTGTTAAGAGACGAACATAGGATACAGTTGTCTCGTTATCACTTTCTTTAGAAATAAAGAATTGATAATCTGCAATAGCAATTACTTGAGGAAGGTGACTGATAGCCAATACTTGACCATGACTTCCAATCTTATGAATCTTCTGTGCGATAGCCTGGGCTACGCGACCTGATACTCCAGTATCAACCTCGTCAAAGACAATACTAGTTTTATCTTCTTTTCGGGCAAAGGCTGACTTAATGGCTAGCATAAGTCGAGATAATTCGCCACCTGAAGCTACCTTAACAAGCGGTTTAAAGCCTTCACCTGGATTGGTTGAAATATAAAACTCAACTTGCTCATTACCATCACGGTTAAATTTCCCCTTAGTAAAGGTAACTTTAAATTCAGCCTTATCCATGTAAAGGTCGAATAACTCGTTCTTAATCTCCGCTTCAAGAGCCTTAGCAATTTGATGGCGTGCCGTTTGTAGGGTCTCTGCAGACGCTAGCAGATCTTTTTCAAGTTGCTTAAGCTCTTGTTCCATGGCATCTGACGAACTGGAATTGCCAGTCAGAAGATTGTACTCTTTACTTGAATTTTCCAGATAATCTAGAACGTCATCAACAGTCCCACCATATTTACGAGTAATTGCATTAATCGTATCTAAGCGGTGTTCAATCTCTTGCAAACGTCCAGCATCAAAGTCCAAATTATCCAAAAGATCACCTAGTTGCTTAGTGACATCTTCCAGAACATAATAGGCTTCTGATAGATTTCCAGAGAGTTCTTTGTAATCAGAGTCATACTCTTCAAGAGACTGGAGGTCGTTCATGGCAGAACGGACATTTGAAAGGCTTGAAAAATCTTCATTATCCAGCATGACATAGGCATTCGTTAAGGTATCAGCAATCTGCTTATGATTAAGAAGTTTGTCTCGCTCCTTCATCAGAGCCAAATCTTCTCCTGATTTTAGAGAGACTGCTTCAATTTCTGCAATCTGAAATGCTAACATTTCAATTCGAGCCTTATGCTCCTGCTCATTTTTTTGCTTTTCAAGAACAGCTTTTCTTAACTCACGATAGCGGTCAAAATACTCTTGGTATTCTTTCTTTGTTTGGAAAAATTCCTTGTCACCAAAGGCATCAAGCATGGTAATATGCAGAGCAGGTTTCATAAGTTCTTCCTGGTCATGTTGTCCATGGATATCTACCAAGAAGTGCCCAACGGATTTAAGCGTCGTTAAATTGACCATCTGTCCATTGATGCGACTAACACTTCTACCATTTTGGAAGATTTCACGACGGATAATTAATTCATCCTCAACAGGAATCCCATTATCTTCCAAGATACTAACCAAGGCAGGATTTTGTTCGATTGAAAAGAAGCCCTGAATCTCCGCCTTAGGGGCTGAATGACGGACAACCTCGCTAGATGCCCGTGCCCCTAACATAAGATTCATAGCATCTATAATAATGGACTTACCAGCACCTGTTTCACCAGTAAGGACGGTCATCCCATTCTCAAAGTTTAGAGAAATCTCTTCAATAATTGCGAAATTCTTTATCGTAATTTCGAGAAGCATAGACCCTCCTAGTCTTCAACCCACTTAATGATTTGCCCCTGTAGTTCGATAGCTGCCAACTCTGACTGAGCCACTAAAAAGAGGGTATCATCGTCAGCAATCAAGCTAAAAATCAAATGCTTGTATTCATCCAAAAGAATCTTCTTGATGAGGCGGCTTGTCCCAGGTTGAACAACGATATTCATAAAGGCATGTTGACGATCAACACGCAACAAGCGACGGGGCGCAACAGATGTTCCACCTACTCGTCTAGGAACAGTTGAGAGCCCATAGATGTAAGAACCGTCTTCAGTTGGTACCTTGGTAATACCAATTTCATTGATATCACGCGATACAGTCGCTTGAGTAGCCTTTAATCCCTCATTTTGAAGTAATTTTACCAATTCTCCCTGAGTCGTAATTTTATTTTCTTGGACAATCTTTCGGATTAACTCCAAACGATCATTCTTCTTCATTCTTTTTAAACTCCTTATGTGCTTGTGCTACAACGTCCTTAATAGAGGTTTGAGCATCATTTTGAGGAGAACCTGTCTTCTCCAAGTGTGCAAGAAACTCAATGTTACCATGACCACCTTGGATAGGTGAAAAGTCCAGTCCTTTAACTGAAAAGCCATAGTCAACCGCAAAAGCTGTCACTGTTTCTAACACTTTTTCATGGACACTGCTTTCACGGACAATCCCGTTTTTCCCAATTTGTTCACGGCCCGCCTCAAATTGTGGTTTCACAAGAGCAACAACTTGCCCTCCATCAACCAATATCTTAGCCAAGGCCGGCAGAATCAAATTTAGCGAGATGAAACTGACATCGATTGATGCAAAAGACGGTAGTCCTTCTGTAAAATCAACAGGTTCAGCATATCGAAAATTATATTGCTCCATAGAACGAACACGCTCATCTTGACGCAATTTCCAAACCAACTGATTGGTACCAACATCCACAGCATAAACCAGTTTGGCCCCATTTTGAAGCATGACATCGGTAAATCCACCTGTTGAGGCACCGATATCGATGGTTGTCATATCTTCAACTGACAGATTGAATACTTTCAAAGCTTTTTCAAGTTTGAGTCCTCCACGGCTCACATACTTGAGTTTTTCTCCTTTAAGCTTCAACTCTGTGCCGTCGTCAATTTTTTCACCGGGTTTATCGTAACGTTCACCATTGATAACATTAACAACTAAACCAGCCATAACGCCACGTTTAGCTTGTTCTCGTGTTTCAAAAAGGCCTTGTTTATAAGCCAAAACGTCTACTCTTTCCTTAGGCATGGAGTCGTAACCTTTCTATGATTTCTATAATACTGTCTTTCTTGAAACCTTGAGTCTTAGCTAGATTTTGGAAAATAGCCTCCGCTTTATTAAGTGATTCCTCGAGGATAGCATGTGATTTTTCCAGACCAAGAAGAGCCGGATAAGTTGATTTTCCAGCAACTACATCTTTCCCAGGTGTCTTCCCAAGCTCTTCGAAATCAGCAGTCACATCCAAAATATCATCACGTACTTGAAAGGCAAGACCAATCAGGCGACCAGCTTCTTTCAGATTTTCCAAAACCTCTTGACTTTTTTGAGCAACAATACCAGCCGCTACAAACGGAAAGGTTAAAAGCTTCCCTGTCTTATGCTCATGAATTTGAGCCAGTTGCGATAAACCAAGTTCCTGACCTTCACCCTTCATATCCAGCATCTGACCACCAACCATACCGAAGGTACCTGAAGAATGAGACAATGCTTGAATCAATTGAACTCGAATTTCTGCTGATAGCTCTGTTTGTGCCAGGAGATCAAAGGGATCTAAAAAGAGAGAATCTCCAGCCAAGATTGCCGTTGCTTCATCAAATTTCTTATGGTTGGTTAAACGTCCTCGACGGTAATCATCATCATCCATGGCCGGCAGATCGTCGTGAATCAAACTTCCAGTATGAATCATTTCAAGACTTGCTGCAACATCGAAATGACTAGGAGTAAGCTCTAAACCAAACCCTTCAAGTAAATCTAAGAAAATCAGTGGACGAATACGCTTGCCTCCACTATCAACTGAATAAAGGATGGCAGTGATTAAATCACTTGATACAGGAAGATTCTTTTTTTGGTAGTAATCACGGATAGCCGCATCAATTTTATTTAGCTTGCTCATTAGGCATCCATTTCCGTTTCTGTCCCATCTGCTTTCATAACCTTAACTAGTGTCTTTTCAGCATCTTCCAAGGTCTTCTGCAAATCTTTAGACAAGGCCATACCTTTTTGGAACTCAGCAATAGCATCCTCAAGAGCAACATCACCTGTTTCAAGCTTAGTGACGATAGCTTCTAAGTCCTGTAAATTTTTCTCAAATGTTTTTTTAGTTGACATTTTTCACCTCTACTTCTAGTTCTCCATCTCTCATTTGGACGGTTAATTGATCACCTTCGGTAATATTCTTGCTACTTGTTAAAGGTTTATCATCTTTCTTGACAATAGCATAGCCCCTGGCAACAATACGGTTAGTATCTAGAGACAATAAGGCATCCTGTGCCTTTTCTAATCTCACACGGTTACCGTTAATGGTATTCTTGGTTGTAGTCACCAATAAACGCTGCAAAGACTCTCGACGGTCTTGGTAGTTCTGAACACTAGTCAGAAGATTTAAGCCTTGTAATCGTTGTCTCAAAAGCTCTGCTTCTTTTTGTTTACGTGTGAAATCTTGACTCATGAAGGTTTCAAGCCTTGTTGTTAGTCGATCCAACTTTTGTAGATAACCATCGTAAAGGCGTTCAGGTTGCCTAAAGACAACAGATTGTGACAATTTGGCCAAGCGTTCCTGGTTATACTGTATACGTCTCAAACAGGCTTGATAGGCTCTATTTTGTCTTTCACGAATCCAAACCAAGGTATCAGCCTTTGATACCGGAGTCGCAAGTTCTGCCGCTGCTGTAGGCGTAGCAGCCCTACGATCTGCAACAAAGTCAGCCAAAGTCGTATCTGTTTCGTGACCAACACTTGAAATCACAGGTAGACGACTCTCAAAAATCGACTGAACCACAATTTCCTCGTTAAATGCCCAAAGGTCTTCAATAGAACCTCCACCACGGCCAACGATAAGTAAATCTAGGTCATCCCTTTGATTGGCTTTTTGAATATTTTCAGCAATTTCCTGTGCAGCTCCTTCACCTTGAACCTTGGTAGGGAAAAGTAAGATTTCTACCCCAGGAAAACGACGACTAACGGTCGTAATAATATCTCGAATAACCGCACCACTAGGACTAGTGACAACCCCAATTTTTTTGACAAAATTAGGCAGAGCTTGCTTATGACGATCATCAAAGTAGCCTTCTACAGTCAATTTTTTACGAAGCTGTTCAAACTGGATGGCCAAAGCCCCAATACCATCAGGCTCAGCCTTCTCGATAATAATAGAATAAGAACCACTAGGCTCATAAATCTGGACACGACCAACGACATTGATCTTCATCCCTTCTTCGAGTTCAAAACCAAGCTTTTTAAAAACTCCAGCCCAAATCGTTGCCTGAATAACAGCCCCTTCATCCTTAAGCGAAAAATATTGGTGACTAGGGCGTCGACGAAAATTGGAAACTTGTCCCGTCAAAAACACCCTTTCCAAATAAGGATCACGGTCAAATTTCATTTTCAAATATTTGGTTAAGGATGTGACCGATAAATAGTCTGACACGACAACTCTCCTTTATTTAAGCTATCCTTGAAAACCTGAAGACATTAAAAAAGTTCTGTAGAACTATCATCCCCAAATCTTCTCAGTTAGCTTTTTAATTGTATACATGATTACTTAAAATTATACCAAAAAAGACTGTCAAAAGACAGTCTCAACCACCATTATCAGGTGTTTTATATGGTTTCATTAATCGGTTGTATAAGTTTTTGAAACGACGTCCCAAGAACCACTTGAACCGTCAATACCACCATAGGCTTCGAGTTGTCCCTTCTTATTTACACGGAAAAGAAGAACATCATTACCATAGGCATCATAAAGTTGAGCATAAACTAGGTTATCATCATCATCCGTCCATGAATAAACATTCCAACCTAAATTTTTATAATTTTCTCCAGTTGAACCTTGTTCTTTAGCATAAGTAGAAACTACCCAGTCTTCTAACTGTTGGTCAGACAAAGATGAGGTATCAACTTGAGGAGATTGATTATCTGATGATGATGCTTGTTCCTTACTTTTAGCTAACTGACCATTTTTCCATGGATTTGTTACACTCTCTTTTTGGTTATTACTATACCACATCAAGGTAACCACAGGAATAACCACTGCAAGTACTGCAACAACTCCAATTACCCATCTAATGATTTTAGGATCTTTGAGTTTATCAAAACTCGAAACTTTTCTTCCCTTTGTAGTTTCATTTTTACGACGTCTAAATTCGCTCACAGCTTTTTCCTCTTTTTCTTGAAAATAGTCCCTTTTTCTTTTCCTCTTGTTCCAAGAGTTTTTGCACTTTCCTACGACCCTACGGATCACTCGTTTGAGCCAATGAAATCTGCAACTGAAAAATACGATTATCTAAAGCTTGCTCATATTCTTTGGCTGCTTCTCTATCACCATTATCAGCTAAGGCTCTCAGATACCCTTCATTACCGAATTCAGCCATTCACTAAATCGCTCCTGCTTCTGAATCGTTTCTTCTATTTTCTTAAAGCCTGAGACTTTTGTCAAGTTACTAGTTTGTAACAAATTCTTACAGTTTTAAAAAGCCGAAGAAAACGGGCTCTATAATTTCTGTAGTGGGTAAAACCACTGTAGAGATTATAGAGCTTTTTG
>NZ_CABQHE010000012.1:0-42814 GCF_902463925.1 uncultured Streptococcus sp. | reverse complement strand
TTCTTATTCAGTTCTCAAAGGTCTTTGCCTCTCTTGAGACAACTTCTATATTCTATCAAAGATAGAATAACTTGTCAACACCTTTTTTAAAGTTTTTTTACTTCTCGGTGTTAGCCGTCCCTTCCGAAACAGCTTATTTATAATATCATCTCTGCTTAAACTTGTCAATAACTTTTTTAAGTTTTTTTCAAACTTTTTGTTACTGGACAATTTCCTTAAGACTTTATTAGTCTATCAAGTTTGCGAACTAATGTCAACACTTATTTTCTATGACAGAGGTTAAAGTAAAAAAGAAGATCGCTAGTATCTCCTTTTTTACTTTTTATAGAGCTGCGCGCATGCGTGCTTGTGAATTTTCGACATTACGGATTGAACGTGGTAAGAAAGCACGAATATCATCTTCTTTATAACCCACTTGTAATCTCTTATCATCAATCAAGATTGGGCTCTTCAAAATTCTAGGATTGTCTTGAATCAGATCAATTACTTCACTGACGCTAAGCTCATCAATATCACAATTTAGAGCTTTAGCATAGCGATTTTTTGATGAAACAATGCTCTCAACACCATTCTCTGTTTTTGATAAGATGTTTAAGATTTCTTCTTTTGTAAGTGGTTCTTTACCAAGGTTTTGTTCTTTATAAGGAAGTTGATGGTTGTTCAACCATGTTTTTGCTTTTTTACAACTTGTACAACTTGAGATTGTATAAATCTTAATCATGTTAATTCTCTCTTTCTGTCACATGATACTATTATCTTATCACTGTCCTTGATTTAAAAAATCGGTCTAGCGACCTATTTTGAATCTTGGGGACTTTTTCAATTATCATAGACCCTTTTTATTTAGATTAAAACAAAGAAAAAAGAGCTCGTTGGCTCTTTTATATTTATTCTTCAATTTCAATGGTTGAATCTAGGTCTAAAACAAGTTCATCTGAGGTTTCTTCAACTTGTGTACCTTCAACAACATCGTCTTCATCTGTCTCAATCAAACCGTAGTGTACGCGTACTTTATGATCGATTTCTTCAAAAATCTCTGGGTGATCTGCTAAATATTTCTTAGCATTTTCAGATCCTTGACCAATTTTCTCCCCATTATATGAGAACCAAGCCCCGGCTTTTTGAATAATACCTAAATCACTTGCAATTTTTACAAGTTCACCAGTTTGTGAAATTCCTTCGCCGTACATAATTTCAACAAAAGCTTCTTTAAATGGTGGAGCAACTTTGTTTTTCACAACCTTAATCTTGGTTTCCTTACCGACATTCTGGTCCTTTTTGTCACCGGTTCCTTTAATTTGTGTATTACCACGTACATCAAGACGTACTGATGCATAGAATTTTAAAGCACGTCCACCTGGGGTAGTCTCTGGGTTACCAAACATGATGCCAACTTTTTCACGCAACTGGTTAATAAAGATAGCAATCGTTTTTGTTTTATTAATAGATGCAGAAAGTTTACGCATGGCTTGACTCATCATACGCGCTTGAAGTCCTACATGACTATCACCAATATCTCCATCAATTTCTGCTCGTGGTACCAAGGCCGCAACTGAGTCAACAACAACCAAATCCACTGCACCAGAGTCAATCAGCTTACCTGCAATTTCCAGGCCTTGCTCACCAGAATCAGGTTGTGACAAAAGAAGCTCATCGATATTAACACCTAGAGCTGCTGCATACGCAGGGTCAAGAGCATGCTCAGCATCGATAAAAGCTGCGATGCCACCTTCTTTTTGAGTCTGAGCAACTGCATGAAGGGCAACGGTTGTTTTACCTGATGATTCTGGCCCGTAAATTTCAATAATACGACCTTTAGGATAACCACCCGCACCAAGAGCAATATCCAAAGCTAGCGAGCCTGAGCTCATAACCTGAACTTTTTGCTCTGCACGCTCACCAAGACGCATAACTGCACCCTTACCAAAATCTTTTTCAATATTTTTTAATGCATCGTCGAGTGCCTTGCGACGCTCATCACCAAACTTCTTTGTGATTTCTTCTGTTTTCTTTGTTTTTTTAGCCACTTAATTTCCTCTTCTTTCTATGATAAATGACAAACTTAAATCAAGTTGTCTTCTTGTAATAAAGCTTGGCGAACTAGGTTAAAGGCATAGAGGGTACTAATATATCTAACATCAGAACGACTTCTTCCACCTATAACAACCTTAATTGACCTTGCTTGATTCCTATCAGCAATACCAATAAATACTGTACCCGCTGGATGTCCTTCTAATGAATCTGGTCCAGCCACTCCAGTAAGCGCAATTCCGTAATCACTATCTGTCTTAGCTCGGGCACCCTCAGCCATTTTTTCTGCTGTAAAATGACTAACAACACCATGTTCTTCTAGTTGCAACAAAGGAATCCCCAACATTTTAGCTTTTTCTTCAATGCTGTAAGTAACAAAGCCACCTTTAAATACTTGTGAGGCTCCTGAAAAATCAGCAATACTAGCCTGGAATAAACCTGCTGTTAGGCTTTCAGCTGCAGTGATAGTCTTACCATGATTCTTAAGCAAACGAAAAGCTTCAAAGGCTAAACTATTAGATTCTCCATATCCATAAATAAAATCAGATAAGGATTTGCCATCTAGAGTTTTAGTTAAACGAATTTGTTTTTCTAAAACATCTAGTTTTTGGTCTGCTTCTTCTTGTGAAGAAGCCTTTGTTGACAACCGAAGTGTTACTTCTCCCACTTTAGCATAGGGCGCAATGGTTGGGTCCGTTTGGTTAACAATGAGATCTTTAAGAATAGTCACCAATTGACTTTCTCCAACACCAAAAAACCTTAGGACTCTAGAATAAAGAGTAGTATGATTCTCTGTAAGAGCTGGAATAAGTTCTTGATTCACCATCGGTTTGAGTTCACTTGGTGGACCAGGTAAAACTACATAGGTCACCCCTTGAGCAGTAATGATGCCTCCAACTGCAAGACCTGTAGGGTTTTGCAAAGGAATAGCCCCCTCAATAATTTGTGCTTGACGTTCATTATTAGGCGTTCGTGTGTGTTTAGGGCGAGTAGCAAAGAAACTATCCAGTTTTTTACTTGCCTCCTCATCAAAAACGAGTTCTTTTTCTAAAAACTTAGCCAGTGTTTGCTTGGTTAAGTCGTCCTCAGTAGGGCCAAGTCCACCACAAAGTATAACTAAATCACTACGTTGACTAGCCTGATCAAGAACTGAAAGTAGGCGGTTTTCATTATCTCCTACTGCTGTGTGAAAATACACGTCAATTCCTACTTCAGCTAGTTTCTCAGATAAAAATTGGGCATTGGTATTGGTGATTTGCCCGGTTAGGATTTCAGTTCCTACTGCAATCAATTCAGCTTTCATTGGTTCACCTATATTACTATTCGTAAAATAATCTCAAAAACATGTTTGTTTATAAACTAACACGTTTTTATCGTCTTGTCAATCAAATCTACTCATTTCCTTGAAATCACAGTTATTTTCATGATCATTCACAAATCCTGCGGCTTGTAAAAATGAATATATAGTAGTCGGTCCTAAAAATTTGAACCCTCTATTTTTTAGATTTTTGGCAATCTGTTGAGATAAATCAGTTGACGATGGGACATCCTTATATGTGGGAACATTATTTATCAAGGGCTTTCCGTCAAAGTAATGCCAAAAATAATGAGACAGAGAGCCAAATTCATCTTGGAGTTTTAGTACTTGTTTGGCATTATTTACGGTTGCTTCTAGCTTAAGTTTGTGCCTAATGATGTCTGGATTTTGAAGCGCATCTTCAAGTTCACTTAGACTAAACCGGGCAACACGCTCAATATCATAGTCATGAAAAACACGATTAAAGGCCTGGCGTTTATTTAAAACAGTTAACCAAGAAAGTCCTGACTGATAACTTTCTAAGCAAAGTAGCTCAAAAAGTTTTTGATCGTCACCAATAGGCTTTCCCCACTCCTTGTCATGGTAATCACAATATAATTTATTGTTTGTTGGAACCCAACGACAACGATTGACCATTGCTTACCTCATTTCATCAACATTTTAAGAGCTGATTTAATGTATTGCTCTGCCGTTTCATTAGTTCCATCGAAGAAGGCCTTGATTTTCTTAAGTTCCGCGGCTTTATAACCAAGAGCAAGCAAGGCTTCCATAGCCTCATCCAACTGATGATTCCCTTCAGGTTGACTTGGTGTCGTCTTGGTCGTTTCTGTTGGTAACTCTGCAAATTTCCCTGCCAAGTCCAGAACCATTTGCTGAGCTGTCTTTTTACCAATCTTTGGAAACTTCATCAAGTACTTGATATCACTATTATCAACGGCAGCCACCAAACCTTGATTATCATCTACAGCAACAATGGCTAGGGCAGTCGTCGGACCTATTCCAGAAACTGAAATAAGCTTAAGGAATACCTCTTTTTCATCTTCAGTATGGAAACCAAAAAGGAGGTGAGCGTCATCTCTAATAACCTGATGAAGATAGACTTGAATAGTCTGATTCATTTGGTCAGAAAAACTATATGGATTCGCTACAGTGACAATATAACCTAAGCCGTTTGCTTCTATAACAATATACTTGGCAGTAATTTTCACTAGAGTTCCCTTGATGTAATCATACATGGCGTGTGATTTCCTTTCTCGTTCGTTTCGTCAATGGTTTGCTTTATCATTTTATACTTGTAAGATAATTGTCTTGAGTGTTTATTTTGTCATCTCAAGTACTGCTGTACTATTGTAACAAAAAATCCACTCGAAAGTGGATTCTGTTTGCTCTATTTTAAGTATGACTACTTGTCTTTAAAGTATCTATAATCATCTTCAGGCCTAATAGAATATATGTTACAACGCCTAAAGTAAAGGCAATGCTAGAAACGTTTACTAGAGTATTCTCCAAACTTGGTTGACCTAACCAGGCCAAAATATAGAAAATCAAGCTAGTCGCTAAAAATGTTAAGCCTACAAGTAAAAAGTGTTTATTAGTTTTTGTTAGGTGTCTCATCACTCTACCTCCTAACTTAAAAATCAGGCAATCATCCTACAATGATATGCTAAAACATTAGAAGACTCCTCATCTTCACCACTATTATAAATCTAACATTCCTATTCGTAAAGCAAGACCAAAAAAGTTTTAATACTTCCCTAGATCACGTAGACTTGTATGATTTTCTTGAATACGACGGAACATTTTTTCCATATCAGACTTGGTGAAGTTGACAAGTACTGGACGTCCGTGAGGACAATTGTAGGGATTTTTACACTGGGCAAGCTGTACTAGTAGGTCACGCGCAGAGTAATCATCAAGAGCATGATTAGCCTTGATTGAACGTTTACAACTCATCATGATGGCTAACTCAGCACGGTAGGTCTTGACGGACACTTCATTCGTCAAAAGAAGCATGTCACACATTTCATAGACCGCTGATTCAATCTCTTCTTCCTTCATCCAGATAGGATGTTCACGAAGAATGAAGGTGTTATTCCCATAAGGCTCTAAATAGATACCAACCTGGTTAAGAAGGAGCATTTTTTCTTGTAAACTAATGTAATCTGAACCTGAAAATTCAAAGAGATAAGGAACCAAAAGCTGTTGTAAACTGCTGTCAACCTCACCAATCTTTTCACGATAGTACTCATACTTGACACGTTCTTGGGCAGCATGCTGGTCAATGATGTAAAGTCCGCCTTGTCCTTGAGCAAAGAGATAGGTTCCATGCATTTGACCAAAAAACTCCAATTCAGGGAAGGTTGATGTTTCCTCATTATCCAAAGTTTCAAGCATACGCTTCATTTTCGACTTGTTTTTATAATCGAGTTTTTCGTGTTCGCTATCACCTTCATCTACTGAACGTTGTGCCTGTTTAACAGAAGGTTGCGGTTTGTTTTCTACCGATAAAACTGGAGACTCTGATACAAGAGGTTTGATATCTTCTTGGACTGTCTCTGGTTTGACAAAGAAATCATTACGACTGCTATCATAGTAAAGATTGGTTTGTTTGAGTGGGAGACTGGTTTGGACTGACTTAGTTGCACCTCTGGTACTAGACTTGGCCAAATTTTCAAGGGCATCAGGAATCAAATCCTGCTCTCTAAGGCTTTGAGCAATGGCAGAGCTGATAAGGGCCATGAGCTCTTTTTCTTTAGAAATACGTACTTCCTGCTTGGTTGGATGAACATTGACATCGGCCAAGTAGGGATCAATTTGAATATCAATAACTGCAATAGGGAAGCGTCCTACCATGAGTTTAGAACCATAACCATCAAAAATAGCACGGTTAAGCAGGAAGTTTTTAATATAACGTCCGTTAATGAGAATCGTGATGTAGTTACGATTCGCACGGGTTAACTCAGGGAGACTAACATATCCAGAAACTTCAAAATCAAGGTCAGAATTTGAAATCTCCACCATTTTTTTAGCCGTTGTCAAACCATAAATACCAGCAATGGCCTGACGGAGGTCTCCAGTACCTGATGTCTGTGTCAACTGACGACCATCATTAAGCAAGGTAAAGGCAACCTCGGGATGAGCTAGACTCAGACGATTGACAACATCAACAATATGGGCCAACTCAGCCTGTAAACTTTTCATATACTTGAGACGAGCTGGGGTATTATAAAATAGGTTTTCAACGGTAATCTTTGTTCCAACTGGTGTTGAAATAGGATCCTGACTCTCAATTTCTCCACCTTTAGCAACCAGTTTAGTCCCATAGGCTTCTCCATCCGCTGCTGTCACAATAGTTAGGTGGCTGATAGAAGCTATTGATGGTAGGGCCTCACCTCGGAAACCAAGGGTTCGAATACGAAAGAGATCTCCTTGATTTTTGATTTTACTCGTTGCATGACGGCGCAAACTCATAGCCACATCAGCTTGAGCCATTCCTTCACCATTGTCTGTGATTTGAATTTTTGAGAGGCCTGATTCTTCAACTTCAATGGTAATCTGGGTGCTGCCTGCATCAATAGCATTTTCCACCAACTCTTTGACAACACTGGCTGGGCGCTCTACGACCTCACCAGCAGCAATCTGGTTGGCTAACACCTCGGGTAATTCGATGATTTTTGGCATAATTATTATTTTCCCTTCTAAAAGGTTGAGAGATCACTGTTTCTAACTGTTACTGATGCTTCCTATAAAGCCATAACTCACACACAACTGTTAGCCAAGATAAGGCTGTGGCTATAACAATCATATCTCCATGACGAAGATTGAACCAAATGAGCCCAGAAAAAATCAAGAGGTAGACAATTTGGAAAATCCATTGGTAGGTTTTGGGTGAGCTTGTCGAATCCATAAACTGCTTTACAAAGAAATAAAGCAAGAGCAAGTTCAGTGTTAGCGCCTTTTCAAAAGGTGTAAAAAAGCTCAAAATCAGACTGCAAGCAAGAAAAATTCCTGCTAGCCATTTCATTATAGATTTCATGTGATTACCTCGTCAGTACGTTTTCATTAAGTATAGGGGTTTTCGAAAATATTTTCAACCACTTAGACACCACATAGGACCACATAGACAAACGCTATTGCTGTGGACCGGTAAATAGTGTTTAATAAAGGTGTGAAAGGGAGGAGGCCTCCTCAATTACCAATAAGAAAGGATAGTTATGAAACTAAAAGTTCAGATTGACTCGGTATTTCAAGAAGAAACGTTGCAGATTCAGGCACCTAGTCGGACGCCCAAGATTCAGCAAGTCGTCGAGTTTGTCGAAAGTTTGGATGATAACCAACGACTCAAAGGAAAAAAGGATGGCGAAACTTATCTCATCGAGCCTAATACTATTTCCAGAATTTATATCGAAAATCGTCAAGTTCTAGCTGAAACTATTCAAGGGGAGTATCACTTAGGCTTACGTCTCTATCAAGTTTTAGAAAAACTGCCATCTTACTTTATCAAAATCTCACAATCAGAAATTGTCAATCTTAAAGAAATCGAACGCTTCAACATTACCCCTAACGGCCTCGTTGAAATTCACCTAAAAAACAAGGAAACCACCTACTCATCACGTCGTTACCTCAAAGCAATAAAGGAGAAATTACAATGAAAAAGCAACTTTTTAAATCAGGCACAAAGGGCATCCTTATTGGACTTGCCGTATCCATGATTATGTCTCTTATCTGGGCACCAAGTTACATGCCTCTAAATCCTCACTCAGCCATTGGACAATGGATGACGTCACATCAGGTTCACGGATCTATAGTATTGGCCTACTGCCTCATCACTTGGTTTGCTATCGGTATCCTCTTTGAAATCGCTAGTTATATTTTCCGTAAGGCTGAGTGGAGTTTGCTTCGTGCAACCCTCACTCACTACGCCTTGACCTGTCTAGGTTTCATTCCACTAGCTACCCTCAGCGGATGGTTCCCTCTACGTTTAACTTTCTACTTGGAGCTAGTCATTGAATTCAGCCTTATCTATCTCCTCGTTTGGGTCTTCTCTTATTGGAAAATGAAAAAGGATATTGAACAACTCAACCAAGAATTGAAACACCTATAAAAGACAAGAAGCCTGTCAATCGACAAGCTTCTTTTATAGTTTCTGTTTTAAATCTGCTACAGCCATCATGACCTGCATCGGTGTCATATTGTAAATGTCCAAATCACGTAACTCTTGAAGAACTGGATTTTCAGTAAAATCATCAAAGAGAGAGATTTGCTCATTGACATGCGTTTCAGTGGCAAGCTGTTCTTGAGGCGATACATTTTCCTGAGGTTGGATAGTAACTGTCTCGCCCTCTAATTGTGTCAAGATGGTGTCAGCACGTTCCAGTAAATCTGCTGGTAAACCTGCAATCTTAGCCACATGAATACCATAAGATTTATCGGCTGGGCCATCAACAATCTTGTGAAGGAAAGTCACCTCTCCGTCCTTTTCAAGAGTAGCAACATGGACGTTGACAAGGTGTGTCAAACTGTTTGATAGGACTGTCAACTCATGATAATGGGTAGCAAACATGGTCTTAGCACCGACCTTGTCATGAATAAACTCAATAATAGACTGGGCCAAAGCCATACCATCATAAGTGGCTGTCCCACGCCCCAACTCATCAAAAATAATCAAGGAATTAGGTGTGGCCCGCTTAATAGCATGATTAGCCTCCATCATCTCAACCATAAAGGTAGACTGACCTGAAATCAGGTCATCTGCAGCACCAATACGTGTATAGATGGCATCAAAAATCGGTAAATCAATGCTATCTGCTGGCACATAAGAGCCCATCTGAGCCATAACAACTGACAAAGCCAACTGACGCATATAGGTGGATTTACCACTCATATTTGGTCCTGTGATGAGTTGAATATTGGTCTGACTGTCAAAGGTAATCGTATTTGGAATATATTCCTGAACGCCCATAACCTTCTCAACCACTGCATGACGACCTTGATAAATAACGATACGATGTTCATCATTGAACACAGGACGAACATAATGATTAGTCTCTGCTGTAACAGCCAAACTCTGAAGCACATCGACTGTCGCAATAGCCTTAGCCAAAGATTGCAGACGGTCAATATAGCGTTCAACCTGCTCACGGACACGCATGAAAATATCATACTCTAGCGTTGATGATTTTTCACGTGCCTCAAGCATTTCACCTTCAATCTTAGCCAACTCAGCAGTTCCAAAGCGCTCTGAATTTTTCAGGGTTGCCTTACGGAAGAAATGGTCAGGAACCAAGCTAAGATTAGAGTTAGTCACATGGAAGTAATAACCATCTTTACGGTTATAATCAATTTTTAGTGTTGTAATACCAGATGCTTCACGTTCCTTGGCTTCGATGTCTGCGATCCATGACGTCCCCTCGCTCATCACCTTGCGATACTTGTCCAAGGTCTCATCAAAACCAGCACGGATAATGCCACCTTCCGTAATGGTTGCAGGAGCATCGGGATCAATAGCCGACCGAATCAGACTCTCTAATTCTGGCAGAGCATCCAATTCTTGTAAAAGACGTGACAAGGCCTCATCATCAAAAGACTCCAAAATTGCCTTAATGACCGGAACCTGAGCTAGGGTATGACCTAGCTGAATCAAATCTTTAGGATTAGCCTTCCCGAAGGAAACACGACTAGCCAAGCGCTCAATATCGTAAACCCCTTTAAGACTCTCAGTCAAGTCACTACGCTCGAAGAAATTGTCCAAGAAAACTTGGATAATATTCTGACGCTCCATGATTGCAGCTTGATTCACTAAAGGACGATCAATCCAAGTTCGCAAGAGACGCATTCCCATAGCTGTCTTGGTTTCATCCAAGAGCCAGAAAAGAGAACCGTGTTTCTTACCCGTTCTAGCATTTTCCAACAAATCCAAACTTGACTTGGTCGCATAAGACATCTGCAAGTAATCCTTAATCTCATAGTGCTGAGCCTTTTGTAAATGGCTGAGCTCACGCATCTGAGTACGGTGCACATACTGGAGAAGTTTACCCGCTACACTGCTTTCCAAGTCTGTCAAGCTGGTGTCAATCAAGTGGACATCATCGTAAACCTCTGTTTCCTTGGAAAGTAGAAGGTTTAGTTGCTTCACCAAAACTTGTTCATCAGCTTCAGGTAAATCATAACCAACCACTACTTCACGTGCCTTAAGATTCTGAATTTCACTACAAACTGAACTAAAATCATCCAACTCTGTCGCAAAAAATTCACCCGTTGACACATCCATATAGGCCAGACCGAATCGACTTCCAGCCTTGTCAACGGCTACCAAGAAATTATTGGCATTATCAGGTTTAGAACTGTCAACCACTGTCCCTGGCGTGATAACCTGAACCACCTCACGCTTAACCACACCAACAGCCTGTTTAGGATCCTCCATCTGCTCAGCAATGGCTACCTTGTAGCCCATCTCAACCAAGACATCAATATAGGCTTGAGCCGAATGATAAGGAACACCTGCCATAGGAATGGGATTATCGGCGTTCTTATTACGACTCGTTAGGCTAATTTCCAATATTTGGGCAGCCTTAACAGCATCCTCGTAAAATAATTCGTAAAAATCCCCCATCCGAAAAAGCAAAAAAGCATCTGGATAATTTTCCTTGATATCCAAATACTGCTGCATTCCTGGAGATATTTTTTCCTTAGCCATGTCTTAACTCCTCGTTAATCCTTTCTTCGATAGACTTGGTCACATATTGGATCAAGTCACTGGCATCCTGCATTTTTTGACGGTAGTCCTGAACAATAGGCAAATTTTCCAACTCATGCTGAATCAAATCTGCCTGCTCACCTGCCTCCTCATAGGCACGTTGTTTCTCGATTTTTTGAAAAAGCACTGCTTCTTGTTGATAAGCCTTCATCTGTCCAGCCAGATGACTGATTTGAGGCACCTGTCCAATGGCCTTCTCAGCCTCTTGAAAAGCAAGAACCACCTCATGGTGTTTGAGGAGGTCGATTAACTCTTCTTTGGCTTTTTGGAGATCCTGATGAGGAGTGTTCATCAGTGAAACTCGCTTTCCAGTTTTTCAGCAACCACAGCATCCTTACAGATTACCAAGAGGGTATCTGCTCCAGCAACAGTTCCTAAAATTTCAGGATTTTCATCACTGTCAATCAGGTTGGCCAAAACATCAGCTTCACCCAACTCTGTGTGAAGGACTAACATAAACTGGGCACGAGAAACTGATTTAACATAGTCCTTAACCGTAGGATCCAAACTTGGAAGCACATGCTCAGACAAACTATAGTAGAGTCTGCCTTCTTCATCACGAAGCTTCAAGAGGCCAATCTCACGCAAGTCACGTGACAAGGTAGCCTGGGTAACCGTGATACCTTCCGCCTCTAGGCGTTGCTTAATTTCCTCTTGTGTCCCAATTTTATCTCTTGAAATCATCTGTTTGATAACAGCTTGACGATCTCTCTTCATTATCTTTCCTCTTTTTATGTATATTCTTTGCATATTATAACAGAATTTTTGTATTTTTTCATGAAATTCTTCCTAATAGATGCTTTCTTGTCCCTACCCTATTAACTAAAATAATGGTAAAATAGGTATGAATGACAAGATTTGAAATGGAGTACCTATGAATACTAAAGAACTCATTGCAGCAGAAATTGCCAAAGTTGTTCCCGAATTGGAACAAGAAAACATTCAAAATCTGCTTGAAACCCCTAAAAATGCTGACATGGGAGACCTCGCCTTTCCTGCCTTCTCATTGGCAAAAGTCTTGCGCAAGGCTCCTCAAATGATTGCAGCAGACATCGCTGAAAAAATCGATGCCTCAAACTTTGAAAAGGTTGAAGCTGTTGGTCCTTACATCAACTTCTTCCTCGATAAATCAAAAATCTCAGCGGACGTTCTTGGCCAAGTCATCGCTCAAGGTAGCCACTACGCTGACCAAAACATCGGTCACGGACGTAACATCGCCTTTGATATGTCTAGTCCTAACATCGCGAAACCTTTCTCTATCGGTCACTTGCGTTCAACGGTTATCGCTGATGCTCTTGCCAACATCGTAGCTAAACAAGGCTACAAACCGGTCCGTATCAACCACTTGGGTGACTGGGGTAAACAGTTTGGTATGCTGATTGTTGCCTATAAGAAATGGGGTAACGAGGAAGCTGTCAAAGCCAACCCTATCAACGAACTCCTTCAACTTTATGTGCGTATCAATGCCGAAGCTGAAGAAAACCCATCTGTAGACGAAGAAGCTCGTGAATGGTTTCGTAAATTGGAAGCTGGTGACGAGGAAGCAACTGCCCTCTGGCAATGGTTCCGTGACGAAAGCTTGGTGGAATTCAACCGTCTTTACGATGAACTCGGTGTTTCTTTTGATAGCTACAACGGTGAAGCCTTCTACAATGATAAGATGGATGAAGTCGTTGACATCTTGACAGAAAAAGGACTTCTCCAAGAATCTCAAGGTGCCCAAGTGGTTAACCTTGAAAAATACGGTATCGAACACCCAGCCCTCATCAAAAAATCAGATGGTGCGACACTCTACATCACACGTGACTTGGCTGCTGCCCTCTACCGTAAACGTACTTACGACTTTGCCAAAGCCATCTATGTGGTTGGTAATGAACAATCTGCTCACTTCAAACAGTTGAAAGCTGTTCTTAAAGAAATGGGCTACGACTGGTCTGACGACATGACTCACGTTGCCTTTGGTCTTGTCACTAAGAACGGTAAGAAATTGTCAACTCGTAAAGGTAACGTTATCTTGCTTGAGCCAACTATCGCCGAAGCTGTTAACCGTGCCCAAGCTCAAATCGAAGCTAAGAATCCAAACTTGCCTGACAAGGAAGCTGTTGCTCATGCTGTCGGTGTCGGAGCTATCAAATTCTACGACCTTAAAACAGATCGTATGAATGGGTACGACTTTGACCTTGATGCCATGGTATCCTTCGAGGGAGAAACTGGACCTTACGTTCAATATGCACACGCTCGTATCAAATCTATCTTGCGCAAGGCTAACTTCACGCCATATTCAGATGCTACATACAGCCTAAACGACGTTGAAAGCTGGGAAATCATCAAACTTATCCAAGACTTCCCACGTATCATCAACCGTGCATCAGACAACTTTGAACCATCTATCGTTGCTAAATTTGCTATCAGCTTGGCTCAAGCCTTTAACAAATACTATGCGCACACACGTATCTTGGACGAAAGCCCAGAACGTGACAGCCGTTTGGCTCTTTGCTATGCAACAGCAACAGTCCTCAAAGAAGCCCTTCGCCTTCTCGGTGTTGAAGCTCCAGACGAAATGTAAGCCATATTCAAAACGCCTAAGGGCGTTTTTTTTATTGCCAAAAAAAAGAACCCAACACATGGTGTTGAGCTCTTTTGGAGATTATGAAAAAGAAAAGTTCGTTGTTCTACAAAAAGTGTAAGCCAACGAGACTTACTGAACTGCGTTCAGTAAAAGTTATTTAGGAGGCTTAAAGTATAACCCGCCTTCCTTAAAGAAACCATAAATCGCAGAAAAAATCCCCTAAGGAATTTTAACAGCAGTCCAAAGACCACTGAAAAGATACGATTGTACAGGCTTCCCAACCTCTTCTTCCTAATCCTCCAAGGTAACCGCTTGTCCAATAGAATCTTTATATAACTATATTACCCTTTTTTTCGAAGGGTTTTCAAGTACTTTCTTAAAATATCCTAATAAAACTCAAAAAGAAGAAGAAAGCCTAGATTTCTAGACTTTCTTCGGGGAGATTAGTTATGAAAAAATTATGTTACCTCTAGCTCACAAAAGCTAGTTCCTTACTAGGATGATTATAATATATCTTAATAAACTTAAAAGTAGCTTAAGAGATTATTATCTTTTGTCACTTTTTAAAATAATAAGAAAAATAAGTAATAATAAGGAACCATTAGGAATATCCATATCTAAAAACCAAGAGGGGGCTTTAATACTTCCAAGATCATTCATGATGCGGATGATATTATAAGCAATGCTTACTATTAAGAGGCTAAGTTCCGGTAAATAATTAAGTCGTCCTTTTAAGATTACTAACTTCTCCTTTCTGATCGTTTTCTTCGATGACCCTATTATAAGGCTGAAAAGGAAACAAAACTAGTGACATAAATGTCACCATCAAAAAAAAGCAGGGCGGACCTACTTTTTTTATGTATATTAATTAGTCACCCAAACCGATGCGTTCGAAGATTTCATCAACACGTTTAGTGTAGTAAACAGGGTTGAAGATTTCGTCGATTTCTTCTTGAGTGAGGCGAGAAGTCACTTCTGGATCTGCTTCAAGAAGAGGTTTGAAGTCTACTTGGTTATCCCATGATTGGGCTGTCTTAGGTTGAACAAGGTCGTAAGCTTGCTCACGTGTCATGCCTTTTTCAATCAAAGTAAGCATTGCACGTTGGCTGAAGATAAGACCAAATGTAGAGTTCATGTTGCGGATCATGTTTTCTGGGAAGACTGTCAAGTTCTTAACGATGTTTCCAAAACGATTGAGCATGTAGTCAATCAAGATGGTTGTATCTGGTGTGATGATACGCTCAGCTGATGAGTGAGAGATATCACGTTCATGCCAGAGTGACACATTCTCATAAGCTGTTACCATGTGACCACGGATGACACGTGCAAGACCTGTCATGTTTTCAGAACCGATTGGGTTACGTTTGTGAGGCATAGCTGAAGAACCTTTTTGACCTTTGGCAAAGAACTCTTCCACTTCACGTTGTTCTGATTTTTGAAGACCACGAATTTCAGTTGCCATACGCTCGATGGAAGTCGCGATGCTAGCAAGAACTGCAAAATACTCAGCATGAAGGTCACGAGGAAGGACCTGTGTAGAAATTTCTTGAGCACGGATACCCAATTTATCGCAGACGTATTTTTCAACGAATGGTGGAATATTGGCAAAGTTACCAACCGCACCAGAAATCTTACCAGCTTCCACACCAGCAGCAGCATGCTCGAAACGCTCGATGTTACGTTTCATTTCGCTGTACCAAGTTGCCAATTTAAGACCAAAAGTTGTAGGCTCAGCGTGCACACCGTGGGTACGACCCATCATGATAGTGAACTTGTGTTCTTTCGCTTTATCAGCGATGATATTGAGGAAGTTTTCAAGGTCCTTGCGGATGATGTCGTTGGCTTGTTTGTAGAGGTAACCATAGGCAGTATCTACCACGTCAGTAGAAGTCAAACCATAGTGAACCCACTTACGCTCTTCACCAAGCGTTTCAGAAACCGCACGTGTGAAGGCAACCACATCGTGACGAGTTTGCTGCTCAATTTCCAAAATACGGTCGATGTCAAAGTCCGCTTTTTCACGAATCAAAGTCACATCTTCCTTAGGGATTTCCCCCAACTCAGCCCATGCTTCGTCAGCCAAGATTTCCACCTCAAGCCAAGCACGGTATTTATTTTCTTCAGTCCAAATGTTCGCCATCTCAGGGCGAGAGTAACGGTTGATCATGTTTAAGATACCAAGGGCGACTATAACGCGACTGAATTTTAGGAAACCATCGATGGACACTTGCGTCCTAGGAGGTTTATCTAAATTCCGAGCTTTCCGCCCGGATTCAGTTCTGCAAACTAGATGTCCCTTTCCTTTCTTTATTTACAATTAAGAATTACGGAGCCCGTATTTAGTTTTGGTGAATACGAGAATCCTTGTTACTTTCTTTATTATATTTTTATAGAAATTCAAATATTTATATTATGCACTTTGAATTTTATTTATACAACAATCAAAACATTTTTAGTATATGTATAAACTTATTTGAATTTCGGTTTAATATGGATTATTAAAGATTTTTTCCAATGTTTCATTCTTTTCAGCTACTTCATCTAATTCTCTCTTCGTTGTATATCGAATATTCTGCGGTGGATATGTATCGCCTAGGCGAATTAATTGGTCATATTTTTCTGGTTCCCCATCAAAAACTACTTTCCAGTATCCTAAATAATTATCCGATGGAACAATTTCTTTTATCTTAGCGATATATTGTATTCCACTTCGTGGCGCGACTTCGTAGCCTGCAATATATTTAATTTTATTTCTTCGAGCTTTGCCAATTCGTATATCATACCATTCATGATCACAAAGGAACACTTGCTGAAAGCCTTCTTCTTGAGCTGGTACAATAATAGTCAAATCGTCATCTGTTGTCTCTTCTACGACTGTCTCTTCAATTGAAGAATTATCTAAAATATCTAGCACTTCCTTTTCTTCTTCTTTAGAATATTTAGAGATTGCCCTATTTTCAAATTCCTCAATCGCTTTATCAATCTGTAAGACCACTTTTTCGACATCTTTCCTTAAAGGTATATAACTTTCTTTACGAAAAACAGTATTATGTGCAATGTCATTTCTAGGGGCTTCAAGTTGCTTAAGTACGGTATTCAAACTATTGAATAGCTTCTCACTGTCTTTCAAACTACTAGCAATATATCTATCCCATATAGATCGAGGAGCTGTTTTCTTAATTTCTTCAAATGCTATTCGTAACTCTTTGATTTTTGTAGTAAATGACTCAGAAAACTCTTCCTGCATAAGATTGTCAAAATATTTAAGATTACTATTGAAATTATCTTTTCGATCATCTTTTTTATCATCAAAAATTGTAAACAACATTGTTGTCAAATCACTAAAATATTTACCATCTAATGGCTTATATTTTTTATTGTTTGATTTTCCTGTATCTCTAATTGATAAATTCTTTGTTAACGGATGCTCCCACGCCTGAGTCTCTGATTTTAAAAACATTACTTCTGAAATTAACGCTCGTGTCTTATTTTCAATAATATGAATTAACTCATAAGCTTCTTTACTATAATACTGAGATATAGCGTCTTCCAGTATAAATATTTTTAAATCAGAATAAGATTCTATGAAATTACTAATTTCACTATCTAAAAATTCAAATTGTTCAATATTGCTTTCATCATCCAAGTGGAAAACTAAGATAAAGAAACTCTTATCTCTAGTTTGGTTTTCAAATTTAATTGATTTCAAATTATATTTAAACTTTTTTGATTCAGCGGAAATGAATTCTGATCCACAATCTAACTCTGTAGATTTATTGATTGAAGATATAAGTTCTTCTGGTTCAGCATGAAGTATTTTATTTGATTTATTTTTTTCAGATATAATTAAATACCGTGAGACTCTTGTCATATTATTCAAACTCCTCTTTCCCAATCCACACAGATGGGTAATGATTTAGTGTATTCAAATCCGTATCTAACGGGATATCATAGATAGCTAAATAGTTTTCAGAATATTGAGCAACCAACTCTTCATACTTAGCTCTCACTTTTTCATGATCGCTACTAGCATACAAGACTTCGACGACTGCTCCAGTCTTATCCTTTTCAACAAATGCGTTAACGATGATTTGAATCATAGTCTTCTCCTAAAAATCAATCCCTTCCCCTAATTCAACCACACTATTTAGCGCATCACTAAACAAAGTTATATTCCCTCCCCTACGGTTGTGCTTGTCTTCTATAATCATTTATTTACCGCCCACTCCGCTGCTTTTTCTGCATGAATCACTGTTGTGTCATAGAGAGGTAGGTCAGTATCGGATTGCTTGACGAGGAGACCAATCTCGGTACACCCCAAGATAACAGCTTCAGCTCCTGCTTTTTTCAAATCATCTACAACGGCAAGATAAGTCTGTTTTGAGCTTTCTTTGATGTCCCCTAGGCAGAGTTCGTCATAAATGATTCGATTGACCTCTGTAATACCAACTTGGTCTGGAATCAGCACTTCTAACCCAGACTCTATTAATTTCTCCTTGTAAAAATCTTGAGTCATGGTGTACTTGGTTCCTAGGAGACCGACTTTTTGAATACCGTCCGCCAACAAGGCCTGCGCAGTTGCTTGCGCAATATGTAAGATTGGAATCGTAATCTGCTCCTGTATCTGCGAAGCAACCTTGTGCATAGTGTTGGTACAAATAACGATGAAATCTGCACCAGCTTGCTCCAAGCGCTGAGCAATATCTGCCAAAAGTTGACCGCTTTTCTCCCAGTCTCCGACTGCTTGATAATGCTCAATCTCTGCAAAATCAACACTATAAAGTAGAATCTTAGCTGAATGCAAGCCACCCAGCTCTTTTTTGATGGTTGCGTTGATGATTTGGTAGTAAGATGTGGTACTTTCCCAACTCATACCACCAATCAGACCGATAGTTTTCATAGACTAATCAAATTCCTCCTTGCTTATAGCTACCGACGGATAGTGCGGCAAGCTACTTAGATCCGTATCCAATGGCGAATTAAATCTAAATAACTTAAAAATTATTGATATAAGTGTTATACAGCTTAATTATTTAAATATTTAATAATCATTTCTGTTACAATTCTCACAGGATTTTGCTCAATATTATAAAATGCGTATCCCAGTAAGATGAATAATGATATACAATAAAAAGCTACAAAACTTTTAGATGATATTTTTAGATTTTCCTTTTTCTGCAATACAGATGTTCCTTCATAAAGTAGAACAAATAAAGTCATTATCAAAATTGAAAAAATTGAAATATTTCTGATTCTATCAATTTTAAAATTTGTAAACAACTTTAAAAACTCTGGTATAGGAGCTGAAATTGATTCAATGGTTGATTGTAAACCAGAAAACTTACTAAAATCAATTTTTGTATTTGTTTCCCAAAATTCTTTTACATTAGTTGGTAAAAAATTTAAAAGATAAAAAACTACAATACTTACTACTGGAGGAATCAGTTCAAATTTATAGTCAATTCCTAACCTCCAATATCTTAAAATTTTTATCAATGAAATTACCATAATTATAAAAATCATTAACTTTCCTGCCAATGAATAAAAAAGGTAGACCCCAAAAAATATCAAAAAACATAAAACCATAAGACCATAATCGCTATGATTTGTTGAATTAGAATTATTACTTTCTTTGTTGATATTCTGAGTAAAATAATACTTGTCACCAATATCAATATTTACCGATGGAGTAGATGGTTTGAAAAGAAAAACAACACCAATAAATGACATGATTAATTCTAGAATTGGCACAACATATTGAACAAAAGTTTCCAAAACTACCTCCTAAAAATCAATTCCTTTCCCAAACTCAACCACACTATCTGGTTCATCACTAAACAAAGTCACATGACCCATTTTGCGGTTGTGCTTCGCTTCTAGTTTACCATACATGTGGAGGTGGGCGCTTGGATTTTCTGTGACATAACGCTCAGCTGCTTCGACGTGTTGCCCGAGGACATTGAGCATGACAGCTGGCGCATGAAGGTGGATTGCTGGGAGTGGTGCTCCGAGAACGCCCAAGATATGCGTGTCAAACTGTGAAAAGTCGCAAGCTTCGATTGAGTAGTGGCCTGAATTGTGTGGGCGTGGGGCAATTTCGTTGACGATGATGTCATCAGCTGTCGCAAACATTTCCACACAGAGGGTACCAGAGAGGTTAAGTTGCTCAGCAATCTTCACAGCCATAGTTTTAGCTTTCTCAGCTAGACTATCAGAAATGCGAGCGGGCACGATGGTTTTAGAGAGGATGTTGTTGCGGTGGATATTTTCCTGAACTGGGAAAACCGTCACATCCTTGCCATTACCAGACACGATGACTGAAATTTCAAGGTCGAAGTTGACGAACTCTTCCAAGACACACTCAGCTGAGTTAGCAAGGGCATTTGCCTCTTCCAAATCGTCAGCTGACATGATGACTTTTTGACCGTGGCCATCGTAACCGCCTGTCGCAGTCTTGAGGACGTATTTTTTAGAAAGGTCAATATCTTCCAAATCAAGGCTTGATGTCACGACCTTGTAAGGGGCAACGGTTACTTTAGCCTTGTTTGAGAGGAAGTCTTTCTCAAAGATACGGTTTTGTGAAATGCGAAGCAGGTCTGTTCCTTGTGGAAGTTGACTGTCTTTGATAACAGCGTCAAGGCCGTCAGCGTCGACATTTTCAAATTCATAAGTGAGAACATCACAGCGATCCGCCAACTGGCGAAGGGCGTCCACATCGTCATAAGGTGCCACGATAACCTCAGACACACGAGAAGATGGACAATCTGCTGCTGGATCAAGGGTAATAACCTTGTGGCCCATGTAGATAGCTGAGATAGCCATCATCTGACCGAGTTGGCCACCACCAATGATACCAATGGTTTTAGTTGAGCTCATTTGTAGACTCCTCTGCGATTTTTCCTTGTTCTTCAGCAAAGTTAGCAAGTGCATCCGCAATGGCCTTGTCTTCTACTGAGAGGAGACGGAGGGCAAAGAGGGCAGCGTTAGTCGCACCAGCTTCACCGATAGCCATGGTTGCGACAGGTACACCACCTGGCATCTGAACGATGGAATAAAGCGAATCCACACCGCTAAGGGCACGTGATTTGACTGGCACACCAATGACTGGAAGTGTAGTTTTAGCAGCGACCATCCCTGGCAAGTGAGCAGCGCCACCAGCACCAGCGATGATGACTTTAATGCCTCGGCTACGTGCTTCTTCCGCATGTTTGAACATGAGGTCTGGTGTACGGTGTGCGGAAACAACTTTCTTTTCGTAAGCAACACCGAAGTTGTCGAGGACTTCAGCGGCTTTTTGCATGGTTGCCCAGTCGGATTTTGAGCCCATGATAATGGAAATTACTGGTTTCATTTTTTCTCCTTTTTTGATAATCGTCTAATGTAGTGCGGACGTAAGCGACCGCCTGTAGCGTTCCATTACTAAAACTGGAGCCTGAGTCTCCAGTTTTCCGCTCCTAGTAGCTCTGCTACTAGGAGTTCCACTACTGCGACGATTATCCTATACTAGCTCGCTAACGCTCGCAAATCAAACGACCATTATCGGATTTGCGACTTCGTCGCCTAATATAGCACTGATATTCGAAAACTCGAAGAAATTCACAGAGTGACAAGGCAAAGCGACGAAGATAGAACGAAAGTTCATCAAGGAGCTTTAACACAGTCAATCGAAGATTTTCAAAGAGTTTTATTTGTTAGCCTTGCTACCTATATCCGTACGATAGAAGAGGCCTTCTGTGTTTTGTTTGTTGAGTTCGTTGTAGATAATGTTTTGGACATCTTTGACGGTATCTGCTGTTGTGACAAGCATGTAGACACGTCCGCCGTTTGAGAGGAGGTCTTGGACATTTTCAGCGAATTTAGCACCGGCATAGTAAGTGATAATATCGCCCTCTGTCTTGGCTGGAAGTTTAACACCCTTCTCATAAGCATGTGGGTAGCCGTTTGAGGCTACAACCACGCCTAGTGTCACACCCTTGTCCGTCCAAGTGATGGCTGGCTCTTTGCCATCCAAAATATCGGTGATATTTTGTGCAAAGTCAGATGTCAAACGAGGCAAGATGATTTGCGTTTCAGGGTCACCAAAACGTGAGTTGAACTCGATGACTTTTGGTCCGTCAGCTGTCAAGATAAGACCAGCGTAAAGGACACCAGTGTAAGGACGACCTTCTTTAATCATGCCTTCGAGAACTGGCTTGACAATAGTGTCAACCGTCATGTCAACCACGCTCTGTGGTAAGTGTGGAACTGGCGCATAGGCACCCATACCACCCGTGTTAGGGCCCTTGTCGCCATCATAAGCACGTTTGTGGTCCTGAGCCGTTGGCATGATGTAGAACTTTTCCCCATTGACAAAGGCAAAGAGAGAAAACTCTTCCCCGTCAAGGAATTCCTCGATGACCACACGCGCACCTGAATCACCGAATTTATTGTCCAAGAGCATCTCATGAGCAGCTTCGACAGCTTGCTCAACCGTTTCAGCTACGATAACACCCTTTCCAAGCGCCAAACCATCTGCCTTAACGACGATTGGAGCGCCTTTTTCTTCGATATAGGCCTTGGCTTCCTCAAAATCTGAAAATGTTCCATAGGCTGCTGTCGGAACGTCGTATTTGACCATGATTTCCTTAGCAAAATCCTTAGACCACTCAAGCTCAGCCGCAGCCTTAGTCGGACCAAAAGCCTTAAGACCAGCTACATTGAAATCATCCACGATACCAGCCGCAAGAGCATCATCTGGACCGATAAATGTCCAAGCAATATCGTTCGCTTTTGCAAAGTCAATCAGCTTAGAATGTTCGGAAATTCCGATATTGATTAAATCAAGACCGTCCAATGTCATCCCGTCATTACCAGGAGCCACGAAAACTTGCTCAACGTCCTTAGACTCCATTAATCTCTTGGCAATCGCATGTTCACGACCACCAGAACCAACAACCAAAAGTTTCATTTGAAAGATACCTCAATATCAAATAAGACTAGGGGCAAATGCCCGTTAACGACAATCATTCGGAAAAATTAGCTATTTTCACGAATTATATACAACCATTATAACATATTTGTTCGGAGATATGGGTGTGTATCCAAATTTGGACATAAAAAAGGCGGCCACTTGGACCGCCTCTTGGGAGATTATGAAAATGAAAAAAGTTATTTAGGATTGATGATAGTATATCCTGAGTAGCTTAAGGGAGGCTTAAACGCAAAAATATCTTCATTTTCCTGAAAAACTGCGAATAGGTAGGTGGAGGTTAAAATGAAGAAAAAATTACTAAATTGTCTCTTACCGCTAGCTTGTCTAGTGACTATTTCGGTTTCGTATGGAAGTTCTGCTCAGGCGGCTGTCCTCGGAGATGACTACCCTTCCTCTTGGAAATATGGGGGCTTCGGTGTCGATCCATGGACCATGTACTGGCGGCAGTGTACGTCTTTTGCAGCCTATCGCCTCAGCAACACCAATGGTTTCACCTTGCCTGTAGGTTATGGGAATGCCATCACTTGGGGACCAATTGCACGAGCGAATGGACATCGTGTAGACATGAATCCTGCTGTTGGAAGTATCGCTTGGTTTTCAGACGGTGTTAATGGAGCTGGATACATGGGACATGTTGCTTGGGTAGCCGAGGTGAATGGTAATCAGGTGACTATTGAAGAATACAACTATAATGCTGGTCAAGGTCCTGAGAAATACCATAAACGCAGTTTCCATAAGAGTCAGGTGTCTGGTTATATCCACTTTAAAGACCTCGAACCAGGAGCTCAAAATGGAAATTCTACTAACTCTTCTATCAAAGTTGGTGATACAGTGCGCTTCTCAGGAACTTTCCGTGTCACGTCTGTATCAGGAAATACCATCACCAGCCAAGATTTAGCTGGAGGCACACCAACCAAATACAATATCGTTGATCCTGGACCCGTTCTTGAAGTTGATGGACAAGGCAATCCAACATCAGACCAGTACCTCAATCCTGGTGAGACCTTTACTATTCCAGGTAACTTCAAAGTACTATCCATTGACCCACCTAGCGATGGCGTCCTCGTTCAAATCGGAAATCGCAAGACTTGGGTAACCCAATCTGTCCTTGAAAAGGTTTAAATCTATTGAACAATCGTGAGAACGGTTGTTTTTTTGATGCACTGAAATAAAAAAGCCCAGCCAGTGCTGAGCTCTTAGGAGATTTATGAAAAAGAAAAGTTTTTTAGGATGGTATTAGTATAGCTTAGGTAACTTAAAGGAAACTTAAGGGATCTAAAAAACATCCAAATTCTTGGATGCTTTGTAAATTCTTAATGACGGAAGTGACGAACGCCTGTAAAGATCATTGTCAAACCATGTTTATCAGCCACTTCGATTGACTCTTGGTCACGTACTGATCCACCCGGTTGGATGATAGCTTTAATACCTGCTTTGGCGATTTCTTCTACGTTATCTGCAAATGGGAAGAAGGCATCTGAAGCAAGAACAGCACCATCAAGACGGTCTTTAGCTTGGTCGATGGCAATACGAACGGAGCCCACACGGTTGGTTTGACCTGGGCCAACGCCAAGTGTCATGTGGTCATTGGTCACGATGATACCGTTTGATTTGACGTACTTGATAGCCTTCCAAGCAAACTCAAGGGCTGTCGCTTCTGTCTCAGTTGGCTGGCGTTTAGTCACCACTTGCCAGTCAGCTGGGCTTTCTTTGACCACGTCTTGGTTTTGAACGAGAAGGCCACCAACAACACCAGTGTATTCTGCTTCCACTTCGCTAGCGTCTTGAGCGTCAAATGGCAACTCAAGGATACGCAAGTTTTTCTTCTTGGTTGTCAAGATTTCAAGCGCTTCGTCTGTGTAGCTTGGTGCAATGATAATTTCAAGGAAGACACCGTGCATTTTCTTAGCTGTCGCAGCGTCAACTTCACGGTTGAGGACTACAATACCACCAAAAATTGATACTGGGTCAGCTTCATAAGCATAGTCCCAAGCTGTTTCGATGTCGTCAGCTTGACCGATACCACACGGGTTCATATGTTTGAGAGCCACGACTGTTGGACGGTCTTTGAAATCACGGATGATACGGATAGTGGCATCAGCGTCACGGATATTGTTGAATGACAATTCTTTACCGTTAAGCTGTTTAGCTGAGGCAATTGAGTAAGCTGTTGGCAAACCTTTTTGGTAGAAGTCTGCGTCTTGTTGCGGGTTTTCACCGTAACGCATTGGTTGCTTAAGGTCATAAGTCAAAGTGAGTTTTTCAGGTTTTGTTTCACCCACTTGAGCTGTGAAGTATTCTGCAATCAAAGCGTCATATGAAGCTGTGTGACGGTATACTTTCGCTGCCAAACGTTGGCGAGTTTCGTAGCTTGTTTCGCCGTTTGCTGCCAATTCGTCAAGAACAACAGCATAATCAGCAGGATCTACTACAACTGTCACGCTAGCGTGGTTTTTAGCTGCTGAACGAAGCATTGATGGACCACCAATATCGATGTTTTCAACTGCGTCAGCGTAAGTTACGTCTGGTTTGAGGATGGTTTCCTTGAATGGGTAAAGGTTTACCACAACAAGGTCAATCAATTCGATATTATTGTCCTTAGCCGCTTGAAGGTGGCTATCGAGGTCACGACGAGCGAGGAGACCACCGTGGATATTTGGGTGGAGAGTTTTCACACGACCGTCCATCATTTCTGGGAAACCAGTCACATCATCGATGGCGATAGTGTCTACCCCAGCATTGTCAAGGGCAACTTTGGTACCACCTGTTGAGATGATATCCCAACCGAGTTTTTTGAGTTCTTGGGCAAATTCAACAATGCCCGCTTTGTCTGAGACTGAGATAAGTGCTCGTTTAGTCATTTTCTTTCTTTTCCTTTTTTTAAAAAAGTTCTTTATCTGCTACAGTCGAAAATTTTCTTTCAGCTCTAGGGCTTTCTTATTTTCGTGCAACTCCCAAACTATCCAACACTTCTGGATAGAGCTTGTACTCTGTTTCGTGGATGCGAGTTTCGAAAATATCAAGGGTATCACCTTCAAGGCGTGGCACACGGACTTGTTTGATGACTTTACCAGTGTCCACACCAGAATCCACCCAGTGAATGGTCACACCAGACTGGTCAACGCCTGCATTCCAAGCATCCTCAATACCATGAGCACCTGGAAATTCAGGGAGATAAGCCGGGTGAATATTAATGATACGACCCTCATAAGCTGCTAGCAAGGTTGGGCCAACGATTTTCATATAACCGGACAAACAAACCAAATCAATCTGGTGCTCTTCCAAGAGTTTGACGATAGCTTCTTCATAAGCCGCTTTATTGTCAAATTCTTTGAGTTCAAAGGCATGTCTAGCTACACCAATGTCTTTGGCACGTTCTAAGACATAGGCATCACGGTGATCTGAAAAAACAAATTCTACTGGAAACTGTTCTGCGATCACCTGAAAGTTTGAGCCGTTGCCAGAGGCAAATACAGCAATCTTCATATTCGATACAAAGGGACGTTTCGGCTAGCCGAACAGTTTCGTAGAAAAATAGGAAATCATTGCTGGGTGCTTGCACACAAAATGATTTCTCTTTTTTCCTAGAAAATGAGTCCCGTGTTCAGTTAGGCTTCCTAACTAAACACTCCTTTCTACAATTTCTATGTACAAAATGGTGATAGCACCATTATTTAATCACCACACTTGCGCCATCTTTCTTCACAATTCGACCGATTTCATAAACAGGTTCGTCAAGAAGTTCTTTGACACGTTCCACATTTTCTGTCTTCACCGCAAGCACGAGACCAATACCCATGTTGAAGATTTCAAACATTTCTTCATGTTTGATTTCACCATATTTTTCAAGGGCTTTGAAAATTGGAAGAACTGGGACTTTGCTTTCGTCAATTTCAGCAGCCAAGTCATCTGAGAACATACGTGGTACATTTTCGATGAAACCACCACCTGTGATGTGGGCAATACCGTTAACCAATTCTTCTTTGATGAGTGGCAAAGCTGCTTTGACGTAGATACGAGTTGGTTCAAGAAGAACGTCTTTAAGTTTTTTGCCTTCAAATTCTGGAAGAACTTCTTCACCTGTGTAATCAGCAAAGACACGACGCACGAGTGAGTAACCATTTGAGTGGATACCACTTGAAGCAAGTCCAAGAAGCACGTCACCTTCAGCCACTTTTGAACCGTCGATGATTTGTGATTTTTCAGCGACACCTACTGCGAAACCAGCCAAGTCATAGTCTTCTTCACCGTACATACCAGGCATTTCAGCAGTTTCACCACCAATGAGAGCTGCACCAGCTTGCACACAACCTTCAGCAACACCAGCAACGACCTGCTCCAATTTAGCTGGTTCATTTTTACCAGTGGCTACGTAGTCAAGGAAGTAAAGGGGCTCAGCACCTGCGGCGATGATATCGTTAACACACATAGCGACACAGTCTTGACCGATAGTATCGTGTTTGTCGTACTTAATAGCAAGCACGAGTTTAGTACCGACACCATCTGTACCTGAGATCAAAACGGGCTCTTTAACACCTGTTTTTGAAAGGTCGAACATACCACCGAAGCCACCGAGAGCTCCCATGACACCTGCACGCTCTGTACGGGCAACGTGCTTTTTGATACGTTCAACAACTTCATAACCTGCTTCAACGTCTACGCCAGACTGCGCGTAAGCATTTTTAGACATAATTTTTTCCTCTTTTTTCTTCTGCACTGATCTTAATAGAAAGAAGTGTGTTCTTTCAAACTTTCCAAATAGCGTTCTTCGTAGTCATACAATGGTGTTGGATATTTACCATCAAAGTAAGCAACACAAAGGCCACCATTTGGTGCATCTGTGTCAATTCCAATAGAATCAATCAAGCCATTGATAGACAAGTAAGTCAAGCTATCCGCACCAATGATTTCACGGGTTTCTTCTACTGTGTGATTGGCAGCAATCAATTCCTTACGTGTTTGAATATCGATACCGTAGAAACATGGGTAGGCAAGGGCTGGGCTTCCGATAGCCACGTGAACCTCAGTCGCCCCTGCTTCTTTCAAGAGTTGAACGATACGACGGGACGTTGTTCCACGAACAATGGAATCGTCAATCATGACCACACGTTTTCCTTTAACAACACCTGATACGGCAGAGAGTTTCATACGAACTCCTTGCTCACGCAATTCTTGTGTTGGTTGAATAAAGGTACGTTGGGTGTATTGATTTTTAATCAAGCCCATTTCATTTGGCAAGCCTGATTCTTCAGCAAATCCCATGGCTGCACTAAGTGATGAATTAGGCACACCAACTACAATATCTGCTTCATGTTTGAATTCACGTGCCAATTGAGCACCCATACGTTTACGAGCTGTATGGACATTGACCCCTTGGATATTTGAATCAGGACGGGCAAAGTAGATATACTCCATTGAACAAACAGCCAATTGGGTGTCCGTTGTATAGTTATCGTAAGTGATTCCGTTATCATCGATGATAACAACTTCACCTGGATTTACATCGCGAATCCACTCTGCTCCAACCACTTCAAAGGCACAGGTTTCAGATGAAACCACGATAGCTCCATTGGCCATCTTACCAATAGAAAGGGGACGGAAACCATTTGGATCCAAGGCTGCAATAAGTTTGTCCTCAAGCATGAGGAGGTAAGCAAATCCACCTTTAACAGTGTTCAAAGCTTCTTTCAACTTTCCCATGAAGGATGGGTTGTGGCTACGACGAATCAAGTGAGCCAAAATTTCTGAGTCAGATGTTGAGCTAAAGATTGCACCATTTTTTTCCAACTCATGTCTTAGTGACTCTGCATTAGTCAAATTCCCATTATGAGCAAGACCAAGCTGTCCATCGTGAAACTTAAACATAAATGGTTGAATATTGTCTACAGAAGCCTCACCGGCAGTCGCATAACGAACATGACCGATAGCAGCCGTACCAGTTAGCTTGTCTAAGTTGGCTGGATCACGGAAAACTTCTGAGAGAAGCCCCATATCACGATGACGCTTCAATTGACCCGCATCATTTGAGAGAATTCCTGCCCCCTCTTGACCACGGTGTTGAAGACTGTGAAGGCCGAAATAAGTTAATTTGGCAGCATCCGAGTGACCCCAGATACCAAAAACACCACATTCTTCATTAAGAGATTTAACTTCGTATGTCATTTTATATACCTTTTATTTGTGATATTTTCCTTAGGTAACAAGAATGAGTGTAGCTATCTCTAGCGTCTCATTCTTCCAATTTGATCTCGATTTTGCAAAATTCTCAAGTTATCTAGGAATATCGCTACAGCGAAAAATATCATTACTAAGCGCGCTAAACACGCTCTATTATTTTCCAGTGAAGTATTTAACTGCTGACGCAAAAAGATACTGGTCTTTATTTCCTGGAATATTTTGGAAGAGACCATCTTCGAAACGTTCTGAGTGTCCCATCTTACCAATAATTTGACCGTTCTTGCTTGTGATACCTTCGATAGCATTTACAGATCCATTTGGATTGTATTTAGAATCCATGCTTGGTTTACCTTCAAAGTCAACATATTGGGTAAAGATTTGACCATTATCGCGAAGCTCTGCGAATTCCTCAGCTGTCACGACAAATTTACCTTCACCGTGTGATACTGGGATGGCATGGATGTCACCAACTTCTACTCCAGCAAGCCATGGTGAGTTAGTGTTGGCAATACGTGTTTCAACCATCTTAGCCACGTGTTGGTTGGCATCATTGTAGAAGAGGGTTGGACTCGTGCTACTTGCATCTTCAAAGTTACCGTATGGAAGAAGACCTGATTTAACAAGGGCTTGGAATCCGTTACAGATACCAATAATCAAACCACCACGTTCGATGAAGCTATCGATAGCTGCACGTACTTTTTCATTGAGCAAGATGTTAACAATAAATTTAGCTGATCCATCTGGTTCATCCGCTGCTGAGAAGCCACCTGCAAAAAAGATAATGTTAGATTTTTCGATATTGTCAACCATAGTGTCAACAGACTTGACAATAGCTTCTTCATTAAGTGTTACAAATGGTACCAAGTTGACTTTCGCACCTTCTTTTTCGAAGGCCTTAGCTGAATCGTACTCAGAGTTAGTACCTGGGAATACTGGGATGTAAACCACTGGTGTCTCAACTATTTCTTTAGCTTTGATAACAGCATCTGATGCCACTGCTGGTACTTCTTCCAACTCAGTTGCTTGTGCAAATTCTGTTGGATAAACCTCTTCCAATTTACCTTGGAAGGCACTGTCAAGTTTGTGTCCATCAAGCGTTACACCATTGACAGTGAGTGTAAAGTCAGCTGCTGTTTGTCCAATCTTGGCAACACCTGAAATTTCTTCCGGAGATGTGAAGACGAATCCACCCAATTGAGCTGTCAAGGCAGTCTCAAGATTTTCAAGGGTTACAGTGGCACCAATATGGTTACCAAATGTTGCAAGGGCAAGCGCTTCAACGACACCACCATATTTGACAGCTGATGCAGATGTGACTTTGCGGTCAGCTTGGATGGCTTCAAATTGAGCAAAGTTAGACTTGATAAGATCGAAGTCAATTTCTTGTGCCAAAGCTTGACCTGGGATGTAGTAAATATTTTCACCAGCAGCTTTAAATTCTGGAGAAAGAACCTTACGGCTATCTGCTGTTGTCACACCAAAGGCAACCAAAGTTGGTGGTACTGTCAATTCTTCAAAGGTACCAGACATAGAGTCTTTACCACCGATAGATGGCAAACCAAGTTGAATCTGAGCTTCGATTGATCCAAGGAGAGCTGATACTGGTTGACCAAAACGCTCTGCTTGTTTATCCATACGCTCAAAGTATTCTTGATAAGAGAAACGAGCCTTAGACCAGTTTGCACCAGCAGCAACCAAACGAGCTGTTGCTTCGATTACTGCATAGGCAGCACCATGATATGGAGACCATTCTGCTACATAAGGGTTAAATCCTTGCGCCATAACAGAAGCAGTTGTTGTCACGCCGTGTTGGACTGGCAATTTCTGTACAGAAGCTTCTGTTGGTGTGATTTGGTAGCGACCACCGAGTGGGTGATTAACTGTTGAACGACCAACTGAGCTATCAAAGATGGTTTGTAAACCTTTTTGACTGGCATGGTTAAGGTCAGCCAAGACTTCAAGAGTATCAGCTTCAAGGGTTTCAGCAGATGTTTGACGTTCTTCTGGAAGCTTGACATCCTTGTCAACCACCTTAGCATCTACAACCACACGTACACCGTTTGTATCAAGGAAACGACGTTCCAAATCAACGATGGTTTCACCATTCCAGTGCATGACAAGATTTGGTTTTTCAGTCACTGTCGCAACGACAACAGCATCAATATTTTCTTTGTTACATTCAGCAACGAAGGCATCTACATCTTCTGGACGAACCACTACAGCCATACGTTCCTGAGATTCAGAGATAGCAATTTCTGTACCATTCAAGCCTTGGTATTTAAGAGGCACTTTATTAAGGTCGATTTCAAGACCATCTGCTAATTCACCGATAGCCACACAGACACCACCAGCGCCAAAGTCATTTGATTTCTTGATAAGACGTGTCACATCCCCATTACGGAAAAGACGTTGAATCTTACGTTCTTCGATGGCATTCCCTTTTTGAACTTCAGCACCAGCTGTTTCAACAGATTCAACCGTTTGAACTTTAGAAGAACCTGTCGCACCACCTACACCGTCACGTCCAGTCTTACCACCGAGCAAGATAATCACATCACCTGCTTCAGGTTTTTCACGGACAACATTTTCCTTAGGAGCCGCACCGACAACTGCACCTAGCTCCATACGCTTAGCAACGAAACCTGGGTGAAAGTATTCACGAACATAAGTTGTTGCAAGACCAATTTGGTTACCGTATGAAGAATAACCGTGAGCCGCTGTTTTAGAAATCACTTGTTGTGGCAATTTACCAGCACGAGTTTCAGCAATTGGTGTTGTAATATCACCAGCACCTGAGATACGCATTGCTTGGTAAACGTAAGAACGACCTGACAATGGGTCACGAATGGCACCACCGATACAAGTAGCAGCCCCACCAAATGGTTCGATTTCTGTTGGGTGGTTATGAGTTTCGTTCTTGAACATGAGAAGCCATGGTTCTTTTACACCATTAACATCCACTTCAATTTCAACTGAGCAGGCATTGATTTCATCAGACACTTCCATGTCATCCAAACGACCATTGGCACGCTCATAACGACCAAAAATAGTCGCCATATCCATCAAGGTTTGAGGTTTTTCTGTACGTCCCAACTCATCACGCATGGCAATATACTTGTCATAAGTCGCTTGCAATTGTTTTTCAAATTTAGAAGCTGAGAAGTCGATGTTTTTCAACTCAGTTTCGAAAGTTGTATGACGGCAGTGGTCAGACCAGTAAGTATCCAAAACCTTAAGCTCAGTCTCAGTTGGTACACGTCCAATAGATTTGAAGTAATCTTGGATGAAGAGAAGGTCATCCACTTCCATTGCCAATCCTTGCTCAGCCTTATACTTAGCAAAATCTTCTGCCGTATAAGTTTCAAAGAAATCCAAGCTTGGAATGGTCTTGTCAGACTCAGAGAAATCCTGTTTAGCAATACCAACAGTGATATCTTTGAAACGAGAATCTACTGGGTTCAAGAGATAGTTTTTGACAGCTTCCAACTCATTCGCATCAATATCCTTGTTTACCAAGTAAAGTTGTGCTGTGTTCACTGTTACATCATTTGAACTACCAAGCAAAAGCAAAGCTTCTTGTGAAGATGCCGCACGTTGGTCAAATTGACCAGGCAAACTTTCGATAGCAAAGAAAGCATACTTCTCAAGATCAGCTTTAACCGCATCCTCGTCCAAAACAGTATCAGTCACTTGCTCAGAGAAGATGTGTTTTTCCGCACGCGCAAACAAGTCCTCTGCCAAATTAAAGACATCGTAAACCTGAACAATACGAAGATCATTCAAAGTTCTCAACTGAAGATTATGCTTTAATTCTTTCACTAAAGACTGCGATTTCACACGAAAATCAGCTTTTTTCTCAACGAAAATACGTTTATCCATTTTATTTCCTTTATCTATTTCTACTTAAAGATTGTAGTGAAGACCAAGTATTCTATTTGTAAAAGACTACTTCAATCCTTTCAATTTTTCCAATACAACTTCATAAACATCTGTCAAGCTACCAAGATCACGACGGAAAACATCCTTGTCCATATGGTGCCCTTCAGCATCCCAGAGGCGGCAGTTATCTGGTGAGAATTCATCTGCCAAGATAATCTTGCCATCCTTATCAAAACCAAATTCCAATTTGAAGTCAATCAAGCGAAGACCAATTTGTGCAAACCAATCTTTCAGCAATTCATTGATACGACGCGTTTCTTCCTTGATATAAGCAATTTGTTCATCATTGGCAATATCCAAGAACTTCACATGCTCGTCATTGATGAATGGGTCATCCAAATCATCGTTCTTGTAGTAAAATTCAACGATTGGAGTTTTCAAGTCCAAACCCTCTTCAACACCAAAACGTTTAGAGAAAGAACCCGCAGTCACATTACGAAGAACAACCTCCAAAGGAATGATAGTAACTTTCTTGTTAAGTTGTTCGGTATCAGAAATACGTTCGATAAAGTGAGTAGCTACACCCGCAGCATTCAATTTTTCAAAAATAAGAGACGAAATCTGATTATTTAGCACACCTTTTCCTTTAATAGTCTCCTTACGAGCACCATTAAGCATGGTTGCCTGGTCTTTATAGACCGACTTAATCACATTTTCGTCTTCTGTACTATAAATATCTTTAGCTTTCCCAGTATAAATCAGTTGGTTTGACATAGAATTGTTCGCCTTTCAAGTTTATTCGTCTTAATTATACCACACCAGAATCCAAAAACCAACATATAGCAAACTTTATCGATCGATTGAACGAATAAAGTTCGGATTTATGGTATTACTTAGAGTTTTTTAATAAAAAATGTATAGAAAAAAAGAGTGAGATAGTGCTAAATCAATGTAACTTTTAGCTTTTTATCTCACTCTAATAAAATGATAACAATGCAACATATAGTTGCTTCATTATTGTATTCCTCTAGAATCTAACAACTAGAGTCTAATTTTCTTATTTATTATTCAATTGCTCAGACAAATAGTCTAACAAATCTGATACCTTATCCATATGATCAATGGTATTATCAGAAATCTCTAGGGCAAACTCATCCTCCAAATTAATAATGAATTCCATAAGCTCTATTGAATCTACACCCAAGTCATCTAATTTGGTAGCTTCGGTTAAAACAATGTCCTCTTTCCCCATCTGCTCTTGAATAACGAGCTGCATTTCCTGAAGAATTTCTACTCTACTCATCAGTTAGCCTCCTCTTTCGGGTCGAAAGCGTCAACTAGTTGCTCTACCACCTTAGTATCGAGCATCGTACGAACCTGCTTAATGGTATAGTAGACTGCTTTAGCATCACTAGATCCATGACATTTTACTACGGGAGCTTTAAGACCAAAGAGAACCGCACCTCCAGCGCTAGAGTAATCCATAGTCTCTTTCATCCCTTTTAGGCTGTCTTTCAATAGGAAGGCACCTAACTTAGCTTTAAGACCACCATTCATGATAGCTGACTTAAGGGTCTTCATAGCACCAAGTCCCGTTCCTTCAATTGCCTTGAGAACTGCATTTCCTGTGAAACCATCAGCTACTACCACATCAGCAGCTCCAGACATGATTTCACGCGCCTCAACATTACCAACAAAGTTAATACTTAGCTCCTTAGATAAGAGCTCAAAAGCCTCCTTACGAAGACTATCCCCCTTTGTTTCCTCAGTCCCATTATTAAGGAGACCTACACGAGGGTTGGCAATTCCACGAACATTTTTAGCATAGAAAGATCCTAAAATAGCATATTGATGCAAATGACTAGCTGTATTTTCCGCATTAGCACCCAAATCAAGCATATCAAAGGGTTGACCAGTAAAACTTGGCATCGTTGACATGAGACCTGGTCGTTCAACTCCCTTAATACGTCCAACAATAAAAAGACCGGCAGCCAAAAGAGCACCTGTATTCCCCGCAGAAATCACGGCACCTGCTTTTTTCTCCTTAACAGCCTGTGCACCTAAGACCATTGAAGCTTTTTTCTTCTTACGAATGGCTTTAGCTGGCTCATCATCTGAATTTATCTTTTCATCAGTATGCACAATGCTCACACGTTCATTCGCTGTCAAATAGGTCTTAATTTTAGCTTCATCACCATAAAGCTGGATTTCAATATCTTTGAAATCTGCTATAGCTTGGTTGACTCCCTCTACAATTGCTTGTGGCGCATTATCGCCACCCATAGCATCTACTGCAATTACATGCATAGCATTCTCCCTCTTGTCCTCTGCCATCAAATATAAACTCAGATTTCTATCAATAAAATATTATGTAACTAAAATGGACTAGTTCACTGTTTCTAGCAGAGTCTTTCAGCTTATTATCTTCTTATTATAGCACGAACTGATCTGCATTTTAACCCCTGAGACTGAAAACCTCTACATTCCTGTTTCACGTGAAACAAAAAAAGACAATGCTTAATCAGCACTATCTTCTTTATTCATAATATGGCCCCAAGAATTTAGATTATCAATAAACTTCTTGCTTTTAAGATGAATCCCAACATAATTATCATAAAGCTCATCAATAAATTGTCGCAACTTTCGTTTCATATCATCCTTAACAGATATGCTTTTCAATTCTTCAAACGAAAGACCCTGAAAACGATCTAAAAGATAAGGCACATTAGGGTCCAAATGACTACGCCTTTCATCTTCTTCGTAATGATTGGGACAAAGTAAACCTGAGAACTTATACGAGAAATCAAAAGGAAGACCAACACGATGACAAAAGACACATTCATGAAAATTCAATCGTACGCCAAAACGGTCCAAAACTTGAATCTCAAAGATATTAGTCAATATTTCATAATCTAAGCCCTCTTCCATTAACTCAAGGGTTTTCTCTAAAAATGCAAATAATTGTGCATCTACCACACCGTCAGCAATAGCAGCATCAGTCAAGGCAGCTAAATAGGTCGCGTAAGACAGCTTAAAAATATCACTTGTAATTTCCTTAAAAGACTCTGCCTGGCTATAATCCTCTATGAAAGATAAGCCCTCATCATTTACAGTCATCATGAATTCAGCGATGGTTAAAGGTTGAATCACAGCACTTAATTTACCTGACCCACCACCTCTAACAAAAAACATCCGTTTCCCAGCTTGCTCGGTAAAAATCTTAACTAGCTTATCATTCTCACGATAATTACGATTGAAGAGGACAAGCCCTCTACTCTCAAGCTTCTGCATGTTCTTCCATAAACTCTTTCAAACGAGCCATAGCTGTTTCAATAGTATCCATGCTGGCTGCATACGACAAGCGAACATAACCTTCGCCATATTTTCCAAAAGCAACACCAGGAATAATAGCAATAGCTTTTTCACGAGCAAAGTCTTGACAGAACTTAAAGGAGTCTTGATTATATCCTTCTGGAATCTTAGCAAAGATGTAGAAGGCACCATCAGGTTTAATAATTTTGAAACCAAGTTCAGTCATTTTTTCAAGAATATAATCACGACGTTTCAAATACTCAACTTTCATTGGTTGTGCATCATCCTTACCAGCAGATAATGCTTCGATAGCTGCAAATTGTGCCATAGTAGCTGCAGCTGTTACCAAATACTGGTGACTCTTAATCAACTGAGCCGTCAAGACTGCAGGTGCAAAAATCAAACCAATACGCCAGCCCGTCATCGCATGAGATTTAGACAAACCATTAATCAAAATCGTTTGTTCCGGCAAATACTCAGCAATAGATACATGTTGGTCCACATAAGTTAGCTCAGAGTAAACTTCATCACTAACAACAAAAATATCATATTTTTTCAGAACTTCAGCAAGATCTTCAATCTGTTGGCGTGAATAAGTCACACCTGTTGGATTAGTTGGGTAGTTAAGCAAAACAGCTTTAAGCTTATCTCCCTGCTCCAAAATTGCCTTTTCTAACATCTCCGGAGTCAAAACAAAATCATTAGCTGTTGTATCAATTTCAACAATTTCAGCCCCAACTAGATTTGCAATTGGCTCATATCCTGGATAGGCTGGTGCAGGTAAAAGAATCGTATCTCCTGGCTCCAAAATAGCAGTCAAAGTTGCAGAAAGGGCTTCTGTTGCCCCAATAGTTACCAAAATTTCATTATCTGGGTTATAAGTAAGATTATATTTTTCCTTAACAAAATTCGCAGCAGCTTGACGCAAATCAGGAAGTCCAGCCATACCTGTATAGTGTGACTGGTTCGCATCAATCGCAGCTTTAGCAGCCTCTTTCACATGATCTGGAGTCGTAAAATCAGGTTCTCCAAGCGTCAACTTTTTAATACCTGGAACATCTGAAATTGATTGGTCAAACTGACGAATCATTGAGACTTCAATCTTATCTAAATTTTTATTAAAACGTTGTGTTAAATCCATTACTGTCACCTCTTTGCAATTATGCCTTACATTATATCAAAAACTCAAACGCATTTAAACACCAAAAAAAGCTAGCCTAGGCTAGCTTTAATCTATTTATGACCCATTTCGAACAATGGTGACAATGGACGTTTTTCATGAATACGAATGATTGCTTCAGAAATCAAATCAGCAATAGAAATTTGTTCAATCTTATCAATCAAACGCTCTTCTGGAAGATAAATCGTGTCCAATACGACAAGCTTCTCAATAGCAGATTTTTGAATGTTATCAAGTGCTGGACCTGACAATACAGGGTGAGTACATGAGGCATAGACATGAGTTGCACCAGCTTCAGCAAGTGCATCCGCTGCATGACAGATGGTACCCGCAGTATCAATCATATCATCAATCAAGATACATGTTTTCCCTTTAACATTACCAATGATATTCATAACCTCAGAAGTGTTCATTTTATCAACACTACGACGTTTATCAATGATAGCGATTGGTGTTTTCAAACATTGAGCAAGTTTACGCGCACGAGTCACACCACCATGGTCTGGAGAAACAACAACAACATCATCTCCAGTAAGACCAGCACGATCAAAATAATCTGCGATAAGAGGAGCTCCCATCAAATGATCTACTGGGATATCAAAGAATCCTTGAATTTGAGAAGCATGAAGGTCAACTGTCAAAAGACGGTCAACACCTGCTACCTCGAGCATATTAGCAACCAACTTAGATGTGATTGGTTCACGTGAACGTGCCTTTCGATCTTGACGTGCATATCCATAATAAGGCATAACAACACTGATTGTCTCAGCGCTAGCACGTTTTAGTGCATCAACCATAATCAAGATTTCCATCAAGTTATCATTTACAGGAGAGCTTGTAGATTGAAGAATAAAAACGTGATGACCACGAATAGACTCTTCAATATTAACTTGAATCTCGCCATCTGAAAATTCACGAACACTTGACTTTCCAAGTTCAATACCAATTTCATCAGCAACTTTTGCTGCTAATTCTTGGTTAGACGACAAAGCAAACAACTTTAAATTCGTATAAGACATGATTTCCTCCAAAATATCTACTAAACCATTCTACCTTTTTTTAGATTGATTTTCAATGCAAAATAAATGGTGTCACATGAACTTAACAAGGATAAAAATATTTCCCCTTAATCTAGATTTTTTTCATACACCATTATTTTCCCAGGCTGAAGGTATTATTTATACCTTAAATATACAATATAAGTGCACAATAAAAACTCATAAGATCTTCTAGTAAAATAGAATTGAACGAACTAGTTACGAAAGGAAATCTTATGAGCTACCATCATTTTACCATAGACGAACGTGAAAGTATGCTCATTTACTGTACGCAAGGCATAGATTTTTCTCAAATTGCTAAATTACTTCATCGTCATCCGTCTAGTATTAGTCGTGAGTGGAAGCGACATCTAAAAGAAGGAAGAGATTCTCCAAGTCATGAACAGAAATCCTACTATATTGCTAAATCACACTGTGGGCGAAAACGTATGCTTGAAAGAAATCACAATTTAAGCAATACCATCAAACATTTATTTCTCGATTACCAATGGTCTCCTGAAGAAATAGAAGGTCAGTTGAGATTAGAGTATGGGAAAAGTGTTATTAGTTATCAAACAATCTATAGAGCCATTTACAGAGGACATTTTGATGATAACTCACTATCTCATGTAAAAATTGAAGTCTATTTTCCTGATCCCATGCTCCATGGCAACGAGGGACTAATGAGAATACGAATGGACTACTAAGAGAATATTTTCCAAAAGGAAGTGATTTAACATTGGTTGATGTGCAGACTATTCAGCTGTGGCAGAACAAACTTAATAATAGGCCACGAAAATGTTTTAACTGGAAGACACCTTATGAAGTATTCTATAGGGAAAGTATGCACTTAATTTGACAATTCAAGATAAAATAAAAACGATTCGAAAAAATTCGAATCGCCTTTTTGTATTCATTATGGGTAAATATAATATACAGAACCACCATGAGCTGAAGATGTTGGATCAAATGTACCACGGTAGTTACCGATTGACATGTTACCAGCATAGTTTGATTCCATAACTTGAATTGAATTTGCACTTGATGCTGATGTGACGTAAGCTACGTGACCATAACCACCACCATCATTTGGCCAAACCGCAATTGCTCCGGCTACAGGAGTTGTCCCAACTGAGTGGCCAGCTGCTTGTGCGCTAGCAATCCAGTTTTTAGCATTACCCCAGTAGTTACCAACCCATGAAGCTAATGATTTAGCACCCCAAGTACATTGACCAACAGGATATGTATTAGGAGTTGAGGTAGCTGATACTTTAGGAGTTGAGGCTGCAGGGGCTGGAGCTTCTGAAGCTGCAGGCGCTTGACTTACAGGTGCTTCTGAAGTTGCCGCAGGTGCTTCGCTAGCAGGAGCTGGAGCTTCTGAAGCTACTGGAGCAGCTGATTCTGGTTGTGCTTCAGATGTTGCTGGAGCTGCAGGAGCTTGAGTAGTTTCTGAAGTTTCTGATGAAACAGGTTCTTGTGCTGCTTCTGAGGATGTTGCTGTTTCTGAAACAGTAGCTTCTGAAGTTGCTGCCGCCTCTGATTGAGCTACAAATGCTGCCGCTTCTGAAGAAGCTACTGCTTGTGCTGCTGCCTCTGATTCTGCAATTGCTTGAGACTGAGCAACTGATGCTGCAGTTGAAGCTGCCACTGCTTCTGCAGTTGATTTAGCAGAAACAAGTGATGTTTTTTCATCTTGAGCTGTAGCCAATTCTGCAGCCAAAGTAACTTGTGCTGCTTCCAGTTCTGCTTGTTGAGTTGTCAAACCAGCTTCTGTAGTTTCAAGTTCTGCTTTATTAGTTGCAATCTCATTAATAGCAGCTTGGTTTTCTTCTTGTTTTGCAGCAAGCTCTTTTTGATCAGACTCTTGTTTTGTCAACATGTCATTATTAGCTGTAACAACTTTTGAAATAGCTGTGATACGAGTAATAGCTTCAGAGATTGACTTAGAGTTCAAGATAGAGTTGATGTAGCTAGTCGCAGTATTATTTTGTTGAGCACTACGAGCTTGTTTCGCCAAAGAATCTTGACGAGCTACAATTTTACTTGATAATTCTTGAATTTCAGATTCCAAATCTGCTGATACTTTTTCAAGTTCAGCATTTTTAGTTTCCAATTCTGATTTTTGTGTTCTAAGTGTAGATACTTGAGATTGGATTGTAGCAACTTGCGCTTGTGCAGTCTCTTGTTGAGAAGCAAGGTTACTAATTGCGTTATCTGCAGCAGCAATTTGCGAATCATAATCCTCTGCATGTACTGATGCAGCTGCTGATAAGGTTACACCACTTACCAACACTGCAGAAAGAATACGTTTTTTCATAATATAAATACTACTCCTTTTCGATAAGACTCATTAATTGTATCAAAAAATGGCGCAAAATTTGTTACGCTAATATTACAGTTTTATTTAAATCTATCAACTGACAGATACAAAAATAATTTTTCGACAATAGGTTTGATCAAAATAAAAATTAAAAGATTAAACACTAGACTAGGACTGAGTTGATAGATAATAAAATCACTAATAGACTCATTTGTGAAGCCATAATATAAGGCAAAACCAAAATTTATAGTATCAAAGAGAAATAAGAATAAAAAGGCCAGTAAAAAATCAACATAAACATTTCTCTTAACAAACCGCAATAGTTGAGCTAATAGATAGGATAAAAGTGGGAGAGTTATAATTACTATACCGAGTGTTTTGAAATAATATGTATCATATAGAAATCCTAAACAAACAAGGTATAGAAATGAAAAATTATTAGGACGGCTAAGAATTAAGATGAATATATAGATAATAAAGAGGTGGGACGATAGAAATAATTCTGGAGAAAAATAATGGTTAAGTAGCATCGAAATATGACCATCCCATAGAAAAGGAATAATACTTAACCAGAATGGAATAACAGAAAACTTGAAAAACTTCATATCATTTACCATCTCCAACAAGAGTAACATAAGAAATTTTATCAAAATCAGCATAAGCTTTAACTAAAATCGTACGATTCCCTTCATAATCAATCACAGATTCAACCGTACCAATTGGGACATTTTTTACTGAAACTTCATCCAGACCGCTTGTTACCACTTCAGAACCAACCTTAACATCAGAAGATGAATTTAGCTGACTCATTTCCAAAAGCTTCTTTTTATTATCATAACCTGATATAATTCCAAAAATCTGACTCCCATCCTCACCATTTACACTAGAAGCAATATAAAAATCATTTGAGCTATTAGAGAGTAAAGAAATAGTTGTGCTATGATCATAAATTTTAGTTATAAAACCAATTACTCCTCCATTAGAAGTTGCCAACATAGACTTACTAACATTCTTAGACTTTCCAACATTAATCGTTAACTCCTTCAACCAAGTAACAGATGGACGCATTGAAACCTCAGCAGTAATTACATTATTACGACTAAGTTTATCTGAAAGATTTAAAGAAGCTCTCAAAGAGTCATTTTCTTCTTGTAAATTAGAGATGACAGCAGATTGATTTTCTACAGTAGATAATGATTTCTTTAAATCTCGATTCTCAGAATAGGTTGACAAAAAATCAGAAATAACATCATGAGATTTTGCTAATGCAGTAAATGGAAGTGAAATAACAGAATCTACTTTAGACAAAACACCCGAGACATTAGAAGAAACATCCTTGGACAATTTATTGTTTGTAAAAACAAAAGAAAAAAGCATTACAAAAAATAGAATAAGAACAAACCCGTATAGAAGAAATCGATAAAAACTATTTTTCATTTTGCCACCTCTATAAAAAAGAAAACGAATTATCTAAAAGATAATTCGTCATAATACGGAGAATGGGGGATTCGAACCCCCGCGCCAGTTACCCGACCTAACGATTTAGCAAACCGTCCTCTTCAGCCTCTTGAGTAATTCTCCAATATGGGCACGAGTGGAATCGAACCACCGACCTCACGCTTATCAGGCGTGCGCTCTAACCATCTGAGCTACGCGCCCAAGCTAAATGCTTGGCTATTTGTTTCCAAATAAAGCGGGTGACGAGAATCGAACTCGCGACAACAGCTTGGAAGGCTGTAGTTTTACCACTAAACTACACCCGCTTAACAACAAAATGGCGCGAGACGGAATCGAACCGCCGACACATGGAGCTTCAATCCATTGCTCTACCAACTGAGCTACCGAGCCAAATTGCGGGAGCAGGATTTGAACCTACGACCTTCGGGTTATGAGCCCGACGAGCTACCTAGCTGCTCCATCCCGCGTTAATTATAAGGAGGATGTGGGATTCGAACCCACGCACGCTTTTACACGCCTGACGGTTTTCAAGACCGTTCCCTTCAGCCGGACTTGGGTAATCCTCCAAATATTATTAAATAATATATGGACCTTGTAGGACTCGAACCTACGACCGCTCGGTTATGAGCCGAGTGCTCTAACCAGTTGAGCTAAAGGTCCAAGTAATCCATATATAGCGGCGAAGGGGATCGAACCCCCGACCTCCCGGGTATGAACCGGACGCTCTAGCCAGCTGAGCTACACCGCCATAAATCGGGAAGACAGGATTCGAACCTGCGACCCCTTGGTCCCAAACCAAGTGCTCT
>NZ_CABQHE010000011.1:0-58398 GCF_902463925.1 uncultured Streptococcus sp. | reverse complement strand
AGAAGAGGGATTTTAGAAGGCTTTTGAAAGTCGTACTTGATCATTTTTCCATGGCAATGAGGACATGATGGTGCAGGGTAATCGAGTTTTGCTTGAATCTCGATATGAGTGTCAGTTTCAAAAACAAGTGAAATCTTGATATTTTGGTCTTTAATTCCGATTAATTCTGTGGTATTCTTAATAAGTCTCATAAGTTCTTCCTAATGATGGTTTGGTCGCTTTTCATTATAGTTCTTATGGGACTTTTTGTGTACACTCAAAAAGCTCTATAATCTCTACAGTGGTTTTACCCACTACAGAAATTATAGAGCCTAAAAAGAGTACTAACGAAAGTTAGTACTTTTTGATTTGGAATAAATTGTGCATTATTGATTAGAAAATTTGTTATTGGACTAGGTACCGTGAGAGTTGAATATATTTTCATTATAAAGAAAAACCTATCCCTTGTAGGAGATAGGTTAGAAAATTAGTTGTTGCTACGGAAAAATGCGTCATAGAGCGCTCTAACGGCCTCTTTTTCTTGTTCAGTTTCAATTACAAACATGACAGAAACTTCACTTGATCCCTGAGAAATCATTTCAAGGTTAATGTGTTTTTCAGAGAGTGCTTTGGCCGCTGTCGCTGTAACACCGATATGGTCTCTCATATTTTCACCAACAATCACGAGGATAGAAAGACCATGTTCAATTTCGACTTCATCAACACCAAGTTCACGCGTCAGGTAAGAGAGGATTTCTTGTTCTTTGATTGGGGTAAGTTCACGTTCTCGAATGATGATTGAAAGGTCATCAATTCCTGAAGGCATATGTTCCCAACGGATGTTTAAATCTTCCAAGATTTGTAGCACCTTACGTCCGAAACCTACCTCGCGGTTCATGAGGTATTTACTCATATTGATGCTGACAAACTTGTCATCGCTAGCAATACCAACAACTGGAACGGTTGCTCCCTGGTGTTCAAGAATAATACGTGTGCCTGGGTGGTCCGGATTATTGGTGTTCTTGATAACTAATGGAATCTTACCACGATATGCTGGGAGGAGAGCTTCATCATGAAGAACCGAGAATCCAGCATATGCCAACTCACGCATTTCTTTGTAAGTCAACTCTGGAATAGAGTGCGGTTCATGTACTACACCTGGGTGGGCTGCGAAAATACCATCTACATCTGTAAAGTTTTCATATAGGTCGGCTTTAACACCTGCAGCTACGATAGAGCCTGTGATATCAGAGCCTCCTCGTGAGAATGTACAAATTTGATTATCAGAGGTGACCCCAAAGAATCCAGGAATAATCAGAACCTCATCTGATTCACGAAGTTCTTCTAACTTATCATATGAACCTGGGAGAATACGGGCGTTGCCTGGCTCACTTGAGACCAAGATACCAGCTTCGCGAGGATGAATGTAGCGTGCTTCAATATCGTTATTGCGGAAATATTCAGCAATTAATTTTGCATTATTGTCCTCTCCAGCAGCTAGGAAGGTATCATAGAGGAAATTGTTATCCTCGATAGGAAGCGTAGCGAGATCAGTAATAGCTTTAGCAATGTTTACCATCTCTTTTGATTTGAAACCTAATTCGTCGACCATAGCCTGGTAGCGGTTAATAATCCATTCTTGGTCAGCTTTAACATCAGCCCCCGTTATATAGTGTTTGTAGTATTTAATTAGGGCGTCTGTAACTTTGGTATCCTCATCGTTACGTTTACCAGGGGCAGAGACAACGACAAAGCGGCGTTCAGGGTCAGATTTTACAATGTTTAAGACTTTTTCTAATTGTGTTGCTGAAGCGAGTGAGCTTCCGCCAAATTTGATGACTTTCATAGTTACTCCAAAAAATTATAAATTACTCTACAATTATAGCAAAATTCTGACAATTTGTCACATTGTTTTTTAAAACGAGTAAGATTTAGTCTGATTATGATACAATAAAGGAAGAAAAGGAGGATATCCCGTGGTAGAGGCAATTATTTTTGATATGGATGGTGTCCTTTTTGACACTGAAAAATATTATTATGATCGACGGGCAAGTTTTTTAGGCCAAAAAGGTATTTCAATAGATCATTTACCCCCGTCTTTCTTTATAGGTGGAAATACTAAGCAGGTTTGGGAAAATATTCTCAGAGATGATTATGATAAGTGGGATGTGTCAACTTTACAAGAAGAGTACAATACTTATAAACAAAATAATCCCTTACCCTATAAAGAATTAATTTTTCCTGATGTTTTGAAAGTCTTGAATGAAGTGAAATCTCGAGGGTTGAAAATAGGTTTGGCTTCTAGCTCAGTGAAGGCAGATATCCTTAGAGCTTTGGAGGAAAACCATTTGGATGGTTTCTTTGATGTGGTTCTCTCAGGAGAAGAATTTAAAGAGAGTAAACCCAACCCAGAGATTTATCTGGCAGCATTAAAGCAATTAAACGTGCAAGCAAATTGTGCTCTTATCATTGAAGATAGTGAAAAAGGAATTGCCGCTGGAGTAGCTGCAGATGTAGAGGTCTGGGCGATTAGAGATAATCGGTTTGGTATGGATCAAAGTGCTGCAAAAGGTTTATTGGATAGTCTTACAGATGTTTTAGGCTTAATAAAATAGAAAACAACACCGAGCTTTTCTTCTCGGTGTTTTGATGTGTGAAATTAAAAAAATCTAAGTTTATGTTGACCTTTAGGTGGACTATGGTATACTAGGAAATAACGATAAATGATTTGACTATCAAATTATCTATTCGTCAAATGAAATTATGATAAAAATCAAATAAAATGCGGTTTTGATATAGGAACTAGTTGTCGGAAGGAGTGCTAAAATGGCTTACGAAACAATTTTTTATAGCGTTGAAGAGGGAGTGGCAACATTAACTCTCAATCGCCCTGAAGTTCAAAATGGATTTAACATTCCAGTTTGTGATGAGATTATGGCTGCAATCGAGGAAGCAGGGCAAGATGCAACTGTGAAGTTCTTGGTTATCAATGCTAATGGGAAAGTCTTTTCTGTTGGTGGAGACCTTGATCAAATGAAAAAAGCTGTTGCTGTAGATGATGTACAATCTTTGGTTCGTATTGCTGAGCAAGTGAATGAAATTGCTTTTGCTCTTAAAAAATTGCCTAAGCCAGTCATCATGGTTGTTGATGGCCCCTGTGCAGGTGCTGCTGCTAACTTAGCAGTTGCAGCAGATTTTACAATTGCATCTGAAAAAGCTAAATTTATTCAAGCTTTCGTAGGTGTTGGTTTGGCCCCTGATGCTGGTGGTCTTTACCTTTTGACTCGTTCAATTGGTATTAATCGTGCTACTCAAATTACCATGACAGGAGAGCCCGTGTCAGCTGAGAAAGCTTTAGATTGGGGAATTGCTTACAAGGTAGTCGATTCAGAAAAGCTTGAGAAAACAGTGAGTCAGTTAATTAAGAAATTAAATCGTTCTTCAGTTAATTCATTCAAAGCAATTAAAGAAATGGTTTGGGAATCTGAATTTGCAGGTTGGGAAAAATATGCTAAGCTGGAGCTTGATTTGCAGAAATCTCTTGCATTTACAGAGGACTTTAAAGAAGGTGTACGTGCTTATAGTGAGCGTCGCCGTCCTAAATTCCAAGGGAAATAAACTTGTTTTCAGAAATTAAAACTAAAGCTTTCAAATTGGACTTGCTAAATTAGTTTGAGTTTGATATAATTTGATAATCAAATCTTATTGAGAGGAGTCTGGTGTGAATTACGATAAAATTAATGGCTATCTTGTTGATATTTTTAATAACGTCGTTATTATCGAAGAAGCAAGTTTGAAAAATTCAAAGTTTAATGATGTTTCCCTCAAGGAAATGCATACCATTGATGTGATTGGTACACATCCAGATACGACACCAAGTGCAGTTGCTAGAGAGCTTATGTTAACCCTTGGTACTGTAACAACTTCTCTCAATAAACTTGAAAAGAAAGGATATATTATTCGTACGCGATCATCTGTTGATCGTCGTGTGGTCCATCTATCACTTTCTAAAAAAGGTCGTCTGGTATATCGTCTTCACCGTGGTTTCCATAAATCAATGGTGATGCGGATTACAGAGGGCTTTAACGACGAGGAATTAAAGGTTATGAGCAAGGGGTTGGAAAATCTCCATGCCTTTCTTGAGGAGTTAAAATAATGGCATTTGCAAAAATTAGTCAGGTTGCCCATTATGCACCTGCTCAGGTCGTGACCAATGATGACCTATCTAAAATCATGGATACCAGTGATGAGTGGATTCGCTCACGTACAGGGATTCAAGAACGTCGCATTTCATTAAATGAGAATACGAGTGATTTAGCTACCAATGTTGCTTATCAGCTGTTGGAAAAGTCGGGCTTATCTCCCGAAGAGCTAGACTTTGTTTTAGTTGCAACGATTTCTCCCGATAACTCAATGCCGTCAGTGGCAGCACGTGTTCAAGGAACAATTGGAGCAGTTAACGCCTTCGCTTTTGATGTTACTGCGGCATGTAGTGGTTTTGTCTTTGCTTTGGCAACCGCAGAAAAATTGATAAAGTCAGGTGCTTACAAAAAAGGTTTAGTCATTGGTGCTGAAGTTCTTTCAAAAACTTTAGACTGGTCTGATCGTACAACAGCAGTTCTTTTTGGAGATGGTGCTGGCGGTGTTTTATTAGAAGAATCTGAAGAAGAACATTTTTTTGGTGAATCTTTAAATACCGACGGTAGCAAGGACGGTCTTGAGTTGGGAGCTTCTGCAGTTATTTCGCCTTATTCTGATGGTGCTGAGCAGCCTAATCCCTATATGCAAATGGATGGGAAAGCGATCTTTGATTTTGCCGTTAAGACGGTTTCAAAGAGCATTAAGGCTTTGGTTGAAGAAAAAGGTGAGCCTGATTACTTCCTTCTTCATCAAGCTAACATTCGTATTTTGGATATTATGGCTAAGAAAATTGATGTCAGTCGTGACAAATTTCTGGCTAACATGATGTCTTATGGTAATACCAGTGCGGCAAGTATTCCAATCTTGCTTTCTGAAAATGTGGCGAATGGGACTCTTCAATTAGGTAGTGATCAAACAATTCTTCTCTCAGGTTTTGGCGGGGGTTTGACATGGGGAAGTCTAATTGTTAAAATCTAGTTATATAAATTATGCACCAGCATAGATTATAAGAAATATATTTATCTTAAAGGAGAAAATAAAATGGCAGTATTTGAAAAAGTACAAGAAATCATTGTTGAAGAACTTGGGAAAGATGCAGAAGAAGTAAAAGTAGAAACTACTTTTGACGAACTTGATGCTGATTCACTTGATGTATTCCAAGTTATCTCAGAAATCGAAGATGAATTCGATATTCAAATCGAAACTGAAGAAGGTCTTAACACTGTCGGTGACCTTGTTGCTTACGTAGAAGAGAAAACTAAATAAGCAGGCCATAGAGAATATTCTTATTAGGGATATTCTCCTTTGTTTATACAATTACTTTGATTATTAAACTATTTATTTGATTAGAAAATCGAAAAAAGGTGAAAAATGAAATCTCGTATTACAGAACTGTTAGGAATTAAATATCCAATCTTCCAAGGTGGTATGGCCTGGGTTGCTGATGGTGATTTGGCTGGAGCCGTTTCAAATGCTGGTGGACTCGGAATTATTGGTGGCGGTAATGCCCCTAAAGAAGTGGTCAAAGCTAATATTGACAGAGTAAAACAAATCACTGACAAGCCATTCGGTGTTAATATTATGCTTTTGTCGCCATTTGTTGACGATATTGTTGACCTTGTTATTGAAGAAGGTGTAAAAGTTGTTACAACTGGTGCAGGAAACCCAGGTAAATATATGGAACGTTTCCACGAAGCTGGTATCACAGTTATTCCAGTTATCCCATCAGTTGCACTTGCTAAACGTATGGAAAAACTTGGAGCGGATGCTGTTGTTGCAGAAGGTATGGAAGCTGGTGGTCACATCGGTAAATTGACAACTATGGCTCTTGTTCGACAAGTTGCAGATGCGGTATCTATCCCGGTTATTGGGGCTGGTGGTGTTGCTGATGGACGTGGTATGGCTGCTGTTCTCATGCTTGGAGCAGAAGCTGTGCAGGTTGGTACGCGTTTCGCTGTTGCCAAGGAATCTAACGCTCATCAAAACTTCAAGGATAAGATTTTGAAGGCTAAAGATATCGATACTGTGATTTCTGCTTCTGTTGTAGGACACCCTGTTCGTGCCATTAAGAATAAGTTGGCTACAGAGTATAATCAGGCTGAAAAAGATTTCTTATCTGGTAAGAAAACTCAAGAGGAAATTGAAGAGCTTGGTGCAGGTGCACTTCGTAATGCCGTTGTTGATGGAGATGTGGAATATGGTTCAGTTATGGCTGGACAAATTGCAGGTCTTATTCGTAAAGAAGAAACGTGTGCAGAAATCTTGGAAGATTTGTATACAGGTGCTGCAAAGATAATTAAAGAAGAAGCTGCTCGTTGGGCAGATGTAAACGTCTAAAAACGTCGAAAGGATTATTATAGTGACAAAACGTGCGTTCTTATTTGGTGGTCAAGGAGCTCAGAAATTGGGTATGGCAAGTGATTTGTATGTGGCATATCCCGTTGTCAAAGAAACATTTGATACGGCTAGTCGTATTCTAGGTTATGATTTGCGTGAATTGATTGATTCTAACGAAGAAAAACTTAATCAAACACGCTATACTCAACCAGCTATTTTAACAACGTCAGTTGCTATTTACCGTCTCTTGGCAGAAAATGGTATTACTCCTGATATTGTTGCTGGACTTTCTCTTGGGGAATATTCTGCACTAGTTGTAGCTGGTGCCCTCTCATTTGAAGATGCAGTAGCCTTGGTTGCTAAACGTGGGGAATTCATGGAAACTGCAGCTCCAGCTGGAAGTGGAAAAATGGTTGCTGTCATGAATACAGATCCAAATTTGATTGAAGCGATTTGTCAAGAAGCTTCTGAAAAGGGTGTGGTGACTCCTGCTAACTATAATACTCCGGCACAAATTGTAATTGGTGGTGAAGTTGAGGCGGTTGATTATGCTGTGGAATTGCTTAAAGAAGCTGGTGCTAAACGTCTGATTCCTCTAAATGTTTCAGGACCGTTTCATACAGCTTTACTTGAATCAGCTAGTCAAAAATTGGCAGCAGAACTTGAGAAAGTGTCATTCAATGACTTTACGCTTCCTTTGGTAGGTAATACTGAGGCTCAAATTATGAAATCAGAAGACGTCAAAGCTCTTTTGGCTCGTCAAGTGATGGAACCTGTACGTTTTTATGATTCGATTGCCACTATCCAAGATTTTGGTGTAGATGAGGTGGTTGAGATTGGGCCAGGAAAAGTCTTGTCAGGTTTCTTGAAGAAAATTGATAAAACCCTACCAACTCAAAGTGTGGAAGATCAAGCTAGTCTTGATGCCCTTCTTAATGCTTAAAACGAGGTAAACATGGAACTTAAGAATAAAAATATTTTTGTAACAGGTTCAACACGTGGTATTGGATTAGCTGTGGCGCACAAATTTGCGAGTCTAGGTGCTAATATTGTCTTGAATGGACGTTCAGAAATTTCTGAGGACTTACTTGCGCAATTTGTAGACTATGGTGTAACTGTTGTTGGTATCTCAGGTGATATTTCTAATGGTGAGGATGCTAAACGTATGGTAGCAGAAGCCATTGAAAAACTTGGAAGTGTTGATGTACTAGTTAATAATGCTGGTATCACCAACGATAAGTTGATGTTGAAGATGACTGAAGAAGATTTTGAACGCGTCTTGAAAATCAACTTGACTGGTGCTTTCAATATGACACAAGCTGTCTTGAAACCAATGTCTAAGGCTCGTCAAGGTGCCATCATCAATATGTCATCTGTTGTAGGTCTCATGGGTAATATTGGTCAAGCTAACTATGCAGCTTCAAAAGCTGGTTTGATTGGTTTCACTAAATCAGTAGCTCGTGAAGTTGCGGCCCGTGGTGTCCGTGTCAATGCTATCGCTCCTGGTTTCATTGAATCAGATATGACTAACGCTATTCCAGAGAAAATGAAAGATGCTATGATTGCTCAAGTACCAATGAAACGTATTGGTCAAGCAGAAGAAGTAGCTGAAGTTGCAGCATTCTTGGCTAGTCAAGAGTATCTTACAGGTCAAACCATCGCAATTGATGGTGGTATGACCATGCAATAATTGATTTTCAATATCAAAAAATCATTTACTAGAATATCCATCCGACAAAAGGAGAATATATATGTCTACAAATCGTGTTGTTGTTACAGGTTACGGTGTAACCTCGCCAATCGGTAATACACCAGAAGAATTTTGGAACAGTCTTCATGACGGTAAGATTGGTATTAAGCCAATCACTAAGTTTGATGCTTCTGAAATCCCAGTCTTTAACGCTGGTGAGATCCAAGATTTCCCATTCGATAAGTACTTTGTGAAAAAAGATACTAACCGTATGGACACTTACTCACTTTATGCGATTTATGCTGCCATGGAAGCTCTTGAAAATTCAGGACTTAATATGGAAGAAGAAAATCGTGATCGTGTTGGTGTTATCGTGTCATCTGGTATCGGTGGTCTACAAGAACTTGAAGATCAAATCATCCGTATGCACGAACGTGGTATGAAACGTATCAAACCAATGTTTATCCCTAAAGCACTCTCAAACATGGGTGCTGGTAACATTGCTCTTAAAATTGGTGCTCAAGGGGTATGTAAATCAGTGACGACTGCTTGTGCCTCTGCCAATGATGCAATCGGTGAGGCCTTCCGTGAAATTAAATTCGGTTTGCATGATGTTGTCTTGGCTGGTGGTGCTGAAGCTTCAATCACTAAGATTGGTATCGGTGGTTTCAATGCTCTTACAGCACTTTCAACAACAGAGGATCCAGAACGTTCATCAATTCCATTTGATAAAGACCGTAATGGTTTTGTTATGGGTGAAGGTGCAGGGGTTCTCGTTATCGAAAGCTTAGAACACGCTCAAAAACGTGGTGCTAACATCTTGGCTGAGATTGTTGGTTACGGATCAAACTGTGATGCCTACCACATGACAACACCAACTCCAGACGGTTCAGGTGCTGCTAAAGCAATTAAATTAGCTATTAATGAAGCTGGTATCAAACCTGAAGATGTCGATTATGTTAATGCTCACGGGACATCAACACCTGCCAATGAAAAAGGAGAAAGTGGTGCCATTGTTTCTGTACTTGGTAAGGATGTTCCAGTTTCATCTACTAAATCATTTACAGGTCACTTGCTAGGTGCTGCTGGTGCGGTTGAGGCTATTGCAACAATCGAAGCTATTCGTCATAGCTATGTACCGAAAACTGCAGGTACAAAAGAATTGTCTGACTACATTGAAGCTAATGTTGTTTACGGTGAAGGTAAAGAAGCTGATATTGAGTATGCAATCTCAAATACCTTTGGTTTTGGTGGACACAACGCTGTTCTTGCCTTTAAACGTTGGGAGGGCTAATTTATGAATATTTCTGAAATTAAAGATTTGTTGGCTCAATTTGATGCCTCAACTTTGCGTGAATTTTCATACAAAAACAATGGAGAAGAGTTGAACTTGAGTAAAAATCAAACAAGTTCAGTAACTGCTGCCCCAGTAGCTCCTACAGTTGAAGTGGTTGCGTCAGCTCCTCAGGCTCCAGTTGCTCCAGTAGTAGCACCCGCTGCTGTTGAAACTGCAGCAATACCAGTTGAAGAAGCTTCTACACCAGCTCAAGCTGCTGAAGGAGAAGTTGTTGAAAGTCCACTTGTCGGCGTGGCTTACTTGTCTCCATCACCTGAAAAACCAGCCTTTGTTTCTGTTGGCGACACTGTTAAGAAAGGCCAAACGCTTCTTATCGTTGAAGCAATGAAGGTTATGAATGAAGTGCCAGCACCTAAGGATGGTGTTATCACTGAAATTTTGGTAGCGAATGAAGAAGTCGTTGACTACGGAAAAGGATTGGTACGCATCAAATGACAATTGATATTAATGCTATTCGTGAGGCTTTGCCACACCGTTACCCAATGCTTTTGGTAGACCGTGTTTTAGAAGTTTCAGAAGACGAAATTACGGCTATTAAAAATGTAACTATCAATGAACCTTTCTTCAATGGACATTTTCCTCAATACCCAGTTATGCCAGGTGTTCTCATCATGGAAGCTCTTGCGCAAACTGCTGGTGTTCTTGAATTGTCAAAACCTGAAAATAAAGGCAAGTTAGTTTTTTACGCAGGTATGGATAAGGTTAAATTTAAAAAACAAGTGGTTCCTGGTGACCAACTTGTTATGACAGCTAAGTTTGTTAAACGTCGTGGAACAATTGCTGTTGTTGAAGCTAAGGCTGAAGTCGATGGGAAACTTGCTGCATCAGGTACTTTGACTTTTGCTATTGGAAGCTAATGTTTTGTGAAAATCCTTCTGGCGACAGTCGGAAAGGATTTTTCTTTAGACATTGGTCTATCACATAGAAAGGAAATCAACACAGACTATCGAAAAATGTCTGATGTTATCTTGTTTTATGTTTAAAAAATTATTGATTGCCAATCGTGGTGAAATTGCAGTGCGTATTATCCGTGCAGCGCGTGAATTGGGTATTCAAACGGTTGCTATTTATTCTGAAGCGGATAAGGATTCTCTCCATACTATACTTGCTGATGAAGCTATTTGTATCGGGCCTGCAAAATCAACGGATTCTTATTTGAATATGAATCGTGTCCTATCAGCTGCTATTGTGACGGAGGCTCAAGCTATTCACCCAGGGTTTGGTTTCTTGAGTGAAAACTCTAAATTTGCCACTCTCTGTGAAGAAATGAACATCAAGTTTATTGGCCCTTCAGGCGAAGTCATGGACAAGATGGGTGACAAAATCAATGCTCGTGCTGAAATGATTAAGGCTAATGTCCCTGTAATTCCTGGTTCAGATGGTGAAGTCTTTACAGCTGAGGATGCTTTAGAGGTTGCTAACCGTCTTGGTTACCCAGTAATGCTTAAGGCTTCTGCTGGTGGTGGCGGTAAGGGGATCCGTAAGGTTAACACTGAAGAAGAGTTAGCTCCTGCCTTCGAATCTGCGTCACAAGAAGCTAAAGCAGCCTTTGGTAATGGGGCGATGTATATTGAAAAAGTGATTTACCCAGCTCGTCATATCGAGGTTCAAATTTTGGGAGATAGCTATGGTAACATTGTTCACCTAGGTGAACGTGATTGCTCTCTTCAACGTAATAACCAAAAGGTCTTGGAAGAATCACCTTCAGTTGCTATTGGTAAGACACTTCGTCACGAAATTGGTTCAGCGGCTGTCCGTGCCGCTAAGGCTGTTAATTATGAAAATGCGGGTACTATCGAGTTTCTCCTTGATGAAAAATCAGGTCAGTTTTACTTTATGGAAATGAATACCCGTGTTCAAGTTGAGCACCCAGTTACTGAATTTGTAAGTGGTGTGGATATTGTTAAAGAACAAATTCGTATTGCCGCAGGTGAAAAATTATCTGTGACTCAAGACGACGTTGAAATTAAGGGACATGCCATTGAGTGTCGTATCAATGCAGAAAATCCTAAGTTCAACTTTGCTCCAAGCCCAGGGAAAATTAGCAATCTCTACCTGCCTAGTGGTGGTGTTGGCCTTCGTGTGGACAGTGCTGTCTATCCAGGCTATACCATTCCACCTTACTATGATTCAATGATTGCCAAAATCATTGTTCATGGAGAAAATCGATTTGAGGCACTCATGAAGATGCAACGTGCTCTTTACGAGCTTGAAATCGATGGAGTTGTGACAAATGCTGACTTCCAGTTGGATTTGATTTCAGACCGTAGCGTTATCGCTGGAGATTATGACACATCATTCTTGATGGAAACTTTCCTACCAGAATATCAGAAGCGTGAGGAATAGAGTTTATGGGATTATTCGATCGAAAAGAAAAGTATATCCGTATCAATCCTAACCGTTCTGTACGTAATGGGATTGATCACCAGGTGCCAGAAGTACCAGATGAGCTTTTTGCCAAATGTCCTGGCTGTAAGCAAGCTATTTATCAAAAGGACTTGGGACAAGCTAAAATCTGTCCAAACTGTTCTTATACCTTCCGCATTTCGGCAAAAGAACGTCTTGATTTAACGGTTGATGAGGGATCTTTCCAAGAACTGTTTACAGGTATTAAAACTGAAAATCCATTGAATTTCCCAGGTTATATGGAGAAACTAGTAGCGACCAAGGAAAAAACTGGTCTTGATGAAGCTGTTGTGACTGGTGTTGCAACTATCAAGGGGCAAAAAACAGCCTTGGCCATTATGGATTCTAACTTTATCATGGCTTCAATGGGAACTGTTGTTGGTGAAAAACTCACAAAACTCTTTGAGTATGCGATTTCTGAAAAACTTCCAGTTGTTATTTTTACAGCTTCTGGTGGTGCCCGTATGCAAGAGGGAATCATGAGTTTGATGCAAATGGCTAAGATATCAGCAGCAGTAAAACGTCATTCGAATGCTGGCTTGTTGTACTTGACTGTCTTGACAGATCCAACCACTGGTGGGGTTACAGCAAGTTTTGCCATGGAAGGTGATATCATATTGGCTGAGCCACAAACTTTGATTGGCTTTGCAGGTCGTCGTGTCATTGAAAACACGGTTCGTGAAACTTTGCCAGATGATTTTCAAAAGGCTGAGTTCCTTCAAGAACATGGTTTTGTTGATGCCATTGTCAAACGTACAGAGTTGGCTGATACCATTGCCACACTCTTATCATTCCATGGAGGTGTTCAATGAGTGACGTAGCACGTATTTTAAAAGAAGCACGTGATCAAGGCCGTTTAACGGCTTTGGACTTTGCCAAAGGAATCTTTGATGATTTCATCGAACTTCATGGTGACCGTAATTTCCGTGATGATGGTGCCGTTATCGGTGGTATTGGTCGCTTAAACGGCCAAGTCGTTACAGTAGTTGGTATACAAAAAGGTAAAAACCTACAAGATAATCTCAATCGTAACTTTGGTCAACCTCATCCAGAGGGCTATCGTAAGGCTCTTCGCCTTATGAAACAGGCTGAAAAGTTTGGTCGTCCAGTTGTTACCTTTATCAATACTGCAGGTGCTTATCCTGGTGTCGGGGCAGAGGAACGTGGACAGGGTGAGGCAATTGCGCGTAACCTTATGGAAATGAGCGACCTTAAGGTACCAATTATTGCCATCATCATTGGTGAAGGTGGTTCGGGAGGTGCTCTTGCCTTGGCAGTAGCCGATAAGGTTTGGATGCTTGAAAATACCATCTACTCTATCTTGAGTCCGGAAGGGTTTGCGACTATTCTCTGGAAAGATGGCTCACGTTCAGAAGAGGCAGCAGAGTTGATGAAGATTACATCAGGCGAGTTGCTTAATATGGGAATCGTTGATAAGGTGATCCCAGAACGTGGTTACTTTACTAGTGAAATTATTGAAGCGATTAAGACAGACATCGTAGATGAATTGGAAGAATTAAGCCAATTATCAAAAGAAGACTTGCTTGAAGCGCGTTATCAACGTTTTAGAAAATATTAAAAACCATTGGGACACTACTCCCAATGGTTTTTTAGACGGTATGACGTTCGAAGGCTTGGTCTGAGATGCCTTGTTTAAGGATAAGTTTAGCCCATTCCTTAGCTGAATGAAGGCTGTGATCCTTATAGTTACCACAAGATTCAATGGTGGTTCCTGGAACATCTTCCCAAGTAATTTCGTTTGCAATAGCTTCAAGACTAGATTTGATAACTTTGGCAATTTCTGTAGGATCTTGTTTCCCCCACATAATCATATGGAAACCTGTACGGCAACCAAATGGTGAGCAATCAATAAGTCCATCGATACGTTGACGAATTAGTTTAGCGAGTAGGTGTTCGATAGTATGAAGACCACCTGTATCAATACTATTTTCATTAGGTTGAATTAAACGGATATCAAAGTTTGTAATGATATCTCCTTTAGGTCCAACTTCCTCTGAAATAAGACGGACATAAGGCGCTTTTACAATGGTATGATCAAGTTCAAAACTTTCAACAGTAACGTTTTTTGGCATGGTAATACCTCCCTATTCTAATAGAGTTATCATACCATAAAATCAGTTTAAAGTTCTAGTATTTATTTGAGAATTCGCTATAAATATGATACACTAGAAGACGGTTTTCTTTAGGGAAACCTTAGAAAAGTTGAGGTAAAGACATGATAAACATGATAATTTTAGTTGTCTTTGCACTCATTGGTTTAGTCGTTGGATATTTAGCAATTTCTATTAAACTTAGCAAAGCTAAGGAACAAGCAGAAACTACCTTGCTAAAGGCAGAACAAGACGCTGTGAACCTTCGCAGTCAGGCGGAACATGATGCAGATCATCTGCGTGTGACTGCTGAACGCGAAAGTAAGGCTCAACGTAAAGAGTTCTTGTTAGAAGCAAAAGAGGAAGCTAGAAAATATCGAGAAGATATTGAAAAAGAATTCAAATCTGAACGTCAAGAGCTTAAACAAATGGAGAATCGTTTAACAGAACGTGCAACCAGCCTTGATCGTAAGGATGAAAATCTATCAAGTAAAGAACTTGCCCTCGAGAAGAAAGAGCAGAGTCTTGCTGACAAATCTAAACATCTTAATGAGCGTGAAGAGAATGTGACTCAGCTAGAGGCTGAGAAGCAAGCTGAACTTGAACGTGTTGGTCAAATGACCATTGCAGAGGCGCGTGAGGTAATCTTAACAGAGACTGAGAATAATCTGACTCATGAGATTGCAACACGTATAAAAGATGCAGAAGCACAGGTCAAAGATACTGTTGATAAGAAGGCCAAAAACTTGTTGGCGCAAGCTATGCAACGTTTGTCTGGGGATTATGTTACTGAACAAACCGTAACCACTGTTCACCTCCCAGATGATAATATGAAAGGTCGTATCATTGGACGTGAGGGGCGTAACATCCGTACGCTTGAAAGTCTAACAGGTATTGACGTTATTATTGACGATACTCCAGAAGTGGTTGTTCTTTCTGGTTTTGATCCAGTCCGTCGTGAGATTGCTCGCATGACTCTCGAAGCCTTGATTAAAGATGGACGTATCCACCCAGCTCGTATTGAGGAGTTGGTTGAGAAGAGTCGTCAGGAAATGGATAACCGTATCCGTGAATATGGTGAGGAGGCGGCTTACGAAATTGGGGCTATGAATCTCCACCCTGACCTAATCAAGATTATGGGACGATTGCAGTTCCGTACGTCATATGGTCAAAACGTACTTCGTCACTCAGTTGAAGTTGGTAAACTAGCAGGTATTATGGCCAGTGAATTGGGTGAAAATGTGGCTCTCGCTCGTCGTGCTGGTTTCCTTCATGATATGGGGAAAGCTATTGACAAAGAGGTCGAAGGTAGTCACGTTGAGATTGGTACTGAGTTTGCACGTAAGTACAAAGAACATCCAGTTGTGGTTAATGCCATTGCCAGCCACCATGGAGATGTGGAACCTGAGAGTGTGATTGCAGTTATTGTAGCTGCAGCAGATGCTTTGAGTTCGGCTCGCCCAGGAGCTCGTAATGAATCCGTTGAGAATTATGTCAAACGCCTTCGTGATCTGGAAGAGATTGCATCAAGCTTTGACGGTGTTCAAACAAGCTTCGCCCTTCAGGCTGGTCGTGAAATTCGTATTATGGTTCATCCAAATAAAATCTCAGATGATGAAGTTACAATCTTGTCTCACAAGGTACGTGAACAAATTGAGAAAAACTTGGATTACCCAGGAAATATTAAGGTTACAGTCATTCGTGAATTCCGCGCGGTTGACTATGCCAAATAAGATAAGAGAGCCGAAAGGCTTTTTTATTTTGCAGTTGATACTGAAATGTTGTATTCTTTTTGAAAATGTAAGAACTTTCTTATCAAATTGCGCCATTTTGGAAGATTAGTGTTTTATAATGAAATATTTTGATTTTTTTTGACTGTTTTTAGTTGACAGTTATTAAAAATTGAGTATAATAGACTCTGTAAACGATTACATAAGGAGAGATTATGCTAAAGTCTGAACGTAAGCAGATTATCTTGTCTCAGTTGAAACAAGATGGTTTTGTCACTTTGGAAAACCTAACTGTTTTGTTAAGTGATACTTCCGAGTCGACGATTCGTCGTGACTTGGACGAGTTAGCGGCAGATGGCCAACTTAAACGTGTTCATGGTGGTGCTGAAAGCATTCATGGTCTAAAGAAAGAAATTGCCAATAGTCAAAAAGCTATTAGAAACGTTAAAGAGAAGGAACAGTTAGCTGGTTATGCTGCCGATTTAATTAAGGAAGGTGATGTCGTCTTTCTTGAGGCTAGTACAACAAATGAACTTTTGATTCCACATTTGGCCAATCGTCAGGTAACGGTTGTGACTAATTCTATCCATCATGCGGTTAACCTGGTAGATCTCGGTGTTAGTACTAGGATTGTTGGAGGAAAGGTTAAACATTCAACGGATGCGTCTATTGGAAGTACTGCTCAAGAGCAAATCAGACAACTGAATTTTGATTGTGCTTTCATTGGTGCTAATGGCGTTGATGCTAATTATTTCACTACACCAGACATGGAAGAGGCAGTTATCAAACGGACGGTTATAGCTAATTCGCAAAAAGCCTATGTTCTAGCTGATGCCTCTAAACTTGGTCAGATTACCTATGCTAAGGTAGCCGAGGTTGAGAAAGTAACCATAATTACAAATGCTTCGGAAGAAGAGCTCCTAAAAGAATTAAAAGAGAAAACGAGGGTTATTGAAGTATGATTTATACTGTAACGCTAAATCCATCAATCGACTTCATTGTTCGTATCGATAAAGTAGAGATTGGTGAAGTTAACCGTATGGAGAGTGATGATAAGTTCGCTGGCGGTAAGGGTATTAATGTCAGTCGTATTTTACAACGTTTAGGAATTGACAATACTGCTACGGGCTTCATCGGTGGTTTTACAGGACGTTTTGTGACAGATAGTTTGGATGCAGAAGGCATTAAAACTAAGTTTGTAGCTGTGGATCAAGATACACGTATCAATGTTAAAATCAAGGCTGACCAAGAAACTGAAATTAACGGTGCAGGACCTGTCATTAATGAGTATCAATTGGCTGAATTGGAAGCAGTTCTTTCAAGTGTAAGTGCTGACGATGTGGTTGTTTTTGCTGGATCAGCACCAAGCAATCTTGGAAATAAGATCTATAACAAATTGATTCCACTAGTGCGTGAAACGGGTGCACAGGTTGTCTGTGACTTTGAAGGACAAACCTTGCTTGATTCCTTGGCTTACCAACCACTCTTGGTTAAACCAAATAACCATGAGTTAGAAGCTATTTTCAATGTCAAACTTAATGGTTTGGCTGATGTTGAAAAATATGCGCGTGAAATCCTTGCTAAAGGTGCACAGAACGTTATCATCTCAATGGCTGGTGATGGAGCTCTGCTTGTCACACCAGAGGCTGCTTACTTTGCTAAACCAATCAAGGGAACAGTGAAAAACTCTGTTGGTGCGGGTGATTCAATGGTTGCTGGTTTCACTGGTGAGTTTGTTAAATCAAGTGATCCGATTGAGGCTCTCAAGTGGGGAGTAGCGTGTGGAACATCTACAGCTTTCTCAGATGACTTGGCAGCAATTGGATTTATTAAAGAAACATACAATAAAGTAGAGGTAGAAAAACTATGAAAATTCAGGATTTACTGAACAAGAAAGTCATGTTGCTTGACCTTCAAGCAACTACAAAGGAAGCTACTATCGATGAAATGATTAACAGCTTGGTTGATAACGGTGTTGTCACTGACTTTGATGTTTTCAAAGCAGGTATTATGGCTCGTGAAGCACAAACATCAACTGGTTTGGGTGATGGAATCGCTATGCCACACAGTAAAAATGCTGCAGTAAAAGAAGCAACAGTACTTTTTGCTAAATCTAATAAAGGTGTAGATTACGAATCACTTGATGGTCAACCTACAGACCTCTTCTTTATGATTGCTGCTCCAGAGGGAGCAAATGACACTCACTTGGCAGCTCTTGCTGAGTTGTCAAAATACCTTATGCAAGATGGTTTTGCAGATCGTTTGCGTAAGGTGACTTCTCCAGATGAAGTGATTGCTACTTTCAATACGGGTGAAGAAGAAGCACAGGCTGAGGAAGCTAAGAAAGCACAAGCTGTTAAAGAAGCAACTTCAAGCGATAAACCACTTATCGTAGCCGTAACAGCTTGTACAACTGGTATTGCTCACACTTACATGGCTGAAGAATCACTAATTAAAACAGGTGAAGAAATGGGTGTCAATGTTCGTGTTGAAACTAACGGTGCTTCAGGTGTCGGAACACCTTTGACTGCCGAAGAAATCAGTAAGGCTGTAGGTGTTATCGTAGCAGCAGACAAGGCAGTTGAAACAGCCCGTTTCGATGGTAAAAAATTGCTTTCTAAACCAGTCGCTGCAGGTATTCGTCAACCTCAAGAATTGATTCAAAACATCTTGGATGGTAAGGCTGAAGTCTTCCATGCTGAAAATGCTGGAGCTGCCCAAGAATCAAATGAGAAATTGAGCCTGGGTGGTGCCTTCTATAAACACTTGATGAGTGGGGTATCCCAAATGCTTCCATTCGTTATCGGTGGTGGTATCATGATTGCGCTTGCCTTCTTGCTTGACCAAATCATGGGTGTTCCTAAAGATCAATTGTCACAACTTGGTTCTTACCATGAAATTGCTGCTCAATTCAAAGCAATTGGTGGTGCGGCCTTTGGATTCATGCTTCCAGTACTTGCAGGTTACATTGCTTACTCTATCGCTGAAAAACCAGGTTTGGTTTCAGGTTTCGTAGCTGGTGCTATTGCTTCAAGTGGTGCAGCCTTTGGTGGTGTTCCATTTGCTTCAGGAGGTAAAGCAACCCTTGCCCTTGCTGGTGTATCTTCAGGTTTCCTTGGAGCCCTTGTTGGTGGTTTCCTTGCAGGTGGTGTTATCCTCGTTCTTCGTAAACTCTTGGCAGGTATTCCGCGTGCTCTTGAAGGAATCCGTTCTATCTTGCTCTTGCCTCTTCTTGGTGTATTCGCTACAGGTTTCTTGATGTTGGCAGTAAATATCCCGATGGCAGCAATCAACACAGGTCTTAATAACTTCTTGTCAAGTTTGTCAGGAAGCTCAGCAGTATTACTTGGTCTCCTTGTCGGTGGTATGATGGCAGTGGATATGGGTGGACCAGTCAACAAAGCAGCTTATGTCTTTGGTACAGGTACTCTCGCAGCAACAGTAACTTCAGGTGGTTCAGTTGTTATGGCAGCAGTTATGGCGGCTGGTATGGTTCCTCCGTTGGCAGTATTTGTATCAACACTCTTATTTAAAGATAAATTCACTGAAGAAGAACGCAACTCTGGTTTGACAAACATCGTTATGGGACTCTCATTCATCACTGAAGGTGCGATTCCATTTGGTGCAGCTGACCCAGCACGCGCTATCCCAAGCTTTATCGTCGGTTCAGCTCTTACAGGTGCTCTTGTAGGTATGGCAGGAATCAAATTGATGGCACCACACGGAGGTATCTTCGTTATCGCCCTCACATCAAATGCCCTTCTCTACCTTCTCTTCATCTTGATTGGTGCTGTGGTATCAGGTATCCTCTTCGGATTCCTCCGCAAACCACTTGATAAATAAGATATGACAAAACAATCTCGTTGTGACGGGATTGTTTTTTTGTGTCGTAGCAGATTTTTGTCAGGGTACCTATTTTATGATACAGTATAGGCAGAAATGGTTTATCTAGTAGCTAATGCTCTGTATAAAGAAACATAAGAGGTGAATTATGGTAAAAGAATACGATTATATTGTTATCGGTGGTGGTTCTGGTGGGATTGCCAGTGCCAATCGTGCTGCTATGCACGGCGCTAAGGTTATTCTCTTTGAAGGGAAAGAGGTCGGTGGTACCTGTGTTAATGTGGGCTGTGTACCTAAAAAGGTCATGTGGTATGGTGCTCAGGTTGCTGAGACCCTTCACCGTTATGCAGGAGAGTATGGTTTTGATGTGACGCTTAATAAATTTGATTTTGCGACGCTTAAGGCCAATCGTCAGGCTTATATCGACCGTATCCATGGTTCTTATGAGCGTGGTTTTGATAGCAATGGTGTTGAACGTGTTTATGAGTATGCAAGATTTGTTGACCCTCATACAGTTGAAGTAGCAGGTGAGCATTATACAGCACCCCATATCCTTATTGCGACAGGTGGTCACGCTATTTATCCAAACATTCCAGGTAGTGAATATGGGATTACCTCCGATGGTTTCTTTGAACTAGATGAGGTGCCAAAACGTACAGCTGTTATTGGTGGTGGTTATATCGGAGTTGAGGTTGCTGGTGTTCTCAATGCTCTTGGAAGTGATACACACCTCTTTGTGCGTAAAGATCGTCCATTGCGTACTTTTGACAAGGATATCGTTGATGTTTTAGTTGACGAGATGGCCAAATCTGGACCGACCCTCCATGCACATGCTAATGCTACAGAAGTAGTGAAAAATGCCGATGATTCCTTGACCATTAGTTTTGATAATGGAAAAACGATAACTGTTGATTGCCTCATCTGGGCTATTGGACGAGCAGCCAATACCTCTGGCTTTGGTCTTGAAAAGACAGGCGTTGAGTTGACTGAACGAGGTAACATTTATTCAGACGAGTTTGAAAACACATCTGTTCCTGGAATCTATGCCCTTGGCGATGTGACTGGTAAACTTGATTTGACACCAGTTGCAGTCAAGGCTGGACGTCAATTGTCAGAGCGACTCTTCAACAATAAAGCTGATGCTAAGCTTGATTACACTGATGTAGCCACTGTGGTCTTTAGCCATCCAGTGATTGGTTCTGTTGGTTTGACTGAAGAAAAAGCCATCGCTAAATATGGTGCAGAGAATATTAAGGTTTATAAGTCTAGTTTCACACCAATGTATACAGCCCTTGGAGACAATCGTCAGCCTTCAACAATGAAATTAGTAACGCTTGGTGAGGATGAAAAAATCATCGGTCTTCATGGTATTGGCTACGGTGTTGATGAGATGATTCAAGGTTTCTCTGTGGCTATTAAGATGGGAGCAACTAAGGCTGATTTTGATAATACGGTTGCCATTCACCCAACAGGCTCAGAAGAGTTTGTAACGATGTGATAGAAAAGTGAAGTCTGTTAACTGAGAGTTTCAGGCTTTTCTTTGTGTTTAAATAGCAGCCTACACTTTGTGTAAAACTATAGACTGTCTAAATAAAAAAAGACCTTCAGGCCTTTCTTTCGTTAATTAAGTAGTTTCTTACTTCTGAGATAAAGTAAAGAGATCCAGTGACAACAAATAGATCGTCAGAATTTGCTGATTCAGCTTGTGCTAGCCAGTCTCTGTAGTCGGCCAAACGTTTGAAGTCTTTGGGATAGTCATCCAAGGGCAGTGCCTCAAAAAAGTCAAAGCTGGTTACCGTTATATCATAATCTTTCAATTTCTCTAGTAAATCTGCTAGAGGTTTCCGCCTAAGTCCTGCAAAGAGGATGTGTACCCTACGATTAGCGAAGTTATCTTTTAGTACCTGCTTTAAGCTGGCAATTCCTTGAGGGTTATGAGCACCATCTAGATAAATGTTATCTCCTATCCACTCACTACGACCAGGCCAATGCGTCTCTACTATTCCCTCTTGGATGCTCTTATCGGTAATCTTAGAAAATCTTTGAGCTAGGAGATGGGCGGCAGTGACAGCTAGCCCAGCATTGTTTTCTTGATGCTGTCCTAACATTGGAAGTTTAAGATTTGGACTTTCCCAATGGTCATAAGAAATTTGGATCGTTTGATTGTCCCTTGAAAGCAGCTGAATTTCCCTATCAATGATGGCTAAAGGTGCTTGTAGGTCATGTGATTTTTTGTTGAAGAAATGTTCAACTTCTGCAGAGATACGCCCAAGTAAGATAGGTGTGTTTTCTCGCATGACGCCTGCTTTATGATTGGCAATGTCCAAAAGGCTATTGCCCAAGGTCTCAGTGTGATCAAAGCCAATCGAAGTACAGATGACAAGCTCTGGCGAAAGAACATTGGTCGAATCAAGTCGTCCACCAATTCCGGCTTCAATAATAGCAATATCAACCTGTTTAAGGTCAAAGTAGAGGAACATGAGTAAGGTGACCAATTCAAATTCTGTTGGTCGCTCAAAAGCAGTGTGCTCTTCTAAATCATCGAGAAGACCCTGAGCTTTCGCAACAATGTTAATCAGATCCTTGTCTGGAATCTCTGTGCCGTTGATACTAATACGTTCGTTAAAGCGAGTAATATAAGGGGAGGTAAAGGTCCCGACCTGATAGCCTGATTTTGTTAGGGTATTTTGTAGGTAGCTAGTTGTTGATCCCTTACCGTTGGTCCCGACAATATGGACTGTTGGATAGTGCATTTGAGGATTTCCAGCTTGTTTCAGGAGCCAACGCATACGTTCGAGTTGAGGGCGACGTCCATTGCCTTTGAAGGAGTGGATGAAATTTAGAGTTTCTGTATAGTTCATAGGATTATAGAAAAAAGGCAGGGGTTTCCTAACCTTTTCTTTGTTTTAGTTGGAAGCAGCGCCACTAGTTGTGGCGTCACCAGTTGTCGTATTGCCAGTTGTTGTGTCTGCAGTGGCTGCGGATGAAGAAGTAGTTGTATTTCCACCAGTTGTTGTATCTGCTGATGAAGAATAGGTATTATTACCAGCTTGGCTGCTTGTCTCTGTTTCTGAGTCAGTTGCATTACTATAGCTAGATGAGGCGACACTTGATTCTTGGGTCTTATTGTTGCCTTCTTTAATGACTACAGTTGACTGATTGGCTGATGAATCAGAAGTGTCTTTATTTTTAGAGGCTGTGAAATTCATGATGGTGATTGAAGCCACGATGATTGACAAAATTGTCCCGATAGCAGTAAGTACTTTTTGGAAGGCAGTGAAGCCTTTTGTAACGTGTTCGGTCACCATTGGTGCAGATTTTTTTTCTTCTTTTGATGAATGGTTACGGCGTGAGTAATTTTCAGACATGATGCTCTCCTTAAAAATATTTCGTACTCTATATTATATGATTTTCTCGCAAAAATTGCTAAAAAAATTATGCTATAATAAATAGTAAATAAAAATCGAGGAAAAATCATGATTTATTTTGATAATTCAGCCACGACGGTGCCTTATCCAGAGGCACTTAGAACCTATCAAGAAGTGGCTACTAAAATTTTTGGGAACCCATCCAGCCTTCACCAATTAGGAACATCTGCGACACGTATTTTGGAGGCTTCTCGTAAGCAAGTTGCGGAACTCATTGGAAAATCAGCCGATGAGATTTTCTTTACGTCTGGTGGAACCGAAGGAGACAACTGGGTTATCAAGGGTGTGGCCTTCGAAAAAGAGCCTTATGGCAAACATGTCATCGTTTCCGATATTGAACACCCTGCGGTAAAAGAGTCTGCTAAATGGCTTTCAGAGCATGGTTTCGAAGTATCCTATGCACCAGTTAATGAGCAAGGATTTGTGGATGTTGAAGCTCTTGCTGGATTATTACGCCCTGACACGATTTTGGTTTCGGTTATGGCAGTTAATAATGAAATCGGCTCAATCCAACCTATCCAAGAAATTTCAGATCTTCTAGCTAATGAGCCGACCATATCTTTCCATGTGGATGCTGTTCAGGCTATTGGGAAGATTTCTGTATCAGCTTATTTAACAGACCGTGTAGATTTTGCAACTTTTTCTGGTCATAAGTTCCATGCCGTTCGAGGTGTCGGTTTTGTCTACAAAAAGGCAGGGAAAAAGATTACGCCACTCTTAACCGGTGGTGGGCAAGAAAAAGATTTTCGTTCAACGACTGAGAATGTTGCTGGCATTGCGAGTATGGCCAAGGCCTTGCGATTGGTAACTGACAAAGAGGAATTTTCTCTTCCTAAAATTGCTAAGATGAAAAAGATTATCTTTGACGAATTGGCTAAGTACGAGGATATTACTATTTTCTCAGGTGAGGGTGAGGACTTTGCACCTAATATTTTGACCTTTGGAATCAAGGGTGTTCGTGGTGAAGTTATTGTCCATGCTTTTGAAGAGCATCAAATCTATATTTCAACGACATCAGCATGTTCATCTAAGGCGGGGAAACCAGCGGGAACCCTTATTTCTATGGGTGTACCGACTAAGTTAGCTCAAACGGCCGTTCGTATCAGTCTTGATGATGACAATGATATGGGACAAGTAGAACAGTTTCTCACGATTTTCAAGCAGGTCTATGCTAAGACGCAAAAAGTAAGATAGCAAGATTTAATCGATTAAAAAATAAAACTAAATTCAAGTTTAAAGGGAAAAGGAATGACATTAACGTATTCAGAAATTATGGTTCGCTACGGTGAATTGTCAACTAAGGGCAAAAACCGTATGCGTTTTATCAATAAACTTAGAAATAACATCAAAGATGTGTTATCTATCTATCCAGAAGTTAAAGTGACTTTTGATCGAGACCGTGGACACATCTATCTCAATGGCACAGACTACGAACCAGTCGCAGAGTCTTTGAAGCAGATTTTCGGGATTCAGGCCTTTAGCCCTGTTTACAAATTTGAAAAAGATGTCGAAGTATTGAAAAAAGCTGTTCAAGACATTATGACTGGACTCTATCGTGACGGCCTTACTTTTAAGGTGACCGCCAAACGTAGTGATCACGACTTTGTTTTAGATAGTCGCGAGCTCAACCTTACTTTAGGAAATGCTGTATTTGATGTATTGCCTGATATTAAGGCCCAGATGAAGGGACCAGATGTCAACCTCAAGGTAGAAATTCGTGCCGAGGCAGCTTATATTTCTCATGAGGAAATTAAGGGAGCAGGTGGATTACCTGTAGGAACTGCTGGTAAAGGAATGCTCATGCTTTCAGGTGGGATTGATTCGCCTGTTGCAGGTTATTTAGCTCTTAAACGTGGTGTGGATATCGAGGCTGTTCACTTTGCAAGCCCACCTTATACAAGTCCTGGTGCACTTAAAAAGGCTCAAGATTTGACCCGTAAGTTGACCAAGTTTGGTGGTAATATTCAGTTCATTGAAGTACCATTTACTGAGATTCAAGAGGAAATCAAAGAAAAAGCACCAGAAGCTTATTTGATGACCTTGACACGTCGCTTTATGATGCGTATTACAGACCGAATTCGTGAAGAACGCCGTGGTCTCGTGATCATCAATGGTGAGAGTCTTGGACAGGTTGCTAGTCAGACTATGGAGTCTATGAAGGCTATCAATGCTGTAACCTGTACGCCCGTGATTCGCCCAGTTGTCACTATGGATAAGTTGGAAATCATTGAATTGGCACAAAAAATCGATACCTTTGATATCTCCATCCAACCTTTTGAGGATTGCTGTACCATTTTTGCACCTGACCGTCCAAAAACTAATCCCAAAATCAAGAACGTTGAGCAATATGAAGGTCGTATGGATGTTGAAAGCCTAGTTGAACGTGCGGTTGCAGGAATCATGGTGACTGAAATCACACCTATTGAAGAAGCACAAGACGAAGTGGATACACTTATTGAAGACTTACTTTAGTCTAGGAGGATATAGTGACAGTTTGGTATTGCCCAGGTATCATTAGAGTTAGCTATATCGAAAAAGAAATATCGATGTTGAACTTTTACCTAGAAAGGAAACTGCATGACTGTTTATAACATCAATTTAGGAATCGGTTGGGCATCAAGTGGTGTTGAGTACGCTCAGGCCTATCGTTCTAGAATTTTCAAAAATACAGGTATTAAGGCTAAGTTTGTCTTTATGGATATGTTCTTGCAGGACAACCTGTCTGATTTGACCCGTAACATGGGTTTTGCGGACGAAGATGTTATCTGGCTTTACAGCTATTTTACAGACCTTAAGATTGCCCCAACGACCTATACTGTCAAGGATTTGGAAAAGGAAATTCCTTATGACATCACGCGTCGTGAGATTAATGGCAAAGTGGTTAAGCTTTTTTGTGCCAAGGAAGATATCTTCTATGCAGCCTACTTGCGTAAAGAGGGTGAAGATATCGTTCATCGTGTGGAAAAAGTATCGCGTGGCTGCTTAATCCGTAAAGACTTTTACTCTTACACTAAGATGTTCACGGAGTACTACACACCGGTAGATAATAAGGCTCACCTTTATCAACGGCGTTTCTTCAATGAAGATGGCACTATTGCTTATGATGAAATTGTTGATGGTAAGGATAGTGTCTTCCGTTTCCCGGATAAGATTTTGTCTTCTAAGCATGAGTTTATTGCCTACTTTATGTCTCAACTAGGTCTAACTGAGCAAGACGTTGTCATTTTGGACCGTGCAACCGGTACAGGACAGGCCGTTTTCCGTAATACAAAACCGGCTAAGCTAGGAGTTGTTGTCCATGCAGAGCACTTTAGTGAAAATGCTGTGACAGAAAAGACTATTCTTTGGAATAACTTCTATGAGTACCAATTCAGCAATGCAGATAAGGTTGATTTCTTCATCACAGCGACAGAGCGTCAACGTAGCATTATGCTAGATCAGTTCAACAAATATACACCATTTAGACCTAATATTGTAACGATTCCTGTGGGAAGTGTGGATAAACTGAGAGAGCCTGAAGGAGAGCGTAAACCATTCTCAATCATCACAGCTTCACGTTTGGCCAATGAAAAACACGTGGACTGGTTGGCCAAGGCTGTTATTAAGGCTAAAGAAAGTCTGCCACAAGTAAACTTTGATATCTATGGAACAGGTGCTGAAGAAGCCAAACTTAAGGCCATTATCGAGGAAAATCAAGCTCAGGATTATATCCACCTTAAAGGTCACCAAGACTTAACAGAAGTCTACAAGGACTACGAACTTTACCTATCAGGTTCTAAGAGTGAAGGATTTGGTTTGACACTTCTAGAAGCCGTGGGATCTGGTCTAGGTATGATTGGTTTTGATGTTCGTTATGGGAACCAAACCTTTATCAAGGACAATGAGAATGGGTACCTCATTCCTCGTTTTGAAAAAGATGATGAACCTGCTATCGTAGCTGCCCTGGCAGAGAAAATTGTAGCCTTCTTCAATCGCTCAGATTTGGATCATGTTCATCAAGTTTCTTATGACATTGCCAAAGGCTTTTTGACAGAGGAAATCGAGCAGAAGTGGCTTAACTTAGTAAGGGAGATAACTAATCATGATTAATTTATTTGAAAACTATAGTCAAGGTAGTTGGGATCTCCATTACTCACTGATTGTCGCTGGCTATGTGAATACAACAGTTTGTCTTTCAGATGATGGCTTTTTACCTAGTGATGTGACCTCACCTTACCTTTATTTCACCGGTTTTGACAAGGTTCAAGGTTCTGCACTTTACTTTAATCAGGTTCCTGTACCTGACTACTGGGAAATTATAGGAACGAATAGCAATGCGGAAATCTTCCGTTTTGATAAGAAACGTGGTCATATTCATTATGCCCATCCTGCTCACCAACGTCTGGTTAAAGCAGTGGACTGGTACGATGAGTCAGGACGCTTGCGCGTGACTGATCGCTACAATAACAAGGGTTACCGATTCTCACAAACAACCTATAATGTTAAGCAAGAAGCGACCATTACGAGCTATTTCACTCCTGACAACAAGGAAGTTATCGTCATCAACCATTTGACTAAAGACCTTATCTTGAATTGGAAAGACAAGGTCTACATTTTCAAAAATAAGTCTGAATTTGTAGTCTTCTATCTTAAAGAAGTCGGTTATGATTTGAGTCGTATTTTATACAACTCACTGGCGACACCTTTCTTGACAACTATGAATCTTCCAAATTCTGGTCAAGATGTTCTCTTCTGGCAAGAACCGATTACTGATTCCGTTCCTGGGAATATGCGTTTCCTTCTTGATAGCAATCACCGTCAAACTAAGATTGTCGTGCAAGAATACACAGCTTACACAAATCTTCTAAAACTGATTAGTCCAGAGCAGGCTTCTCGCGTGGCCTTCCTTGGATTCATGTATCCATTTGCCCGCCAGAATAATTTCCAAAATCAAGCGCTTATCTTGACCAACTCAGACCAGATTGAACATTTGGAAAGCATTGTCAGTGAAGTGCCTACCATGCACTATCATGTTGGGGCAATTACAGAAATGTCAAGTCGCTTGATGGATTTGGCTAAATATAGTAATGTTAGCCTTTACCCTAATATTACGACAGAGCAGGTTAAGCGTCTTTATAAGGAAGCGGATTTCTACTTGGATATTAACCATCAAAATGAAATCTTGTCAGCGACACGTGCTGCCTTTGAAAATAACTTGCTTATCCTTGCCTTTACGAACACTAGCCATGGTCCTGAATATACAGCGCCAAGTAATATCTTCTCACCAATGAATGCTGGGCAATTTAAGAAAACACTTAAAGAAGCCTTGGGCAACCGTGATTTCCTTAGTCACTTGCTTGATCGCCAACGTGAGCACGCTCATGTAGCAACACCAGAAGATTATAAGAAGGTTATTGGTTAGGAAAATGACATTAGAGGTTCGTAACATTTATCCTCTGACACCAACATTTAAGAAGGTCGCTTCGCTTTATGAAGCGGCTTTTCCTGTGGAGGAGCGTCTCCCACTCTGGCAATTGTCTAGGAACAGCTTGAAAAGAGGACAATCTTTCTTGGCCTATTTTGATCAGGAAGTCTTCGTTGGCTTGACCTATACCATTTATACTGACAACTTGGTTTACCTACTCTTTCTCGCGGTTGAAGAAAGTAAACATTCTCAGGGATACGGCAGTCAGATTTTGGAACAAGTTAAGGAAGAAGCAGGGGGACGACCATGTGTGCTTACGATTGAACCTATGGATGAGGAGCAAGTCTCTAATCGGGGGCAACGTTTAAAACGTTTAGCATTTTATGAACGAAATGGTTATCAGCTATTGAAACACTTCTATTTTGAAGGGACTGAACGTTATCACATTTTGAAAACGGATAGGAGTCTCTCCTTAGATGCTTTGGAGCAGGAACTAGCTAAGACCTTCTTAGGGAAATATGCTATAAGAGTTGAGTAGGCTAATCCTTACTTGGCTAAAATTCAATGAGCAGAATAAGAATAATCAAAAAACTTTTTCTCTTGTCATTAGCGTGAAAAAATGATAGAATTGTAACGTTGACTAAATGCACGTCCTGTGCAACCGCACGACTACTGTTTGCAAGTGGGTTTGTCCCCGCAGTACTAGGCGAGTCTTCACAGAGGGAAACCTCAGACACATTAAAAATTTTAATAGGAGGTGCATCATGAGCACATACGCAATCATCAAAACTGGTGGAAAACAAGTTAAAGTTGAAGTAGGTCAAGCAATCTACGTTGAAAAAATCAACGCTGAAGCAGGATCAGAAGTAACTTTTAACGAAGTTGTTCTTGTCGGTGGTGATAAAACTGTAGTAGGTACTCCAGTTGTTGAGGGAGCTACTGTTGTCGGAACTATCGAAAAACAAGGTAAACAAAAGAAAGTTGTTACTTTCAAATACAAACCTAAAAAAGGTAGCCACCGTAAACAAGGTCACCGTCAACCTTATACAAAAGTTGTTATCAACGCTATCAACGCGTAAGTTAGCGACTAATCACTAAGAAAGGACACAATCTTATGTTGAAAACTCTTGAAAACTTGCAACTTTTCGCCCACAAAAAAGGTGGGGGTTCTACTTCCAATGGTCGTGATTCACAAGCTAAACGTCTTGGTGCTAAAGCAGCTGATGGACAAACTGTATCAGGTGGATCAATCCTTTACCGTCAACGCGGTACACACATCTACCCAGGTGTAAACGTAGGCCGTGGTGGTGACGATACACTCTTCGCTAAAGTTGAAGGTGTTGTACGTTTCGAACGTAAAGGTCGCGACAAAAAACAAGTATCTGTATACCCAGTTGCTAAATAATTAAGCTAAAGTCTGCACTTTTGTGTAGGCTTTTCTTTATGAAAAAGGAGAATTCTATGCCTTTAAATCACTACCAACAAGAAGTGGGGCTAAGTCTAGCGGATGCTAGTCCAGGTAAGATGCCAGATGTTGCCCTATTAGAAGGTCGTTATTGTAGCGTTGAACATTTGACAGTGGCAGAGCATTATAAGGATATTTTAGACTTTTATTTTACTAATCAGATTCTTTCCGATTGGACCTATATGTATGCGGAGCCTTTTGAATCTGAAGAAGCTGTACGTCAGTGTTTGGAGGATTATGAGAAATCCCAAACCCCTTATTTCTTTGCCATTAGGGATAAGGCTTCAGGAAAGGTTCTGGGTACTTTCTCACTCATGGCTATTACACCCAAAAATCGCAGTGTTGAGATGGGGCGAGTGATTTTGGCACCTGCTTTACAAAAGACTCGAGCTGCTACAGAAGCTCAATACCTGCTTATGAAATATGTCTTTGAAAATCTTAACTATCGCCGTTATGAGTGGAAATGTGACAGTCTCAACCGTCCTTCTGCCAATGCTGCCATGCGTTTAGGGTTCACCTATGAAGGGCGTTTTCGTAATCATGCTATTTATAAGGGACGTAGTCGAGATACGGACTGGTTCTCGATTATTGATAGTGAGTGGCCGAGGCTTAAAGAACGATTTGAGAATTGGTTAGCTCCTGAGAATTTTGATGAACAGGGACAACAGAAACGTTCTCTGAGGGACTTTTAGCTATTAATATAAGGGCTCTTTTCTGGTGAAGGAGCTCTGTTTTAGTAGTCTGACGGTCAATTCCAAGTTTTTAGTTTGCTAGTGCTTATTATCACTGTCAAAATCAGTTTGAATACTCATTTTTCTGTCAATAATATTCCCATAATAAAGCATATTTATGCTATAATAAAGAGTAATTTTATCAAGGAGAATAATGACTAATGGATTTAATTCGCGAAAAAGTATTTGTTAACCGTTACCACTATGATGTTCGTAACCATGAGTGGGAAAAAGAGAATGGTGTTCCTAAAACAAATGTTGAAGTAACGTTTCAGTTGCACAATAAAGATAAAGAAACTAACAATACGTCGGTTGTAGCTGTTTTGCAATTTATGATTGTTCGTGATGAGTTTGTTATCTCAGGGATTGTTTCTCAAATGAACCATATTCAAAACCGTATTGTCAATAAACCAAAAGATTTCTCACAAGAAGAAGCTGAGTCTTTGGCAGCACCACTACTGGATACACTTCAGCGTTTGACTTATGAAGTGACTGAAATCGCCTTGGATCGTCCAGGAATTAACTTGGAGTTCTAAGATGTCTCTTGCAGTTATTACGGATTCATCGGTTAATCTCCCTACTGAAATTCAGGGCCATGCTGATGTTTATGTTTTAGATATTCCGGTTATCATTGAGGGGCAGCCTTTTGTTGAAGGAAAGAACTTGGATGTGAATCAGTTTTACGAGAAAATGGCAAACTCTGAGGAACTGCTCAAGACGTCACAACCTAATCTAGCCGACTTGGATAACTTTCTCATGGAGTTGGGGGAGCAAGGGTATACCCATGTCATTGGGCTTTTCCTTTCTTCGGGGATTTCTGGTTTTTGGGCTAATAGTCAGTTTTTGATTGAAGATCATGCCAAGTTGAAGGTTGCTTTTCCTGATACTAAAATCACGGCAGCTCCTATGGGTGCTATGGTTAGAAACGTTTTGTATTGGTCAGAGCAAGGGATGTCATTCGAGAATATTTTGAAGAAGCTCGAGGAGCAAGTAGAGAACACGACGGCTTATATTCTTGTGAATGATCTTAATCACCTCGTTAAGGGTGGCCGCTTGTCGAATGGCTCAGCGATCTTGGGGAATCTCTTGTCTATCAAACCCATTTTACATTTTAATGCTGAAGGCAAAATCGTTGTTTTTGAAAAGGTACGTACAGAGAAGAAAGCTGTGAAACGCTTGGTTTCCCTAGCCGAAGACAATCGTGAAATGGAGCTTAGCATCCTTCATACCAATGCTCCTGAAAAGGCTGAGGCTTTTAAAAGTCAGCTGGAAGCTCAAGGGATTACTGTTTCATCGGTGGTATCCTTATGTGCTGTGATTGCGACGCACTTGGGCGAGGGAGCGCTAGTGCTAGGTTTAACACCTAAATTTACCAAATAAGTACGATCCATCTGGAATCAGACTTGCCTATGAGCGAGATCAATAGAGAGGAAAAATGATATGTCTATTAAAGTTATAGTTGCCGGATTTAAAGGAAGAATGGGTTCAACTGCGGTTGAAATGGTTAAGGGAGATGACGAATTGACTTTGGCTGCCTTGCTTGACCCATTTGCGACAGAAAAAGAAGTGGACGGTGTTCCTGTCTTTACAGATAAAGCGGATTTGGTTGGCTTTGACGCAGATGTCTGGGTGGATTTCACTATGCCAGCTGTTGCCTACGAAAATACTCGTTTTGCTTTGGAAAATGGTTTTGCACCAGTTGTGGGGACAACAGGATTTACTGAAGTACAAATTCAGGAATTGACAGACCTTTCTAAAGACAAGTCTATTGGTGGTTTGATTGCACCTAACTTTGCTATTGGTGCTATCCTTCTTATGAAGTTTGCGGCAGAAGCTAGCAAATATTTCCCAGATCTTGAAATTATTGAGCTTCACCATGACAAGAAAAAGGATGCGCCATCAGGTACAGCAGTGAAAACAGCTGAACTTATTCGTGAGGTTCGCGAAACGAAACGTCAAGGTGCTGAGGATGAGGTGGAAACACTTGCTGGAGCACGTGGTGCTGAGTTTGATGGCTTCCGTATTCACAGTGTGCGTTTGCCAGGACTTGTGGCTCACCAAGAGGTTATCTTTGGTGCCCAAGGAGAAGGCTTGACCTTGCGTCATGATTCTTATGACCGTATTTCCTTCATGGGTGGGGTTAACCTCGGTATTAAAGAAGTGGTTAAACGTGATCAGCTTGTTTATGGTTTGGAACATTTACTATGAGATTAAGTTATTTGCCTTCTGAGTTTCAGAAGGCTTTACCAATATTAGAGAAGATTAAGGCTGCGGGTTTTGAGGCTTACTTTGTTGGTGGTTCGGTGCGAGATGCCCTTCTTAACCGTCCGATTCATGATGTAGACATTGCTTCATCTTCATATCCTGAAGAGACCAAGCAAATTTTCGAGCGTACGGTGGATATCGGTATTGAGCATGGGACTGTTTTGGTCTTGGAAAATGGCGGTGAGTATGAGGTGACGACCTTCCGAACAGAGGACGTCTATGTAGATTACCGTCGTCCGTCTAGCGTGTCCTTTGTGCGTTCATTGGAAGAGGATCTTAAGCGTCGTGATTTTACAGTCAACGCTTTTGCTCTTAATGAAAATGCTGAGATTATCGACAAGTTCGATGGTCTTGATGATTTGGACAACCGTGTTTTGAGGGCTGTTGGTAAGGCTGAGGAACGCTTTAACGAGGATGCCCTTCGTATCATGCGAGGGTTACGTTTTGCCGCGAGTTTAGACTTTGATATCGAAAAAAAGACTTTTCAGGCTATGACCAGCCATGCTCCGCTTCTGGAAAAGATTTCGATTGAGCGAAGTTTCATCGAGTTCGATAAGTTGCTTTTGGCACCGCATTGGAAGAAAGGGATCAAGGCACTTCTAGCAACTAAGGCTTATCAGTACCTTCCAGATTTTCAAGAAACTGCTGAAGAATGGCAGTCTTTTGTGGCAGACTATGTGGAGGACTTTAGATTTACAAGTTCTGAGCAGGCCTGGGCAGCTACGCTTTTGGCTCTCAAGCATGACAATCCACGCTCTTTCCTTAAAAAATGGAAGACCTCTGTGAATTTCCAGAAGACAGTACAATCTCTAGTTGAGATTTTCAAATTCCGTATGGAGAGAGCTGTGACCAAGCAAGATGTTTATCAGTATGGTAAGGAGCTCCTGGAGGAAGCTGAAGGTTTGAGACAGGCTCAGGGCTTGACAGTCGATTATGAGCGTATTGCTGATTTGGACGGTCAGTTGCTCATTCATGATAAACACGAAATCGTTGTAAATGGCGGTATGCTAATGAAGGAGCTGGGTTTCAAACCTGGACCGGAGCTTGGTCGTGCACTCAAAGCTATTGAAAATACTATTGTTGATGGAAATCTAGCTAATGACAAGGAAGCCATTATGGCCTTTGTTCAAGCTATGAAATAAGTCTACGGACGTTATAAAAATGACACACCGCTACAGAGCATGCGTAGGATCCGTAGCGGTGTTATTTGTAAGAAGGAAGTAAGATGTCAGATTTTATTGTTGAAAAATTAACCAAGTCCGTTGGGGATAAGACGGTTTTTAAAGAGATTTCATTTATTATCCATGATTTGGATCGTATTGGGATTATTGGTGTCAATGGGACAGGTAAGACAACCTTGCTAGATGTTGTCTCTGAGCGTATTGGTTTTGATGGTGATGTGTCACCTTTCACTAAGGCTAATGGCTATAAGATTGCTTATTTGACTCAGGAGCCAGAATTTGATGATAGCAAGACAGTGCTTGATACGGTCTTGTCATCAGACCTTCGTGAGATGGCTTTGATTCGAGAATATGAAACCCTTATGGCAGATTATTCTGAGGAGAATCAGGCTCGCTTGGAGAAGGTTATGGCTGAGATGGATAGTCTAGATGCTTGGTCCATTGAGAGCGAGGTCAAGACAGTCTTGTCTAAGTTGGGATTGTCAGACCTCTCGCAAAAGGTCGGGGACCTCTCAGGTGGTCTTCGTCGTCGTGTGCAGTTGGCTCAGGTTCTCTTGAATGATGCAGATCTCTTGCTTTTGGATGAGCCAACCAACCATTTGGATATTGATACTATTGCTTGGTTGACGAATTTTCTCAAGTCTTCTAAAAAAACGGTACTCTTTATTACCCACGACCGTTATTTCTTGGACAATGTAGCTACACGTATCTTTGAGCTAGACCAGGCTAATTTGATTGAATATCAAGGGAATTATCAAGACTATGTGCGTCTAAAGGCCGAACAAGATGAACGAGATGCAGCAACTCTTCACAAGAAAAAGCAACTCTATAAGCAGGAGTTAGCATGGATGCGAACGCAACCACAGGCACGTGCAACCAAACAACAAGCTCGTATCAATCGCTTTAAGGATCTTAAGGGTGAGGTTCACCAAACGGTCAATAATGACGATCTTGAAATTAACTTTGAGACTAGTCGTATTGGTAAGAAGGTAGTGAACTTCGAGCATGTCGATTTTGCTTATGAGGACGGCAAGCAAATTCTCAGTGATTTCAACCTTATCATGCAAAATCGTGACCGTGTCGGTATTGTTGGGGATAACGGTGTCGGGAAATCGACCTTGCTCAATCTGATTAATGGTGACCTTGTGCCTACAGCTGGTGTCCTGGATATTGGTGAGACGGTACGTATTGGTTATTTCTCACAGCAAATTAAAGATATGGATGAGAGCAAGCGTGTCATTAATTACTTGCAAGAAGTTGCAGATGAAGTTAAGACAACGGTTGGAACAACCAGTATCACAGAGCTCTTGGAGCAATTCCTCTTCCCTCGTTCTACCCATGGGACACAGATTGCCAAGCTCTCTGGTGGGGAAAAGAAACGTCTATATCTACTTAAGATTCTGATTGAAAAACCCAATGTTCTTCTCTTGGATGAACCAACAAATGACTTGGACATTGCGACTTTGACGGTTTTGGAAAACTTCCTTAATGGTTTTGGAGGCCCTGTCGTTACCGTTAGTCACGACCGCTATTTCTTGGATAAGGTGGCAAACAAGATTCTAGCCTTTGAAGATGGCGGCGTGCGTGAGTTCTTTGGCAATTATACGGACTACCTTGATGAAAAAGCCTTCTTACAAGAGCAATCAGCCCTTCTTGAGAAGGAAAAAGCACAAGCTAGCGTTAAGGTTGAAAAAGTCAAAGAAGACAAAAAACGCATGAGTTACTTTGAAAAACAAGAGTGGGCAACCATTGAGGACGAGATTGCTGACCTTGAGGCCAAAATCGAAGAGATTGAAGCAGCCATGCTTGAAAATGCTAGCGATTATGGACAGTTAGCTACCTTTCAACGTGATTTGGAGGCTGCCAACGAAACTTTACTTGAAAAGTATGAACGTTATGAGTATTTGAGTGAGCTAGAAGGATAAGCTCTTTAGTAATCAAAGTATGACAAAAGCCCTGCATTTGCAAGGCTTTTTTATGTTTATGTAGTGTCTGGTTTCTTCTTACCACAAGCGGAATGAGAAGGAGAGGACTGAAACACCCGTAAAGATAATTAAGGAAGCTACCAAGCGCCCAATAAGAAAGGCTGAGAAAAACGGGGCACTAAAGAGTAGGAGACCGAATACCAGACAAATCAAGGCGATTGATAGGGCAGGTTGTCCTGAGAAGCCGAATTGACGTTGGCGATAAGCTTGAAAGCCTTGTGTAAAGGCTGAGACAAGAAGCCACCAAGCGATAATGGTTACAGCTACACCTGAGAGCACCCATGCTGATGTTGATAGCAAAATAATCCCAAAAACAATGGAAATGATACTCTGAAGCAGTTGGAAGAAGGTGCGGTTTTCGTTATAACGTTTGAAATAAATCATGAGACTTGAAACACCAGAAATGAGCATCACTAGAGCAAAAAGCCAACCAACAATGGCAAGAAGGTTTGTAGGATTAGCGAAGAAAAAGACACCCAAGAGAGTAATGAGAATCCCACTAATTAATGTAAAACTTTTCATACGATACCTCTTATTAATTTTTCTTAATACTACTATGTAAGGTAAAAATTGTCAAACAAAGATCTACTTTAGATTGGTGGGATCTGATAAGTGTAGGTAGCAGCCTTTTTAGTTCTGGTAGCTACTTGGCGTCCTGTTTTTTGGAAGAGGTGTTTAAAGCGGCGCAAGAAATTTGTCGAATCCATCTTGAGGTAGTCCTCATTAAAGGTACCAAAAAGTTGACGGTAGGTGGTCAAGGTGTTTTCCTCGGGCATAATGGAAAGGATAGTTGGATAGTATTCGAGTCGTCCCTTGATACGTTCCATAGCGGTTAAGAGGATTTCCCAGTGGTCAAAGGCGAGGTCATCGTGTGACAGTTGCTTATTGCCATCAACAAGTTGCAGCTGACCATTTACCGTGGCGATGTCTAACCAATGTGTAGATGTTGCATCATCGGTAGCCTTTTCCACTTGAATGTCATTAAAGGTCATGAAGCAGAGATAAGCCACTGTAATGGTCCACATTCGAGGATCTCGATAAGGTGTTCCCACAGTAATGAGTTGCTCAATCTGATCAGGATTGAGTTTAACGGATGTTTCTTCCTGTACTTCACGACAGACAGCTAGATTGAGGTCTTCTTGCTCCTGAACGAAGCCACCACTGAGGGCGTATTTCCCCATGAAGGGATGTTTTTTTCGCTTGATAAGTAAGGTTTGGACTCTTCCTTCATAATAGCGGAAGATAACCGAGTCAACGGTCACTGAGGGCTTAACGTACTTATCCCTTTCCTCTCGCTGATAGATGTCCAAAAATTCCTTTTCGTTACCAGAGTTTTCGAAGGTTTTGGTCATAGGTTTCCTCCTTTATTTATTGTAAGTTCAAATGATGATTGCTTTACATCAGTCTTCTAAATCTCGATGTGTAGACGTTCCTTGAGTGCTTTTTTGGCGTGATGGTAGTTGTCAGCAAAAAAACTGTCACTATCACTGTTTTCTCCTAAAATAACGATTTTATCCTTGAATGGTGATAGTAGGTCCAAGAGATGCTTGGTAAACCAATCCCGTGTTCGGTTATCAGCCATAGTCATGTCACGGAAACCATCATCTACATAGTTTGATTTTGGCAGTATCACAAAAATCAAATCCCACTTTTCACGAGCTTGGGTTACCTGATAGAGTCGATCTAACATATCGAACTCTTCTTGTGAAATGTTTTCTTTCAGATAGTAGTCGATATATACCTTAGTGACCGTTGAGTTGGTGTCTGCAAAAATAAGCCCTGAGTGTTGCCCCTTGTCAATGATCTCAGCTGTCTGGGCATATTGATCGGTTAAGAGGTGAATATAATCATTGGTATCTAACTCGTCATCTCGGACATTATACTTTTCTTGATATTTTCTGGCATATTCAAGTGAGCAAGGGGCGTTGTAAGTACGAGCCAAATCCTTAACAAGGGTTGTTTTTCCTCCACTGGCAGATCCGACAACTAGGACCTTACGAGTAAAGTGGCGACGGAAAGGTTTGGTGATAAACCGCCAATTTTCCATAGGGTTATCGCGAATCTCAGTAGCAGAAATATTGATAATAGAACGTTCGATGATCTCTACCTGAGCTTGAGAGTAGTAGCGATTGAGCTCGATCACGTACTCTGGCTCTCCAACATAGAAGGTAATCTTTTCAGGACTATCCGTATTCTTAGTGATAAGCTCTTTGATGCGGTTAACCCATGGCACCCAACCTTCTGGATAGGGAGGCATATTGGCTTCGTCCAGTTTATCCACAACGACTAGTTCATCATCGTAGAAAACTTCACGGACATAACGAAAGCGTCGGTTGAGCGACAGGCCTGTGCGTGTCCCACGATCTTTTTGTGTGTTGCTGCCACTTACGATGACAAGGACGTTGTCGTTAGCGCGTTTTGCCTTTGTGATGAGGTCGACATGTCCCATGTGCATTGGAGCAAAGGTTCCAAAAACAATGCTAATACTCTTTCCTGACAGATGTTTTTTTTTTCATAGGCTTATCCTTTTTTAAATATAGTAAATTTACTAAATTAATGGTAACATAGTTTCGAGGTAATGTAAATAGATGAAATAGTAAAATAACTAAATTGTTTTTTTCAAACAAATTAAGCTTCAAGTCTTTAAATAAGGAGAAAAATTTTGAAAGAACACCCCAAAAAGGTAATACGCTTACATTACTGACGTGATAGGTTTTTACAAAAGAGGAAGAATTATCCATGTAATAAAATATAACATGCAAATCGAAAAAATGACAAAAAATACTTGACAAGAAGATTCTGAAAATTTATACTATTCATGTAATTAAATTACTAAGGTAATTATTTGAAAGGAAACATTGATATGACAACAGGTAAAGAGTACGTTGCTAGCGTTTTTGAAAAAGTGAAAGCTCAAAATGGCCATGAGGCTGAGTTCCTTCAAGCAGTTGAAGAAGTTTTCGATTCACTTGTTCCTGTCTTCGATAAATATCCTAAATATATTGAAGAAAACCTTTTGGAACGTTTGGTTGAACCAGAACGTATCGTTTCATTCCGTGTGCCATGGGTTGACGATAAAGGACAAGTACAAGTAAACCGTGGTTTCCGTGTACAATTCTCATCAGCTATTGGTCCTTACAAAGGTGGTCTTCGTTTCCACCCATCTGTAAACCAATCAATCATCAAATTCCTTGGTTTCGAACAAATCTTTAAAAACTCATTGACTGGTCAACCAATTGGTGGTGGTAAAGGTGGATCAAACTTCGATCCTAAAGGTAAATCAGATAACGAAATCATGCGTTTCTGCCAAAGCTTCATGACTGAATTGAGCAAACACATTGGTGCAGATACAGACGTACCTGCAGGTGATATCGGTGTTGGTGGACGTGAAATTGGTTACCTCTACGGCCAATACAAACGTCTTCGTAACGAGTACACAGGTGTTCTTACTGGTAAAGGTTTGAACTGGGGTGGATCACTTGCTCGTACAGAAGCAACTGGTTACGGTGCTGTTTACTTTGCAGAACAAATGCTTAATGCACGTGGTGAAAACTTTAACGGTAAAACAGCAGTTGTTTCAGGTGCTGGTAACGTTGCCATCTACGCTATCGAAAAATTGCAAAGTCTTGGTGCTAAAGCAGTAACATGTTCTGACTCATCTGGTTTTGTTTATGATCCAGATGGAATCGACGTTGACTTGTTGAAAGAAATCAAAGAAGTTAAACGTGAACGTATCGTTAAATATGCAGAAGCTCGTCCAAATGCAACCTTCACACCTGCTGGTGGTGAAAAGACAGTTTGGTCAGTTAAAGCTGACTTGGCATTCCCATGTGCAACTCAAAATGAATTGGATGAAACAGATGCAGAAACACTTGTAGCAAATGGTGTATTGGCTGTTTCAGAAGGTGCTAACATGCCTTCAACTTTGGGAGCTATTGATGTCTTCCTTAAAGCTGGTGTATCATTTGGTCCTGCCAAAGCTGCTAACGCCGGTGGTGTTGCTGTATCAGCCCTTGAAATGGCACAAAACAGCGGACGTACACAATGGACATTCGAAGAAGTTGATACTAAACTCTACGATATCATGAAAGGTATCTACGAAAATGCTGCAGCAGCTGCTAAAGAATTTGGTCATGAAGGTAACCTTGTTGTAGGTGCCAACATTGCTGGATTCCTAAAAGTTGCAGATGCTATGTCAGCACAAGGTATCGTTTAATTGATAGACTATTACCGATAGCCTCTCAATAAAATAAGAAAAGAAGCCTGTGGGTTTCTTTTTTTTTAGACGGACTTAGGAGGAAGAGGAGAGTTGTTCTTTTTTGGTATAATGAGCTAGTAAGAAATCTCTTTTTAGAGCAGATTTTGATGAATTAGAATACGAGAGGAATAATCGTGAGTCTTGGAAAGGATCCCTGTGGGGCAAAAGGAAAGAAGTATACTAATCAGACAGTCATTTTAATAAGTTTCTTGATCAGCATAGCGTCAATACTGCCTATGTTCTTTTTTAGGGACAAGCTTTATGGTGATGATATTGTCTTTCACATTAACCGACTGTTATCCTTGGATACTGTCTGGAAGAGTCCTATCAATTTTACAACTAACGGAGGGACCGGACAATTAATCAATACCTTCTATCCCTGGTTAACCTATTATCCTATTTTCATAATCTATAAGCTGACTCAGTCAGTCTTTGTAGCCTGGATGAGTTTTCAATTTCTTGTTCGCCTTGTAACTTGTTTGCTTAGTTTTTACGGATTACGTTTAATGAACTACTCTGATAAACAGGTGATGGTATTTGTTACCTTTTATCTCTTTTTGGGTTATTTCTTGCACAATTCTTATTACCGGGCAGCTGTTGGCGAAACGCTGGCTATGATTTTTTTACCTCTAGTTTTCGTTGGCGTTCGTTTGATAACTTTTGGATATTATAAGAAATGGTGGGTTTTGACTCTTGGCATGCTTGGTTTAGTCTATTCCCATGTCTTATCTGTCCTTTTGGCTTCTCTTATGATTTTCATAGCAGTGGTAGCTAGTTTTGGGTTTTGGGATAATAAAAAAGGACGTACTCTAGGATTTATTAAGGCCACTCTTGTCACTCTTAGTATGTCTCTAGCCTTCTTTGTTCCTATGATAGAGCAATTCAAGTATGTCACTCTACGAACGACTTTTAAACCGCTCCTATCAAAGACTGCCTTAAGTCTGGTAGACAACTGGGAGTTGATTCTAAAAAGTGATTTAAGGACTCCGTCAGTTAATCTTCTCTATCTCCTGGGTCTAGTGCTAAGCCTAATCTTTGCTAAGCGTTTTGTGAAGGATAAGGAAGCTAGAATGTACCTTTTTTAACTTTGAATAGTTTTCCTTGGCAGTTATTACAGGAGAGTCCAGTGTCCAATCTACAATTTCCTTGGAGATTATGGAGTTTTGCCTTGATTTTCTTCAGTTTAGCCTTGGCTAATATCTTGGAAAATATGTCTATGAAGGCAGCGACGATACTTGTCTTGTTTGGTATTTGTCTGAATATGTTTCAGATTGTTACTGTCCAAGATAAGATGACTAAAGCCAGGAATATATTGCCAAGCAATACAAAAGTCACGAGAGAAATGCTAGCTAAGGGAACTTATAAAAATATAAATGGCGATTACACCAATAAAGAAGTGCCCTTTGGCTTTGTATTTGACAAACACCTTTTCTTGGAAAATCAGGAAATTAAGTCAACCATCAGCCGTTCTCCAAAGGAACTAGCACTTACAGTAGATAACGAGTCAAAAGAAGCTAAAGTCTTGTCGCTACCAGTTTTCTACTATAAAGGACAAGAAGTGAGGATTGATGGAAAGCGAGTAACTACTTACTTAGCTGAGGAAAAGAATCCAACTAATCTAGTCCTACCACCAGGTAAGCATGCTGTCGTTTTGACCCATAGTTATACCCCAGTTGCCAAATTGGCAATGGGTGTTTCAACTATTAGTCTTTTGGCGTTTATTGGTTATTTGTATAGAGTGAGGAAAGATGACTAAAAAGAAGCCTGCGGGTTTCTTTTTTTGTCTGTTTTACTAGAGGGTAGGCCTTTTGATATAATAGGTCAAGGTGATTAATATGAAAAGGGAGTAAATAGATGATAAAAACTATCGTAAAGGATGTCTTTTTCCTTGGACAAAAATCGACAGAAGCGACTAAAGAAGACCTCTATTTGGCTAAAGATTTACGTGATACACTGGAGTTTCATAAGGATGCCTGTGTGGGTATGGCTGCCAATATGATCGGTGTTAAAAAGCGTGTTATTATCGTCAATATCGGCTTTGTTAATCTAGTTATGTTTAATCCTGTTTTAGTCAGCAAGTCCTCACCTTTTCAAACAGAGGAGTCTTGTTTGTCTCTAGAAGGAAGTCGTCCAACCAAACGTTATGAGTCGATTGAGGTTGCTTATTTAGATGAACAATGGATGCCTAAACAGTTAAATTTTTCTGGCATGCCAGCCCAAATTATTCAACATGAATTGGATCATTTGGAGGGAATTATTATTTAGATAGACTAGCCCAACTGTTGTTAGATTTTAGAGTTCAAAGCCTTAAAAATCAAAGTTACGGGAGTGAGAGTGGAAAGCAATCTTCTTTCTCACTCTTTTTTAGTTCTCATAAGAACTTTTTTCTTGACAATAGTTCCCACAAGAACTAAAATAGTTTCCATGAGAATTATTCAAGGAGGAACTTGAGATGCATGGAAAAGATCCTTTTAGTGAATTCAGAGAATTCATCAATACTATGGAATCTCGCGTGCAAGAGTTAGGAAAGATCCATGGTGTTGAGCATTTAGCTGGCCCGCAAGGATTTGCCGTCAGGTACTTGTTTGAGAATCAAGATAAAGAAATATTTATCAAAGATATTGAGAAAAGACTATCTATTTCCAAGTCAGTGGCTAGTAATTTGGTCAAACGTATGGAGAAAAATGGTTTTGTTGAATTGGTGACATCTGACAAGGACAAACGCTACAAGTATGTTCATCTGACAGACTTGGGTAAAAAGAAGGCCCAAGATGTCGGATATTTCCGAGAGGCTATCCATGAACAGTTGTTAGATGGTATTTCGAAAGAAGATGCTGAAACAGCTTTTCGAGTCTTTCACCAAATTCGTATGAATTTAGAAAAAAATAAGGAGTAACTTATGTTTAAAATCTTTAAACGTTTAACGACAAAAGAGTTAATCATGATTGTCTTAGCGGTGATTTTTGTTTGCTTGAACGTCTATCTAAACTTGAAAATTCCAGACTATATGTCTGACATTACAACCCTCTTATCAACTAAGGGGACTAAGGCGTCGGATATTTTTGCTTGGAATACGGATGCCCCAGGAATGCGAATGCTTTTAATGTCCTTTGCAGGCTTTATGGCCTCTGTAGTGGTTGGTTTCTTAGCTGCCAGAACTGCGGCAAGTTTTACCACCCGTCTTCGTGATGATATCTTTCATCAGGTTCTAGATTTTTCGGATGCCGAGATTAAGAAATTCTCTATTCCTAGTCTTTTGACCCGCACGACAAACGATATTACACAATTACAGATGGTACTGACCATGGGGTTACAGGTTATTACACAGGGACCTATTATGGCAATCTGGGCTATTACGAAGATTGCTGATAAAAATGGGAACTGGCTTCTTGCCTTGCTTGTCGCTGTGGCAGTAATTGCCATTCTCATGCTCTTCCTCTTGATTATGGTTATGCCTAAGCAACGCTTGATTCAAACGCTGACCGATAAACTGAATAGCGTAACGCGTGAATCTCTTACAGGAATTCGTGTGGTGCGTGCCTATAACGCTGAAAGTTATCAAGAGGATAAATTTGAAAAGGCCAATACTGATTTGACTCGAAACAATCTCTTTATCGGTCGTTCTTTTGCCTTACTGACACCGGTGATGACTGCTGTATCAAGTGGTTTGACACTGGCTATTTATTGGATTGGTGCGCATTTGATTGAAGATGTTAAGATTCCAACAGATCCAACTAAGATTGCTGGTGCCATGGAAAATAAGGTCCATCTTTTTTCAGACATGGTGGTTTATTCATCTTATGCCATGCAAGTTGTTATGGGATTCATGATGATGATTGTTGTTTTCTTTCTTCTTCCACGTGCAGTTGTAGCAGCTGGTCGTATCAATGAAGTTCTAGATACCCAATCTTCAGTCTCTTATCCTGAAAATAGTTCTGAAAAGCCTAAAGAAGTGGGTACTGTCGAATTCGATGATGTCTCCTTCCGTTATTCTGAGACTTCAGAGCCTGTTTTGGAGCATGTTAGCTTCAAAGCTAAAAAAGGTGACACAGTGGCCTTTATTGGTTCGACTGGATCTGGTAAATCAACGCTTGTCAACCTTATCCCACGTTTTTATGATGCCACACAAGGAACTATCAAGGTTGACGGTGTCGATGTGCGACATTATGACCATGAAACCTTGCATAATATAGTCGGTTATATTCCACAGAAAGCTGTGCTTTTCTCAGGTGATATCATGTCAAATATGACGATGGGAACGAGCAATAACAGTCCTCTTGATGATGCTAAGATTTGGGAAGCTCTCGAATTGGCTCAAGGAAAAGATTTTGTTGAAAATAAAGAAGGTCAACTTAAAGCAGAGGTTGCCCAAGCCGGGTCTAACTTCTCGGGTGGACAGAAACAACGTTTGGCTATTGCGCGTGCCTTGGCACGTAAGCCTGAAATCTTGATTTTCGATGATTCCTTCTCAGCCTTGGACTATAAGACCGATCGTAAGTTACGTCAAGAATTGGCTGAAAAAACACAAGAGATGACCAAGTTGATTGTTGCCCAACGCATCTCTACTATTATGGATGCTGACCAAATCTTGGTTCTTGATCAAGGTAAGGTCGTTGGTCAAGGAACCCACAAGGAACTCTTGGCAAATAATGAGGTTTACCAAGAAATTGCCTATTCACAATTGTCTAAGGAGGAGTTAGAAAATGGAAAATAAGCCAAAAACATCATCCTATAAACGCTTAAAACCCTATATTAAAGGTTTCCAAATTCCGTTTGTCCTAGCGATTTTTGGAGCAATTATTTCAGCTGTCATTACAGTTATTGGACCAGATAAGCTTAAAGAAATTACCAATACTATTACTGAAGGTATCACACCTACAAAAATGGGGACGATTCCAGGCATTGATTTGGACAAGGTAGCAAGTATTGCTATGACCTTGGCTGTTTTATATGTTATTTCAGCCATTGTTGGTTACTTACAAAGTTTTACGGTTGCGACGGTTACACAACGCTTTTCACAACGTTTCCGTACAGCTATCCAAAAGAAAATCAACAGTGTCCCTCTTAATTATTTCGACAGTCATTCTCAAGGAGACACACTCTCTCGTGTGACTAATGACGTTGACCTTTTGGGACAATCGCTTAGTCAAGGTCTGGGTACTCTAATTACTTCAAGTATTCTCTTGGTAGTAGCCATTATTATGATGTTCTACTCAAATGTCACTATGGCTTTCACTGCGATTGGTTCTGTCTTGATTGGATTTGTTCTAGTAGCTTTTATCATGGGCTTCTCGCAACCACTTTTTAAACGCCAACAAGAAAATTTGGCTAACATTAATGGGTACATTGAAGAAATTTACACGGGTCAAGCAGTTGTAACGAGCTACAATGCATCTAAAGAAAGTAGTCAAGCTTTCAAGGGGCTTAATGATAAGCTCTATAAATCTATGTGGCAATCACAGTTTATCTCTGGTATTATGATGCCACTTATGATTTTCATTGGGAACTTTGGTTATGTCATGGTCTGTCTTGTGGGTGCTATCAAAGTTATTGATGGTAGCTTGACTATTGGTGATGTGGTAGCCTTCATGACCTATGTTCGTATCTTCTCACAACCTCTTTCTCAAATTGCACAAGGGATTACACAACTCCAATCAGCCACTGCAGCCATTGGTCGTATCTTTGAATTTTTGGAAGAAAAAGATATGGACGACGAGTCAGCTAAGACAGCTGAGCTGACAGATACTAAAGGTCAAGTAGTCTTTGACCATGTTTCCTTTGGTTATACTCCTGAAAAGACTATTATTCATGATTTTTCAGCTCTTGCCAAGCCAGGACAAAAGATTGCTATTGTTGGTCCGACGGGTGCTGGTAAGACGACTATTGTTAACCTGCTTATGAAGTTCTATAACATCGACCAAGGTCGTATCACCATTGACGGTGTGGATACGAACGACATGAAACGTGAAAGCGTTCATGATCAATTCTCTATGGTGCTTCAAGACACTTGGCTCTTTGAAGGTACTATTCGTGATAATTTAATTTACAACCAAGAGAATATTTCTGATGAGCAAGTTATTGCTGCAGCCAAAGCTGTCGGTGTTCACCACTTCATCACCACACTTCCAAAGGGTTATGATACCTATTTGGATGATTCTGTGACCTTATCAGTTGGTCAGAAACAGCTCTTGACCATTGCGCGTGCGCTTCTTAAGGATGCCCCTCTTCTTATCTTGGATGAAGCGACATCATCGGTTGACACCCGGACAGAAGAGTTGATTCAAAAAGCTATGGACAAGCTTATGGAAGGTCGTACTTCCTTTGTCATTGCCCATCGCTTATCAACCATTCGAAATGCCGACCTTATCCTTGTGATGAAAGATGGTAACATTATTGAACAGGGAAATCACGATGAGCTCATGGCAGCAGATGGTTTCTATGCTGATCTTTATAATAGTCAATTTACAGAAGAAGTTGCCTAAACTTTTCTTATAAAATTATAAGATTTTACAAAAAGCCATAGAACGTATGACTGTCAGTCATACGTTTTGTGTTATACTGAAAAGAACAGACGGATTAGGAGACCAAGATGCAATATCGCAAAGCAAGACAAGATGAAGTTTAAAAAGTGGCATAAGTGTGCGCAGATGCTTTTGAAGATTATCTCTGTCTTTCGATGAATGCTAGTAATTTAAAGAATCCTGAACAGTATAAGGAATTTGTCTTAGCCTTGCAGGAAATATTGGTGCGTTTGGCGATTAAACGAGACTCATGTTTGGTGGCTGAAAAGGACGGTCGCATTGTTGCGGCAGCTATTTTACAGCATCAGACGATTTCTATGCTTAATTATCTTCAAAATGGGGCGACTAAGCTTTTTCGTTTTATAAGCATCACTAAGTTGTTCAAGTATTTTAACTTTGTTGAAGAGTCCGAAAGACATCTGGAAGATTCTGCAGAGTACGACTGGTATCTGATGATGTTGGCAGTGACTCCGGAAGAATGGCTACAAGCAATGCGGTTATAAGGTTTTGACCTATGAAACACACAAACTAGGCAACTGGCCTTTTGTCAAATCACTTGATGAATAGCCTTGTGCTATTTAACTTAGATAAGCAAAATGAATCTGGCTTCGGCTGGATTTTTTTCTTAGCTTTAGAGTCCTTCTTGTCTGGCTCATTCCTTATTTTTAAGACTAACTATGCTATAATTAGGAAACGCTATTAGAGGAGGTTTATATGTCAACTCCAAGTATCTATGGGGAATATGCTCAGTATCTCCCCAAGATTTTACAAGAAATAACAGACCAAATTATTGCGACTAATATTGCGAGCAAAAAAGAAACAGGCTTTAAACTCTATGAACATTTCATTTCACGAATTAAAGAAAGCGATTCTATGCGTGAAAAGTGTCGTAGGAAAAATTTGCCTGAAACCAGCCAATCTGCTCTCAAGGAAATTCGTGACAGTATTGGGATTCGAATTGTTTGTGGCTTTGTCGATGATATTTACAAAACTATTGATGTTATCAAGGCTATCCCTGGCGTTTCTATCTATAACGAAAAAGATTACATTTTAAATGCTAAGCCCAATGGCTATCGTTCTTACCATCTCATTTTGGAAATAGAAACCGAGTTTCCAGATGTGCTAGGAAATGAGAGAGGGACCTATTTTGTTGAGGTTCAGCTTCGGACCATCGCTCAGGATTCCTGGGCCAGTTTGGAGCATCAGATGAAGTACAAGCATGACATCAAGAATCCAGAAATGATTACCCGTGAGCTTAAGCGCTGTGCGGATGAATTAGCTTCATGTGATTTGACCATGCAGACTATCCGTAACTTAATTCAAGAAGGAGGGGACTAGAATGGCTTTGAAAATTTTACTAGCTGAGGATGAAGAGGCTCTTTCCCGAGTTTACAAGGCAGCCCTAGAGCATCAAGGTTATGAGGTGGATCAAGCATTCAATGGGCAAGAGGCCGTAGACCTAGCTGCACAGAATGCTTATCAAGTAATGATTATGGATATTATGATGCCCATAAAAACAGGTATCGAGGCCTTGAAAGAGATTCGCTCATCTGGGGACAGGACGCATGTCATTATGTTGACAGCTATGGCTGAAATTGATGATCGTGTGACCGGGCTTGATGCTGGGGCAGACGATTACTTGACCAAGCCAATCTCCCTTAAGGAACTTTTGGCTCGTCTACGCTCATTAGAACGTCGTGTGAGTGAGAGCTTCACTTCCAAAATTTTGACTCTTGGTTCTGTTCGATTGGACCAAGAGGAGCAGGAGTTGGTAGCTGGAAACGCTATTCGACTTTCAAGCAGAGAGACCAAGTTAATGGCCCACTTCATGCTCAATCCTGCCAAGAAATTAACGACTGAGCACCTTTTTAAGACTATTTGGGAGGATGAGGAAGATGTGGACGAGTCAATTGTCTGGGTCTATATTTCCTATCTGCGTCAGAAATTACAAGCCATTCAAGCGGATATCAGCATTCTTGGTGAAAAAGGTGGCGACTTTTGCCTTCTCACCAATTAGAGAGGAGTAGCCCATGTTTAGACGTTTACGACTTCAGTTTATAACGATTACTTCTTTGGCTATCCTCTTTATCTTGATCTTTACGGTGGGAATCATCAACACTGTGAGGTCCTTTCAGACGGAGCAGGAAATTAGCAAGGTCCTCAACACACTCACAGAAAATAATGGAAGCTTCGGAAAAATCAAAAAAATTGAGACTAATCAAGGGCGCGAGATTCCATCAGATAGCTTTCGTTTTTTCAGTTTGACCTTGTCTGATGATAAGGTTGTTAGCCAGGATACCAGCCATACGTCCCTAATAAACGACGAGGAAGCGGCTAGATATGCTCTGACAGTTAGTCGCTTGACCAATAATCTTGGAACGATTAGAGAAAAAAATATCAATCTGAGTTATCAGGTTAGCAAAGTCAGCAAAGATAAAATCCTTGTAGTCTTTTTGGACACGTCTTCTTATTACAATTCTTCCCAAGCCTTGTTCAGTCTTTCTATTCTTTTATCACTGTTTGCTTTTATCTTTTTTGTCATCATTGTCAGTGCTTTGTCAGGAATTGTCATTCGCCCCTTCATTCGAAACTATGAAAAGCAACGGCGTTTTATCACTAATGCTGGTCATGAATTGAAAACCCCATTAGCTATTATTTCTGCTAATACGGAGTTACAGGAACTCATGACAGGGGAGAATGAATGGACTAAGTCAACTAATGACCAGGTGGCACGTTTGACCAATCTAGTCAATTCTCTTGTGGCTCTATCTCGTCTGGAAGAGCAGCCGGACATGGTTCTTCAAGATGTGGATTTTTCCTATATTACAGAGGATGCAGCCGAGGACTTTAAGGGACCTGTCGTCCGAGATGGCAAATCCTTCGTTATGGATATCGCCCCAGATATCCATGTAAAGGCTGAGGAGAAGTCTCTCTTTGAACTTGTAACTCTCCTTGTGGATAATGCTAACAAGTATTGTGATCCAGAAGGGACGGTTACTGTAAGACTTCGTCAGATTGGAAGAACGCGTAAAAGGGCTCGTTTAGAAGTGTCAAACACCTATAAAGAAGGTAAGGAAGTTGATTATAGTAAGTTTTTTGAGCGCTTTTATCGTATTGATGAGTCCCACAATAACAAAGAGCACAGTGGTTTTGGCATAGGTCTATCCATGGCGCAAAGCATGGTTAAATTATTTAAAGGGCGAATCTTTACCTCCTATAAAAATGACACCATCACCTTTACAGTTATCTTGTAAACATATTTTTTTAAAATATTTGACTAGGTGAAAATCCTAATTTATGATAAAATAGTAAGGATGAAGATTTAGTGTTCGCTTTGTCATAAAGAGACCATTTGTCAATCTGGAAAGAGATTTATCCTCTTCTTAATACGATGGTCATTTACGGATTAGGAATGATAAATCTGAGCCAAGAATAAAATCAGAAAAACAACATAGTTAATAGGGAGAAATCATGGTAGAACCAAAATACAAACGTGTCCTCATTAAACTTTCAGGTGAAGCTTTGGCTGGTGAGCGTGGTGTTGGGATTGATCTTCCAACCGTACAGACAATGGCTAAAGAAATAGCTGAAGTCGCAGAATCGGGTGTTCAAATTGCTTTGGTTATCGGTGGTGGTAACCTTTGGCGTGGCGAACCTGCAGCTGAAGCAGGAATGGATCGTGTTCAAGCGGACTATACGGGAATGCTTGGAACAGTTATGAATGCCCTTGTTATGGCTGACAGTTTGAAACAATTGGATGTCGATACACGTGTTCAAACAGCGATTGATATGAAATCTGTGGCAGAGCCTTATATTCGTGGTCGTGCCCTTCGTCACCTTGAAAAAGGGCGTATCGTTATCTTTGCAGCAGGTATTGGTTCACCATACTTTTCAACAGATACAACGGCAGCTCTTCGTGCCGCTGAAATCGAAGCCGATGCTATCCTTATGGCTAAAAATGGTGTTGATGGTGTCTACAACGATGACCCTCGTAAAAACGCTGATGCTGTCAAATTTGACGAATTGACACACGTAGAAGTTATCAAACGTGGTTTGAAAATTATGGATGCCACAGCTTCTACCCTTTCAATGGATAATGACATTGACCTTGTTGTCTTTAATATGAACGAACCAGGAAATATCAAACGTGTTATTTTTGGTGAACACATTGGGACAACTGTATCTAACAAAGCAGAATTACGTAAATAAGAAAGAGAGAACTCATGACAAACGCAATTATTGAAAAAGCAAAAGAACGTTTTGCCCACTCACACGAGTCATTGGCCCGTGAATTCGGAGCTATCCGTGCAGGCCGTGCCAATGCATCACTTCTTGACCGCATTACTGTGGAATACTATGGTGCTCCAACACCGCTTAACCAATTGGCTTCAATCACTGTTCCAGAAGCACGTGTTCTTTTGATTTCACCATTTGATAAAGGATCAATCGCTGATATAGAACGTGCCATTAATGAATCTGACCTTGGCATCAACCCAGCTAACGATGGCTCTGTAGTCCGCTTGGTTATCCCAGCACTTACAGAAGAAACTCGTAAAGAGTTAGCCAAAGAAGTGAAAAAAGTCGGTGAAAATGCTAAAATCGCTATCCGTAACATTCGTCGTGATGCTATGGATGAAGCTAAAAAGCAAGAAAAAGACAAAGAAATCACAGAAGATCAATTGAAAGCTTTGGAAAAAGATATCCAAAAAGCAACTGATGACGCTGTTAAGAAAATTGACAGCATGACAGCAGAGAAGGAAAAAGAACTCCTTACTGTTTAATCAATAGAAAAATAAGGAGAGTGGGACAGAAGCAAAAGAGCATGGACTATGTTAGCTTCCTTGTCCGACTCTCTTTTTAGAGGAAAAAAAATGAATATATTACTTGGAACAATCATTACTGCCCTAGTAACTGATGAAAACGACAAATTTTACTTTGTTCAAAAGGACGGTGTAACTTTTGCCTTGTCTAAAGAAGAAGGGAAACATGCCATTGGTGATATGGTGACAGGTTTCGCCTATACAGATAGCAAGCAGAAATCACGTCTAACACAAAAGGAAATCAAGGCCACTCGTGATTCCTATGATTGGGGAGAGGTTACTGAAGTCCGTAAGGATTTGGGTGTTTTTGTAGATGTAGGAATTCCAGATAAGGAAATCGTGGTTTCTCTTGATGTTTTACCTGAACTCAAAGAGCTTTGGCCTAAGAAAGGTGACAAACTCTATATCAAACTCGATGTTGATAAAAAGGATCGTATTTGGGGACTACCTGCTGAACCTGAGGTCTTTCAACGTATGGCTGGTCCTGCTTACGATAATATGCAAAATCAAAAATGGCCAGCCATTGCCTACCGTCTTAAATTGTCAGGAACCTTTGTCTATCTGACAGAGAATAACATGCTTGGCTTTATTCATCCATCAGAACGTTATGCTGAGCCGCGCTTGGGTCAAGTCCTTGAAGCACGCGTGATTGGTTTCAGAGAAGTTGATCGCACCCTTAATCTTTCTCTTAAACCACGTTCTTTTGAGATGCTTGAAAATGACGCTCAAATGATTTTGACCTACCTAGAAAGCAACGGTGGTTTTATGACTCTGAACGATAAATCATCACCAGCAGATATAAAGGCAACCTTTGGTATTTCAAAAGGGCAATTTAAAAAGGCCTTGGGTGGTTTGATGAAGGCTAAAAAAATCAAACAAGATCAGTTTGGAACAGAATTAATCGGTTAGGAGAAGGTATGAGAAAATCCTTTTATACTTGGCTGATGGCTCAACGTAATCCAAAATCAAATGAACCGGTAGCTATCTTAGCCGATCTGGCTTTTGAAGATTCAATCTTTCCTAAGCATACCGATGATTTTGAAGAAGTTAGTCGTTACTTGGAAGATCAGGCTAGTTTCTCTTTCAATCTAGGTCAATTTGACCAGATTTGGGAAGACTATCTAGCACATTGATAGGGATAGGGCTTTACCATAGGTGTAACTGTTTTTTTACAACTTTTTATAAAGCGGTTAGCATTTGAATTAGGATAAATTGTTACATTTTTTACAAATATCTCAGATGTTTTTCAATAAATTAGGCTTGTTACAACTAGTTAGTAATTCCTTTAAAGAGCAGTAAATCACAACTTTTTTGATGGAAAGTGTGATATTATTGTAGATGTTAAAATTGCTAAAAAAGGAATGAATTATACATGTTATCAAAATCTAAAACTACAAAGGCACTTCTTTACTCGACTGCAGCACTTTCACTTTTTGCTGCCAGCCACGTACATGCCGATGAAACTTCTAACTGGACAGCGCGTTCAGTAGATCAAATCAAGGCAGATATCTCTGTAAATGATAATCAACAAACGTACACTGTTCAATATGGTGATACTTTAGGTAGTATTGCTGAAGCGATGGGAATCGATGTGAATGTTTTGGCTAATATCAACGAAATCACAAACATTGACTTGATTTTCCCTGGAACAGTTTTGACAACAACATACAACGCAGATAATCAAGCAGTATCAGTTAAAGTTGAAACTCCAGCTTCAGAAACATCAACTACACCTGTAGTTGCAGAAGCTAACTTGACAACTAACGAAGTGACTGTAAATGGTCAATCTGTAGTTGCAGCGGACTTGACAGCTCCAGTTGAAACAGTAAACACAACAGCTACTCAAGCACCTGCTACAGAAGAGTCAACTCAAGCTGTTTCAGAAGTAACAGAAGCTATCGCATCAGCATCAGAAGCACCAGCATACGCAGAAACTGAGCAACCAGTTTCTGATGCTATTGATCATGTCACTGCGTCAGCAGAAGCTACACCTGAAGCAGCAACTACTCCAGCTGCTGAAACACCAGCACAGCCTGAAGTAAAAGAAGAAGCTCCAGCGGCAGAACCGGCAGCAACATCAGAAGCACCAGCGACTTCAGAAGCGCCAGCAGAACAGCCAGCGGCAGAACCAGCAACAACATCAGAAGCTGCTTCAGAAGCACCAGCAACTTCAGAGGCACCAGCAGCACAACCTGCATCAACAAATACACTTCCAACGGATCCAAATCTTCAACCACAAGCTGAAGCTTTCCGTCAAAAGGTAGCAGCACAATTTGGTCTTACTGATATCGGTGGTTACCGTGAAGGTGACCCACAAGACCATGGTAAAGGACTTGCCGTTGACGTTATGGTACCAGTTGGTTCAGAAGTTGGTAATCAGGTTGCACAATATGCTGTAGACAATATCGCAAATGCAGGTATCTCATATGTCATCTACAGACAACAATTCTATGCACCAGTAAACAATATCTACGGACCAGCTAATACTTGGAACCAAATGCCTGATCGTGGTAGCGTTACTGAAAACCACTATGACCACGTTCACGTATCATTCAATGCATAATTAAGAATTACAAAAAGTCACGCCTGGCGTGATTTTTTTGATATAATGGAGAAAAATACGAAAGAGAGAGGAACTCTATTTGCAAGAGTATTCTGTTGAAATTACCCTAAACCACCCAGATGACGTCTTGTCGCTTTTCGGGACCAATGAGCGCCATCTAAAACTTATCGAAGAAAACCTAAATGTTATTATCCATGCCCGAACAGAGCGTGTGCAAGTCCTTGGGGATGACGAAGAAAGTGTCGAATTGGCCCGCTTGACCATTCAAGCCCTCCTTGTTTTAGTGGAGCGTGGGATGCTAGTCAACACTTCAGATGTTGTCGCGGCCTTAACCATGGCTCAAGATGGTTCGATTGATAAGTTTGTTGCTTTATATGAAGAAGAGATTATCAAGGACAACAGTGGTAAGCCTATTCGAGTTAAGACCCTAGGGCAAAAGGTTTATGTTGATAGCATTAAAAGCCATGATGTGGTCTTTGGGATTGGTCCAGCTGGTACAGGTAAAACCTTCTTAGCGGTCACTCTTGCAGTCACAGCTCTTAAACGTGGCCAGGTGAAACGTATTGTTCTAACACGTCCGGCTGTTGAGGCAGGTGAAAGCCTTGGTTTTTTACCAGGAGATCTCAAGGAAAAGATAGACCCTTACCTTCGCCCTGTCTATGATGCCCTTTATCAAATTCTTGGCAAAGAGCAGACGACTCGTCTTATGGAACGTGAAATTATTGAAATTGCGCCACTCGCCTATATGCGTGGTCGAACCCTTGAAGATGCCTTTGTTATCCTTGACGAGGCGCAAAATACAACCATCATGCAGATGAAGATGTTCTTAACGCGTCTGGGCTTTAATTCTAAAATGATTGTTAATGGAGATATGAGCCAGATTGACCTTCCGCGTCGTGTTAAATCTGGTCTTGTCGATGCCATGGAGAAATTGAAGGAAATCAAGGCTATTGATTTTGTTCATTTCTCTGCTAATGATGTCGTACGTCACCCAGTTGTTGCGGATATCATTAATGCTTATGAAAAAGATGCACCTAAGTTTGATCTTGAGGAGAAATCAGAAGGATCAGACCAGGCTGAAGAAGAAGTAGCATCAGGATTGACCGAATACCCAGTCATTGGTGCTGAGGATGTTAAAAAGTAAATAGATGAAAAGAGCTTTGAGGGTAAGTGTTCTCTATCGATTTTTCTTTGCTATCCAAGTAACAGATCTTCTCTCTATTTTTGGTAAAATAGTACTATAGAGTAGGATAATATGGAGGAAAGAGGAATGACTAACGCAAAAAAATGGAATATTGCTCTTATTTCGGTTCTTGACCTTGTGGTGGTAGTCTTAATAGCCATTAGAGAGGGAAGATTTTGAAAGTATCAAGAGAACTATATTCCAGATGGCGCCTATCAGATGGTAAAAGACGAAGCTACTTAGGCATATTCAAATGAATTGGTAAATTTGACTGGGTGGGGAGAAAAGAATGACACCTTATATGAAAATTTTATAGTTGTTGAGAATATGAAATGTCAATTTTATTATCTTTCTTATAGGGATGGAGAACCTTTTGTTTGACTATTTGAGCACGACGAAAAGCTACCACAGACTTTTGACCCTCGTGCAAGGACTTTGAAACAGGATTTAACAGTCTCTGAATATAAAGCCTTAGTGATTTCTCATATTGCTAAGCTTTCTAAAAAGGGAGAGGAGTATTCAAGAGTAAAAGAAGTATCTGTCCGAAGGTGTGTGGATGGTTATAAAAAAATGTAGAAGCAAAAATGAGTTTATGAAAAGCGTTCTAATACTCTCGTTCTGACTGTGTATGCTAATGATGGACATATTGAGTCGCGTAGAATTTTTAAACGACTGACTTCAGAGGAATCTAAAGGGCTCAGAAGTGGTTATGAGTGAGATTATAAGCATGCCTTGGAGCATCATAAGGACTGGGATTAATATAGAAATTATCGTATCTGGCGCTGATAGGTAAACCGATCAAGCAGTTTTTTTCTATGGAGAATCATAGCCTAAAGATTTGTTAAAGAAACTTACAGTCTTTATGATAATTGTCAAATACTATTTGGCTATTTATTTTAGTACAATAGAACAGTAGACCAATAAAAAAGGATGTTATTATGAACCAGCAAGAGTGGATTGAGTACTTTGAATTAGTCAACGGTCGTAAACCAACTCCCGCAGAGTTATTTCAAGCTCAAGCAGCAGGCGAGTTTATCCTTGAACGACCTAACGTTTTTAGATCAAATGGACAAGTGACGGAGCAAAGACCGATTGAGCCAGCTGAACCTGTGATTGTTATGACACAACAGCCTCAGTTTGTCAACGCGGCAACAACTTTCCAACAAGTAGTCCCCCCTAAAAAAGGTATGTCTAAGAAAACTAAGATTATTTTGGCATCAGTCTTAGGATCCTTGGTAGCGATTTTACTTATCGTTGGTGGCTACTCACTATGGCGTTACCAATCAGGTAAGATTGCGGATGGAACATACGAGGTAGTAGCCTATTCTTATCGTGATGATGATAAAGACAAGATGGTTGATGGCATAGATGAATACAAGGACGAAGATTTGGATTTGCAGTCTTTTGTAGTTGTAAAGAATAATCAATCTAGAACCTACAATTTAGTAGAGGGTGACAATAAATCATATGTTAGTTTGATGGACTATGAGATAGATGTTCCTCAGATATTTGATCCGTGGAATAAAACACAAAGTCAAGTTTTAAATGCGGATCAAGTCGAAGATGTCACAAAAGACTTCATGAAAAAGATGAGAAAAGACTATTCGTTCTATACCAAAGAGGTAGCTGACAAAGTCGTTAAAAAAACAACAAGAGAATATAAAGATACCTTGAGGGAAAAACGTACTTATGTCAAACATGGTGATGAATACACTCTGACTACTTATGATAAAAAAGGGAAGCTTGAGTCACGTATTACCTTTAAACGTCTAAGTAAATCTGATACAGACAAACGTTGGGATGATTATGACGATGCTGTCAAAGATTATAAGAAAGAGCTGAAGTCTTATAGTGATCAATACGATGACTTCAAGGACTATTATGATTATGGTTACGGCTATAGTGACGACTATGGTAGCGATTCAAAATCAAGCTCTAGTGGTAGCAGTAGCAGTAAAAAGAGCGTTGATAGAATTTAACATTCATAAGTCTAATAAAGCAGTATCAGGCCTAAAGTCAGGTACTGTTTTTCTTTTTATGAAAATGGTCAAATAGATTTTTGGCATTTTTCTGCTAAAATAGGAGTATCAATGAAAAAAGGGACTTTTATGAACGAAACAGAGTGGTTAGATTATTTCAAAACAATCAATAATTGCAAACTAACCGAAGAAGAAATTCAACAATCCAAAGCGAACGGCGAATTTATAGCCTCAGAGCCTGTGGCAGAGAGTAGTCAGCCACAAGTTTAGGTGAGTGAGCCAGTAACTGAATAAGTGACACCAATTGTGGCATCTAAAAAAGGCTTATCTAAGAAAGTTATAATCATTATTGCTTCTGTTATTGGAGCAGTTGTAATAATTTCACTTTCTTTTGGTGGTTATGCCGATGTCCACCTACAGGTAGGTGAAATCTCAGAAGAAAGTTATCGATATTATGATAAGGACAAGAAAAAGATGATTGATGGTATGGAATCCTATGAGAAAAGTAAGCTAAAAGACGGTGATTTTGTTAAAGTTAAAGGCAATCAGTTGAAATTTTATGAATATACCTTGGCTGGTGCGGTTAACTTGGATTATGATACTGAAAAAGCTTTCCGTTTTGGTAACTGGTCTAGAACGCTCGAACCAACAATATCTTTGGTTGATTATACAAAAGTCGTTGAGAAAGCTGTAGATAATCGTTATAAAGTGGACGAATATACCACTAAATCTGATATCTACGATAGTAAAAAAGTCTATATTAAGACTTATAAGGAATTTCTTAAAGAGATGGTTCACTATAAGGTTAATGCCGATAAAATCAATGTCCTTACCTATGATAAAAAAGGCAAACTTTCGGAAGAAAAAGTCTTTAAACGTTTAACAAAAGAAGAGAAAAAACTGGATTACGACTATGAGTGCGATGTTAGGGACGATAAAAAACTCTTTCATTCCTAGGTGAATATTAAGGCTTTTTGTCAACTGTAGTGGGCGAAAAGCTAACATCTAGAGAGGACCTGATA
>NZ_CABQHE010000010.1:0-78505 GCF_902463925.1 uncultured Streptococcus sp. | reverse complement strand
AAAACCACAAATCCAATCAAGACTGGAATCATTTTAGCAAAAAAGCCGGTGTCCTCGTTACCATATTCATAATCTTGCTTAATTTCAGGAGATTTTGCCTCTAGCTGTAATTGTGGAAGAGCTTGCTTCACACGAGTTAATAATTGATTGGTGTCTTCACTGGCGATACTCGTGCGTAATACTTGTCGGGTCACCGAAGTTTTAGAGGCATCTGTATTGGCATAGTCTACATGGTACTCCCCATCCTTATAAGAGATAACTGCATCTACTTTTTCATCGTTTAAAGCCTCTTTGGCTTGATCTAAGTCTTTGTAAGTTTTCACACTGACATGGTCTAAGTCATCCATTCTACTTACCAAACTAGTTGGTAGATCCTGCGTTGCTATCTTGACGTTCACGGTTGTACTAGCCGAAAACATGAGGTTCATCAACCACATGATAAAGACTGGAGCCACAAACATCATGGCAAGGGTTCGTTTGTCACGAAGCAATTCTTTGATAACTTTTTTTTGCAATGGCAAGGGTTCTCATCTCATTCTCCTTCTGCTTTCAAAAAGACTTCTTCAATGCTTGAAACGCCATAAGTTTCTTTTAGCTTGGATGGTGTATCAAAAGCAATGATTTTACCGCCCAACAAGAGGCCGACCTTATCTGTCAGCTCTGCTTCATCCATGACATGGGTTGTAACCAATATTCCTACCTCATTGTCTCTGAGTGTAATTAACTCTTTCCAGATTTTCCTACGAAGAGAAGGATCGATTCCAACAGTTGGTTCGTCCAAAATCAAGAGCTGCGGATTTCCTAAGAGTGCAATGGCTAGCGATAAACGTCGTTTCATGCCTCCAGAATAACCTGATACCGCCTTGCTTAAGTGGTCTGTTAGCTCTACTACTTGAGCCACATGAGCAATTTCATCCTTTAAGGCTTTTTTGTAGAGACCTTTGAGCTGACCGAAAAATTCCAAATTTTCTTGTCCTGATAAAGCTTCATATAAAGCATCTGACTGGGCCATATAGCCTATATCTCCCAGAATATGACGATTGGGCATGGTCTGGTCTAAGACTAAAGCGATACCGCTATCTGCCTTTTCCATCCCTAACATGATTTTAATCATGGTTGATTTACCAGCACCAGAAGGACCGATTAGACCAATAATTTCCCCAGACTGTAATTCAAAACCAACGTGGTTTAACACAAGTTGTTGACCAAAAGATTTTTGTAAATCTTGTAAATGTAGCAATGTTTTCATATGCATCCTCCTTAGTGAGTATTTACTCACTTTCGATTACAAGTGATATTGTAGTGAGTGTTCACTCACTTGTCAAGTGGAAAATTTAACTTTTTTCAGAAAAGTCATAACCACCCGTTTTCACGGGTGGTTATGACTGGACTAGCTCTCTCCCTTCATTTCTCTGCCTATCCAACCATTGTCATCACAATCGCGACCTTGATGACCTTAGCAAGGGAAGTTTATTTCACACATTTTTTATATAAGCCAAACCAAAAAATTCTAGCAGAAATCATCTACTAGAATTTTTCTCGTTACTCAAGTACAATCATAGCCTTGATGGTCTTGCGTTCATCCATGTCTTTATAAGCTTGATCAATCTCGTCCAAGCTATAGCTATGGGTGAAGACACGTCCTGGATTGATGTCGCCATCCAGAACAGCTTTTAACAAAACTTGTTTATCATAGGTTGTGACAGATGCTGGTCCGCCACCAATCGTTGTATTTTGTCCAAAGGTTGATCCAATGGCACGATTTTCATAGTGTGGAACACCAACAAATCCCATACGACCACCATTGTGAAGCACCCCAAGTGCTTGATCCACTGCTGCTTCAGTACCCACACATTCAAGAGCTGCATCTGCTCCTCCCCCAAGGATTTCACGGACCTTGGCAATGCCTTCTTCCCCACGCTCAGCGACGACTGCTGTCGCACCGAACTCCAAGGCCATTTGTTGACGGTCTTCGTGGCGACTCATGAGGATGATTTGCGATGCACCACACATCTTAGCTGCAATGACAGCACATTGGCCAACAGCCCCATCCCCGATAACGACAACCTTGTCGCCTTTTTGCACATTAGCCACACGCGCCGCATGGTAGCCCGTCGGCATAACATCTGCTAGCGTCAAAAGTGACTTGAGCATGCCTTCGCTGTAATCTGAAGGTTGACCTGGAATTTTCACAAGTGCCCAATTGGCAAAATGGAAACGGATATACTCAGCCTGTACGCCACCAGACCAGTTGGTGCCGATATGGCGGTCACAAGTCCCATCATAACCGGCACGACAGGCATCACACTCTCCACAACCATGGGTGAAAGGGGCGATAACAAAGTCACCTGGTTTTACAGTAGTGATGTCTTCACCAACTTCTTCGACGATTCCGATAGCCTCATGACCGCTATTTCTATGCCCTTCTTCAATTTCGGGATTACGGTAACTCCAGAGGTCAGATCCACAAACGCAAGTACGAACAATGCGGATAATGGCATCATCGGCTGCCTCAATTTGCGGACGATTAATTTCTGCTATACCAACTTGCCCAGCTTTTGTATAAACTGCTGATTTCATTTAAAATTTTCCTTCCTTGTAATATTTTATTTTGAGATTTAATCGATTTAAAGCAGCCTGTAACTGAGACAAGCGCTCTTCTAATTTTTTCTTTTCCTCTTCTAAGATACCAAGCCTTTCCTCTCTCGTTTCATCCCCCTTTTGGTAGAGCGACATATAGTCAACTAAACTGTCTACCGAGACACCTGCCGAACGAAAACACTTAATAAATTCCAGAGCTTCTATGTCATGTTCTTTAAAATCACGAATCCCCGTCGCGGTTCGAGTAATTGGTGGTACAAGACCAACCCGTTCATAATACCGAATCGTATCCGCTGAAATTCCCAACAAATCACTGGCTGATTTAATATTCATACACTAACCTCCTCTCATTTTATTCACTGAGTTTAAGCTATTCTAACTCACTTATCTTATTATATAACTTCGAGTTGACTCTAAGTCAATCATTTGGCATCTAATAGAAAAATTTTTTTAGTTAACAATCATATTTATGAGGTCTATACAGAGCTCTTATAGTACCAAACTATAAAAATATTTAAACAGGAAAGAAAAAAACTCTAGTTCAAATAACATAGGCACTCAATCATTCTTCATTTTGTACTAATGAAATCCATGTTCCTGCTCACTCTCCACTTCCAACTCTTCAATATTTCTCTTATGGACTCGGTGAGTCGCCAGATCTTCATCGACCTCAATGGTGACGTTTTGAAAACCACAATCTTTAAGCAAGGTACGAATCGCTTCTTTACAGACCTCCATATGCTTGACATGCTCCAGACAAACATGGACAATGGCGTTCTTTTCCAAACCATCCATGGTCCAAAGATTGAGTTGATTGATACTAGCGACATGGTCCAACTCTGCCAAATTTTTCTTGATCTTCTGTATATCTACTCCTTCTGGAACGGCATCGAGGAAAATCTTAAGCGTGCTCCAAAAACGTGGAATAGCTTTTGACAAAATAAAGATGGAAATAGCTAGAGATAAGAGCGGATCTAGGATATACCAGTCGGTAAATCGGAGAACAATGGCCATTAGGATGACAGCCACCCAACCCAAGGTATCTTCCAGAAAGTGCAGACTAAGAATGGATTCGTTCTGGGTTTGCCCTTTGCGAATGACGAGACTCGCCAGCACATTTATGCTGACGGCTATGATTCCTAGCCAGATAATTCCCTCATCGTTGACTGGTTGTGGATGAAAGAGTTTCGTTATATTTCCCAAAATAACCAGAACGGACCCTGTCATGAGAATCACTACTGTTACCATGGCCCCTAAAAGGCTAAAACGCTTGTAGCCCAAGGTATAGTGGCTATCTTCTTCACGATTGGAAATACTCTCCAAAAAGGCGGAGATCCCAATCGCAATCGCATCCCCCAAGTCATGAACGGAATCAGCAAGGACTGCACTGGAACCAAAAATCCCTCCCGCAATAAACTCGACAATGGCATAGCTAAGATTCAAGAAAAAGGCCAACCAGACCGCATGTTTTGACTTCATAATCCTATTTCCTTTGCTATAATAGATTCATGAACATCCTGTTCATTATCATTATCTAACATTCACTACAGAAAGGATAGGCGCAAACTGTTTAGGGTGTACGTTACTGAACAGTTTGTTCAAAGTGTCCAAATGACAGCTAAGGATCGTCGCATCACCAAAACTCGAAAAGCTATCTATCAGGCTTTCTTACACTTACTCAACCAAAAAGACTATGAGGCCATCACGGTTCAAGAAATCATTGACTTAGCCGATGTGGGGCGCTCAACTTTTTACAATCATTACGAGAGTAAGGAGTTACTGCTGGATGAACTCTGCCAAAAGCTCTTTCACCATCTCTTTGAGCGTGCTGAACACCTCTCTCCACAAGACTACCTGGCTCATATCTTCCAGCATTTCAAGAAAAATCAAGACCATGTGACCAGTCTCTTGCTCTCCAAAAACGATTATTTTATCCGGCAACTGCGAAAAGAGCTAGAACATGATGTCTACCCGATGGTGGCTGATGAACTGATCAAGGCCCATCCAAGCATCCCCCACTCCTATCTCAAACACATGGTCGTTACCAATTTTATCGAAACCCTCAGCTGGTGGTTGAAAAAAGGCAAGTCCTATAGCGAACAAGAAGTTGTCCAGTTTTATTCGGAGATACTACATGCAAACTCTAAATGAACCTCATAACGTACCAATCAATCTTTATTGCTCCTCTTTTATCACTTTAACACTTATCTTTGTCAATCATTCTCTTTCATTTATAGTTATTCATAAGAAGAGTCACAAACTAAGTTAAGTAAAGATCTTAACACTATCACATTACATTTACCTTAAGTATCCTAGTTAAGAAAACAAGTTTGCTACTTTTTTACCTTATTTCAGTCTTCTTAGCACTTGTTTTTGTCCTGGTTTATTTATCAGGTAGCCTTTCAAAATTAAGAAAATGTAAGAATACTCTAGGAAATCGGCTTCTCCTTTTCGGAAGTATGCTTGCGATCTTATTATTTATCCTCAACTTCTTTTTGCTGATTATCGCACTATCTCTTTGGCTGATTGGTTGTGGGTGATTTACGACGGATCCTATTGGAATGGCAAACGAAAAGAAAACTTCCATCCAGCCCACCATCTGATTCGAATTGAAACCGTACTGGTACTTACTATCTTGTTAGCCTTACTATAAAAAGAATCACCAAATCGCGACCATCGTCAACCAGAAAATCACTCAAAAATTAATCGAGAAAGTCCCTATGACGGCTATCGCAGACAGTCTATCTGTCTCTACTTCGACAGTCATTCGTAACTGGAAACTCATTCAACAGGATAGTAGTAAACTCAGCGATAGACGTTCTTATCCCCCGACTTTTCGCTCACACTTGACCAATAAAGAGATTTTAGAAAAGCTGCTTTCATACTCTCAAGAACTTAGAAAGCACTATGACCTCTTACAGGCAGATACCTATATCATGGCGGTGATTAATAACTAACATTTGGATACTCTAACAGAGCTGAGTGAGTTGGATAGGAAGGCTGCTTTCTTCCCCAATGATTAATGAATCAATATAAGTATTTTATAAGAGGCATTTAAGGAAAAATTTAACTTTTCCTTAAGCCTTTTTTATTTTAGGATATTATACTAGAGCCATCAAATAAAGAAAAACTCTAAGGAGAATCCTATGAAATTCAATCAAAATCAAAGATATACTCGTTGGTCTATTCGCCGTCTCAGTGTCGGTGTTGCCTCAGTTGTTGTGGCTAGTGGCTTCTTTGTCCTAGTTGGGCAACCAAGTTCTGCACATGCCGATGTCGTCAATCCGACCCCTGCTCAAGTCGTACCAGACGCTGCTTCGGTGAGTGAAAAGAGCGACTTACCAGCTGAACTTCTCAAAGAAGCAGTCGATACAGCTCTTCCTTCAGAACAGGTAAACTCAGCACCTAAAGCAAGCTTGGATACTACAAGCTCTCCAGAAAAAGCGGATGTGACTGCTGAAGACCAAGTAGTAGCACCAAAAGAAAAAGTGCAAGCAAAATCAGAATCTAAGAAAGAAACAGAAGATGTGGTTGAACCTGCGACAAATCCTGCGCCTGCCGTCTCTGGACAAGACCGTGAAGCAAGTGAAGCTCAACCAGCAACCACCCCAGCTGAAGTTCAAAAAGGTGTGGCCGACAACACTAAAGATACGGTTGATGTTCCAGCTACATACTTGGACAAGGCCAATTTCCCTGGTCCATTCACAGCCGGTGTTAACCAAGTCATTCCATATGAATTCTTCGCTGGTGACGGTATGTTAACTCGTTTGATTTTGAAAGCCTCAGACAAGGCTCCATGGTCAGACAACGGTTCAGCTAAAAATCCGGCTCTCCCACCAGTAGAGAACTTGGGTAAAGGTCTTTACTTCTATGAAGTGGATTTGGCAGGCACCCAAGGAAAATCTGATAAAGAGTTACTTGACCTCTTAAAACAAAACGGTACGCAAAGCTATAAAGCTACCATCAAAGTGTACGGTGCGAAAGATGGCAAGGCCGACTTGAGCAACCTTGTAGCGACTAAGGATTTGGATATCAACTTGAACGGCTTAACCACTCCAGCTGAAGTTCAAAAAGGTGTGGCTGACAACACCAAAGATACAGTGGATGTTCCAGCTACATACTTGGATAAAGCTAACTTCCCAGGCCCATTCACAGCCGGTGTCAACCAAGTCATTCCATACGAATTCTTCGCTGGTGACGGCATGTTGACACGCCTTATCTTGAAAGCCTCAGACAAGGCTCCATGGTCCGACAATGGTTCAGCTAAAAATCCGGCCCTTCCACCAGTAGAGAAATTGGGCAAACGCCTCTACTTCTACGAGGTAGACTTGGCCGGCACTCAAGGCAAATCAGACAAAGAACTTCTTGACCTCTTGAAACAAAACGGCACTCAAAGCTATAAAGCTACCATCAAAGTCTACGGCGCTAAAGATGGCAAGGCTGATTTGAGTAATCTAGTAGCGACTAAGGATTTGGATGTCAACTTGAACGGCTTAACCACTCCAGCTGAAGTTCAAAAAGGTGTGGCTGACAACACCAAAGATACAGTGGATGTTCCAGCTACATACTTGGATAAAGCTAACTTCCCAGGCCCATTCACAGCCGGTGTCAACCAAGTCATTCCATACGAATTCTTCGCTGGTGACGGCATGTTGACACGCCTTATCTTGAAAGCTTCAGACAAGGCTCCATGGTCAGACAACGGTTCAGCCAAAAACCCCGCCCTTCCACCAGTAGAAAAATTGGGCAAAGGCCTCTACTTCTATGAAGTAGATTTGGCCGGTACCCAAGGCAAATCTGATAAAGATCTTCTTGACCTCTTGAAACAAAACGGTACGCAAAGCTACAAGGCAACTATCAAAGTGTACGGTGCAAAAGACGGCAAGGCAGACTTGAGTAATCTCGTAGCGACTAAGGATTTGACAGTGAACTTGAATGGACATCAGTCTCTTACTCCTATGCAATCAAGCTTCGTCCCATCTTCTAATGGTTCAGCTATGCCGGCTCCAATGATGAATAGTCATCAAAATGCATCTAAGATAAACGCTCAAATGCCAAGTGCTCATCAAGATGAGATGAAATCCAAAATGCTAGTTGCTAGCCAAGATAAGATGATGCCTAACAAAGAGCAGGACAAAACCATGAATGCTAGCCAGCCTATGGTAACCTCAAGCAAAATGTCTGATGAAGGCAAGATGGCAGCTAATAACAAGGCATCAAGTCCAATGATGGCTGATCAAATGAAAGGCAAAAAAGACATGCTTCCATATACTGGTGAAGCTCAAACATCAATGGCTACTCTTGGATTCTTTGGATTAGCCTTGGCCGGCCTGCTAGGTGGCCTCGGTTTGAAAGCTAAAAAAGAGGAAAATGACTAGTCTTGCTACAGACTTCCTATCTAGGATTTGAAAAATCCAGATATCGTTTAGAATGTTCGTAAAGAGATTAAAATAGTGTTATACTATTGTGGTATAACACTGTTTTTTTCAAAGGAGATACAGGTGGGAAAGACAATTTTACTCGTTGACGACGAGGTAGAAATCACAGATATTCATCAACGCTATCTGGTTCAGGCAGGGTATCAGGTTTTGGTGGCTCATGATGGAGTAGAGGCCTTGGAAATCTTCAAGCGAAAAGTGATTGATTTGATTATTACAGATATCATGATGCCTCGGATGGATGGTTATGATTTGATTAGTGAAGTTCAGTATCAATCTCCAGATCAGCCTTTTCTCTTTATTACGGCTAAGACAAGCGAGCAGGACAAGATTTATGGTCTGAGCTTGGGGGCAGATGACTTTATTGCCAAGCCCTTTAGCCCTCGTGAGCTGGTTTTGCGTGTCCACAATATCTTACGTCGCCTTCATCGTGGAGGTGAGACAGAGGTCGTCAGTCTCGGAGATTTACGGATGAATCACGGTAGCCATGAGGTCCAAGTCGGAGATGTGGCGCTTGATTTGACAGTCAAATCCTTCGAACTCCTATGGCTTTTAGCTAGTAATCCAGAGCGGGTTTTCTCTAAGACAGACCTCTATGAAAAGGTCTGGCAAGAAGACTATGTGGATGATACCAATACCTTGAATGTTCATATTCATGCTCTTCGACAGGAGTTGGCTAAACATGCCAGTGTAGAAACGCCTACTATCAAAACCGTCTGGGGGTTGGGCTACAAAATTGAGAAAGCACGAGGTAGTTAATGAAATTAAAAAGTTATATTTTAGTGGGGTATGTCATTTCAACACTCCTAACGATTATCGTGGTTTTTTGGGCTGTTCAAAAAATGCTGATTGAGAAAAGCGAGATTTACTTTCTGCTTGGAATGACCATCGTTGCCAGCCTTGTCGGTGCTGGGATTAGTCTCTTTCTCCTATCGCCTGTCTTTACATCATTGGCCAAACTTAAGGAACATGCCAAGCGGGTAGCAGACAAGGATTTTCCTTCAAATCTAGAGGTTCAAGGCCCTGTAGAATTTCAACAATTAGGCCAAGCTTTCAATGAAATGTCCCATGATTTGCAGGCGACCTTTGATTCATTAGAAGAAAGCGAACGAGAAAAGGGATTAATGATTGCTCAGCTATCGCATGATATCAAGACCCCCATCACTTCGATCCAAGCGACGGTAGAAGGGATTTTGGATGGGGTTATCAAGGAAGGAGAACAGGACCATTATCTAGCAACCATTGGGCGTCAGACTGAAAGACTCAATAAACTGGTTGAGGAGTTGAATTTTTTGACCCTAAACACAGCTAGAAATCAGGTAGAGACTACCAGCAAAGACAGCATTTTTCTGGATCAGCTTTTGATTGAGTGCATGAGTGAATTTCAGTTCTTGATTGAGCAGGAGGAGCGAGATGTCCACTTGCAGGTGATCCCAGAGTCTGCCCGGATTGAGGGAGATTATGCCAAACTTTCTCGCATCTTGGTGAATCTGGTCAATAACGCTTTTAAATACTCAGCTCCAGGAACCAAGCTGGAGGTGGTAGCTAAGCTGGAGAAAAACCAGCTTTCAATCAGTGTGACCGATGAGGGGCAGGGAATTGCCCCAGAGGACTTGGAGAATATTTTCAAACGCCTTTATCGTGTAGAAACTTCGCGTAACATGAAAACAGGTGGTCATGGCTTAGGACTTGCGATTGCGCGTGAATTGGCCCATCAATTGGGTGGGGAAATTACAGTCAGCAGCCAGTACGGTCTAGGAAGCACCTTTACCCTCCTTCTCAATCTCTCTGGTAGTGAAAATAAAGCTTAACCCCCCTTTACAAATCCAGCTTTTCCTGTTGCAATAGCCTTTGTGTGAAATTGCAACAGGAAAGCATGAAGCTCGTCAACAGGTTACTTGTCTTATGACAAGTAACCTTAGCTGTTTAGGCGAAGGGCATCTGCACGAATCAGGGCTTCCTAAGTGACTATTTCCACCGAAATATTATTTATATCAGGAGGACATTCACATGTCACGTTATACAGGACCATCTTAGAAACAAGCTCGTCGCCTTGCCCTTTCACTTACAAGTACAGGTAAAGAATTGGCACGTCGTAACTGCGTACCAGGACAACACGGACCAAACAACCGTTCTAAATTGTCAGAATACGGTTTGCAATTGGCTGAAAAACAGAAACTTCGTTTCACTTACGGTGTAGCTGAAAAACAATTCCGTAACTTGTTCGTACAAGCTACAAAAATCAAAGGCGGAATCCTAGGTTTCAACTTCATGCTTCTTTTGGAACGTCGTTTGGATAACGTTGTTTACCGTCTCGGCCTTGCGATTACTCGTCGTTAAGCTCGTTAATTCGTAAACCACGGTCACATCCTTGTTGACGGAAAACGCGTTGATATCCCATCATACCGCGTAACTCTAGGTCAAGTGATCCCAGTTCGTGAAAAATCATTGAAAGTTCCAGCAATCCTTGAAGCAGTAGAAGCTACTCTTGTACGTCCAGCACTCGTATCATTAGTCGCTGAGAATTTGGAAGGTTCATTGACCCGCTTGCCAAAACGCGACGAAATCAACCCAGAAATCAACGAAGCACTTGTCGTTGACTTCTACAACAAAAAGCACTTTAGGTATTTTTCCTAGAGTGCTTTGTTTCTTTTTACTACCCTTTTAGTTACTTATGACTAAATTTTGTATAGTAAGAGGGTGTACCTTTTTGGGTTCAGCCTTATTTGTACTGACCCCAAAAAGTTAGACAATTAATTTACACAAAGGAGTTAGTTCTGTATTGCATAGGACTAATTCTTTTTAGTTTGTACCTTAATGCGTTTGTTGTTGTAATAATCAATATAGTCTACAATAGCTTATTCCAATTGCTCAAGTGACTGAAATGTCGTCTCATAACCGTAAAACATTTCGGACTTAAGAATGCCAAAGAAAGATTCCATTATGCCATTATCCGGGCTACTACCCTTACATGACATAAATGGCTGGATTCCTTTATCCTCTAAAAAATGATGATAGAAGACGAAACCATCATTAGGAAGAACTTATGAGACCTATTAAGAATACCACAGAGTTAGAGACCCTGACATCATTACCTCTCTTGTTTTTGAAAAAGATATCTACATCGAGGTTCAAGCAAAACTGGAATACCAACACTACTGCATCTTAAAAAGCTTCGTTTCCAGTGTAAAATTGTAGACTAGTCACGGTGACTGAGACATCAATCGTTGATAAAGACCACCAAATTTCAAATCTAGTCCGACAAAAGGTGCAGTTTATCACGATGGATATGTCTGGAGCCTATATCCCACTAGCTCGTAGACTTTTCCCAAACGCCGAAATCATTATTGATCATTTACACATCATCCAACACCTCGGTAGAGCTTTTTAAAAGACAAGAATTACCATTATGAACCAGTTTGATAAGAAGTCACTACCCTATCGAGCCTTGAAAAAGCACTGGCGACTCTTCCAAAAGGACAGCCGTAAGTTATCTCTCACTCTTTTTATTCAAAGACATTCGGCCAAACCTTAAGTCCACATGAAGTCCTTGAGAAGACACTGAATTTCTCAGAAGAACTCGCTAATTATTCTAACCTCTATCAACTTTAGGAAGCATGTTTTCATCACTCTGAACATTCAAAAAGAGAAGACCTATATGGTCCTCCCTAGATGTTAGCTTTTCGTCACCTACTACAGTTGACAAAGAGCCGTTCTTACCAGAAAATCTAATTCAAATTAGTCTTCTTTTTTCTTGCGAGCAACAAGTCCAAATCCACTCAAGACACCTAAAAGTCCAAATGCTGCTAGGCTAGCATTGTCTTCTGTACCAGTGTTTGGAAGTTCAGCTTGTCCTTTAGCTTCTGATGATGCTACTGGAGCTTGTGGTGCTTCACCATTTACTGGTGCTGATGGCATCGTTGGCGTTGCTGGGGCAGCTGGTTTAGCTGGAGAGTTTGGATCCATTGGTTTTTCTGGCGTGTTTGGAGTTCCTGGGTTTTGACCTGGGTTTTGACCTGGGTTTTGACCTGGGTTTTGACCTGGAGTTTCAGGAGTTCCTGGTTTCACAGAACCTTTAGGTTTGAACACGTGTAGTACATTTCCTGTTTCTGGATCTACAATTGTTTTAACTAATTCGTATCCTGATACTGTTCCTGCAGGGTTATCACCTTTAGCAAGCGGTCTAACTGGTTTACCATTTTCATCAACCCATACTGTTACTATTCCTTTAGAAGCTGGTTTGAAGATGTGTGTTACTTTTCCTGTTTCTGGATCTTTAACAGTTCCTACTAATTCATAGTTTGGTACTTTTCCTGCTTCTTCTGTTCCTGGTTTAGTTGGACGGATTACATTTCCTTGTGTATCAACCCACTCAGTTACTTTGTTGACAACTGGTGTAGGAGTAAATATGTGGATTACATCACCAGTTTCTGGGTTTGTAACTGTTCTTACTAGTTTGTAGTTAGGTACACTTCCAGCTTCTTCTTTTCCTGGTGCAGTTGGTTTTAATGGTTTACCATTTACATCTACCCATACTGTAGAAGGTTTGTCAGGTGTTGTTGGTTTGAAGATGTGTGTTACTTTTCCTGTTTCTGGGTTTGTAACTGTTCCTACTAATTCATAGTTTGGTACTTTCCCTGGTACTTTTGATCCATCTTCTTGTGGACGGATTACTTTTCCTTCTGTATCAACCCACTCAGTTACCTTGTTGACAACTGGTGTAGGAGTGAACACGTGGATTACATTTCCAGTTGTTGGATCTACAGTTGTACCTACAAGTTTATAGTTTGGTACTTTTCCTGCTTCTTCTGTTCCTGGTTTAGCTGGTTTTAATGGTTTACCATTTACATCTACCCATACTGTAGTTTTTTCTTCTTTTGTTACTGGTTTGAAGATGTGTGTTACTTTTCCTGTTTGTGGGTTTGTAACTGTTCCTACTAGTTCGTAGTTAGGAGTTTTTCCTGCTGGGTATGTTCCTGGTGTTACAGGTTTGATTGGGTTTCCTTTTTCGTCTACCCACTCAGTTGTTTTACCTTCTTCGATAGATTTCTTAACTTTTTCAGCTTCTTTCTTAGCTTCTTCCTTCGCTTTTTCTTTTTGCTCTGGTGTTAAGTTTGGATCTTTATCGATGTTTTTGATTTTCTCTTCAAGTTCTTTTTCTACAGATTTTTTCGCTTTCTCTTTATCTTCTGGAGATGGTGTATAAGGTTTTTCTTCATCTCCATTAGATGGATTTGTTGGGTTGTCTGTAGATGGAGTTCCGTTCTCAACTCCTTTTTTACCATTTTCTTTAGCTTTTTCTACTTCTTCTTTAGAAGGTGCTTTATCAATTGCTTTCTTAGCTTCTTCCGCTGTTTTCTTAGCTTCTTCCTTCGCTTTTTCTTTTTGCTCTGGTGTTAGGCTTGGATCTTCATCGATTTTCTTAACTTTATTTTCTAAAGTTTTGTCAATCTCTTCTTTAGCTTTAGCTTTTTCTTCTGGTGAAGGTGTAGTTGGGTTATCTTTACCATCTTCTGATGGATTTGATGGAGTTGGAACTTCTTTTTCAAGTTCTTTCTTACCATTTTCTTTAGCTTTTTCTACTTCTTCTTTAGAAGGGGCTTTATCAATTGCTTTCTTAGCTTCTTCTGCATCTTTCTTAGCTTGTTCTTTAGCTTTTTCTTTTTGCTCTGGTGTTAAGCTTGGATCTTCATCAATTTTCTTAACTTTGTTTTCTAGAGCTTTGTCGATTGCTTCTTTAGCTTTTGGTTTCTCTTCTGGAGTTACAGGAGTTTTCTCTACATCTTCTTTACCTTTTGTAGTAACTTTTTCTACATCTTCAGGAGTCTTAGCTTCTTTTAATGTTTTCTTAGCTTCTTCTGCTTTTTTCTTAGCTTCTTCAAGAGCTTTTTCTTTCTCTTCGTTTGTTAACTCAGGATTTTCTTTGATCTTGCTTTCTTTTTCAGATAAAGCTTTGTCGATTGCTTTGTTAGCTTCTTCTTTAACATCTTTATAAACGTAAGTTACTTCTGTAGTTCCTTCTGTTACTTTACCGTTCTCATCACCTTTAGTTGAAGTTGGTACTAATACGTATAGTTTTCCATCTTTAGTAGTGATTGTTGCCGGTTTGTTGTCAGTTGTGTCATATGCTGAGCTTACTGATCCGTCTGTAGTATCTTTAACATCTTCTGCGATTGTGTTACCCGCTTCGTCAGTGTAGTGAACTACCACGTTTCCTTTAACTTCTTTGTACACATATGTTACTTCTGTAGTTTTACCTGCTTCAACACTTCCGTTTTCGTTACCTTTAGTTGATGCTGGTACTAGTTCGAATACTTTTCCTTCTGCAGTTGTGATACGAGTTGGTTTCATGTCGTTATCAGTAGTATCGTATTTAGCTCCTGGTTTACCATCTTTTGTATCAACAGCATCTGTTTGAAGTGTGTTTCCAGCTTCGTCTACGTAGTGAACTACTACGTTTCCTGCTTTTTCATATACATAAGTGATTTCTGTAGTTCCTTCTACAACAGCACCGTTTTCTGGTTTAGAATCTTCTTTAAGTTCTTTAGCTGTTAAGTAGTAAACTTGTCCATCTTTTTCTAGTTTAGCTGGTTTGTTGTCAGTTGTGTCATATTTCTCACTTAGTGATCCATTTTCTACATCTTTAGTATCTGCAGCTAATGTGTTTCCTTCTGTATCAACGTAGTGAACTACTACATTTCCAGTGATTTCTTTGTACACATAAGTTACTTCTGTTGTTTCTCCAGCTTTAACTTTACCTGTTTCATCACCTTTAGTTGATTGAGGGATTAATTCGTATACTTTTCCTTCTGGAGTAGTGATACGGTTTGGTTTCATGTCGTTATCAGCAGTGTTGTAGTCTGAGTTTGGTTTACCGTCTTTTGTATCAACAGCATCCACTTGGATAGTGTTACCTTTCTCATCAGTGTAGTGAACGACTACTTGTCCTGCTTTTTCGTAAACGTAAGTTACTTCAGTTTTACCTTCTACTACGTCTCCGTTTTCTGGTTTAGAATCATCTTTAAGAGCTTTAGCTGTTAAGTAGTAAACAGTTCCGTCTTTTTCGATTTTCTCTGGTTTGTTGTCAGTTGTGTCATATTTAGCGTTTAGAGAAGCACCTTTCGTATCTTCTTTATCTTCCGCAATTACGTTTCCTTCTGTATCAACGTAATGAACGACTACATCACCAGTTACTTCTTTATAAACGTAGGTTACTTCTTTAGTTTCTCCCGCAACAACTTTACCAGTTTCATCACCTTTAGTTGCTGTTGGTACTAGTTCGTAAACTTTTCCATCTGCAGTAGTAATACGAGTTGGTTTCATTCCGTTATCAGAAGTATCGTAGTCTGATCCTGGTTTTCCATCTACAGTGTCTTTTGCACCTGAAGCTACGTTAGCACCAGCCGCGTCTACACCTACTAATGGAGTTCCGTCTTCTGTTTGATAGTTAACTACTACTTGTCCTGCTTTTTCGTAAACGTAAGTTACTGTAGTTGTTCCTTCAACGACATCTCCAGTAGCTGGTTTAGAATCATCTTTAAGTTCTTTAGCTGTTAAGTAATATTTAACACCATCTTTAGTGATTTCATCTTTTTTGTGGTCAGCTGTATCGTATTTAACATTTAGAGAAGCATCTGTTTCGTCTGTTTCGTCATCAGCAAGTGTGTTCCCTTCAGTATCTTCGTACTTAACAACTACATTACCTTTAACTTCTTTATAAACGTATGTTACTTCTTTAGTTGTTCCTGATTCTACAGTACCTGTTTCATCACCTTTAGTTGATTCTGGAACTAATTCGTATACTTTTCCTTCTGCTGTTGTAATACGAGTTGGTTTCATTCCGTTGTCTGCAGTGTTGTATTCAGAACCTGGTTTTCCATTATCAGTGTCTTTTGCACCTGAAGCAATATCTTTACCATCAGCAGTTCCTGTTAATGGAGTTCCGTCTTCTGTTTGGTAATTAACGATTACTGATCCAGCTTTTTCATAAACGTAAGTTACATCAGTTTTACCTTCTACTACGTTTCCTGTTTCTGGTTTAGAACCATCTTTAAGTCCAGCTTTTGTAATGTAGTATACAGTTCCGTCTTCTGCAGTGATTTTTTCTGGTTTGTTATCAACAGCAGTGTCATATTTTTCGCTTAGAGATGCACCTTTAAGGTCATCTTTGTCAGCTGCGATTGTGTTACCTTCTGTGTCAACATAGTGAACTACTACATCTCCAGTAACTTCTTTATAAACATAAGTTACTTCTTTAGTTTCTCCAGCTACTACTGTACCTGTTTCATCACCTTTAGTTGCTGTTGGTACTAATTCGTATACTTTTCCTTCTGCTGTTGTGATACGGTTTGGTTTCATTCCGTTATCAGAAGTGTCGTATGCTGATCCTGGTCTTCCGTCTACAGTGTCTTTAGCACCTGACGCTACGTTAGCACCTGCTGCATCTACACCTACTATTGGAGTTCCGTCTTCTGTTTGGTAGTTAACGACTACTTGTCCAGCTTTTTCGTAAACATAAGTTACTTCTGTAGTACCTTCTACTACATCTCCAGTTTCTTTAGAACCGTCTTTAAGTGCTTTAGCTGTTAGGTAGTATTTAACACCATCTTTAGTGATTTCGTCTTTTTTGTGGTCTGTTGTATCGTATTTAACGTTTAGAGAAGCATCTGTTTCGTCTTTTTCGCTTTCAGCGATTACGTTACCTTCAGTATCTTCATACTTAACAACAACGTTACCTTTTACTTCTTTATAAACGTATGTCACTTCTACAGTATCTCCAGCTACTACTTTACCAGTTTCATTACCGATTGTAGAAGCAGGTACTAATTCGTATACTTTTCCTTCTGCAGTTTTAATACGGTTTGGTTTCATTCCGTTGTCTGCAGTGTTGTAGTCAGTTCCTGGTTTACCATCTGTTGTATCGTTATTAGTTTCAGGTACATTATTTCCTTCTGGATCTGTTCCAGATATTGGGTTACCTTCTTGATCTGTATAGTGAACTATTACTGATCCTGCTTTTTCATAAACGTAAGTTACTGTAGTTGTTCCTTCAACAACATCTCCAGTAGCTGGTTTAGAATCATCTTTAAGCTCTTTAGCTGTTAAATAATATTTAACACCATCTTTAGTGATTTCAGCTTTTTTGTGGTCTGCTGTATCGTATTTAACATTTAGAGAAGCATCTGTTTCATCTTGTTCGTCATCAGCAAGTGTGTTACCTTCAGTATCTTCATACTTAACAACTACGTTACCTTTAACCTCTTTATAAACGTATGTTACTTCTTTAGTTTCTCCAGCTACTACTGTACCTTCTTCTTCACCTTCAGTTAAATCTTGTACTAGTTCGTAGACTTTTCCTTCTGCAGTTTTAATACGAGTTGGTTTCATTCCGTTATCTGCAGTGTTATAAGCTGTTCCTGGTTTACCGTTATCAACATCTTTAGCACCTGATTCTACAGTTTTGCTTTCGTCACCAACTACTGTACCTGTAAGAGCTGTTCCATCTTCAGTTTTGTAGTTAACGATTACTGATCCAGCTTTTTCATAGATGTAAGTTACTTTTGTAACACCTTCTACTACTGTTCCTGTTTCAGCTGGAGCGTCTTTTTCTTCATCATTTACAGCTGTTTTTGTAGCATCAGCTTTAAGGTAGTAAACATTACCATTTGCATCTGTAAGTTTTTCTGGTTTTTCATCTGCGTTCTCTTTAGTATTGTACGCTATGTTTTTAGGTGCTTTAGTACTGCTTACGATTACTTCTTGACCATCTGCGTTTACATAGTACTTCTCAGTTACTACTTCAGCTACTGTTTCAGCAGTATCAGTATAAGGAGTTTTTAATTCTGTTCCGTCTTCTGTTTGGTAGTTAACAACTACAGAACCTTTTTTCTCGATTTCACGAGTTTTTTCTTCTGCATAAGTGTAAGTGATTGTTGTCGTACCACTTGCTAAACGATATGCACGAAGTGGAGTGATTTCATCACGGTAAGTGTATGTTTCAACTTCCGCATCAGGAGAAGTAAGATTAAGAGTAAAATCACCCTTTCCACCATCTATAGCACTTGTTCCTGACTCAGAAACCCCTGAATAATCCACAGTTACATCTGATGTCGGTCTTCCTTTAGCATCAACTTGATCTCCATTATCAACTGCTATTGCGGATTCTACACCAGTTTTTGCTTCTAGCCCCACAACAAAATATCGTTTAAAGTTAAGCATGTTATCTTCTAATCCTTTTTCTTGAAGATAAGCAAGATACCCTTTTACAACAGTTTTGTTTCTTTCACCTTCTAAAGTATCTGGCGCAGCTTTAAATTTTTGAACCATTTCATATGTTCTATCTAGACTTGCACCCTGCCCCTCTCCATGAGGGTCATTGGCGTCATCAGCTACATTGTCCTTAGGCGATAAAGGTATCATAGCAGTTAATTGAGGAATATCGTTACTAACAGTTACATACGTGTTTTTCTCAAGAACGAAAACATAGTCTCCTTCCTTGATTCCTCCATCAGCTGTTACATTCGCTGAATTGAAGTTTTTCGCTGCCGCTTCCCCAGACTTGAAGGCTTCAATCATTTTATCATCAGAAGTGATTGCACCTGAGTCAGCTTGTACATATTTACCATATGTTCCTTTGCCAGTTTGTTCAACGATCCAAGCTTTCCCACCAGCTTTTACAGTATCATAAGTAATTTTTCCTTCTGCATTACTTAATCCTTCTGGAGTCAATTTCGCAGTTACATCACCTAGAGTTGTGTCAGAGTAAACACCTCCACCATCTCCAGTAGTTTCAACTTTAGGTTCTCCGATTAAGTGGTAAGTTTTCCCGTCTTTTTCAATCGTTTCTTTCTTACCATTTTCTTTAGCGTTGTCTAGATCGCTATCTTGTGCATCGCCACCTGTTGTTTCTTTGAAAACTTCTCCTGATTTACCATATACATCGTATTTTGTTTCGATCGTTTTATCAGCACCAGAATCTTGGTTTTTGTTTTCTTCTAATACAGCATTACCTTCAGCAGTTACATATTTGTAATCTACTTTTCCAGTTTTAGTGATTGTATTTGTTCCATCTTCAGTTGGAGCAGTTGAAAAATTTCTACCTTCATCTGGATTCTCAATATTAGCTGTTTCTACAACTACTGAACCCTTATCATTTGAAATCGTTGTTGTGTTGTCGCTGTTTTCTGTCATCGCTGCTTCTGCAATCTGGGTTTGTCCTGCCATTGCAAGGGCTACACCGACAATCAGACCGACTGTACCGATTTTGACGGAGTCTGAACGGCCGTCTTTAAACTTACGAATGGAAAATTTTTCTTTTTTATTTATAAACATCCTTAATATCCTTTACTATTATTTTTGTATGATTTTCAAAATTCTTCATATTGGTCTAACAACTTGGTTGATAAACTTGAAATCCCTACGTTTCCATTTTAATATTTTAAAGCTATTTATACAAGAAAATTAACTACTTTTTGATAATTCAAACTATAGTTTTTTACTATAGTTATGTATTAAAAAAATCCATACAGACATATGGATTTACATATTAAAAAATATACGTTTATGCTACCAGCCAATTGAAACCTTTTCAAACTGACAACCCAATCGGCGCAATTCTTTTTGCCTGTCCTCATAGTAGGGGAGGGAGATGCCTGTAATGGTCACATGAGGCAGATCTTGCAAGTGGAGACTGACTGATGAGGTAAAATGATAGACCTGAACAAACTCGTATTCTTGAAAGAGCTGGGCAAGGACATCTTCAAAGATTAGCTCCGTCTCCAAGTAAGTTACGTTTGGGATAGTGAAGGTTTCCTTGGGATGGGGAATATAGAAGTCAATGGCCAAGGCTTTGGCATAGGTACTGATAAAGCGGATAGAGATTTGGTCGTCCTCTTCAGAGAACTTTTGTCCCAGCAGAACCTTGACTGTCTTGCCATTTGAAACGGGTGCCTGGGGCAGGTCAAAAAAATGCTCCAGATAAACCAGCTTTTCTCTCGCTACGACATGGTAGTCACTGCGATAGAGGGTATAGTGCTTTTCCGTCCGCTCAATCAAGTCATCTCTGGTCAAACCCAAAGAGCCGACCTGACTTGGTTGGAGAGGCCAAGCATACATACCCAAGGGGTAAATATCCGCATAGCCATCATCGAAACTCATGAGGTGCTGGTAGGTCGAACCAGCAACCAAGTCCAGAATCAGGCTATTGTCAAAACTAGCATAAAAGATGGTGTCATAATCTCCGGCTAGCTCCTGACAGATCAAAGACAAATCCTCTGCCGTTTGAGGATAGTAAACATGGTCAAAATCCTTAGCATAATACTCCTGTCGGGCATTTTTGACAGGACTGACATAGAGGCTAACAAATTCCTGATCTGGATAGAGTCCCTTGATATGCTGGGCAATCTTAGCCTGCAAGGGCGTTGTGGCAATGATGAGGTGTTTCATCTCTTTGATTCTCCTAGGCGGTGATGTTCTAGCAAGGTTTCAACGACTTCAAAATCCAGGGCATCGTCGATATCATAAGAATAGAGTTTGGGCATTTCATAGGCTACTGTCTTATCTGTGTAAAAGGTCTCATCTCGTAGGTAACGGTCCTTGCGAGAAATCCAGATACTACCGTTGGGATAGAAATAGACAGGCTCTTTCTGCCTAGCGTAGTGCTTGGACACCTGAGGCGGACGGATAAAAGCTGACTCCTCCAGTTGCAAGAAAAGGCTACGACTCTTGTCTGCCTTCACACAGGAAATCAGATGGTCGGCTCCAGACTGACAGTAGAGTTGATAGGACTCGATGAGATGCTCTACCTCTCTCAAAGGTGAGGTCACCTGTAGATTCACAAAGACCTGCTCTTCCTCAAAGGGCTGCAAAAAGTCTCGTAAGGTCTCTAGACTAGAGGTTGTCGCCAAGGCCAATTCTTTTGGTCTATGGACACAGCGAATCTCTGGATAGGCTTGCTGACAGAGTTCTAGATAGGCTAGTGAGTCTGAGGAAACCCAGATGTCACTAAATAGCTTGGAGGCTAGAGCGACTTCTATAGTATAGAAAACCAAGGGTTTACCTGCAAGCGATTTGATATTTTTATCCACTAAACCGCGCGAACCTGAACGGATCAAAATGACGGCTATGGGTTTAGATGTTGCTTTCATATAATCTTCCTAGAAGTGAGATGAAAAGGGCAGATAGGGTGGTGATGATGCTATTTAACCAAGGATTTGGATTGGCAAAAAGACCACTGTAATGATAGAGGACCAAAGCTCCCAGACTAAAGACCAGATAGATTTTAGCCAGTTGTAAACTCGGTCTTTTTAGGAGTAAGACCAAAAGGTACAATCCACCTATTACACCTAGCGTCAAGCCCATAAAGCCATTAATCCACTCATAGATGGAGTAGATTTCCGCATTCATGAGTAATAAGCAGAGAAGCCAGGATAGGCCTGCTATGACAAAGGATAGGATACTTGGCGACCAGCGAATCTTTGACCAAGCAAAATCCATCTTCAAGCAGGTCACGATTGCATTCATACTGGATGAAACCGTGGATTGGCCCGCTGCCAAGAGAGCCAGCATGATGAAACTTCCAAACCAAGGTGCTAGCCCTTCCCGAGCGTAGGCAATGAGAACGGGATTGGTCGATGTGGTGGCAAAATTTTCCTGACGAATCAATAGGCCAATCAGATACAGTAAACTAGCAATCCCAAAGGACAAGAGTCCCTGAAGCCATAAGATTTTTCCAATCTTATGACGCCCCATTTTGCTGTTAAAACGTTGGACGATATCCTGTGAAGAAACGTAGGAAAACAAGCTACTAAAACCTGCTCCTACAACTAAGATTAAGACCGTCTGCCCATCTAACGTCTCTGCAAAGTGAGATAGCTGTAGACTGCTGTTTACGACTAGACCAGATTGAGCAATTCTTGGTAGAAAGAGGGCCAATATAGCCAGCAGGACCAAGCCTTGAAAGAAATCTGTCCACAAGACAACCAAGAGACCGCCCCTTGCTAAATAATAGACCGTCAAGAGAAGGAGTAAAGCTGACAAGACCAGCTGATTGATCGGAATAAAGGGCTCTAAGGCCTGAGACAACAAATAGGTCACAACTGCTATTCGCCCCAACTGGTAGAGGATAAAAAGACCCGAGGCCAGTGAGCGAATACCAGACGATTGAAACTTGTCTTCTAAAAGATGATAAGCTGTTTCGTAGTTTCCCTTTTGATAGAGGGGTAAAAAGTAACGGTGGGCGAGGGGAATGGCTAGAAAGATGCCACACTGTGCAAACCAGAGATAGGACCTGCCTGTATAGGCATTCCCCACCAGAGTCAGAAAGGAAATAGGACTGAGTAAGGTCGCAAAGACCGAGAAGGCCAAAACTGTCACAGGAACAGCTTTCTTAACCTGATAGTAGTCCTCTTCGCTCCCTTTTTTCCGATAGGCTATCCAGGAAATCAAGCAGAAATAAAGCGATAGGGTGACTAAAATTCCCAACATCTTAGAATTTCCTATCTAGTAGTTCGCGGTAGCTTTGAGCCACCGTTCCTAGTGAATAGTGAGCCGCTAGGGCGATATTTTCTGCATTGGACTGGCGATAGTCTGCCTGCTCCATCTCTTCTATCATTTGAATCAATTGTGCCTTATTTCTGAAAAGGCGGATGGCATCTGACTGTTCGGCATAGAAACGATGGGCAATCTCCACATCTGATAACAAGGCAAGCAAACCTTGATTGAGGGCTTCGACGCAGGCGTTGGCAAATAATTCTGTAAAACTAGCAGACAGGTAGCACTGGTGGAGGTGGTAAGGAACCTCATTGACAATGCCTTTGAACTGAATGGTTGGTGGCAGATCGTAGCGATTACGCAGTTCCTCCAGACGTTCCTCTGTTCCACCATAAAAGGTAATTTGGGCCTTGGAGCCACGTTTGTAGAGTTCGATAAAGGCTTCAATGACAAACTCAACGTTCTTACCTTCTCCCATGTGACCGACCAAGCAATAGTCTAGCACAGGTCCCACTTCTTTGATTTGACCGGGATCTTCTGTAAACATAGGTGGCAGGAATCTTGTCTGATAACCTTCTTTGGCCAAGCTCTCTGTCAACTTCTCACTGGCAACCAGGTATTTATTTGCCTTGCGCAGATTGGCGAGACGTAAGTCTCGCATGATGTTTTCATGGACGACTTCATAGTAATTTTTGTCCGTGTTTTCCATGTAACGCCAAAGGCTGGGTTTGGGAACGATTTGTTGGTCACGAATGAAGAGGTCGGTTTGCTGGGCCCATCTAGCTAGAAACTTAACCAGCAAGTCCTCCTCGGAACAAATTTCTCCCTCGATACGGTAGATATACTCTGGATAAAAAATCGTTACAGGAGAGGGTTCTTTGAAAGGATCGAGAAAGCGTCCTTCAAGAGCCAGTTCTCCATTTTCGTGATACCAACGCAACTCCTTTTCTTTAAAATCTTCAAACAAGAAAGGACCCTTTGTATAGTAATATTTACCCGAACCATCTCCTAGGGTAACAGAGGCCACAAAGCCGTCCTCATTGAGCTCAACCTGATCTCCCTCTGCTAGAGTTAGGCTTTCTGGTCTCACTGTCAAATCCGCATGGCCCATATCTGAAAAGAAATGAGGAACACAGAGCAGTTCCTTTTCTAAAAATCCTAACTTAATCAAGTCTTTCTTCCAATCAGGACGAAGCTGAGGACTCGATACCAGGTGGACATATTCCAAACCCAGATGTCGTGCTATACGTGCTCGATAGACCTGAGTAGCCTCAAAACCATAGCGACGGATTTCCTTAGCTGGATGGATGGTGATAATTCTCGACATGATATGCATTCTTTCTCTACTATTTTCTGCTTACAAATGAAAAACCACCCTCACAAAAATGTGAGGGTAGTTAATCCGTTACAATGCTTGAGGATTTCCTAGCAAGTTCCCCCTCAAAAGGACTTTATGCTATTCTATCACAAAGATCGACCATCTGCAAGATAGACTAATTTAGAGATGATAGCTTGGGGGAGTCTTCTGAATAGCTCAATAATTGTCTAGAATCTCTTTATTGGTCAAGTGCATACGAAAAGCAGAGCGACAAAATCGCTTATCGCTGAGTTTACGGCTATCCTGTTGTATGAGCTTCCAATAACGCTCGATAACTTTGTATTCATGAGGTTTTCGATTAAACTGGTTCATTATTTGAACGTGCATACGACTCATAGCACGGCTAAGATGTTGGAATAAAAACAGTTCAGTGAACTGTTTCAGCCTGAACCTAGAAATATGAAAGAGAAGCTGTTTTAGCTAAGTCATAGTAAGTGCTGAACAGATTCATAGTGATGATATTAAATTTGTCAAAATCTTGAGCAATATTTTGATTGATGATACAAGGAATTTGGTGATTTTTCTTGACGATAGATGTCTCAGCGACCACCATTATCAAAAAACACGGTGCTCTCCTAGCTAAAGAAAGACTTCTCGGTATCCAATTTACGAGCAACAAAATCCTGCTGTTCTTTTTTGAATTGGGCTTGATAAATCCAAACCAAGAGACCAATCGACTGCATGATGGTGAAACAGAGAGTTGTCAAAACCTCACCGTAGAAGCCTTTTTGAAGGGCAAGCACAAGATAAATGACGGAATTGACCAAACCAAAGAGATAGTTACTGGCACGACCTTCAGCTTCTCAAAGAGCAGAAAAAAGGTTAGTAAGGCTTGAGAGATGAATCATTTTAAAGGCAAACAATTCCAACAAGACGTCATCATTGTCGCTGTTGGTTATTACCTACGTTACAATCTGAGCTATCGTGAAGTTCAGGAATTGCTTTATGACCGTGGAATAAATGTTTGTCACACTACGATTTATCGGTGGGTTCAAGAATACAGTAAAATCCTCTATCATCTCTGGAAAAAGAAAAATAAACAGTCCTTCTATTCGTGGAAAATGGATGAGACCTATATCAAAATTAAGGGGCGTTGGCATTATCTCTATCGAGCGATTGATGCGGACGGTTTAACATTGGATATCTGGTTATGAAAGAAATGAGATACTCAGGCGGCGTATGCTTTCTTAAAGCGACTCCATAAACAATTTGGACAACCGAGAGTTATCGTAACAGATAAAGCACCCTCTATAGGATCTGCATTTAGAAAGTTACAGAGAAACGGATTATACACCAAAACTGAGCATCGAACTGTGAAGTATCTGAACAATTTAATAGAACAAGATCATAGGCCAATTAAGCGACGGAATAAATTTTAACGAAGTCTCCGGACTGCCTCATCCACGATTAAGGGGATGGAGACCATTCGAGGAATATATAAAAAGAACCGAAGAAATGGTATATGATTATGACCGTGAAACAAAGTAAAATCAAACCGAGTGATCTGAGGAAGCACCCGATGATCATAAAACGTTATTAAACACAAAAGTCACCCATGTGAGTTCTTGCCAGAAGCTGAAGTTAATCCTTCAACCTGGAAAACCCGCAGAGGTGACTTTTTCTATACATCTCGATTTTTCTGGCAATAATCATTAACCGATAAATATGTCTGTGAATCACCCAGCGACTCCGCTATGTCCATAATCCGCGGTGGTAGTAATCCCACTCGCTGGACAAGTTCGTGATTGCTGAACAATTCCCGTGGACTGCCGGCAAAGCCAAACTTCCCGTGTTCCATAACATACACCGACTCAAACTCGGCAGCGACCCAATCCATGTCATGGGTGATGGTCACAACTTGGTGGCCCGAATCAGCCAACTGATGGAAAATTGCGGTCAACTTGCGCCGGCTTTCCCAATCAAGCGACATCATCGGCTCATCAAATAAATAAATCGCCGGATCCACTGCCAAAACTGTGGCAACGCTCAACAGCTTGCGTTCCGACAATGACAGGTCATATGGACTTTCAGCTGTTTTATCATCCAAGCCAACTCTTTTTAGAGCCGCTAAAGCCCGCCTCGTAATCGTGTCGTGGTCATCCATGACCTGCGCGACACTCCACTCCACCTCTCGTTGAACGGTCGGGTTGAAAAGCTGATCGTCAGGATTCTGAAAAGTAATCCCAACCTTCAGTAACTTTTCGACTGGTTTAAGATCATTAAAATTTTCTCCATCGATTTTAATCACACCGGTTTGTGGTGTCAGCAAGCCCGTCAACAATTTGAAGAGCGTTGATTTGCCGGCACCATTTTGGCCGACAATCGCCACCATCGGATCGGCGAAGTGTTTGTCTTCAACCTCCAAGCTAAAGGACCGTTCCGGATAAGTGAACGTTAGGTGGTTCAGTTCAATTGTGGGCATAACGAACCTCCTTCAAATCAGCGTCATTCACCGGATACCGGCCATCAGCCAAGTGCCAATCCATTTTTTGAGCAAGTTGCTGGATTGTCGGGGCTGGAATCTGCCAGTCAGCTGCCAAATGATTAAACACCTCACCCGGCCTACCCTGGGCTACCATTTGACCCTCGTGCAGCACCCACACAACGTCGGCGACTTCGCACAAATCGTCAATTTCACTAGTGACAATGAAGACAGTCGTCTCTTTGACTTGGGCCAGCCATTGGAAAAATTGTCGGCGGCCAAGGGGATCCATCTGACTGGTCGGATCATCCATAATCAAAACAGCCGGGTTAGCCGCAATCGCCGTGGCAATTGCCAACCGCTGGCTCTGACCACCGGAAAGGCTCTCGGGACTCAAATTCAGCTGTTCAATCAGCCCCATTTGCGTGGCAACTTCTTCAACCCGTTTTTGAATCAGTCCTTCATCCATTCCCTGATTAATCAAGTCAAAGGCGATTTCATCGGCAACCGTGTCTGCCAACCCGCTTAGTTGGCCAGCTGGATTTTGCAGTACAACTCCATTCATGGCATTATAAACGGGCCAATTGTCGGACACTCGCTGGCCAAATATGTGCCAGTCGCCCTCAATCTCAGCAGACACAATTTTGGGAATGACCCCTGCCAGCACACGGCACAAAGTCGATTTGCCGGAGTGGCTATTCCCGATAATTCCAACCACCTGGCCGGTATGAACCTCCGCGTTAATCTGACGCAGTTGTGGTTGCTCAGTACCCGGATAACGGGTGGTCAAATTTTCAATTACAATACGTTTATCTTCGTCCATATCTTCCACCCAATCAATAAAATTGCCAATCCAGTCAGACCAATGTGCAGCGTCCGCGACAGGCGATACACGCGCTGGGAGGTTCTGACAGTCCGGTTGAGATTATCAAAACCTCTCAGTTGGAGAGAAATCGACCGCGCCATCGATTGATCCAAGGTCTTAATCACCAATGGAATTAGAACCGGCAGGACTGACTTTAATTTCTGAATCAACGTTTTTTGCGGATTGGTTCCGCGAACTTTTTGTGCCTGCTGGATTTTCCGCATATTGCGCATCATTTCCGGCAAAATATAACACACCGACATCAGAACGTAGACGGTTTTATAAGACAATCCGGACAGTTCCAAATAGGCCGCGTTTTCTGAAATACTCGTGGTCACCATAAAAAAGCCACTGGTCAAAATAATCACCAATACTCGACAACCCAGAGTGGTGGCGTAAATCAAGCCTTCTTTGTAGAACGACACTCCAAGCACAGAAAACAGCACAGTTTGATTTCGACTGTAAAATAACCCTTGGATGATCAGCATGGTGCAAATCAGAAACAGGCTGAATCCCAGCGCCTTAAAGATGGTAGAACTCAATTTGGAAAATAACAATAGCAGTGTTGCGACAAGAATTAATCCGACCTGAAGTAATAAATTCATACTGGCAAAGCTCAACAACGTCATGTCCAAGATGAACAAGAGCTTAGTAATCGGATCGATCATCTGGTACCACTTGAGCTTGACCCGTGGCGCTCCAGAAATCAATGTTTGATCAGTCATCATTTATCATCCATAAAGAAGTGCACCATCCGCTTCGGCAGCTGACGATAGATGAAGAATGCCAGGTAGGCCACGCAGACTTTATCCAAAATATCCAAGACAAACTCATCGATAAATGAGGCCAGCCACACTGGTGCATGATTAGCGACCATTACCGCAAACAATGAGTCACCCCAAGCGATACCGGTCTGACCACCCCAAAAGATGACATTGAGTGGCGTTGAAATGGCAGCTGAAACGAAGGCAATAATAATAGCAGAAACAAATACTCGTCGCGCAGACGAGAACCACCCATTGGCGTGCAAAACTCCGACAGCAATCCCAATTCCGATGCTGGTAACCGCATACACGGTTGAAATTGGCGATAAGGTCATCCCATAAATCACGTTGTTGATGAAACCACTGATGGCACCGGCAACCGGCCCAGCCAACATGCTGGCAAGAAAGGTTCCCAAAGACCCCAGCCAAACGGGCAACTTTAACCCCTCCGCCAAGGCTTTGGCAACATAGTTAATCCCCACGGCAGCGGGAATCAAAGTCATGGTGGCAGCACTTAACTTAAATTTCCACATACTGGTACGATGAATCGATTCTGTTTTCATAATTTTCTCCTTTGGTTTTATTAAATCAAAAATCATAGATCTTGGACAGCAGATGCGAAGATTACACAGATAATCCCTGCACCTAAGCTACGATGTGCAAAAAGGTCAGACCAGATAGCTTTTAGGCTACCTTCAAACCCCAGCTTCTTCATCCCAGCAACCATGCGATAGTAACCACCTACCATCTCAGAAAGCGTCAAATTAATCTTTGCAATTCTCTGTTGGAAATAATTATTCATTTCGTCTCCTTTTGTTTTTAAAGAGCCGTGTCAGGAATGACTTTCGGACGCAACGCTCTATAGAATAGTTATTAGAACCATCTAGTCACTTCACCATACCAACCGTAGTCGACATGAGTTAATATAGTAAAATTACTATTTTTTCAAAGTTCATAGTCTTATCATACGCTTATTCTCGAAATTGTCAAGTCTTTTCTGAAAATTCTGCGAAAAAGTTCGGTAATTGAAAATGCCTAGCTTTTGCTAGACATCTTTTGTTTTTATAATGACTTTAATCGTTATTACTTATACTTCTTTTTTTAACAAGACAACATCTAGTCTGTTACATAAATCTCGCCACGGCTATAGAGGACAGATTTTTCTGCAAGGTAAATCCGATTTCCCTCCAAGCGACAAATAAGAACTCCGCTTCTCTCAGAAGCTTGGAAAGCCTTAAATTCTGTTTGTTCCAACTTACTAGCCCATAAAGGAATGACATGACAGTGTCCTGAACCACAAACTGGATCTTCCTTGACTGACAATTTTGGAGCAAAACTACGTGTGACGGTATCGTATTTTTCCCCTCTGGCAGTGATATTTAAGAGGAGACCATCTAAAGCTTTGACTCTGTTAAAATCTGGAGTAGCATTGATGACATCATTTTCATGGGGTAAGATACAGACTAGGTCTCTTCCCAGCCACGCTTCAAGCGGACACACTCCGATTGCTTCTTCCATCTCACTTGTGACTGGAACTTGCTGCATAGCGTATGCTGGGAAATTGAGCTCATAATAATCTGCTTTTCTAGTAACTACAAGTTCGCCACTTTGTGTTGCAAAGGTCAGTTTTTCAGCTTCTATTTCTTTAAATTGAAAGAGAACAAAGGCCGTTGCCAAAGTAGCATGACCACACAAATCGATTTCTCCACCCGGAGTGAACCAACGTAATTCATAGTAGTCGCCATTTTTAACCGTAAAAGCTGTCTCTGAAAGATTATTTTCTTTAGCGATATTCTGCAAGGTATTATCTGACAACCATTCATCCAAAAGACAAACAGCCGCCGGGTTCCCTTTAAAAACGGTATCTGTAAAAGCATCGACAATAAATTGTGGGATGGTATATTGACTCATTAACATCGGGGCTCCTTAAATTGTTATCTTTATTATATCTGAAAATAGGAGAGAAAACAGACAAATAGTAACTAAAAAAATCCTAAGACAAAGAGTCTTAGAATTTTTTTATCGTAACCAACTTTCGTCTAACTGGCCTTTACTTTTGCTAAAAGCTTTCCCATGTTCATCAATGACAGTATGAATCTCTTGGCATTGTTTGAGAGTGAAGCCTTCCAACACACCACCATATACATCATGCATTTCACTATAGGTTTTAAAGTTTCCAAATCCTAAACGTCGAAAAAGTCTCCTCGCATATTCATCCGAAATAAAAACTGGACGATCAAAAAGATAAAGTAAAAGTGCATCTGCAGTCTCTGGTCCAATCCCTTTTAACTCCAAAAGTTGCTTTCGTAAATCTTCTGTTCCAATTCTAGCATGAACCTCAAAACCACCAACTTCTCTTAACCAGATCAGAAGTCCCCTAATCGTTTGAGACTTTTGCTTAAAAAATCCGGCAGGTCGAATACGTTCCTGTAACTCTTCTAGCGGTAAAGCCAGGATACTCTCTACTGTCATGACATCCATAAGACCAGCTAAAGCCAACTTAGCATTCTTCTCTGTTGTTCGCTGGATCAGAATAGTCGATACTAAGTCTTCAATCTTGTTATCCAATTGCCACCAATTTTGTTCTCCATAATGCTTACAGAGTCGCAAAAGAGTCTCTTGTATTTCTTCTTGCTTGATCATTTCTTCAATAGTCCCTGTTTTACCAAAAACTCACGTGCGACTTTAGCAGCTGGTTTCCCTTCTACCCCGACTTGGTAGTTCATCTGACTCATCTGAGTTTCCGTAATTTTACCCGCTAGCTTCTTAAGAATACCTTCCAATTCTGGATGCTTCTTAAGGAGAGATTCTTTCATGAGGGGTGCTCCTTGGTAAGGTGGGAAGAGGTGTTGGTCATCCTCTAGAACAACTAAATTATATTGAGCAATTTCTGGGTCTGTTGAATAGGCATCTGTTATTTGGATATTGCCTTGTTGGATTGCCTCATAGCGAAGGGCCGGCTCCATGGTAGCTACATTAAGGTTTAGTCCATAAACTGATTGAAGTCCTTTGTTTCCGTCCTCACGGTCGTTAAATTCCAACGTAAAACCAGCTTTAAGCTTGTCCTCAACTTTCTTGAGATCAGAAATCGTCTTCAGATGATACTCTTTCGCAATACTTTTCGGAACAGCAATCGCATAGGTGTTTTGATAAGCCATTGGTTTGAGCAAAGCTAGATCATCTTGTTTCTTTATCCCATCACGCGCAACCTCGAAAACTTCTTTGGAGTCGTTGCTGACTTTAGGAGCAGGTTGCAAGAGAGAGCTTGTAATGGTCCCTGTAAATTCTGGATAGATATCGATATCACCCTTTTTAAGCGCTTGATAAAGGAAATCTGTCTTCCCAAAGTTAGGCTTGACCGTTACCGCCATGTCACTATTCTCCTCAATGAGTAGCTTGTACATATTCATGAGAATTTCAGGTTCAGGCCCCAATTTCCCAGCTATGACTAAATTTTCTTTCTCTTTCTGAGGCATCATGCTTGTCACATAACTTGCTCCCAAACTAATCACCATGATAGCAAAAGCTGCAAAAATAGTGCGTAACTTAGCCTTTTCCATCCATTTGAGAACAATATTGAATAAAATAGCAAGAAGTGCTGAAGAAATGGCCCCAATCAGAATCAAGCTATAATTTCTTCGATCAATACCTAGAAGGATAAAGGAACCAAGTCCTCCAGCCCCAATCAAGGCTGCTAAGGTCGCTGTCCCTATAATCATTACCGCAGATGTTCTTACCCCTGACATCACCACAGGCATAGCCAGTGGAATCTCGAACTTCTTGAGTCGCTCCCACTTGGTCATCCCAAAGGCAATCCCAGCTTCTTCTAAACTAGGGTCAATCCCACGCAATCCTGTAATGGTATTTTGCAAAATTGGGAATATCGCATAGATGACTAGAGCTGTTAAAGCAGGAAGCGTTCCAATTCCCATAATAGGGATAAAGAGTCCCAGAAGGGCCATGGAAGGAATAGTTTGAAAGACTCCAGCAATCTGTAAGACCCAGTTACTGGCACGTTCGCGCGTGCTAAAATAAATGGCCAAAGGAATTGAGAGGAAAATTGCAATAATTAAGGTCAAAAGAGACAATTGTAAGTGCTGTCCGAGGGCCGTTAACCAGTCCCCAAAACGTTCTTGAAAAGTTGAAATCAAATTAGACATGAAGGCTACCTCCAAACAAGTTTGCTACAAATTCTGTCGCAGGCGCTTGTAAAATTGTTTCAGGTTCTGCGACCTGACGAATTTCTCCATCCTGCAAAACTGCAATTCGATCCGCTAATTTTAAGGCCTCATCCGTATCATGTGTTACGAAGATGGTCGTCATGCCGAATTCTTTATGTAAAGCCTTGGTCAATTCTTGCAACTGCTTGCGAGAGATGGCATCCAAGGCTGAAAAAGGTTCGTCCATCAATAGAATTTGGGGTTCCCCAATGATAGCTCGCACAATACCAATCCGTTGTTGCTCCCCACCAGATAATTCACTAGGCATACGCTTTGCATACTCTGCAGCAGGCAGTCCAACCTTGTCCAAGAGTTCGTCGGTTTTAGAGGCAATTTGCTCCTTGCTCCAGCCCTTCATCTCAGGAATGAGAGCAATATTTTCCGCAACCGTTAAGTTAGGAAATAGGGCAATGGCTTGAAGGACATAGCCGGTACTGAGACGTAACTCCCGTTCATCATAGTCCTTGATGCGTTTCCCATCCATATAGATATTACCATCTGTCGGTTCCAAAAGACGATTAATCATCTTGATCATGGTGGTCTTTCCAGATCCTGAAGGACCCACTAGCACCATGAATTCTCCATTTTCAATGCGGAGATTAACATCTCTAAGGACATCTTTTTCAGTGTAGCGTAAGGCTACATTTTTGTATTCAATCATTTAGTCTTCCTCAATAAGTTTTCTGTCTCTAAGAATATCCAATAAGCTACTTGCTGGACGTCCTAAGACTTTTTCGACGTCTGTTGAAACCCCAGCTTGTTCCCCAACTTTGATAGCTGTATAGGTGCTGACCCAGGCATCGTACTCCCAAGTTTGTGCTGGCCATTTTTTTCGTGACTCATAGGCTTCTTCTACCGATTCGTCTACATACGTGATGGCCTTACCGGTCTCCTTTGAGAGAAGCACTACGATTTCTTCCATGGAAAGATCCTCTGGCCCTGTCAGATTCAAGCTTTGATTTTCCCACTCCTTAGGATTTAAAAGAATTTCTGCTGCAACACTAGATGTGTCCTTACGGGCAACTGCTGAAACCTTCCCACCCCCTGCTGGACCACGAATCTCTCCGTTTTCAAGAGCAATATCTATCAAGAAATCCAAGTAAAAATTATCTCTTAGAAAAGTATAGGTGAACCCTAACTCCTTGATATAGCCTTCCGTCTGGGCATGATCTCGAGACAAGGTGAAAGTTTCCTTCTCATCTGCCCCATAAAAGGAGGTATAGACGATATGTTGCACCCCCGCTAGTCTTGCAACATCCAAAAACTCCTTGTGCTCCTTGACACGCTCTGGATTTTCCCTAGCAGAAACCATCAACAAGATATCGATACCCTTTAAGGCCTCAACCACTTCTGGAGTATTGGTATACGACATTCTACGGATTTCTGAAGACGCGTAAACTTTTGCACGCTCTGGACTTCTTGCTAGATGGACTGAAGCGATTCCCTTTTTATCGATAAGATCAGCCACATAGGAACCTAATTTCCCTGTTACACCTGTAATTCCAATCATAACTGTTACTTCCTTTCCCTACACATCACTTTCTTTAGCTTTTAGATTTGTGATAATACGCTCTTGATAAGCTTCGAATTCTCGGATTTCTTGATCAGAAAATCCTTGGTAGAAAATCTCTCCCAGTTCTTTGCTGACACGATCTCCGATTTCTTTTTGCGCCCAACCGAGATCTGTCAAAGAAATATATTTTTTCCTTTTATCCTGCGTGCAAGGTTGAATCGTGACCAAGCCTTGTTCTTCCAATTTCTTAACCATACTGGTCAATGTATTATTGGCTAGACCCGTCGCAAGGGCGATATCCGTAGCCGTTGCCCGACCATCTTCTTTTTGCCAAAGCACTGTTAAGATTTTCCCTTGTTCACTACGGTATTGAGCATCTGCTTCCTTGCTCAAGAGTTTTTGAAAAATACGCCCATTCAACAAACGAATCTGTAAAGCTTGATAGCCCCCTAACATCTTGTCCATTTCGTCTCCTTTTTCTTCTATGTCGAACTTTTCAAAACTATTGTAACTATTCACATTACATTTGTCAATTATTTCGATATAGAAATAACTTCAAAAAACAAAAAAACTTCCCTAATCATCTAGGAAAGTTCTTTCTATGATTTTTGATGTCTTTAAAAAATCTTATTCAGCCTTTGTAATATCTTCACGCATTTCATCGACATTGAATTTAGCAAAAAGATACTGACGGTCTTGCACTGGGAAACGTTGGTCGAGTTGGTCAACTGGACCAACTTCGATAATACCATTTTCAATGATAAAGTCCATAACGTGACCACCAAATGTCAAGTCGTCTGAAATAAAATGGAGGTGATAACCAGCAACACTCACACCGTGGAACATTTCTGGGGTCCAGATACCAACGATAGTACCTGAAATATCATCCACCTCATACTCAGGTTGGCGGGTAGCAACATCCGCAAACTTAATATCCGGATTTGATTTTGGAATCATGCGCACGTGCATATGCTTAAAATGACCTTTGATTTTGATAGAACGGAAAAGATTGACCCCATCATAATAAGATTCAATACGATCCTCAAGTTCTTTATCAGTCATTTCATAACGTTGACGGAAGATAACTTCAGCTTGGTGAGGTACGACTGCTGCATAGGGTACTTTTTCATCAGGAGAAACCTCTACCACTTCGACCTTACCCTCAGACCCTTTGGCTTGATAAGCTTTACCGTCAAGAACAATCAACTCACCATCGATACAATCTAATGTTCCGAGACCCAAGTCTCCATGCTCCAACAATTCACCAACTGTTAAAGTACCTCCATAAAGCCCAGCCATCAAGGCTCCCAAGGTATTATATTGAAATAATTTTATGGCTTCAGACATGTCTACACCCTCTTTTTAGTAAAATTCATCTGGCAAGATAGTTTCGCCAAGTTTAATATTATCTTTATAATCAATTGGAACATCAATAAGGACTGGTCCATCTACAGCTTGAGCCAAGGCCTCTTGAAGCAAGCTAGCAAACTCTTCCTTACTTGTTGCACGATAACCTTTTGCTCCAAAGCTCTCAGCATATTTTACAAAATCAACTGGACCAAAGTCAACCCCAGATGAGCGGCCATACTTCATTTCTTCTTGGAATTCCACCATATTGTAATGACCATCGTTCCAGATAATATGGACAATTGGCAATTTCAAACGAACGGCTGTTTCCAACTCTTGTCCAGAAAAGAGGAAACCTCCATCACCAGAAACAGAAATGACTTTTGTCTTAGGACGAACCAAAGCTGCAGAAATCGCCCAAGGAAGAGCAACCCCTAAAGTTTGCATCCCATTTGAGAATAGCAAACGACGTGGTTCATAAGATTTGAAATAGCGGGCCATCCAAATATAGTGACTACCAACGTCAACGGTGACTGTCATATCATCTTTGGTTTGGTCTTGCAAAACTTCAATCAAATCTAGCGGATGTACCTTTCCTTCTTCAGGTCGGCGATCAAACTTAACATCCTCAACAACGTTATTTTTCAACCCTTTAAGGTATTCGACTGAGCCTTCTGGTAATTTATAGCCCTGAATAGCTGGCAAGAGCAAATCTAGAGTTGCTTCTACGTTACCAATCAATTCACGTTCCGGTTGGAAGTAAGTATCCACTTCTGCCGGCTCAACATCAATAACGATGATACGGGCTGAAATCTCAGCATTCCAATTACGTGCTTCGTATTCAATTGGGTCATAACCAATGGCAATAACCAAGTCAGATTTTTTGAGCAACATATCACCGGGTTGGTTACGGAAAAGACCTACACGACCAAAGAAAGTATCTTCTTCAAGGTCACGTGACACGATACCAGCACCTTGGAAAGTTTCAACAACCGGCAATTTAACATGCTTCAAAATTTGGCGAATAGAGTAGGTTACGGCTTCTGATGAAGCACCATTCCCCAAAAGAAAGACTGGCAACACGGCATTTTTAATGGCTTGTGCGAGATAGTTTATATCAGAAACAGATGCTGAACCAAGTTTTGGATCTGTCATAGGCTTAATAGCCTTAACACTGACTGTAGCATCAGTTACATCTTGAGGAATTGAAATAAAGCTCGCACCTGGTTTCCCTGACTTAGCGTGACGATAGGCATTTGCTACTGTTTCAGAAAGGGTATTAGCATCATGTACTTCAGCTGCATACTTAGTAATTGGCTCAAGCATGGCAACATTATTCATTGATTGGTGGGCACGTTTCAAAAGATCTGAACGTTTAACCTGACCACCAATAGCAAGGACAGGGTCTCCCTCATCCGTAGCTGTTACCAATCCAGTAGCCAAATTAGAGACACCTGGCCCAGATGTTACCAAAACAACACCGGGTTTCCCTGTAATTCGTCCAATACCCTGAGCCATAAAAGCAGCATTTTGCTCATGACGGGCAACTATCAATTCAGGTCCTTTATCTTCCAAGGTATCAAAAACCCTATCGATTTTTGCTCCAGGGATACCAAAGACATAATCAACATCATGGTTGATTAAACTATCAACCACTAAGTCCGCACCATACAATTGCTTTTCATCTGACATGAACACAGTCCTTCTGGCTCTTCAAAAACAGAGCCCACTTTCCTTTCAAGTATAGGTCACAAAGAGTTAAAGTATGCTCCGTTTTTCACAAACTTTAATCACTTCACAATTCTGTTATCATTATAGCACAGTTTTTAGACAATCTTGTGAAAAAAAGATTGTGAATTTTTGCACTTCAAACGTAAAAAGAAACACCTGATTGCTATCAGGTGTTTAACTATTTTTTACCTTTGCAAATTCTCTATTAAGATAATTTTGTAAGCCTTCAAAAATTCCCAATAGCTTGAGGTAATTTGACAAACTTGATCGCCCAGGGATGTCCACCACGTCCAAAGAAATCCTATCCAGGTCCTTTTCGTATAGAATACGGAAAGACACCACAGCTTGATCAGAAAAATAATTATCCCCTGCCATAATGTAGCACTCATAAATAATACCTACAGGATTAGCAACCTTCAACTCAATACGAATTGCACCTAATCCCAAGGCCTCCACTTGCTGAAAACGTTCCAACATAGCCTGTCGCTGACTAGGAATAAAATTTGTGATATCCATAGTGGCCCTCCCAACATTCCTTTTTGTCTATTATAGCCTAAAGCTGAGAAAAATGCTTGTGATGGGTTTCCTGATAAGACTAAAAGCCCCATGAATCCTTATCTAGCTTCTTTATATTCTCTAAAGTCTGATTTTATAGTATTATCGTAATATAGTAAGTGGGTTCTTCCTGACTAATGGCAACATACTGATGGCGACTACCAAAAATCTCATTGTCAGTTACCTTATCCGCTTTTAGGGCAGTCAGTAATTCTGCTACATGCTTTGTATAGCCATTTCCTAAAAAGAAAAGTATTTAGTATAGTCGCAGCATAAATCCTTCCACGCTTTGAGAAGGGCAATTTTAAAATCTTCTTTATCATAACTTTTTTACAAAAATAGCCAGAACATCACATTCTGACTATTACTCTTATTTCTCATCTTCGTCCATTGAAAGCACTGACAAGAAGGCTTCTTGTGGTACTTCAACCGAACCGATGGCTTTCATACGTTTCTTACCGGCTTTTTGTTTTTCGAGAAGTTTACGTTTACGTGAAACGTCACCACCATAACACTTAGCCAAGACGTTTTTACGAAGGGCTTTGATATCTGTACGGGCAACGATTTTTTGACCGATAGCCGCTTGGATAGGTACTTCGAATTGTTGACGTGGAATGATTTTCTTAAGTTTATCAACGATAAGTTTTCCACGCTCGTAGGCAAATTCCTTGTGAACGATGAAGCTTAAGGCATCGACCTTGTCACCATTAAGGAGAATATCCATTTTCACCAATTGTGAACGACGGTATTCTGACAATTCATAGTCAAAGCTTGCATAACCACGTGTTGAGGATTTCAATTTATCAAAGAAATCAAAGACGATTTCGGCAAGTGGAATCTGATAAATAACATTAACACGATTATCATCGATATATTCCATGGTTTCAAAATCACCACGTTTACGTTGTGCCAACTCCATAACCGCACCAACATATTCTTGAGGAACCATGATTTGAGCTTTAACATAAGGCTCTTCGATGGCATCAATGCGTGTAGGATCTGGGAACTCAGATGGGTTAGACACTTCAAGCATCTCACCGTCAGTAGTGTTAACATGGTAAACTACTGATGGTGCTGTCATGATGAGATCGATGTTAAACTCACGTTCCAAACGTTCTTGGATAACATCCATGTGAAGAAGACCCAAGAAACCACAACGGAAACCAAAACCAAGGGCTTGAGACGTTTCAGGCTCAAACTGAAGACTGGCATCGTTCAACTGGAGTTTTTCAAGGGCTTCACGCAAGTCGTTATATTTATTTGACTCAATTGGGTAAAGACCTGCAAATACCATTGGGTTCATTTGCTTATAGCCATGGAGTGGCTCTGCAGCTGGATTATCCGCAAGGGTTACGGTATCACCGACACGAGTATCCGCAACAGTCTTGATTGAGGCTGCTATATAACCAACATCACCTGTCGCAAGGTAGTCCCGGCCAACAGCTTTAGGTGTGAAGATACCAACCTCAGTAACATCAAAAGTCTTGCCATTGGACATCATTTGAATCTTATCGCCTGGTTTAACCATTCCGTTAACCACACGCACTTGGAGGATAACCCCACGGTAGGCATCATAAACAGAGTCAAAGATAAGGGCTTGGAGAGGGGCTTCAATATCACCTTGAGGGGCAGGAACTTTCTCAACGATTTGTTCGAGAATCTCTTCGATACCAATACCGGCCTTAGCTGATGCAAGCACAGCTTCAGAAGCATCTAGTCCGATGACATCTTCAACCTCTGTACGCACACGCTCAGGATCTGCAGCAGGAAGGTCGATTTTATTGATAACTGGTAAGATTTCCAAGTCATTATCAAGCGCCAAGTAAACATTGGCAAGTGTTTGGGCTTCAATCCCTTGAGCTGCATCCACCACCAAGATGGCACCCTCACAGGCAGCAAGAGAACGTGACACCTCATAAGTAAAGTCCACGTGTCCTGGTGTGTCGATAAGGTGGAAAATGTATGTTTCACCATCTTTTGCTGTATAGTTAAGCTCAATTGCATTTAGTTTAATAGTGATTCCACGTTCACGCTCAAGGTCCATGCTATCAAGGAGTTGCGCCTGCATCTCACGACTTGACACTGTCTCAGTCTTTTCCAAGATACGGTCAGCAAGGGTTGATTTACCATGGTCAATATGGGCAATAATAGAGAAGTTACGGATCTTCTCCTGTCGTTGTTTTAATTCTTCAATATTTGGCATTTTTATCTTTCCTAGTTCTTACTTGTGATTATAAAAAAACTAATCGTTACCTTCTATTATACAAAAAAGACAGGCTTTTGCCTATCTCTAATATCTGCTTTCTGACCGCATTTAGTCCTTCTTATTTCTTAAAAGTATCATTGTAGTGCTTATTAGTAATTGCTGAGCGCTTATTTTCTATTGAACTACTTGAAAATGGCCCTCCCCCCAGGCTAGTACAACAACCCCTAATAGAAAAAGGCAATAAAATGGGTGCTCAGCAATATAGTATAAAATGTCTGACATAGGAAGAGTCCTCTTAAATCATAATTAATTACGATTATATTATCAGAAATATTATGTTTCATCAAGTAAAAAAGAGAGCTTCTCGCTCTCCCTTTTAATCTTAATGAAATTGCATACCACCATCAACAATGATTGTTTGACCTGTGATGTAGTTTGAGTCAGGTCCAGCTAAGAAGCTAACTGCTGCTGCAACATCTTCAGGTTCAGACAAACGTTTGAGGGTAATATCTTTAGCAAAAGTTTGCATACCCCACTCATCATCTTTACCAGCATTTTTACCGACTTCGTGGGCAATGTCAAACATCATTGGAGTCTTAACGATACCTGGTGCATAAGCATTTACAGTGATACCTGAATCAGCCAAGTCACGTGCCAAAGTTTGAGTAATACCACGAACTGCGAATTTTGTTCCACCGTATACAGTCAAGTTAGGGTTACCAACGACACCTGCTTGTGAAGTTGCATTGATGATTTTACCACCATGACCAAGTGCTTTAAATTGTGCTTGGGCAGCTTGTGCACCCCAGATAACTCCACCAACATTAATGTTAAATGTACGTTGAAACTGCTCTTCAGTAATAGTGTCAAGGGGTGTTGTTGGTGCCACACCAGCATTATTAACAACAACATTCAAATCACCAAAGTGATCAACAACTTTTTGGAAAGCAGCTGCTACTTCAGCTTGTTTAGACACATCAACTACAACGGAAAATGCTTTGTCTTCTGACAATTCAGCAACTGCTTTTTCAGCAGTTTCAGCGTTATAGTCTAATACCCCGACTTTAAAACCATCTTCAACCAAGCGTTTTGCAATCGCAAAACCAATACCTTGACCTGCACCTGTAACAATAGCAACTTTTGACATATGAAATCCTCCTCTACCAATTGTAGTCACAAGCTTAATCACAAGCCCTATCTCAATTGGAATACGCTAAGTTAGTCAAGTTCTGGCAAAGTCATTTTCATAGGCTTTGTCTTAACTCAATTAGAATCTTACCACTTTATGAAAGCGTTGTCAATAAATTGTCATGCTTTCTGAAAACAAATAAGATCACCACTAGTGACCTTATTTCTATTATTCTTCAAATTCAAAACCTAGTGCTTCCATATCATCCAAGCTACCTAGATTAGTCACCTTAGTATAGCCTCGTTCTTTAAGGACTGATGCAGCAAATTCTGCACGAGAGCCCATTTTACAATGGAGGTAAATGGAAGCATCTTTTTCAGCTGGAATGTCTGCAGAGAAAAACTGGTTGTGAGGTATTAAGAGGGCATCCTTAACATGTCCTTCTGCATACTCTTCCGGACTCCTGACATCAATTAACAGTCCCCCCTTGGCTAGATCTGACTGAATTTGTGCTAAATTCATCCTACTCACCAAACCAAATCTTAATTTCTCGAGCCGCAGATTCTTCTGAATCAGAACCATGAACAATATTTGGAATCATGTCACCATCTGGTGCGGTTGCAAAGTCTCCACGAATCGTTCCAGGAGCAGCATCTCCCGGATTAGTTGCTCCCATCATATCACGCCATGACTTGATAACACCTGGACCAGAAATAATACCAATCACTGATGGACCACTCATCATGAATTCTGCAATGCCAGGGAAAAAAGGTTTATCAACCAATTGAGCATAATGATCTTTAAGACGTTCTTCGTCAAGCGTCAGCATTTCCATTCGTTCAATAATAAAGCCACGACGTTCAATACGATCAATCACTTGTCCCATCAAGTGTCGTTTTACAGCATCTGGTTTAATAATAAAAAATGTTTTTTGCATGTTCCCAACCTTCATTGTTTTCTTTTCATTTTACCATAGGAAGTGTCATTTTGCAGGCCAAAACCTTATATATTCTTAAACTATACCCTCAGGAAGAAAATAACTATTTTAAATTGAAACAAATAAAAAGTTTTATAGATATAAAATCTTATTTTGATGTGAATCTTATGACAAAATCTAAATTTCAATTAGTTGGTTCTCTCCTTCGTCCTGCGGATCTCCGTAAATACAAGGATGAAATCGAGCACCGTGACGACATCCAGTATCCTTTCTACGATGCCCTTCCTGGTTATCAAGAAACTGAAACTGCAGATATTAAGCAAATTGTGGCTGAGCAAAAGGCTAACGGTATTGACATTCTTACCAATGGTGAGTTTGGTCGTTCTATGTGGCACTTGGACTTTGTCTGGGGTCTCAAAGGTATTGAACGCTACATTGCTGAGCATGGTTATACATTTAAAGACCACGATGGCGGACAATATGAGACTCGTAAAGATATTGGTATTCGTATTACTGAACCACTCTCAGGTAAAAACCACCATTACCTAGATATCTATAAATTGGTTAAGGCTGAAGCTGGTGATGAAGATACCAAACAAACTGTCTGGGGACCTGCCCATGCCTACACTGAACTTGCTATCTTTGACCGTTTGGCTGGACCAGGACAAGTATATGAAACAAATGAAGACCTCAAAAAAGGTTTGATTAATGCCTATAAAGAATTCTTGGAAGAATACAAGGCTGTCGGTGGAAAAATCGTTCAATTTGACGACTGTCTCTGGGAACTCTTTGACCCATCAAAGCCTGCAAGTTTCTTTGCGGAAGGTAATTCTGATTTGGCAGAATTGGCTGATGAGTTTGTAGCTATCAATAACGAGGTAGTAGACTATGCTCACGAACTTGGTTTAACGGTTTGGACCCACAACTGTCGTGGTAACTATGAAAGCCGTTCTGCTGCCGAAGGAACTTACGAAGCCATTGCTAAGGAGTTCTTGGCAGAGCAATACTATGATCGCTTCTTCCTTGAATGGGACAGTGATACTGCTGGTGATATCAAGGCTCTCGAAGCCCTCAAAGACAGCAAGGCTGAAGTTGTACTAGGACTTTTGTCATCAAAAACAACTGAACTTGATGACAAAGAACGTGTTCTTGACTTGCTTGAAAAAGCTAGTCAAATCCTTCCTAAAGACCGTCTCTTCCTCTCTCACCAATGTGGTTTCGCCTCATGTGACTCAGGTAATGAGTTGGCAACACCACAACAATGGGCAAAAATTAAACAAGGTAAAGCTATCGCCAAGAAATTCTTTGGTTAATTGAATACTTTTAGATCTGAAAAATCCCTTACCGAATTCGGTAAGGGATTTTAATGTTGACTAAGCTTGAATAAAAGGTTGTAAATCTTTAAGAGCACGCTCAGCAATTTTTTCGTAACGCTCTTTCTTGTCACGAATACGTGGGCCTTCCAACTCTTTGATAATACCAAAGTTAACATTCATTGGTTGGAAATGTTTGCTTTCAGCATGCGTCACATAATATGGAAGACTTCCGATAGCTGTTGTATGAGGGAAGATAAGTTCCTCTTCACCTTTAAAGAGACGGGCTGCATTGATTCCAGCAACCAAACCTGAGGCAGCTGATTCAACATAGCCTTCAACACCGGTCATTTGTCCTGCAAAGAACAAGTTAGGGTTTGATTTTGATTGGAAGGTCTGTTTGAGCAAGTTTGGCGAATCCATGTAAGAGTTGCGGTGCATAACCCCGTAACGCACAAATTCAGCATTTTCAAGACCTGGAATCATTTGGAAGACACGCTTTTGCTCGCCCCATTTGAGGTGGGTTTGGAAACCAACGATGTTATAGAGACTACCAGCCGCATTGTCCTGGCGAAGCTGAACAACCGCATAAGGTGTCTTAAAATCGCCGTCACGTGGCCCTTTGTAATCCTCAGGATACTCCAAACCAACTGGTTTCATAGGGCCATAGAGCATTGTCTTGATACCACGTTTAGCCATGACCTCGATAGGCATACAGCCTTCGAAATACTTTTCTTTTTCGAAAGAATTTAAAGGAGCTTCTTCAGCTGTTGTCAAAGCCTCATGGAAAGCCATGAACTCTTCCTTGGTCATTGGACAGTTTAGATAAGCTGCTTCACCCTTGTCATAGCGTGACTTAAGGTAAACCTTGTTCATGTCGATAGTCGCTTTATCAACGATTGGTGCAGCGGCATCATAGAAATAAAACCCATCTCCACCGTTAAGCTTGTGAATTTTTTCAGCTAAAGCATCAGAAGTCAAAGGACCTGAAGCAATAACTGTAATGGCATCATCAGGAATCTCTGTGATTTCTTCACGGATAACTTCAATTAATGGATGATTTTCAATTTCTGCTGTCACTGCTTCTGCATAACCTTCACGGTCCACCGCCATGGCACCACCAGCTGGCACACGATGAGCTTCTCCATTTCGCATAATGATAGAGTCCAAGCGACGCATTTCTTCTTTAAGAAGCCCTACAGCATTGGTTAAACTATCACCACGGAAAGAGTTAGAGCAAACTAATTCTGCAAAATTGGTTGTCTTATGCTGTGGTGTTGCTTTGACCCCACGCATTTCATAAAGTTTTACTGGAATACCACGTTTGGCAATCTGATAAGCCGCCTCGGATCCGGCCAAACCAGCTCCAATCACGTTAATATAATCTGATTTTGATTGAGACATGACACTAATACCTCTTCGGGAACAAGATGAAATCCTGCCCCCACAAATCTTTCTTCATTTTTACTCTTAGTAGTATAGCAAAAAACTCCTCATCTGGCGACTAGGAGTCATCTTGTATTTAAAGGGGTAAAATGATAGTCACTCTAGCACCACCCGTGCCATTGTCATTTGAAAGAGAAAGACTACCATGGTGTAAGCGAATAATATCATTAGCAATAGTCAGCCCAAGACCACTATGATTGCGGCTCTGTCTACTTTTATCCTCTTGATAAAAGAGCTGAGTGGCCTTTTCAAGTGATTCAAGAGAAAATCCAGGACCAGAATCAAGACAGACAAACTTGAATTCATCATCTTCTACCCTAGCAGTTAAGAGCAACTGACTACCACTTGGTGTATGCTCTACCGCATTCGAAACGATATTCATAAAAGCTCGATTCAACAAGGACCTGTCCCAATGGCCTATGGTTTCTTTCTCAATATCCTTCTTGTCAAATTCCACATTGATTTTTTTCGTACGAGCTAGTGACAAGGTTTGATCGTAAATGTCTTCAACAAATTCCTTAACTGGAACTTCTTCTAGCGTCAGTGTCTTCTTCAAACTCGTTTTGTTGAGTTCAGACAACTCTTTCACATAAGCATCAACCTGTGCAATCCCTTTTTGAAAATGCTCTAATAAATCCGTCTGTTCTGCATCTAAGGACGTCATAGCTAAGAGTTCTGCATTCCCACGAGCGACTGTCAGCGGTGTCTTTAAATCATGTGTCAGAGCAGAAATCTGATTTTGTTTATCTTGCTCTGCCTTCCAATTTTCCATCAAAGACTCACGAAGTGCTACACGCATATGATCCAAGCCACATAAAACTTGATTAAACTCCTTAATTGTAGACTGAGAAGTTTGAAAATCCAAGTCTTGCTCTGCAATTTTCTCAGTTGCCTTCAATATTGGTCTTAACTCTCGACTCAATTTACTAGCATAGTAAAAAGTTAAAGTAATAAATATGAGTAGGATAGACACCATCATTGAGCCAATCATCAATAGATCAGCATTAGGCAAATGCTGGTTCAACCACTCATTACGATATCTAGGTGATAACTGATAGTTGACAATGACTATGCCATCTGACCGTTCAAAAGACTGAAAATAGCCATAATTGCCACCGTGAGCATTCTTGAATTGGTAATTTAGTAAGGACTCTTCTTGCAAGTTAACTGGCATGTTAGACTTCTTAAGCTTAAAATCTCTAGTCAAAAAGACATAGCGAGTACCATCGGGCAAGACATCTGGATTAAAGACCTTAGAAGTTTCAATTTCATTCCTGACAGCATGCAAATCACTTTCTACTTGATTTGCTGGAATGACAACCCCAAAACGATAAGACAAGCTGAACAAAGACAAAATAAGCAGGCTACTGATTGCTGATAGAACTGTAAGACTGACGACATAAGATAACAAGATTGTTCTTAGAGAGTGTTCTCGTTTTTTAATTAGTGCCACTTGTAACCAATCCCCCAGACTGTTTCAATAGGACTTTGCCCAACATTTTTGAGCTTTGCACGGATATTTTTGATATGTTCGGCCACTGCTGTCGGACTCCCTTTATCCTCATATCCATACAAATGCGTGTAGATTTGTTCTTTGGAAAAGACTTGGCCCTTATTTTCAGCCAGAAACTGACAAATACCATATTCTGACTTAGTCAAATCTAACAAGTGATTTTCAACATAAAGCTCCTGAGAAGACAAATCAAACTGAAAATCACCAAGTGAAAGCTTATGATGGTGCTCACGATGTTCCCGTCTCAAGTGAGCAGCCACACGCGCTTGCAGTTCTTTAACCCCAAATGGTTTACAAATATAATCATCTGCACCATAAGTCAAACCTTGGACAATATCCGCCTCTTGCGTTTTAGCGGTAATAAAGAGTATAGGACAGTCCACCTGATCTCGAATGTCATGACAAAACTGGAGACCGTCAACATCGGGCATCATGATATCCAGTAAAATCAAGTCAAATCGTGGCAACGAGTTCTTATCTAAGTCTAAAACACTTGTAAGTCCTGTCACATTATGTTTTTGAAGCTCTAAAGCCTTTACAACCAATTGAACAATATCTTCTTGATCATCAATAACAAGTATCTGAGCCATAAGCTTTCCTTTCGTACAAAGTTACCCTTATCATATCATCTATAGAAGAGGACTGACAAGGCGTAAAGTAGATAAATATGAGTTGGGTAGAAGACATAAAACAAATATTTTGAACCATTCCCCCTTTGACCGTTATAACTAAGCATTAAGGGAGCTGCAAAAATTTCCATCCATTCAATGTATTTAAACATTAAATCGTGAATAGAAAGTCTACCTAATACAATCGCCATTAGTACCCAAACAAGACTAACAGTCACAAAAGCAAGCACTTCTTTCTTAAGATTCTTATGACAAAGATACATAGCGATACCAGTCAATAGCAACCACGTTCCACCATCGCTGATAAATGTATGAACTGGCAACACTGTAAAATTGAGTAAATTTAGTAGAAAACCTAACATAGGTTTGTTTGCGCTTAGCAGATAAAAAGGTACCATTAACCATGGAAGCAACAATGGGAAAAGTAATGTTGGTATCCCTTTAAGGTATTTCTGTTCTTGAATCCCAGCAATGCCTTGAAGAGCAACGAGCAAGATAACGATTGATGACAACATCATATTTTGTGGAAAGAAACCATCTGCCCTTACAAGAGGATGTAGAAAATTATAGAATCCAAACTGAATCAGTCCCATCAAAATCGCTAAAACATATATTTTTAGGAAGTATTTTTTTCGATTGTGTGTATGGACGAAACCTTCAATCACAGCAAATAGGAACAAGGGGGCCGCTAATCTCCCAATCATAGTAAAACAAATGGGTATTTTCCCTGTATAGTCAAAAAAATAATGAATATGGTCGAATACCATAGTAATTAGGGCTATATATTTAAGTTGGAAACCTGATAGACTTAAACGTTTCATAATAACTCTCCTTTCTTTTCATCCTTAGTATAAAAAACAAATTTAAGGAAAGTATCAGTTTTTTTGATAAAATACAAAAAACTATCCCAAGACTTAACTTGAGATAGTTTTCTTTTTATTTAACAATAGATTCTTTGTAGTCACACTCTTCGTTACTACAGATAACTTGCTTACCGCCACCACGGACTTTCTTCTCAACGAGATAATCGCCTGATTTAGGACAGTTACGTCCAACAGGGATATCCCACGATGTAAATTCACAGTCAGGATAGCGATCACAACCATAGAAGACACGATTTCGTTTTGTCTTACGTTCGATCACCTGACCTTTACCACAGGTTGGGCAAGTAACGCCAATTTCTTTGGTTATGGCCTTAGTATTGTGACAATCTGGGAAGTTACTACATGCGTAGAACTTACCGTATCGACCAAGTTTGATGACCATTGGGTGACCACAGAGGTCACAATCAAAACCGGCTGGCTCATCCTTGATTTGGATTTTTTCAATACCTTCTTCAGCTTTTTCCAATTCTTTTTGGAATGGTTTGAAGAACTCATCAATAACCTTTTGCCACTGTTCCTTACCAATTTCAACTTTATCGAGTTTTCCTTCCATCTCGGCAGTGAATTTAACATCTACGATGTCAGGGAAGAATTCGACGATTAAGCTATTAACGATTTCACCAAGTTCAGTTGGTTCAAAACGTTTAGCCACCAATTTGACATAGTAGCGACGTTGGATAACATCAAGTGTTGGCGCATAAGTTGACGGACGACCAACACCATTTTCTTCCAAAGTCTTAATCAGAGTCGCTTCAGAATAGCGGGCTGGTGGTTGCGTGAAGTGTTGTTCAGGCGTTGTCACAACCTTCTTAACCGTATCACCTTCTGCCATATCAGGAAGCATTTTATTCTTATCAGAGTCGTTGTAAACGGCCATATAACCATCAAACTTAATTTGGCTACCATTTGCTGTGAAAATCACTCCGTTTTGAGACAAGGTCACCTTCATCGTATCAAATACAGCAGCTGTCATTTGACTCGCCACAAAACGATTCCAGATAAGAGTATAGAGCTTAAGCTGATCCTTATCCAAATACTTAGCGATGCTTTCTGGTGTTTGGAAAACATTTGAAGGACGAATAGCCTCATGGGCATCTTGTGCTCCCGAACTATTTCTCACCTTACTGCCGTGTTTTGAATACTTAGAACCAAAGCGTTCTGTGATAAATTCAGCCGCTTGGTTTTGAGCAACTGGACTGATACGTGTTGAGTCCGTACGCATATAGGTAATCAAACCTTGAGCGCCTGAACCCAGATTAATTCCTTCATACAACTGTTGAGCAACCATCATGGTCTTACGTGTACGGAAGTTAATCTTATTTGCAGCATCCTGTTGGAGAGATGAAGTTGTATATGGCAATGGCGCATTACGACGACGTTCTTTTTTCTCTACCTTATCAACGTTAAAATCATCACTTGTGATGCGAGAGAGAACCGCTTGAACATCGTCATTATTGTTGAGCTTAAGCTTTTTACCATCCAAACCATAGAAGCTAGCCTGAAACTTCTTAGCCCCCTTCTTAAAGGCACCATCAATAGTCCAGTATTCTTCTGGTTTAAAGGCCTTAATTTCATTTTCACGATCAATAATAAGCTTAAGAGCTACTGATTGTACACGACCGGCCGAAAGACCTTTCTTAACCTTCTTCCATAGAAGTGGTGAAATAGAGTAACCCACAATACGGTCCAAGACACGACGAGCTTGCTGGGCATCTACCAAGTCCATGTCAATGGCGCGTGGCTCTACGAAGGCATTTTTTACCGCATCTTTAGTGATTTCGTTAAAAACGACACGATTCTTATCATCTGGCTCTAATCCAAGAATATGTGACAAATGCCATGAAATGGCTTCCCCTTCACGGTCCGGGTCACTTGCGAGAAAGACTTGCTTGGCTTTTTTAGCTTCTTTCTTCAATTCATTGATAAGAGGTCCCTTACCTCGAATATTAATGTACTGAGGTTCGTAGTTGTTTTCAAAATCAATGGACATACTTGATTTTTTCAAATCACGGATATGCCCAACAGAGGCTACAACTTTATAATTGCGGCCAAGATACTTCTCAATCGTTTTCGCTTTAGCAGGGGACTCCACGATGACCAAATTTTTCTTTGGTGTCGCTCTCTTTTTAGTCGCCTTTTTGGCTGTCGTTTTCTTTGTTGTTTTAGTTTTCGTTGCTGTCGCCATAGACTATTTCCTTATAATGTTATAAACTGGCTGCGCCACTAATCTGTCTAACATCTAGTCACAAGACATTAAAAAATGAAACATCTCGGACCGAGCAACTAACATGATACCTTCCTTTTCTTTAACTGTCAATAAAAAACTTTATCTCTATAGGAGAACTTTGATTTTCAAGAAAACTCTGAAAGGATGTCAAACCCTGTCGTGATGCACTTTGCGCCCTCCTGAATCAAGTGATGGCATCCGTCTGACTTTCCATCTAAAATATTTCCTGGAATAGCAAAAACATCTCTACCTTCTTCCATGGCACGCTCACAAGTAATCAGGCTTCCCGAGCGAAGCTTAGCTTCTACGACCATAACTCCTTGACACAATCCAGAAATAATCCGATTGCGTTCAGGAAAATGGTACTTGAGAGGCTGTTCACCCGGTCCATATTCTGTAAGAACTAAATGATTTTTAGACATGTAGTCCTGTAAAGCTTTATTTTCTTTAGGATAATAAACATCAAGTCCTGTCCCGATAACTGCAATAGTGTTTCCCTTATTTTTCAAGGCCTCCATATGCGCACAAGTATCAATCCCACGCGCCAATCCACTCACAATAGTAAACTGATTACCAAGTTCACTAATAATTTTTCGAACAGACTGTTTGCCTGTTTCAGAACACTTTCTTGCCCCAACCATAGCTAGCTTTGGTTTAATCAGTAAATCAATATTTCCCTGATAATAAAGGAGAACAGGAGGATTATAGGTATGCTTCAGCTCAATGGGATATTCTTTATCAAAAATCGATAACGTAGGAAAACGTTCAAACTGTTCTTTGAGTTGCTTAATATCTAAACTCTTATACTTTTCCATAAAGAGTACTGCATTTTTAGACTTGGATACCACTGCCATATCACGTAAACTCAATTTTCTATCTTGAGTCTTTTGATAATCCAAAATATTTAAGATATTCAAATTCGTCAACCCAGCGGCTTTAAGTTTAAAAAGTTCAAAATTATTCATATAGATACCTCCTTTTCTTTATTCGCAACAGAAAAGAAAAAAGCTCCATTATGGAACTTTCCTTGATTATAAATCATTTTCAGAGGCAAAATAAGACGCCGCCCCTAATAGGTTACTATCGTTATGGAAATGACAGGCTTGAAGAGTTATAGGCTCAAAACCTAATTCAGACTTATCATTAAATAACTCCTCATAGGCATCGCATATTCCTTCAATTAAAGTATCTTGCCTGCTGATACCACCACCAATAACAACTTTCTCTAACCTAAAGAAGCTCTGCAAATTTAGCACAAGAACAGCAATTTCATGACAATAGTCTTTAAATAAAAGATTTAGATCTACCGATTGATTTTCCTCTATAGCTGAGAATACGGCTGGACCATCGTCTTGATTTAACCCAAGTAATTGACTGGCTTCATGAATAAAGCCTACTGCAGACCCTTTGTTATCGACAAGACTTACTAAGCCATGCATAAACAATTCCCACTGGAAGGGCAGAGAGGTTTGACTCATACTTTGGGGTCTTGGAGCTCTCAGATATTGGGTGACTGACAGAGGTGATAGCAAGTCCTCCTGTGAGACAAGTCCTAAACCAACACCCGTACCTAAAACCAAGGCAGCCCCACAATCTAACTCTTGTAGACTTCCATATCTGGCTTCAGCCAAAGCCGCCGCATCAGCATCATTGATAACCTTTACAGGTAGTTGAAATGTTTTAGTCAATCGTGACCCAAGTGGAATAGCCGTTAAATAAGGGATAAGACCGCCCTTGAAAATGAAACCACGTTTACTATTTATTTCTCCTGGGCACGCAATGGCAATCCCAGAAATGATATCCTTGTGAGACGAGACAATATGCTCTAAAGTCAACCAAAAGTCGTCTAACGTTAGTGGTGTTGGAACTTTAGATTGATTGCTAATCCTAAAATCATCATCAACTAACCCAAACTTGATAAAGGTTCCTCCGATATCAATAGCTAAAATCACGCCACTTCACCTACTTTTTATTATTGACTTTATTGGTTCGAAACTTCTTCTATGAATTGGAGTAACACCAAAGTTATCTATGCCAGTCAAATGATCCTTAGTACCATAGCCTGCATTTTTGGCAAATGCATAACCAGGAAACTCCTGATCATAGTCAGCCATCATCTTATCACGGGTTACCTTTGCTACGATAGAAGCTGCCGCAATTGATAAAGAATTAGCATCCCCTTTTATTATTGAAGTTTGTCCTATCGGTAGGTCCAAAGTCATAGCATCAATTAGCAAATGTTCAGGTTTGAGACTAAGTTTTTCGATAGCTTCAGCCATAGCAAGCTTGGTTGCTTCATAAATATTGACATCGTCAATCACATGGTTGTCCTTAATACCAACCCCAACAGCAACTGCTTCCTTCATCACCTGCTTATAAATGGCTTCATGTTTAGATTTTGGAATCTTTTTACTATCATTAAGACCTTTTATTTTGCAAAACTTTGGTAAAATCACTGCTGCAGCTACCACTGGCCCAGCCAAAGGACCACGTCCAACTTCATCAACACCTGCAATGAGTTCAATCCCCTGAGCATAAAGCGCTTTTTCGAAACTGAGCATCATCTCTAAGCGTTCTTCCTCAGCAATCTCAGCTAGGATAGCTTTTCGGCGTTGCTTAATGGCAGTCTGTACACCAGCTCGACTATCTTCCTCAAAACTTGCCCATCGGTGATCGTCAAGGTCTGTCAAAATGGCCAATTGCTCTTTGACTTCTTTAATTGTCGCCATCAGTATCGACCCCAACAATATCAAGTGTGTAACGTCCTAGTTTTCCATCACGAACTTCTTTGACAAATAGATTATAGAAACGGTCATAATCTTCACGGAAGCCAAGTTTTCGAGTCATTTCCATTATGATTTCTGGTGCCTCTTCCTCAAGGTCAATCCCTTTAAAGCGTTCCTCTAAACGTTCAGGATAGTAAGTTTTAAAATAGTTAAGTCCAAAAATCGTAACTTCATCCATTGGCAAGAGCTGGTCCTTGATGGCTCCGGTCAAAGCAAGCTTCAAGCCGACCAATTCATCTTCAAACTTAGGCCACAAAATCCCCGGAGTATCAAGGATTTCCAAGTCCTTATTAGACTTCAACCACTGTTGACCTTTTGTCACACCAGGTTTATTTCCTACAACGGCAATTTTTTTACCAGCCAAACGATTCATCAAGGTAGATTTCCCAGCATTTGGAATCCCAATAATCATGGTTCTCAAGGTCTCTTTCTGAATACCACGTTCACGTAGTCGTTGAATCTTGTCAGACATAAGACTCTTAGAAGCATCTGTCACCAACTTAACTGTAGATTGTTCCTTGGAATTGATGGCCAGGGTTTTAATCCCTTGACTCTCAAAATAGCTACGCCACTCTTTTGTACGATTACTATCAGCAAGGTCAGCCTTATTAAGAATTAAAAGTTTTGGTTTATCGCCAACAATTTTAGTCAGCATTGGATTTTGACTTGACAGTGGCAAACGTGCATCCACTAAAATTGTTACAAAATCAACATGCTTAAGATTTTCCTGAACTTGTCGACGAGCTTTGGACATGTGACCAGGAAACCATTGAATAGTAGCCATGTATATCTCTCCTCTTTATTTTCTTAGTAAAATATGATTTAAACTCTTTAAAAAAAGCCAAAGACTTGGCTTCACTTTACTTATATTATATCAGATTTAGTTTAAGATGCCCAATCGATAAAAGTTGACTAAGCCTCAACAGGCATAAAGTTACCGACAATTTTACCAATAATTCGGGGATCTTCGTCATAGGGTGCGAACTTATCACCATAACGTTTATTGAGAGAAACTAATCGTAGCCCATCTTCCTCGCGATAAACTTTTTTGATATAGGTTTGACCATCCCAGTCTACAGCATAAACAGCTCCATCATAATCAAAACCTGTTTGTTTGATTAGCACTACTTCACCATTTAGGTAGGTAGGTTCCATAGAGTCTCCAAATACCCACGATGCAAAATCATGATCTAATTCTTCATCATAGAAAACTTCATCATAGTTGCCATCACCAAAGTAAGTGTAACCAGTTCCGGCTGATAAACGCTCGAAAACTTTGTAAGAGTAAAGCGGAATAACAGGTGCTTTCTGCTTTTCCGCTTCTTGCTCTTCTAGGAGAGCCTTAGTAAGTCGCAAAGCTTCCTGACGATTTTCCTCATTTAGTTCCAAGTAAACTTCTACAATCTCATGTTCAGAAAGAAAATAGGTCTCAGCTACGCCAAAAAGTTCAGCCAAAATCGATAGGTTCTTTTGATTTGGTTTCGTCTTACCATTTTCCCAATTAAAATAAGAGGAGCGTGAAATTCCTAGATGCTTAGCTACTGATGCTTGGCTCATTCCTTGTGCTTCTCGAATTTCCCTAAGTCTTTGTCCTGAAAACATGACTACCTCCGTAAGTTAATAAACTAACATAAGTTTATCAAAAAAAGCAGTTGTTTTCAAGTGAAACTAACTACTTTTACATTTCTCTTTTATCTCATTCTTTAACTAAAAATCCTAGATGGTTAAGTGCCTCTTCAATATAATCTATATCTTGCTCACTATCTGCTTCGACAAGATGGTAATGAACACCGTTTGTCAAATCAGATAAGGGACGAAAGTCATTTGACGATGCTTGATCTAAAAAATGACTAACATCTCGACGACAAGTCAATTTCAACAAAGTCTGAATTTCTCCATAGACTGGATGATCTATCATGATATTTTGAATACGGCCTCCATTATCAACAATAGCCAAAAGCTCATCTTCCATATCAGACACTTTATGATTCACCTTAAACAGTCGACGTACATAAGAATTGTCATCGCTACTTTTATAGATATATCCCCTATTAGTTGAAATAATCTGGGCACCATCTGCACGTAAGAGTGCAATATCTTGAACAATGATTTGACGTGTCACACCAAAATGCTCCGCCAAACTCTGTCCATTCATTGCCTCTTTAGCTCCCTTTAAGAGTGCCAATAATTCTTGTTTTCGATTTGAAGCCATAGACCAACCATCCCTCTTTCAACTAACGTATTTTTCGAATACTTTTGAAAATTGATAATGCTATAACATAGTCTATCACACTATGGACAATAGTGCCAAAACCAACTAAAACAAAGAGAACAAAGAACAGTTTTTGGAAATCCTCTCCTGTTACTGAATAAAAAATCACACAAGCAAGAACTTCACCTATAGCATGGATAAGCCCTAAAACAAAGTTGAAAAGTAATGATGATTTATGGTTTTCTATCGTTCGTGGAAATTTTTTCAAATAGAGTGCGCCTAAAAAACCAAATATAATATGAGAAAAGGCTCTAAAAACAACCACAATCGGATAGCCAGCCATAAAGTATCCCAAACTAGAAGCTAAGATAACAAAAGCAGTTACCCAGGGAGATATAAACATAGCTAGAAATATTGGAACATGACTCCCCAAAGTATACGAAGCCGGTGGGATGATTAGTTTAATTGGCATGATACTTGGGATAAGGATAGCAATTGCAGTTAATAAAGCTGCAAAGGTCATTTCTTGAATTCTCTTTTTCGGTTTCATAATTTACTCCTTTTTACTGTATATACATTAGTATATTACAGTGTATGGTTATATAAGTCAATATTTTTCAGAAAAAACACTAGAGCAAAATACCCTAGCGTTCTAAGCTTCTTATTTACGTTTTTTCTTAGCTTTTTTCATCTTATTAGCTTGACGCTTCATCGCATGTTTCATGGCAAATGAACCAACCTTACCTTTAAGTCCACCACCAAGCATTTGGCTAAGATCCATATTTCCAAGATCTGGCATACCAGCGCCACCCATCATGCCTTCGAGAGCAGACATGTCCATATTACCCATATCAGGCATATTTGGCATGTTTTTTGGCAGATTATTTGGGTTAAGACCCATTTGACGCATCATTTGCTCCATATCGCCAGACATAACACCTTGCATCATTTGTTTGGCTTGATTGAAGTCTTTAATAAACTTGTTTACTTCGATGAAGGTATTACCCGAACCATTGGCAATACGGCGACGACGGCTTGGCGTCAAGAGGTCAGGATTTTCACGTTCTTCTGGTGTCATAGATGATACGATGGCACGTTTGCGAGCAATCTGTTTCTCATCTACTTTAACATTAGCCAAGGCAGGATTGTTAGCCATACCTGGCAACATCTTAAGCAAATCCTCCATAGGACCCATATTTTGCACTTGGTCTAATTGGTCAATGAAGTCATTGAAGTCAAAGGTGTTTTCACGCATCTTTTCAGCCAACTCAAGAGATTTTTTCTCATCGTACTCTTGAGAAGCTTTTTCGATAAGGGTAAGGAGGTCACCCATACCCAAAATACGACTTGACATACGGTCTGGGTGGAAAGTCTCGATATCCGTAATTTTCTCACCAGTACCCGTAAATTTAATTGGCTTACCAGTAATCTCACGAATAGAAAGAGCCGCACCACCACGTGTGTCCCCATCAATTTTAGTAAGAACAACACCAGTGATATCTAGCTGTTCGTTGAACTCCTTGGCGACGTTAGCAGCTTCCTGACCAATCATGCTATCCACAACCAAGAGAATTTCGTTTGGATGAGCAAAATCCTTAATATCATGCAACTCTTGCATGAGAGTCTCGTCAATCTGCAAACGACCAGCCGTATCAATCAAGACATAGTCATTCTTATTGGCACGCGCTTGTTCCAAGCCATTTTTGACAATCTCAACCGCTGGTGTCTCAGTACCCATATCAAAAACAGGAACATTGATTTGTTGCCCCAAAGTTTTCAACTGATCAATGGCTGCTGGACGGTAGATGTCCGCCGCAATCATCATTGGACGAGCCTCTTGTTCCTTAATCAACTTATTAGCCAATTTACCAGCAAAGGTTGTTTTACCAGCCCCTTGGAGACCAACCATCATAATGATAGTTGGAATCTTTGGAGATTTTTCAATTTCAGATGTTTCAGACCCAAGAATCTCTGTCAATTCCTCATTAACAATCTTAATGATTTGTTGCGAAGCATCAAGAGTATCAATGATTTCGTGACCTACAGCACGTTCACGTACACGCTTGATAAATGTTTTAACAACTGGTAGAGCTACGTCTGCTTCAAGTAGTGCCAAACGAATCTCTTTAGTGACTTCTTGAACTTCTTTCTCTGAAAGTTTTCCTTTACGTCTTAAATTTTTGAAAACGCCTTGCAAGCGTTCCGTTAAGCTTTCAAAAGCCATATATCATTTCCTCTCTTACTTTCTGCTTGAATCTAATCTCTATTATCAATGCTGCTCAGGATTGCAATTTGTTCCTGGAGATAGCTATCGTCTGCGTATTTTTCCATGATATCATCAAAAATTTGGCTACGGACGATGTAATCTGAATACATATGTAATTTCATCTCGTAAGCTTCTAAAATCTTCTCAGTACGTTTGATGTTATCATATACGGCCTGACGACTCACACCAAATTCCTCGGCAATTTCTGCCAAACTATAATCATCCGCATAATATAGCTCAATATAGTTCATCTGCTTATCTGTTAACAAGGCTGCATAGAACTCAAACAGGGCATTCATGCGATTGGTTTTTTCAATTTCCATAAGCTCCATTTTACCATAAAATCATGGTGTTAGCACCATTCTTATGCAGAAAAAAGCAGTGACTTCTAATTGTTCTCCAAATAAAATTCAAAACGGTCACCAACATAGTAACTTCTTACATATTCGAAAGCCTGACCGTCCTGGAGAAAGGAAATTTGTGTCAAACTCAGGAGAGCATCACCGGTCTTAACCTTAAGGTGCTTGGCTAAACTACTATTGGCCAAACTAGCTGATATTGTCTGCTGACTTTTCCCAATTTCATAACCATTATCGGTCAGCGTCTTGAAGAAATGTTCCGTAATTTCTGACTCCTTGAAACCTCGGATAATTTTCTCAGGGATACTGGCAATTTCATAGGCAACCGGAATGTCATCGGCAAAACGAACACGTTCCATACGAATGACATGGGACTGTGGCAAGACACCTAAATTCTTGATTTCAAACTCATTTGGATGTAGACGTTGATACGAAATAAGCTCACTAGATGGCTTCTTTCCTTGGGATTTGACAATCTCAGTAAAACTCGTAGTTCCACGCATCTTTTCCTTAACTCGACTGCTAGCCACAAAGGTTCCACTGCCTGGTTTGCGTTCTAAAATCCCCTCATCCACTAAAAGTGTTATCGCCTGGCGCACAGTCATCCGACTCACATCAAAAGTCTCGCAAAGATCTCTCTCGCTAGGAAGACGTTGCCCGATTTTCCAAGCACCATCATCAACATCTTCCTTAATCTTATCATGTATGCGAATATATGCCGGTAGCATCTAATCCCCCCTTATTTACCCCTATTTTACAAAAAAACTAATAGAATTGTAAAGGTGACGACAAGACTTACAGTTTCTCGTATAAATCTAGGTGCTAAGTCCATAAATTTGTGATACAATGATTGCATAAGAAAGAGTCCATGTGTGACGTAAAAAGAAAGGGTAATAATGACTGACATTTCTACTTTGAATGATGTGCAGAAAATCATTGTTCTAGACTATGGTAGCCAATACAATCAGCTGATTGCACGTCGTATTCGTGAATTTGGCGTTTTCTCTGAATTGAAGAGCCATAAAATTACCGCTGATGAAGTACGTGCCATCAATCCTATCGGTATCGTACTTTCTGGTGGTCCTAACTCTGTTTATGCCGAAGATGCATTTGGTATTGACGAAGAAATTTTCGAGCTTGGTATCCCAATTCTTGGTATCTGTTACGGAATGCAACTTTTGACCCACAAACTCGGTGGTAAAGTTGTTCCTGCTGGTGAAGCTGGTAACCGTGAGTATGGTCAATCAACACTTCGACTTCGTGCCCAATCAGAGCTCTTTGCTGGAACTCCTGAAGAACAAGTCGTTCTGATGAGCCACGGTGATGCTGTTACAGAAATTCCAGAAGGTTTCCATCTTGTTGGTGACTCAGTGGATTGCCCATTCGCTGCGATGGAAGATACTGAGAAAAACTTCTATGGTATCCAATTCCATCCAGAAGTTCGTCACTCTGTGTATGGTAATGATATCTTGAAAAACTTTGCTTTTGGCATCTGTGGTGCCAAAGGTGACTGGTCAATGGCTAACTTCGTAGATATGCAAATTGCACAAATCCGTGAAACAGTTGGTGACCGTAAAGTGCTTCTTGGGCTCTCAGGTGGGGTTGATTCATCTGTTGTTGGTGTCCTTTTGCAAAAAGCTATCGGGGATCAATTGACATGTATCTTCGTTGACCACGGTCTTCTCCGTAAAGGTGAAGGTGACCAAGTTATGGAGATGTTAGGAGGTAAATTTGGCCTTAACATTATCCGTGTTGACGCTTCTAAACGCTTTCTTGACCTCTTGGCTGGTGTTGATGACCCTGAGAAAAAACGTAAAATCATCGGTAACGAGTTTGTTTACGTTTTTGATGATGAGGCAAGCAAACTTAAAGGTGTTGACTTCCTAGCTCAAGGAACACTCTACACTGATATCATTGAATCAGGTACTGAAACAGCTCAAACAATCAAATCTCACCACAACGTTGGTGGTCTTCCAGAAGACATGCAGTTTGAATTGATTGAACCACTTAACACCCTCTTTAAAGATGAAGTCCGTGCCCTTGGTACTGAGATGGGAATGCCTGATGAAGTCGTTTGGCGTCAACCTTTCCCAGGACCAGGACTTGCCATCCGTGTTATGGGTGAAATCACTGAAGAGAAACTTGAAACTGTTCGTGAGTCTGATGCTATCCTTCGCGAAGAAATTGCCAAAGCTGGTCTTGATCGTGATGTATGGCAATACTTCACTGTTAACACAGGCGTTCGCTCTGTCGGTGTTATGGGTGATGGCCGTACTTATGACTACACTATCGCTATCCGTGCTATCACTTCAATTGACGGTATGACAGCTGACTTTGCGAAACTTCCATGGGAAGTTCTTCAAAAGATTTCTGTTCGTATCGTTAACGAAGTTGATCACGTTAACCGTATCGTCTATGATATTACAAGTAAACCACCTGCAACTGTTGAGTGGGAATAAAATATAAACCTAATTTAAAGTGACTTGATTGATTTAACAGCATTTTGAATTGTTTTAAAACGCTAAAATCTAATTAATTATATTTGGTTCCCCACCAAATACCCCACCAGAATTTCTTTCTAGTGGGGATTTTTTATATCTTGAATATACAATATAAGTGCACAATAAAAACTCATAAGATTTTCTACTAAAACATGAACAAACTAGTTACGAAAGGACAACTTATGAGCTACTATCATTTACCATAGACGATCGAATAAATATAGAAACCTACTTAGAATTGGGTTTAAAATCTTGCCAAATTGTAGGTAAACTTAGAGTCCATAAGTCTATCATTTAAAGTGCGTTAAGACGATGCAAAAATGATTATTCCCCAGCCTTAACACAGGAACACTACAACCACAGGGCTAAGCAAAAAGTCGGAAGTCTCCTTTGACACAAAGATAAAAAAGAAAGTTGATGAATGTTTATAATCCTCCTGGCCTCCTGAACAGATTTGTGGTCTTTATCAGCTTGAACAAAACTAATGACAGCTTTTGAAACCATCTATAACTGGCTCTACGCTGGTTTGGTTGGTCTGGATTTGAGCGTCCTTCATCGTAAAGGAAAAAGTCGACAACCCAAAGAAGCACGTGAAAGATTTAGAATTGGTACGCCAATTGCCAAACGTCCCCAAGAGGTCCGGAATCGTGAAACTTTTGGCCACTGGGAACTTGATACTGTGGTGTCTTCCAGAGGCAAAAGTAAGGGGTGTTTAGCGACCTTTCTAGAGCGAAAAACGCGATTTTACTTAGCTTTCAAGATACCAGATAAAACAGCCAAATCCATGTTTTCAGCCATCAAACAACTTTGTAGGCTATTTCCAAAAGAGGTTCTTAAAACCTTTACTTCAGACAGGGAAAAAGAGTTTGCCTGCTATTCTCTGGTAAAGAACTTAGGAATTCCCTTTTTCTTTGCGGACGCCTATTCATCTTGGCAGAGAGGAAGCAATGAAAACGCAAATGGCTTACTAAGAGAATATTTCCCAAAGAAAACAGATTTAGCCGCTATCTCTGAGGAGGCTTTGAACAAAGCCTTATATGATATCAATCACAGACCGCGAAAATGTTTAGCTTACAGAACTGCTTGTGAAGCTCTAATGGATGAGTTAGAGTAAATGTTGCACTTATTCTTGCAATTTATCCAATAAAAAAGATGCTGAGCTATGGACTTTAGAAATGAAACTTGAAAAAGTTCGAGGTAAAAATATTGCTGAATGTTCTACACTATTTACAGATTTTTACCATAACTGGGTAGAAACTGTAAAGAAATATGATGTCCGTGAAGCAACCTTCGACAACTATAAGCGTACTCTTGTAGTTGTCGACAGTCTTTTTGATGGGATCCATCTCAAACATCTTGATGATATTATCATGCAAAAAAAGATTGATAAATATGCTGAGTCTCACTCAAAGAAAACTGTAAAAGAGCTAGTTTTGAAGATACGTGGTTCATTAAAATATGCTTATGCTCGTGGTTTAATTACAAATGACTTTGGTTATCTCTTAAAATCAAAAGATAAAGAACTTCCTAAACTCAATATTCCACTATCAGTAACAAAATTAAAACTATTAAGACAGTATTGCTTAAATCATGCAGAAGAAGATGAATTTAATGTATTAGTAGCTCTGGCCCTTGAAACTGGTGCCAGACGTGGCGAATTACTTGGTCTCAAAAAAGAAGATATTTTTGAGTACGGTATTAAAGTTAGGCGTTCAATTAGCCCAACTAACGACGATACACAACTAAAAACCAAACATTCTAAGCGTGATATTTCTATCAATAAAGATATTTATCAAATCCTAGTAAATCTAGCTAACACTAAAACAGATTATGTTTTTGATTGGAACGGATTTAGACAAGCTGGTTAACTTCCACGCTTACTGAAACAACTTGACCTAACTAAAACAACATTTCACAGCTTACGTGATACCCATGCTTCTTTTCTATTTTCAAAAGATATTAGTCTGGATTATATTTCAAGACGTTTGGGACACAATTCAATTTTGACAACTCAGCAATATTATCTTGAATTAATGCCAAAAAAAAGCACCAGCAAGATGTCGATGCTTTAAGTCTCTTAAACGACTTATCACTATAATTAACACCAACTGACACCAAAAAGTGTCTGTAAACGTTGATATAATCGTATTGATTAACGTTTTAAGAATTGTGATGCTTTACGACTGGTTGGAAACACTTTTATTTGAATAAGTTTCAATATCCGCAAACAGAATTTCATCTAATTTGAATCAATTTCAGTTAAATGGTGTGAATTTTACCCTAAAAATACATGAATTGAGCTAGATTTTACCAAAAAGTTCACACCATTTAAATTGTTATAGTTTTATGCATTTTATAATGGATACAAATCCATAATGAAATTAAACGATAAATTTCTACAATAATTGTTTTAAGGTAAAAATTTCAGTGAAGATTCATTCTAAATTATCACGTTTTAGTAATTTTTCAAAAATAATTTGAAACACATCTTTCTCAATGAAACTCTTCAATAATCTTATATTTTCAAAAGAACCCACATGTTTCCTATACGTTTCTTTTAAACCATAATTTTCTATAAATTCCTTATCTTCTTCTGATAATTGGGCGGTCACATCATTAAAAATATTATCAACTACTCTAAGCAGTTCAGTTTCGGTTAAATTTTGAAATTCTATCTTTAAATCAATCCTAGAAAAGATAGGAAGGCCAAGGTTTTCAGCAATTTCTTGATCATTACTAAAATTTGTTGTCAAAATAAATATACAATTAGAAACATCTACCAAATAATTTATATCTTCCAACTCTCCCTCATCAAACATTTGATAAAAAGCATTGTATAAAGCGCTATTTACCTTATCAAATTCATCAATTAATACAACATTGGTTTCTCTGGATAATAAATCTTTAGCTAATGAACTTTTAGCATGAGTATCGCCAAATATATATTTATAAGCTTCCTCGGTTTGCATCATCGAAAACTGTATTCGGGTCAATTTCCCGTTAAAATATTCGCTCATTGTTTTAGCTAATTCAGTTTTACCAATTCCTGAATTTCCGTAAAATAACATGACAAGAGGAGACTTATTTGTTAGGGTACTTTTCTTTAGTAGACCAATTGAAATATCTTTTTTAGCTTGCTGTTGGCCTACAACATTAGAAGAAATCATATGATTATAGAAATCAATAATCTCCTCATTATCTATTCCCTGATAGTTTGAATAGCATTCTTCTATAATGTTTTCAAACTGAACTCTCAAGGAAATCTCTACTCTCTTGGGAGGATTTTGTATATAAAGATGTTGAATGTCATGTCCTAGAAGTACAATATTATTGAAATTTGATATCACGTGATCCGTTACAGAAGCATAATCATCAGCAAAAATGACAACATTTTCAATCTGTTTTTCGCCAAATCCATCTGGAGCATATTGTGAGGCATTAATATCATTAGCTCTTACAGTAATATTATATTGTCGAATAAGCTCCATAAATGGGGTGAAGTCTTCAACAGCTCTCTCATTTAATAATTTATTAAAATCTCTCTTAGAACCTTTAAAAAGTATAATACTATCCATTTAGTTCACTCCTGCAAGGATTACATCATAAACTGGATATTTCCGTTCTGAGCAAGTCCTATCATTTTCTACAATTCCGGTAAAAGATAGATTTTTCTGTTGTAAATTAAACTGTGTCTCAAAATTTAAGTCACTAATAGTCGTTGCGCCGACTTTTAGTGAATAAAGTTTAAGAGTCATTTTTGTTAAATCATGAATTCGATAATTATTTTTAAAAGAATTGATATTAAATCGGAAAATTCTCTCAATTTCATGTTTTTTATTATATCCTATAAGTTCAAAATAACCTTTAATCTCTCTAATTCCAGAATTAAGTTTAGAAAATGACATTGATACATTCTCCATCCCTTCTATACTCTGGGAACCTTCCATCATTTCTGAAATTGGTGCAATCATAGCAAAATAAGACATCGAATTTTCACTTATTTCTAAAGTATAATTTTCTGTAATATCAACAAGAAAATTCTTCTTACGTAACTCTACAGTATCTAAAAAATCATACAATAGAGAATTTTCAAGTATTGTCTTGGCTATTTTATTTCCTTGAATTCCCCCTGAACTAGCAGTGGAAAGAGTAACTGAACCACTTAATCCTGTCATTTTTTCAAAAATTGTTTTTAAAGCACTATTTTTACCAATTGCTCCTTCAGCATCAACTTCCACACCCGTTTCACCTTGTAATGTTGTCATAAGCTCAGTTGTTTTCGTTAATTTTCCCTTGGATTCAATCTGTAAAAAATCCATTGCTGATGATTCATCGAAATAAATTACTTTTTTTAATGTACTCATAAATTAGCCCTTCGTCACTTATCAATTTTCCCCAACTCTCTCAACCGTTCCTGTCCCACCTTCAGCATCTCTTCCTCCACCTTACTCCATTTTCCGAAGAGGCATTCTTGTAGAACTTCTGCTGCTGAGGTTTCGTCTACTTGCGAATCATAAACACACGATTGATCTCTTTGGTAAATTTGAATTTGATTAAATAGCTGATCATTTTCTAACTCTCGTAAGTTATCAACTAAATGTTCTACAATTCCATCATGGTGCTCTTTGGGAGTCGCTCTAGCTTGACTAGGATCTATAGCATAGAGCTCTTCATAACGTATCAAGGTGCTGAGATAGGACAATTCTGGCTTGGTCGCAATTAGTGCAAGTGAGACTTGATATCCTTTAGTTATCAATAATTGTGCTGTTTTTCTAGGAACTTCTGTTGTTCTCAAGGTGCCCTCGATTAATAAATGATAACCTTGTTTACCCAATTCATCTACGAGATATTCAACCATTTGACCTGCAAATACTTTGGTATAATCCACACTATCTTTGCCATACTTTTCCTGTAGGTCAAGGTAGTTCGGATGAAAAGAGCGATAACTATCTCCATCAATAATAATGATATTGCCCTGAAATTCCCTTTGTTTAATACGATGAATCGTTGTTTTCCCAGCACCACTCTGTCCACCGAGCAAAATAGCTTTAGGCTGAGATGAGGTTGTTTTTCCACGAGTTAAAGAACGAACGAGTCGTTTGGATGCTCGTTCAAAATTATCTTGACTAAATTCTTCTAGTTTCATTAAGCCACCACCAGATGACTAGCTTGTTCTAGCATCCGTTCAATACCATCCAAATATCCATTATATCGCTCTACATCCTCAAAAGTTGCAACAAGATAAATCTTCGTGTTAATCAAATCAGAAAGATCATCGCTCATTAGAACCCAAGGATTATTAACATCATCAAATGCAATTTCTAGTTCATCTTGTAAACGATAAAGTTGCGCTAAGATATTCGCCCCTCGTTCTTTAATCACTTCAATTTTCAGAGTTAACTGATAATCTTCTACTGGTGTGAGCATTTTTTCCTCCCCTACGATATCGATATACGAAACATTAAATTTCTTGCAGATACGATCTATTAATTCTGTCGAAACTCGACTTGTTCCATTTTCATAACGACTCAGACTATTTCTAGAAATACCAACAATCTTTGCAAACTCAGGCTGGGTTAATTTATATGTTTTACGTAACGTTTTTATATTTTCTCCAATCATGTAACTCCTCCTTTTATTTATTTCTATTATAGCACAAAGAATAGAAACGCACCAAAAATGGTGCGTTAATTCTATCGCTCTGGCTGAATGAAATATTCCATCTGTTACATTGATGGCAAACCAATTATCTAAAACAATGCCTTTATCAAATAATCTACTTAACTATTTTAAAGACAATGTTAGCACAAAAATACACTGAGATACTGGTCCCAGTGTATTTATTTTAGGATAACTTCATTAGTAAACTGATGGATTCATCATTTTTGAGCTCCGATAACAAGCAAATCAACCTTTCATATCCAAGTTCTTTCTTTTGCTTGATTAAAGAAATCATCACTTTCACCAAATCTTCTGGCGTAAAATTCCTTAAGTAAAGTGTAACATAACTTCCTCTATTAGAAACTAGGCTAACATGAATTGCATTATGTTCTTTTTGTCTAATTTTCATTCCTCCCGTAGACTCCCTAATATAAAACTCATACACTGTCTTTTTGGGATAGCAATCAAATGAGTTTTCGAATTCTCTGCGATTTTTATAGAGAATATAGTTAATGAGTGAATAATATTTTAGAAACATAGTTGTTCCCTACTTAAGTATTTTTATAATTATAGTATGCCTTTTTTCCAAATTATAAAAATAAAAAATTAAAAAAACTGATAAAGGTATTGTTTATTTCTCAATTTTTTTGTACTTATACCTCTTTCTCTCATCCTTCGGTCTTTTTGCAATTCTGATTTTTTCTGTGTGTTTAGCGTTGACAGAAACGTATGTGTAAGTCACGCTAAACACACAGCACTATGTAAAAGTGAATAACGTAAAATAATCTTATCCTGATTTTTTTGTTTTGTTTTTTGTGGCATACTAATATTATAGAAATAATTGATTGAGTAGAGACGTAACTAATATAGCTACGTTTTTTATGTTTGAAAGGAGGTAGCTATCGTGGAAACAGCAGGTTTTAGCTGGGTTAGGAAAGAACCCATTTTGTATTTCATTTTCTAATAAAAAATAAATGTATAGATAATAAAAGTAATGTCAATAGCAGTTTTAAAAAAAGTTTTTGGTAGTTTAAAATAAGTTGTGTAAACACAAAAAGGAATAAATCCGTTATAGTAGAGTTGCGAAACATTACTAGAAAGAGATTTATTCCTATGACTCAGTTTACCACAGAACTACTTAACTTCCTAGCCCAAAAGCAAGATATTGATGAATTTTTCCGTTCTTCTCTTGAAACAGCTATTGAATGAGCTGCTTCAAGCAGAATTGTCGGCCTTTTTAGGGTATGAGCCTTATGATAAAGCTGGTTATCTTACAGGCAACAGTCGTAACGGAACGTATTCACGAAAATTTGAAACCCAATATGGGACTGTTCAGTTAATCATTCCAAGAGATCGTAATGGGAACTTCAGTCCAGCTTTGATCCCTGCTTATGGGCGTTGTGATGACCACTTGGAAGAGATGGTTATCACAACGCTATCAAACCGGTGTAACGACTCGAGAAATTAGTGATATCATTAAGCGAATGTATGGTCATCACTATAGTCCTGCCACAATTTCTAATATCTCAAAAGCAACTCAGGAGAATGTCGCTGCTTTTCATGAGCGAAGATTAGAAGCCAGTTACTCTGTGTTATTTCCTTGACGGAACCTATCTTCCATTAAGGCGTGGAACTGTTAGTAAAGAATGTATTCATATCGCACTTGGCATTACACCAGAAGGACAGAAGGCTGTTCTTGGATATGAGATCGCCCCAAATGAAAACAATGCTTCTTGGTCCACCCTGTTAGACAAGCTTCAAAACCAAGGAATCCAACAGGTTTCTCTTGTAGTGACCGATGGCTTTAAGGGGCTTGAGCAGATTATAAGTCAGGCTTACCCATTAGCTAAACAACAACGTTGCTTAATTCATATTAGCCGAAATCTAGCTAGTAAAGTAAAACGAGCAGATAGAGCGGTTATTCTGGAGCAATTTAAAACGATTTATCGTGCTGAAAATTTAGAAATAGCAGTGCAAGCTTTAGAGGACTTTATCTCCGAATGGGAACCAAAGTATAAGAAAGTCATGGAAAGTCTGGAGAATACGGATAATCTTTTAACTTTTTATCAGTTTCCCTACCAGATTTGACACAGCATTTATTCGACAAATCTCATTGAGTCTCTTAACAAAGAAGTCAAACGTCAAACGAAAAAGAAGGTTCTTTTCCCTAACGAGGAGGCTATGGAACGTTACCTAGTTACTTTGTTTGAAGATTATAATTTCAAGCAAAGTCAACGAATCCATAAAGGGTTTGGCCAATGTTATGACACACTTGAAAGTTTATTTGATTAACATTCTTCAACTCTACTTGAGTGTTTACACATAATTATTGACAGTATCATATTTGCCTCTCTACTTTGGTAACTATATAGTATGTCAGAAAAGTTGAATTAAAAAAACAAAATATTTTTTTAATAAAGACCCACAGCTAAAAGATTATGCAGAAATAATCTACCTTTTGAAGTATTTTAAAAGAGCCGCTAATGAAAAGCGACTCTTTTTATGATTTAATAAAATGACTAGTCTTCTACTCTCTATAATAAACATCCGTACCATCACTGACATGATTTTTACTCCAAAAAATTGATTCTCTTCCATCTTGTCCCCTCGGAGTAAATACAATTGGTGTCTCACTAATACCTTCTGATGTTTTTGTAACAGCTGTGAGCTTTTCTCCTTGGACGACGAATTTATCAAAAACTACATCACCCGCAGGATTGCCGTTAACTTGAGTCAAGCCATTAGCATCAAAAGTAATACTATTTCCTTGTGCATTTCTCCAGGACCCTTTAATACTTGAAAAATTACCTGTTTGAATTTCTTGGATGTTCATACCACTAGATTCCGATTGAGTTTTTTTCTCACCTTCTATTCGTTCCGTATAATCAAGAGCAATCCATCCTTGACCAGACTGTAGTTTCCCCCAAGTGTAACCTTCTGCATTTGTTGTTTCCGAAATAGTGTGAATACCTTGAGATATCTTGCCCAAAGACTTAGTCTTAACACTCGGTTCTTTGCGTATTTCCAAATCCGATATTTGCACACGCACCTGAAAACCAGTTTCTGACTTAATATCCTCACTCTGACTAGAAGATTTCATATCGCTTTCTTTTGAAAAAGTCGTTGAACCTTTATCAATTGATTCCCACTTTAAGCTTTTGAGATTTAAAACCGTAGACGAGATACCTAATTCATCTTCGATTTTCTTCTTAGCATTCATTTGTATCGTAGTTTCTTTTTCCTTATTTGGGACACTAGCTTCAACTTTGTATAAACTTAGGTTTACTTCCAGATTCGATGACTGCCAGACAGAAAATACCACCTGACCGTTTTCATAAAATGTTTTAATTTGATTCCCCACCACTACTCATTAGAAACTTTCTACCACTAGATGTTGATCAAACTAAAATATAGGATAGCAATAGTTAGTAAATCTTTCAATAAGTCAATATTATTTGGAAGATTCCATATGCAAAAACTATTTCATCAAAATAGGACTCCGTTGAAGAGTGCAATGAATCTTCATAGAAGTCCTATAACTATTTATTGTTTTTCATAGGTGGCATCGTGGAGTGCATAACTCACATTGGTATTAGTGAATTCAAAGAAAATAGATTCAATCTTTCCTGTTGAAAGTTCACCTTCAGCTTTTGGACCACTTGTTGCTGTAAACTTAATTTTATCACCTGCAATGCGCCAAGTACCTGTTCTTGATTCTCCACTTTCTTTTGTAATTTTCAGGCTCTTATTTGATTTCAACTCAATCGTTACATCATTTTCACCGTCGTACCAAGTCCCCACAACCTGCTGCTCCGGCGACTTTTCACGTGTTAAGAACTATGCTCCTACACCAATACCTGCTAGTGCGATTATAACAACAGAAACAATAATTAATACTTTTTTCATTTTATATTCTCCTATTTTTATTCTCAACTTCTATAGAATATGGAAGTAATTTTGATTAAATTAAGGCAATGAATCTTCAGTTACGCCATAACTTCTCACTCAGTAAAGCAATTTAGAAACTGTAATTTATAACTTCTTCTTTCTCATCACTCCTGCTAAAGCAAGAAACGTAATTCCTGAAAGCGTATAAACCGCTGTCTCACCTTCACCTGTTTCAGGTAATGATGCTTGATAGATCGGTACACCATGTTTCGAAATGACATTATCGGTAATAGTACGGACAGCAGTCCTGACATCTCGGAAAAATGAAGAGTTATAACCTACTATTTGGCCATTTTCATCAAGGATAGCAACAGGAGTTCCTCCTTTTTGAACAATAGCTTCATATTGAGCTTTTACTTGAGCTTGTGTATAAGCTTCTTTTACAGCTTCATATTGAGCTACTGCATCACGTTTATTGATAAGCAACTGTTTAAGTTTTTCAGTTTCTTTATCAAGAATTGATTTAGCTTCTTTATGTTTTTCTACTGCTAGTTTGTAAGCAACTTTAGCTTTTTCTAAATTACTATCAGCATTTTCGAGTTTACTAAGATAATCTTTTGTTTCTTGAAGTTTAGTTTTAAGAGATTTAATCTCGTCTTTGATTTTAACTTCATTCACTTTCAAAGCGTTCACTGTTTCTTGAAGAGAAGCAAGTTCTTTTTCGTCTTTAGCTTTTTGAGCTTTAAGTTCTTCCAACTTAGCTTCTTCTTTTTGAAGAGTTGCTTCTGCATCCGCAAGAGCTTTAGTCTTACTTGCAACATCTGAGTTAAGATTATTAACAGCTTTTTGAGCTTTGACTAATCTTAGCTCAGCTAATTCACGCGCCGAAGTCGCTTCAGCCAATTTGATTTTAGCATCAGGTGTGAGGTCAGCAGTTGCTTTGAGTGAAGCAATTTTATTGCGAGTTTCTGAGAGTACTTCATTAGCAAGTTTATTTTTAACCTGCGCAGAATTCAATTCTTCATTAGCGACTTTGTTTGCGTTGTTGGCTTTTTCTTGTGCTATTTTTGCATTGGCAAGAGCTTTAGTTTTAGTAGCAACATCTGAGTTAAGATTGTCAACTGCTTTTTGAGCGTTGTTCAAACGAGTTTCAGCATTCTTACGTGCTTCAGTAGCCTCATCCAACTTAGCTTTCGCATTAGGTGTGAGGTCAGCAATTGCTTTGAGCGCGTTCAAAGTTTTTGTTGTGTTAGATACAGCATCCTGAGCTGCCTTATTTGCTACTGATGCTGTAGTTAATCGGTTTTGGGCTGTTTTGTTAGCATTATCCGCAGAAGTTTGAACAGCTTTAGCGTCAGCTAGTTGAGTTTTTACAACCGAAGAGTCAAATGGATTACTTAATATTTTATCAGTATCTGACGAAGTGTGATTGAAATGAATTTCATGCATCAATCCAAGACCTTCTGGTGTTACGCTTGTTGCAGCACCAATATAATTTGGAGTAACCTTACCGTTTTTATAGTCAGGTTTTCCTCCAACTGTTGTAATGACATGGGCATAATTCTGATTGTAGTCACTACCAAACGTATTGATAATAGATTTATAAATACCTTTATACAAAGCTGACATTGTAGTTGGTTTAGCTTTGATGTAACCGAGGTTTTCTGCCTTCCAATGCGTAGTATCAGTTCCATCATTAGTTAGAGCACTAAAAAGATGGTCACCATCAGGATTTGACATGTTCGAATAAGCAGTTGTGATATTCTTCATTGCTGTAACAACATCTTCTGTCACAAGAACTTCAGAATCACCCCAGATAATTTTTCGCACTTGTTGAATCAAGCCTGCTTGATAAAGTGAGAGGTTAGCAATTTGTTCTTTTGTTAAATCACTAAGATCATTGATTACAGTGTCGTCAACAGGATAGTTGTTTTCTTTGCTATAATCACGGTTATCCCACCAAGTTTGAACAGCATCGAAGAGCTTATCTTTGTTTGCTTCTGATTTATCTTCATAGAAGTTTCGATAAGCACTTGCAACTTCTTCTGGAATTTCAATAGTGCTAAGCTTTTCTAAGCTAGTTAGTTTATCTTCCAAACGTTTTACAGCTTTGTCTGCTTCTTCTTTTTTAGACTTTGCATCAGCCGCAACAGCTATAGCAGCTGTCAATTCTGTTGAAGTTCTCGAAGCAACATTTTGTTGAGCTGTCAAAGTTTCTGTCAATGCTTGGATTTTAGCTTTTTTATCAGCATCAGTCTTTTGTGCTTCTTCTAGATTGCTTTGAGCCTTGGATTCAGCAGCTTTTTTCGTTGCCAAATCACTTTGAGCATTGTCTCGCTCTGAGATGATTTCTTTAGCTCCTGTACCATCAAGTGCTGCTTGAGCATTAGTTACAGCAATATTAGCATTATTGAGTTGCTCTTTAGTCTGTTTAGACTTAGCCTCAGCATCACTCAAAGTTTTAGAAGTGTCTTCAACAGCTTTAACTTGAAGTTTTTCATCTTTTTCAGCTTGTTCAAGTTTAACTTTTTTATCAGCATCAACTTTCTGTGCTTCTTCTAGCTTGCTTTTGGCATTAGCTTCAGCAGCTTTTTTCGTTGCCAAATCACTTTGAGCATTATCTCGTTCTGAGATGATTTCTTTAGCTCCTGTACCATCAAGATTTTTTTGAGCAGTTTCAACATCGGCTTTAGCATTTGCTACATTAGTTTCTTGAGTAGTAATCTTTGTTTGATCACTGTTAACAATTTCAGTTTGTTTGTTAACTTTATCTTGAGCTTTAGCAGTCTCAGCTTGAGCATTCTGAAGTTGAACATCTTGATTTTCGATTGCTGATTCTATTTCACTAATATTTTGTTTAGTTTTATCAATTTCAGCAAGAGTGGCCTTATCTTTGATAATTTGAGCTTCATCAAGACCTTCCTTAGCCGTAGCTTCAGTTTTTCCAGCTTTTTCTTCTTCAGAGATGGCTTGATTAACTATATCTTGTTGAGCATTTACTGCTTGTACCGCTACACTTTGCTTGTTCTCAGCTTCTTTAAGAGCTTGAACAGTCACTTTAGAACTTAAGGCATCAACTTCTGTTTTTAGGGCTTCTTGTTGATTAGCATTCGCTACAGACGTTAATCCTGTCGCTGCAATCACTGTTGAGACACTAGCTAATACCTTTAGAGCTTCTTTCTTTTCCATTAATGCTAAAACTCCTTTAATTTTCAATAAATTATACAATTCCTATATTGTAATGTCTATATTATATAACTTAAAAATAACCTTGTAAAGTTGTTTTTAACCTTTTAAGGTGTTATAACCAACCTTTTAAGGTTGTAAAATTAACCCTATGAGGTGGTTTATGTCAAATCTACAAGAATATATCAGTAAGCGTATTAGAGTCTTACGAATAAAAGAGGGAATGACTCAAGAAATGCTTGAAGAAAAAGCTGAATTAGGGACAAATTACGTTTATAAAATTGAAAATCTAGAACCTAATATTAAAATCAAAACTCTTGAAAAAATTATGAAAGCCTTAGATGTGGATATCTCCACTTTCTTTGATGTCACACTAAAAGAAGAAGATAGCGATTTGGTAAAACTTATTGATAATTTAAAAGCATTGCCTGAGTACAAACAAAAGAAATTAATCACAGCTATCAATACTATTATGACTGAAACAAAATAACAGAACCTTTTAAACTGACAACTACTATAGGTTAAAATAGAATTTAAGTAAAAGACTTATCTCTATAAAATATAGAGATAAGTCTTTTTAGCTTTCTTTATTTATCATTGTGATATATAAATCGATTTTTATTCCATACAAAAGTACATACTTGTTTCAAAAGTTCCAGATTTGAGCTTTGTTTGTTATAACATCCATAAATAAACGTTTGTTACGATAAAATATCGAAAAACGATTTAATAGGATGATAAAAAATAACCTCAAGTACAGTTTACATGTACATGGAGGTTAGTGCACCTTTTCGATATTAAAAAAGTAATCTAGATATCCACTAATGTCATTAGTAAATCCCGCTAATGACTTTTTTATATCAATAACACCTAAGAGTTCGAGGTGTTCATTGAATATTCTTTTATAATCAACATTTGGTGTCAATAAAATAATTTGTGCACTAACGTTATTTCGCCTAATTTTTTTGACTTTTTTTCCATAGTTACATTTCTTTGTATGTATGATAAAATATAGACAATTGGTTGCTGTAGTAATTCTTAAACAATTAAAATGGTTGCCAATTTTAACTTTTAACTTATATTTTTTTATATACCTTTTTACAGTAATCAACAACCAAAAGTGCTTTACAATATTGAGCATACCTCTCCTCCAATTTCTATTTTTATTATAGCTTGGTTATACCATTCAATTAGTTGAATATCGTAAACGGTTCATTTATTGTCATCTACGATAAAAATATAGCGATGATGATTGTTCTCAGACTATTTACGACTTGACGGTTCTATTATTCCAATCACTACTTTTACAATATTAACTTGGAGAAGAAATATTGATTTTTATTTAGATGCTATAGAAATGCATTAATTACCCCTAAATAATATCATTCTTATCTAAAACAACAAGTCATATAATTTTTAATATTGGAAAAGACTTCGATGTCTTTTGTTTTAGGAGAAATAAAACACAGTTACTAAATATTTTAGCGAATGAGGAGTACACTAATTGTTAAATATTTTTATTTTAGAAGACGAATTTTTACAGCAAACACGAATAGAGACCGTTATTAAGAATGTTATTGCAAAAAAATCTCTAAAATGTAAAGGACCTGAGATTTTTGGAAAACCTAGCCAGCTACTTGATGCGATTACCGAAAGAGGTTCTCATCAACTTTTCTTTTTAGATATTGAAATTAAAGGAGAAGAAAAAAAGGGGCTAGACATTGCAAAAGAAATTCGGAAAAAAGACCCTAATGCAACAATTGTTTTTGTAACAACACATTCAGAATTTATGCCAGTCACTTTTAAATATAGAGTTGCTGCACTGGATTTTATTGATAAAGCTTTGGATGATGAAGATTTTTATGAACGTGTTCATTTAGCAATTGAATATACCATGGATAAAATGGGTGCCACTATTGCCCAAGATTCATTTACTTTTGAAACAGCTACGGCCCATGTTCAAGTGCCTTTTAACAATATTTTATTTTTTGAAACATCTCCAACCATACATAAAGTTATTTTGCATACTAAAGAAGAACGCATGGAGTTCTATGCCAGTATTTCAGAAGTTGAACGAGCTGATGACCGCCTATATCGATGCCATCGTTCATTTATCGTTAATCCTGAAAATATCGTTAGGATCAATAAGGAAGAGAAAATGGTAATGTTTGAAAATAATAATGAATGTCCCATTTCACGTACGAAATATAAGGGCCTCCTAGAAAAAGTTAAATCTTTGAGAAGTTAAGGTGTTTCTATGGATATAGTTATAAACTTATTGCTGTTCTACTCTAAGATATTAGTAGTATTGTTACTATTTCAACAAATAAGTAACCAACCAATCAAACCTTTGTGGTGTATTATTGGTCCATTTTTGTATGTTCTACTCCTCATCATATGTCCTCCTGTTGGGTACTTTGCATACTTTTTTATCTTTATCGCTTATAACATATATCAAAATAAGTATAAAAGTAAAATACTTGATATTTTTTATGGCTTGTACCCCATTATTGTTAATAGCTTGCTAGGTAGAATGTTAGGATTCTATGTTTTCCCTTTACTAGGAGTCTCAGTCTTCAATGAAGTCAAACTAAGTTGGTATGATATCTTAATTGAATTACTGGTTTTCCCTCTTCATTTACTCATTGTAAAATCTCTTAGGTTAGATTTTAACGAAATAAAAGAAGGTTTCAAGCGTTACTATTTCAGGTATTTATTATTACTAATTAACATCTCCATGTTTGTATATATGTTGTTAGTTTCTACATTTGTTATTTATAGAGATAAATTAGCTAATGCAGACATCTGGAGAGGACATATTAATAACTTTTATATTATTCTGTTTTTTGTAATTCTCCTCTATCTCAATGCAATCTCAAAAGAAAAACTAGAGAAGGAAATTATTAAGCAGAAAGACACCCAATTATATGAGCTATCTAGTTACAGCCATCACGTTGAATCCCTTTATGAGGAAATTAGAGGTTTCCGTCATGACTACATTAATATTTTGACAAGTCTAAAATTAGGGATTGATAATCAAGATATTGACGCTGTTAAAACTGTTTACAATGATGTCCTTAGAGACAGTGCAAACCAATTCTATGATAGTAAGTTTGATATTGCTAAACTTAGTAATATTAAGAATGATGCTATCAAAAGTATTCTTTCCGCTAAATTACTTGAGGCACACAATAGGGGAATTTCAATTTCTGTTGAGATTGAAGAACCTGTTAGTAATTTTAGGATAGAATTACTAGATTTTATAACTATCCTATCTGTACTTTGCGATAATGCTATCGAAGCTACGATTGAAGCTATAAGTCCAAGAATGACTGTTGTTTTCATAAATAATGATAATTCATTGGTACTTATCGTTGAAAATAGTATAAAATCAGAAAAAGTGGATGTTAGTCATATTTTTGCTAGGGGGTACTCTAGTAAAGGGAAAGGAAGAGGTCTTGGGTTACATAATGTAAATAGCATATTGGAAAAATACCCTAAATCTACGATTACCACTCGTAGTGCAAATCATCTCTTTTCTCAAACTATCAGATTTTGTAAGTAAGTCTCGACTTTTAACTTTAACCTCTTTAATCGACTTAGGTTTTGCATTTGAATCGTCTGTTTCTAGTATTTTTGCTATATAGATTAATAATTTTGGGGACCACTACCATAGCTAGTGGTTTTCGTAAGACCAAAAAAAGACAGTAACTTCAGAATAGTTACTGTCTTTTTTATTTCATGTTTATCTTAAAGCCTTGATAGACTTGAAAAGTAGTAGAAAAGAGCCATTAAAAAATAACATTTTCATGTTTAGTTCCGGTAGTAAGGTCCGTTCGCCCCAATAACAAGATAATCTGAGCTTCCTACTCCTCCTGCCACAACGGACAAGGCTACACTATCATCTTGAGATACAACCGATGCATTGAATGTATTATCTGAAACACCTTGAGGCTTCAATTGAGCAGTATAACCTGTTGAGTTTTTAATTATTGTACCATCAGCGTTAATTGTAACTGATTCACCATTCGCATTAGTCCAAGTTCCCACAATAGAGCTAATATCACCATTATCAAGGGCGCCGAAGTTAAGTGATGATTGACTATTATCTGTTCCCTTCTCAGTTTTAGCCTTATCTGTTCCAGCTGTAGAATCAGCAACTTGCCCACGATGTATACGATGTATAGAGCCTTCAGTTTGATTTTGCTCTTGAGAAGAAGCTTTAGGTGCTACTGCTGAATCTTGATTGTCATTTTCTTTACTTGAAACTGCTGCTGATGATTGAGCTGCTTTCTTATCCTTCTTAACAGCTTTACTTGAGCTTGAAGATGATTTCTTAACCGTTTGGACTGAACTGCTACTTGTGCCAACTCGTGCAGATTCATGGCTGTTAAATTTAGTCACCAAAAAGATAGCGAGAATAACTACGATAAGAGCTAATAGGATACCAATGAGTTTAGTTGTTGTTTTCATAATTGACGTTCCTTTTCTTATGATTTACAAGATTAGTATAATATAATGACAACTAAAGTTTCATTGAAGTCATAAACTGTAGTTTTTTCATCATAAAAGGACAACATCTTCTATTTTTAGCGTCTGTTTAAAATGATAGTCTTTAGATTGTGTTGACAAAGAACAATTAGGATACCTCCCTAAAATCTCTCGAACAGTGGACAAATATATACCATGTCCATTCCCTTTGCTTGAGTAACTAATTTTAAAGATATGATATAGAGTATATAGATAGATTCTTGAGAAGTATTTACTCTTTTAGTACTGCTTTCCATACCAGCCTCAAATATCTCTAGTCTTCCCAGCTTATATACGTATCAATTGACGTATTGATAAAATCTCTTCACAATCACTTAAATATAGATATAAAGGCGAGATTCTCTCAATCTCTTTTTTTATTTAGAAAAATAACTTACCTTTGCCAACAGAAAGGTGAATTTTTCCAAATAATTTTGGAAAAAGAGGATGCAATCCTAGCCGTCTGCAAGACCACAATAATAATGACTCTGTCATTATGTATATTGTGTTATAAGCAGCGTCAGACTCTGCTGACTGTCTCTATCAACCCCTAAAGAATTCATCATAAGCTGTTTTTTATTTTCAACTTATCAGACATAATTAATAAATAAAGGAGAAAGTTATGGACAATACATATACTATTTCAGCTCACTTTGGAAAAAAGATGAGTCGTGATCATAATATTCGTAATCGCAACATAACCAACTCGGAGGAGCATATAGACCCAGATGGTTATTTTAGAATCATAGAGGATAGGCCTATTAAACAGGCTTATTATAAAATTTTCGGACAGGCTGTGCTTGACTATAATGCGAAACAAACTCGGTCTGATAGACAAATTATAGACTATCATACGAAAGTACTTTCAGCTTATAAACGTGATCCCAATCGCAATCCTGCTACCAGCCACGAAGCGATTTTTACAATAGGAAATGTTAACCATCATCCCACAATCACAGAATCAGAAAAGATTCTCACAGATTTTTTAGAACAATTCAAAAAAAATAATCCTAACGCCATCATTTTCGGTGCCTATTTTCATTCAGATGAGCCTGGTTCTGCCCCTCATCTTCATGTTGATTTCATCTTAGTCAAACGACAAAATAAAAGAGGTTTAAGCATTCAAGTCGGTCAAGAAGGTGCCCTTAAAGAAATGGGCTACTACACAACAGGTTCTAAAAAAAAAATAAGGATTTAGTAACGGCACAAACTCGATGGCAAGCAGCTCAACGCGAACTACTTCGAACAACAGCTAGAAATCATGGATTGCAAGTTCAAGAAAGTGGCAAATCAAAAACAATAGCTAACCATCTGGACACTGAGCTTTACAAACGAACTACAAAACTTAAAGAGTTGGATCAAAAAATCGAGGAGAAAAAGATGTGGGCTGAAAATGCTAAATCTGAAGCAGAGAAAAATAAAAAGGAACTGTCAGAGATCTTGAGAAGTAAACAAGAGTTAGACATTGAAATTCAGATGAAAAAAGCAAATCTTGAAGAGATTACTAA
>NZ_CABQHE010000009.1:0-88260 GCF_902463925.1 uncultured Streptococcus sp. | reverse complement strand
AAGAATGGCCAAGATGACCTTACATGGTACCATGCCGACAAACAATCAGATGGAAGCTACAAGGTTCATGTAGACACAGCTAGCCATAAGGGCGATGCTGGTACCTATTCTGTGCATCTTTACTATGTGTTAAATGGTAAGAGAACTTATATTACAGAAACTACAGCTACAGTCCCTGAATCTCAAGTAACAGGAAAATTGACGATTACCAACCAAACGTCTAACGGCTTTGATGTAGTCGTTACCAATGTTTCAGGTGGCGGCAAGACAGTCCAAGAAGTGCGTGTTCCAATCTGGTCAGACAAGAATGGCCAAGATGACCTTACATGGTACCATGCCGACAAACAATCAGATGGAAGCTACAAGGTTCATGTAGACACAGCTAGCCATAAGGGCGATGCTGGTACCTATTCTGTGCATCTTTACTATGTGTTAAATGGTAAGAGAACTTATATTACAGAAACTACAGCTACAGTCCCTGAATCTCAAGTAACAGGAAAATTGACGATTACCAACCAAACGTCTAACGGCTTTGATGTAGTCGTTACCAATGTTTCAGGTGGCGGCAAGACAGTCCAAGAAGTGCGTGTTCCAATCTGGTCAGACAAGAATGGCCAAGATGACCTTACATGGTACCATGCCGACAAACAATCAGATGGAAGCTACAAGGTTCATGTAGACACAGCTAGCCATAAGGGCGATGCTGGTACCTATTCTGTGCATCTTTACTATGTGTTAAATGGTAAGAGAACTTATATTACAGAAACCAAAGCTACAGTCCCTCAAGTCACTGAATCTCAAGTGACTGGAAAATTGACAAATAACGGTTCTTACTACAGTGTTCGTGGTAAATACGATGATATTATCATTGTCAATAAGAAGCATGGTCTTTCTAAGGACTACAATCCAGGTGAAAATCCTACAGCTAAGGCAGCTTTTGTTCGACTTCGTGATGATATGATTAATCAAGGGTTGAATGTTGGACGTTCATACAGTGGTTTCCGTTCTTACGATTATCAAAAGACTCTTTACGACAACTACGTAAGCCGTGATGGTCAAGCAGCTGCGGACCGTTACTCAGCTCGTCCTGGGTTCAGCGAACACCAAACTGGTTTGGTCTTTGACTTGACTGATAAGTCTGGTAACTTGCTTGAGGATGCACGAGCTAGTCAATGGCTTAAAGACAATGCACATAACTATGGCTTTATCGTGCGTTTCCAAGCAGGTAAAGAAGCTTCAACCGGCTACATGCCAGAAGCATGGCATATCCGCTATGTGGGTAAAGAAGCTAAAGACATCCACGATTCAGGATTGAGCTTGGAAGAGTACTTTGGTATCGAAGGTGGCGATTATGCTACTAGCAACAAACCTACTGAAAGCAAACCAGTCACTACAGGTGCCATCAATCTTCCAGCGACAGGAACTTATAGCTTTACAGGTCGTGCGTCAATCAAGGCAGAAGCTAAGGTTTCAAGTCCAGAGTTGGCCTACTATGACAAAGGTATGAGTGTAAACTATGACAAAGTTTTGACAGCCGATGGTCGTCAATGGCTCTCATACGTGACGGCAAGCGGTGCCCGTCGTTATGTTGACATTGCAGCAGCCAAGGCAGAAGCAAGTCAACCAGCCGCAAAACCAAGTCTCCCAGAGTCAGGCCGTTATACCTTCATAGGTCGTGCGTCAATCAAGGCGGAAGCCAAGGTTTCAAGCCCAGAATTGGCCTACTATGACAAAGGTATGAGTGTTATCTATGACAAAGTTTTGACAGCCGATGGTCACACATGGCTCTCATACATGACAGTGAGCGGTGCTCGTCGTTACGTTGATATTGCTTAATGAAGTAATGAATCAGGTTGGACAATGTGTCCAGCCTTTTTTGATAGTCTTTCTTTATCATGAGATTGAATTTTTCAATTTTTGTGACGTCTTTTGGAGTGCTATAATGGTTAATATAGAATCGAGGTTACTATGAAAATCGCATTGGTACAGATGGATGTTGCTCACGGACAACCTACGGAAAATAAAAAGCACGTGAAAGAAATGTTGGAAAGGGCCCTTGGCGAAAATCCTGATGTCATTGTGCTTCCTGAAATGTGGAATACAGGCTATGCTTTAAATGAACTTGATGGGCTTGCAGATAAGGATGGATTGGACTCTCAAGAACTCTTGTCTCATTTTGCGAGGAAACATGCTGTGGCTATTATTGGAGGGTCCGTTGCTATTGAGAAGGATGGCAAATTCTACAACACGACCTACGTCTACAATAAGTCTGGGGACCTAATCAATACTTATAGCAAGGTCCATCTCTTTGGCCTTATGGCAGAGGACCAGTACATGTCTGCTGGGTCGGATGAGTCTGTTTTTGAGCTTGATGGTGTGATAGCTGCCAGTGTCATTTGTTATGATATCCGTTTTCCTGAATGGGTGCGAACACAGATGGCACAAGGAGCCAAGGTACTTTTTGTGGTGGCGCAGTGGCCAGAACCTCGTGTGCAGCAATGGGAGATTTTGTTAAAGGCGCGTGCGGTTGAGAACCAAGCCTTTGTGGTAGCCGTTAACCGTGTCGGAACAGGACCAGACGATGTCTTTTCAGGACATTCTATGGTTATAGATCCACTTGGAAATGTGCTCTTACAATCCAAGGAGCATGAGGAGGGCATTTTTACGGCCGATATTAATCTTGAAGAGGTAGATAAGGTTCGAGGTCAGATTCCTGTTTTTGAGGATCGTCACACGGACTTGTATCATTAAGGAGCGTTTATGTTATTTGAAGAATCGGACTTATTGAAGGCATTGCCAGAACAGTTTTTTGCAGGTTTGGTTGCTAAAGTTAATGCTAAGGTAGCGGAAGGAGCAGATGTGATCAATCTCGGTCAAGGCAATCCCGACCAACCGACTTATGACCATATTGTTGAGGCGCTGTGCCTTTCAGCGAAAAATCCTGCTAGCCATAAGTATTCACAGTTTCGAGGCAATCGTCCTTTTAAGGAAGCAGCTGCTAGTTTTTACAGGAAACATTATGAGGTTGATTTGGATTCGGAGAGTGAGATTTGTGTCATGGGTGGAGCTAAAATTGGACTAGTGGAATTGCCTCTAGCTTTGATGAATCCTGGCGACCTCCTGCTCTTGCCTGACCCAGGTTATCCAGATTACTTGTCAGGAGTGAGTTTGGGCCGTGTGACCTATGAAACCTTTCCTTTGACGGCTAAAAATGATTTCTTGCCAGATCTGGATGCCATTCCTGAGGAGACAGCTCGCCGTGCTAAGTTTATCTATATCAATTATCCGAATAATCCTACGGGGGCTGTGGCGACTAAGGCCTTTTATGAAAAGTTAGTTGCTTGGGCTAAGACCTACGAAGTAGGAGTGGTGAGTGATTTGGCTTACGGAGCTTTGGGTTATCAGGGCTATGAGAATCCTAGCTTTTTATCAACGCCTGGTGCTAAAGATGTGGGCATTGAGTTCTATACTTTCTCGAAAACCTTCAATATGGCTGGTTGGCGTTTGGCCTTTGCAGCTGGGAATGACCAGATGATCGAAGCTTTGAATCTGATTCAAGACCATCTTTTTGTGGGGATCTTTCCTGCCCTGCAGGAGGCTGGGATTGCCGCCCTCTTAGATCCTAAATCTGAGGAGGCTGTTGCCCAACTGAATGCGACTTATGATAGCCGTCGAGATGCTTTTGTTCAGGCAGCTGCTAAGATTGGCTGGCAGGCCTTTCCATCCAGAGGTTCTTTCTATGCTTGGATGCCTGTGCCAGAGGGGTACACCAGTGAAAGTTTTGCGGATCTTTTGCTTGAGAAGGCCCATGTTGCTGTGGCACCAGGTAAAGGATTTGGTCCTGCGGGTGATGCTTATGTTCGTATTGGGCTTTTGGTAGAGCCAGAGCGTCTGGTAGAAGCGGTCAATCGTATCGCCAATTTGCATTTATTTAATAACTAGATAGCAATCGTGAAAACAAGTAGTTGAAAAAGACTGCTTGTTTTTTTCATATTAATTTCAATTTTTTCTTGACAAATGAATAAAAATGCAATAAAATAATCACATATTTATTCAAAGGAAGTGCATAAATGAAAGTTTCAATCGTTGGTATCACTGGTTATAGTGGTTTAGAGTTAGTTAAAATTTTGAATAATCATAAAAAAGTGGAACTTGTTTCTATTCACGCAACCAAGGAAGTGGGTCGACGATTGTCTGATGTGTATCCCTATCTGACAGGTGTTTGTGACTTAGAAATTGAAGCTTACAATGCGGAAAAGATTATGCAAAAGGCGGATTTGGTTTTCTTTGCCACACCTTCAGGAGTTGCTAGTTCGCTAGCAGAGAAATTTGTTCTGGCTGATTTTCCAATTATTGATTTGTCTGGCGATCATCGCTTGCCAGCAGGTGTTTATCAAGAATGGTATAAAAAATCACCTGCTAAGCAGAGTATTTTGAATAAATTTACATACGCATTGTCAGAATATACAGATGTGAAGGGTAAGAAATTTATTGCCAATCCTGGATGCTATGCAACAGCGACAGAGTTGGCCCTGATTCCTTTGGTTGCTACTGGTCTGATTGAGATGGATAGTGTTATTGTGGATGCCAAGTCTGGTTTAACTGGTGCGGGTAAGGCTTTGAGTGAGTCTAGTCATTTTGTCAATGTTCATGATAATTACGTGACTTATAAACTTAATCATCATCAGCATATTCCTGAGATTGTTCAAACCTTGCAGACCTTTAATCCGGAAATACCTGAGATTCAGTTTTCAACGTCGCTGTTACCAGTTAATCGAGGAATCATGGCTACGGTTTATTGTAAGTTGAAGAAGGACGTGACTGTGGCTGATGTGGCTTCAGCATTCACAAAGGCTTATAGCGATAAACCCTTTGTACGTGTTCAAGACAGCTTGCCAGAACTGCACAACGTAATCGGATCGAATTTTACAGATATTGGATTTGCCTATAATGAAAAAACCAATGTTCTGACAGTTATTTCAGTTATTGATAATCTGCTTAAAGGAGCAGCTGGACAGGCAGTGCAAAATCTCAACCTCATGCAGGGGTGGGATGAGACGGAAGGTTTGCTTATGACACCGTCATACTTGTAGATGAAAGCATAGAGTTAGGAGAAAAAATATGAAAGTCATCGATGGAACAATTGCTAGTCCGCTGGGATTCTCAGCAGATGGGCTACATGCAGGATTTAAAAAGAGAAAAATGGATTTTGGTTGGATTGTCTCTGAAAAACCAGCCAGTGTTGCAGGTGTTTACACGACCAATAAGGTTATTGCAGCTCCTCTAATTGTGACCAAGACCTCAGTTAAAAAGGCTGGGAAAATGAAGGCTATCGTTGTTAACTCAGGTGTAGCCAATTCTTGTACAGGGACTCAAGGTTTGGAGGATGCTTACACTATGCAGGAGTGGACCGCTGAAAAGCTAGGTGTTGAACCAGAGTTGATTGGTGTGGCCTCTACAGGGATTATCGGTGAGTTACTACCAATGGCTACGCTGAAAAATGGTCTTTCCAAGATAGTGGTTAATGGGAATGCTGATGATTTCGCTAAGGCGATTTTGACGACTGATACAGCAACTAAGACCATTGCTGTGACAGAGACCTTTGGACGTGATGTAGTTACTATGGCTGGTGTCGCTAAGGGATCAGGCATGATTCACCCTAATATGGCGACCATGCTAGGATTTATCACTTGTGATGCTAATATTTCTAGTGACACTCTTCAATTGGCCTTGAGCCAAAATGTGGAAAAGACCTTCAATCAGATTACAGTTGACGGGGATACTTCGACTAATGATATGGTTCTTGTCATGTCCAATGGTTGCACGCTCAATGAAGAGATTCTTCCAGATACACCAGAGTTCGATAAATTTTCGAAGATGTTGAATTTCGTGATGCAAGAGTTGGCTAAGAAAATTGCCAAGGACGGTGAAGGTGCCAATAAACTCATCCAAGTTGATGTGGTCAATGCCCCTAATGCCCTTGATGCACGTATGATGGCCAAATCCGTTGTCGGGTCAAGCCTGGTTAAAACGGCTATCTTTGGTGAAGATCCTAACTGGGGACGTATTTTAGCCGCTGTTGGCTATGCTGGTGTGGATGTTCCTGTGGATAATGTTGATATTATGATTGGCGGACTGCCAGTTATGCTATCTTCTAGTCCTGTTGCCTTTGATGATGAGGAAATGAAAGACATCATGCATGTCGATGAAGTCACCATTACGGTAGATCTTCATGCTGGACATGAAAAAGGAACCGCATGGGGGTGTGATCTTTCCTACGATTACGTTAAGATTAATGCCCTCTACCATACTTAAGTTATCTATGACAAAGGAGTTAACTGATGACTACTGAATATATTGTAATCAAGATTGGTGGAGTAGCCAGTAAGCAGCTAACTCCTGAGATATTGGCTAAACTGTCCGAATGGCATCAGGCTGGTCAAAAAATTGTTATCGTCCATGGGGGCGGTTTCGCTATTAATCAGCTAATGGAGGCACATCATATTCCAATTCACAAGGTCAATGGTCTTCGTGTGACGGGGCAGTCAGATATGACCTTGATCAAAGAAGCTTTGGTTGACATGGTTGGGAAAAACTTAGCAGGTGAGTTGACAACTGCAGGTTTGCCAGCCTATCAGCTTGTAGATGAATTGCCAGACCTTGTCCATGCTGATTTCTTAGATCAAGAGACCTATGGTTTTGTGGGTGAAGTCAAAAACATCACTAATCAAACCCTAGTGAGCCTCCTATCTCAAGGCAAACTTCCCTTGATTCCTAGCTTGGGTTACAGTGAGCAAGGTGATTTACTCAATATCAACGCCGATTATCTTTCAAGGGCGGTCGCTATTAGTCTGGGGGCCAAAAAACTTATCCTCATGACGGATGTCAAGGGTGTTTTAGAGAATGGACGAGTTTTGAATCATTTGAATATTGTAGATGTTCAGAAAAAAATAGATTCAGGTGTGATAACTGGAGGCATGATTCCTAAAATTCAAAGTGCTGTTCAGACAGTTCAAGCTGGTGTCGAGCAGGTCATTATTGGTGATAACCTGATAGACGGTACCATAATCAAGGAGTAAGAGATGACAAAACTATTTTCAAATTATAAGCGGGCAGCGATTGATTTTGCTTCGGCTCAGGGCAATTATTTGACAGATACAACTGGCAAGACCTACTTGGATTTTTCATCAGGTATCGGGGTAACCAATCTGGGCTATCATCCCTCTGTCAATCAGGCTTTGACAGAGCAGGTGGGCGAGATTTTGCACCAGCCCAATCTCTATTACAATCAGTTGCAAGAAGATGTTGCTGACCTTTTAATTGGAGACAAGGATTATCTAGCCTTTTTTTGTAACAGTGGTGCAGAGGCCAATGAGGCTGCTATAAAAATCGCCCGTAAGGCATCGGGTAAACAAGAAATCATTACCTTCCAAAATGCCTTCCATGGTCGAACGTTTGGATCTATGTCTGCCACTGGTCAGGATAAAATCAAACAAGGTTTTGGTGAAGGTGTGCCCCACTTTAGCTATGCTATTTTCAATGATATAGACAGTGTCAAATCCTTAGCCAGTGAAGAAACTGCAGCTATTATGCTGGAGTTGGTTCAAGGAGAATCGGGTGTGCAACCTGCGGATAAGGACTTTGTTAAGGCTTTGTCTGATTATTGTAAGGAGACAGGTATTTACCTCGTTGTAGATGAGGTTCAGACAGGAATTGGTCGTACTGGTAAGCTTTATGCTTATGAGCACTACGATATTGAACCAGATATCTTTACTTTGGCCAAAGGTTTGGCCAATGGGGTGCCAGTTGGTGCCATGCTTGCCAAGTCCTCTCTTGGAGCAGCTTTTTCTTACGGAAGTCACGGCTCTACCTTTGGAGGAAATAAACTGGCCATGGCAGCGGCCAAGGCTACGCTTGAAGTTATGTTGGCTCCAGCTTTTCTGGATACTGCCCTTGAAAATGGAAACAAGCTACAAGAAAAATTGCAGGCAGCTTTATCTGATAAAGAGACAGTTACCACTGTGCGTGGCTTGGGGTATATGATTGGAATTGAGACCACTGGCAATCTTGGAGAACTGGTTCAGGAAGCTAGAGATAAGGGGTTGATTGTCTTAACTGCAGGGACAAATGTGATTCGACTCTTGCCACCAATCACCCTAAGTGATTCTGAAATCAAAAAGGGTGTGGTTATCCTATCAGAAATATTTGACTAGACAATAAGTAAAAGAAATCACTTGACTGTAAATCAAGTGATTTCTTTTACTTATTGTCAGTAGTAATCTCGCTGAGAAGTCCTTTAGCTGTTGTTGTTGGCAGAATACGGACACGATTAAGTGAGAGGAGACCATCCTTGGAACTAGCTAGCCCTTCGTTGGTTGTTAGTCCTAACTTGTATGTTTTCTTAGCTAGGTCCAGTGTCGTTTGATTGTAGCGACCTGATGGGTAGGCAATGGTATTGACCTTTGTATTGAGTTTGTTTTCAAGGAAGTCGATAGAATCCGTTAATTCAACCTTTTGTGTCGCGTTGTCAGTGGCTGACAAATCAGGGTGGTTAACCGTATGAGACTGGAAGCTCATGCCGTGTGCCATCATTTCTTTCATCTGCTTGACGGTAAGATTTCCGGCATTTCCCTTCTTAACAAAGCCAGTGATGACATTGTTGGTTGCCTTAGCCTTATATTTTTTGAGAATCGGGTAGGCAATGGTATAGAAATCTTCGTTACCATCGTCAAATGTCAGCCAGACGACCTTCTTAGCAGGCAGAGTATTTTCAGTGAAAGCTTTGTAGGCTTCTTCGGGAGTTAGGAAATAGTAACCCGCATCAACCATGGCCTTGATTTGTGCTTCAAAATTGTCCGGAGCAATAATCAGGTTGGCGTTAGAAGCCTCAGATGGATCCATAACGTGAACAGCATGGTACATGAGGATAGGAATTTGGACAGGCTTGTCATAGGTTTTCCACTTAGTTGCCGTCTTAGACTGACTGGTCTGAGATTGTTGTTGGTAGCTTTTCGACTGATTTGGGCGGTTTAACATGAAAACTGCCAGTAAGCCAAGAAGGACTAGGTTTAGGACAAGCAGAAGAAGGTTCATTTTTTTTCTGTTAGCTTGACTTGTTTTTTTCTTTTGAGAAGTCATTGTATCCCCTTTCAAATAGGTCTAGCTATTATTCTAACAAAAATGGGGTGAAAATGCACAGAATTTTCAGTGAAAAAAGAATACTTGTCTCCTTAAATGGCAGAAATATTCTGTCAATTCCGACAGAAATATGGTACAATTAAAAAAATGTATGTTTTTAAGGAGAAATCGTAAATGTCTATTAAAATTGGATTGCTTGGCTTTGGTACAGTAGCTAGCGGTATTCCTTTCCTTTTGAAGGAAAATGGTGAAAAGGTTCTTGCAGCCTCACGTGACCAACTCGAAATTGCGAAGGTTTTGGTTAAAGATGACGAGGAAAAAAATCGTCTTATCGCTGCTGGAAATGACTATAATTTTGTCACAAATGTTGACGAAATCCTTAACGATGACGAGATTCAAATCGTTGTCGAATTGATGGGCCGTATCGAGCCAGCTCGTACCTTTATCACAAAAGCGCTTGAAGCAGGTAAAAACGTTGTTTCTGCTAACAAAGACTTGATTGCTACTCACGGCAAAGAGTTGATTGCTCTTGCTCAAGATAAGGGTGTGGCTTTCTACTATGAAGCTGCTGTTGCTGGTGGTATTCCAATTTTGCGTACTTTGGCTAATTCTTTGACATCTGACAAGGTGACACGTATTCTCGGTGTGCTTAACGGAACATCTAACTTTATGATGACTAAGATGGTTGACGAAGGTTGGTCATACGAAGATGCCCTCAAGACTGCTCAAGAACTTGGTTATGCTGAAAGTGATCCAACCAACGACGTTGAAGGGATTGATGCAGCTTATAAAGCCGTTATCCTTAGCCAATTTGGTTTTGGTGCCACAATTGATTTCGACGATGTGACTCATAAGGGGATTACAAACATCTCTACTGATGATGTGGCTGTCGCTCAAGAATTGGGCTATGTCATCAAATTGGTTGGTGATGTGCGTGAAGTAGAATCAGGTATCTCTGCAGAAGTATCACCAACATTCTTGCCAAAAAATCACCCACTTGCTAGCGTCAACGATGTTATGAATGCAGTCTTTGTTGAATCTATCGGTATTGGCGAATCAATGTACTACGGTCCAGGTGCTGGTCAAAAACCAACAGCAACATCTGTTTTGGCAGACATTATCCGTATTGCTCGTCGTCTTTCAGATGGCAATGTTGGTAAACCATTTAACGAGTTCCGTCGCGACTTGCCATTGGCTAATCCAGCGGACGTTAAGAGCAACTACTACTTTGCTCTTGATACGCCAGACGAAAAAGGTAAAATCCTTCACTTGTCTGAAATCTTCAACTCAGAAGATATTTCATTTGAACAAGTCTTGCAACAAAAAGCAAATGGTACAACAGCTCGTATCGTTGTGATTACACATGCTATGTCTAAAACTCAACTTAAAGCTGTTACTGAAAAACTTGAAGCAGCAGAAGATTTCACAGTTGTTAACACATTGAAAGTTTTGTCTAACTAATTGATAAGCCCATACTGGTGCGTATAAGAAAGGTATTCAAGGAGAAAAGTCGCTAATGGCTTTCCTCCTTTTGGTGTATTATTATGAAAATTACTGTTCCAGCAACATCTGCCAATATTGGTCCAGGTTTTGACTCTGTGGGTGTTGCCGTTTCTAAATATTTGACAATCGAGGTGCTTGAACCAGCAGATGCATGGCATATCGAACACGATTTGGGAGATATTCCTTCAGATGAAAATAACCTCCTCATTTCAACAGCCTTGCAAATGAAGTCTGATTTGCAGCCCCATAAATTGGTGATGACATCAGATATTCCCTTGGCTCGTGGGCTCGGTTCTTCTAGCTCAGTTATTGTCGCAGGGATTGAGTTAGCCAATCAATTGGCAGACTTGAAGCTCTCAGATGACGATAAACTTGATATTGCGACCAAGATTGAAGGTCACCCAGACAATGTTGCCCCAGCTATCTTTGGGAATCTCGTTGTAGCCTCTTATGTGGATGAACATGTTAATAGCATCGTTACAGAGTTTCCAGAGTGTGCTTTTGTCGCCTTCATTCCGAGCTATGAGCTTAAGACGTCTGATTCACGTGGAGTTCTTCCAAGTGACCTGTCTTACAAAGATGCTGTGGCTGCATCATCTATTGCTAACGTTGCCATTGCAGCTCTTTTTGCAGGGGATTTGTTTAAAGCAGGACGTGCTATCCAAGGAGACATGTTCCACGAACGCTACCGCCAAAAATTGGTCAAGGAATTTGCGACCATTAAGGAATTGTCAGGCCAATACGGTGCCTATGCAACCTATCTCTCAGGTGCTGGTCCAACAGTTATGACCTTAACACCACATGATCAGTCTGAGGCTCTTAAAACGGCTATCGATGGTCTTGGATTAGACGGTGAAACCTTCATCCTATCTGTAGACAAAGCAGGTGTTATCGTTGACTAGAAAGAATCAAGGGTTGCTCTTTGGGCTTGCAAGCTATATTCAATGGGGATTTTTATCCCTTTTTTGGAAGCTTTTAGCAGGTGTTTTAGCCTATAACACCTTCTCATGGCGGATTGTCTTTACTGTAGTGACCATGCTGGTTTACGCGCTAATAGCTAATCAAACTACACGTTTTAAAGGGGAACTTGTGGGACTTTGGCAGGATAAAAAGGCCTTGCTTAGTATGCTGCTTGCCAGCTTTCTTATAGCAGCTAATTGGTTGATTTATATCTATGCTGTGGGTCATGGTCAAGCGACGCAGGCTAGCTTGGGCTATTACATTATGCCTATTGTTTCTATCCTATTTGCCCTCATTTTTCTTCGTGAATCTCTGAGCAGAAGTATGTGGGCAGCAGTAGTATTGGCCTTTATAGGAGTACAGGTTCTTGTTGCCAATACAGGAAAACTTCCCATGGTTTCTTTGGGGCTAGCTCTGAGCTTTGGTTTTTATGGGTTAATCAAAAAAGGGGTTAGGCTCTCCAGTGACGTAGCCATGCTAGTAGAAAGTGGCTTGCTACTACCTTTTGTAGCTATCTATCTCATTTTCTTTTCTCCAGAATCATTTTCTTCTTATTCGAACATGGAAATGTTTCTCCTAGCCATCTCAGGTGTAGTGACGGCTGTTCCCTTACTTTGCTTCTCGGAGGCAGTTAAAAGGGCACCGCTTAACCTTATCGGGTTTATCCAGTACCTCAACCCTACGATTCAACTGCTCGTGGCCATTCTCATTTTTGGTGAGACGGTTAGCTTTGGAGAATTGAAAGGTTTCCTCTTTATCTGGGTAGCCATCCTAGTCTTTGTAACTGGTCAAATTTTAAATCTTCGTAAGAGTTCTTGATATCTGTCAGGGACTTTTTATGACATCATACTAAAAACGGACCAAGTTTCTCTGACAATTTTAGAACTTTGAGATATAATAGTAGTATCAGATAAAAATAGCGGAGAATTTTATGCGAAAAATAAAAAAACTAGTGGGCTATCTGATTCTGCTCGCTATCCCAGTTGCCATCGCTGCAGCCTTGTTTGTTTTTAACGGCTCGGGCTATCGCTTGTCAGAACAAGATGCTGCAGACATTGCTTACAAAAATGCAGGTGTCAAAACTTCTGAGATTTCTCAATCAACAGTTTCGAAATCACGTTCTGGGCTTCACGGAAGTTATGAGATTAGTTTCACAACGTCAGGCAACCATTTTGAGTATACGATTGACGGTCTGTCAGGGTCTATTTTGAAACATAAGAGTGACCATCCAACGTCTAAAGATGAGGACGATGCTCAAAAAGGTGAAGAGCCTAAAGACGAGAGTCAATCTAGCGAAAGTAAGGACGAGACAGCAGTGTCCAAAGAAACTGCACAAACGACAGCTCTTAACCATGCTGGCCTAGCTGAGGGTTCTGTGACAAACTTGAAAACGGACTTGAAGACTGAAGGAGACGGTAAAGTCTACAATATCAGCTTTGATTATGCTGCTAGTGGCCTACGTTATAAATACGCGGTAAATGCTGATTCAGGAGCTATTGTAGCCTATACGACAGAGTATCTCACAGGAGCTACTGCAGCTGCGCAATAGGTCGTAGATAGTGGGAAAGTTCTCCTTGTTTATTAAGGAGAAACCTTGCAATTTCTCTGAAATGGTGTAAACTTAAAGTGAAAACGATAACAATAATTTTAGAGAGTGCCGTAGAATCAAGGAGGCTTTGACCATGAAAAAATTCCAAGCATTTAAAGACACGCTTAGCAATAAGGCTCTCAAAGCTATTTACGAAGAAAGTAAATTGGAAGTCCAAAATGAAACAACTGAAGGCACGGAAGCCTTTTCAGTTGCCTTGGCAACCCAAATGGCTATCAATCTACTTGAAAGCTATGAACAATGGCTAGAAGAAAGGGCTGAGGAAGAAAAATAAGATGAGATCCTTGTCGACAGACAGGGCTTTTCTAATGAGAATAAAATGAGGAATTGGATTCATCTTTTAAGGTAAAATCGCTAGTCTAACTTATTTGCAAATTCAGGTCCCCACAATTTCATTTGTCTTGAGATTAAAAATGTGATAGAATAAGACCATTCAGAGGTGCTTTGAAGCCCATTTGTCACAGGAAGCGGTGGTACTGAGAAATCCGCACAAATGTCAAAGCTGGTTGCTGATGGTCAAATTGAATCAAGAAAGCTGTGAGTGGTTTCCACTCAAAATTGGGTGGTACCGCGGATACACATTCGTCCCTGTCATAGTTATGGCAGGGATTTTCTATATCTTTTAAAGAACCAAGACCGAAGGTCGCAGGTGAATTTAGAGATATTGATGCAGACGGAGCGAAAGCGAGGTCTACGTTCCTACCAAAGGAGGGTGACATGAAGCAATCTTTTGAGACCAGTAAATTGTATTATGGTTTTCCCATTTTTATCTTGGGTTACCAGGACCAAACATACGGCTATAATGTGACGACTTGTAGTTCTTCCTATAGTCTAGGAGATTGGCTAGTCATCGGGGTTGGTAGCGAGGAAAATGCGGCAGACCAGATTAAACATTATCAGAAATTTACGGTTAATATCCCTGATGAAAACCTCATGCTTGAAATGGAACAGGCTGGTTTTATTAGTCGTCGTGAAAAGATTACTAAGCTTGGCCTAGATTTCCAACCTTCTGAACTGACACAAGCACCCATCTTGGATGCCTGTCCAGTCGTTCTGGATTGCCAGGTGGATCGAATTATTGAGGAAGATGGTATCTGCCATATCTTTGCTAAGATTCTAGACCGTCTGGCTGAATCTGATTTGTTAGATGACAAGGGACATTTTAAAAATGACTGCTTTACACCGACTTACTTTATGGGTGATGGCTATAAGCGTGTCTATCGTTATCTAGATGATCGAGCCGACCCCATGGGAAGCTTCATCAAGAAAGCGAGGAAGAAGGATGACAAGAGCTGAATTGCCGGAACGAATCGAAACGGAGCGTCTTCTTTTACGAGTCCGAACAGTGGCGGATGCTGAGGATATCTTTGTGACTGTCTGATATACGTCTTGCTAAATAGTGAGTGGGAGAAGGAGAAATGAAATGGATTGTTATCTTATTGCTTGTACTTCTAATTTCTTACTTTTATAAAAAAGAAAAAAATAAAGAGAAAAAGTTGAATATTAGTTATTCTAATGAAATTATCCCAAATACTAATTATGAAGTATCTCCAATAAACGAGGAATTTTTAGCTCTAATGCCTAAAATTGAGTTCTTACCTACAGAGATTAATCTTGATGAAAAAACTATGCATGAGATTTCAGATGGAAATGTTGTAGCGAAATTAGATGCTCTTGTGCCTCAAATTGTTCAAAAATTCAACAATCATGTCAAAAATAAATCTATTAAAGAGTTATTAAATCAAGTCAAAGAAGGTAATATCTATCAAGTAGTTATCCCACCTGGAGCAAAACTTTACGATTCGAAAGAATTACAGGGAGCTTTTCGTGGTGGTTACAACATAAATAACAAACTTGCAGGTCAAGCCAATCTTATTCCAATAGATGCTGAAGAAATAACAGCTATCTCAAATACAGTAGCTGATGTAATGAATATTTCCTCCATGGTTGTAGGTCAATATTATATGGCTCAAATTGATACTAAAATGGCGGAAATGCAGGAAGGAATAGATAAAATATATGATTTTCAACAGACTGAATTTAAAGCTAGAATAATAGCTTTAATAGGAAAAGTTGGTAACATTTCCAAATTTAATATCGAGATCATTGAGAATGATGAATTGAGAAAACGTTCTTTAGATGACTTGAATCGATATAGAGATGATGCAGTTGAATTATTACAACAAGTCAATTTAACAATAGAAAATATCGTATCTAAAGGTCACAACTCTGAATTCAATAAATACCAAGAAAGTATTGATGATCTTGATAGACTGATTAGATTTCAACAATACTTGCTCTCAATTTTAGAAGAAATTGGACGATTAATTTATCTATTAAACAAGGGTACCGTATCTTCTGATCATTGTTATTCTTTATATAACATTTATATTGAACAATCTACGGATGCTAGAAATTTATTAAATCAATGGCATGATGAGAGCATCAAAACATTTGCACTTGATTTGGATAATAAGAGATATGCTAAACAAGGTTGGGAAGGATTATTATTCGAAATCCCTGGAATGATTATCAATGATTGGAAATATAATGAAATCCCTGATTCTGTAATCACACAAATTTATAAACAACTAGATAATTCACTTGAGATAGAAAATACAACTGAGAATTTACTAGAAAAAGAAACTAAAATAATATCAAAAGACGGTAAATATTATTATTTAACAGAATAAAAGGAGGACACACACATGTCTAAAGAACTTTCACCTAAATACAATCCAGCCGAGGTTGAGGCTGGTCGTTACCAAAAATGGCTTGACGAAGATGTTTTTAAGCCTTCTGGCGATAAAAAGGCTAAGCCTTATTCAATTGTTATTCCACCACCAAACGTAACTGGTAAACTTCACCTTGGTCACGCTTGGGATACAACTTTGCAAGATATCATTATCCGTCAAAAACGTATGCAAGGTTTCGATACGCTATGGCTTCCAGGTATGGACCACGCAGGTATTGCCACTCAAGCTAAAGTAGAAGCGCGTTTGGCTGAAGACGGCATCTCTCGTTATGACCTTGGTCGTGAAAAATTCCTTGATAAAGTCTGGGAATGGAAAGACGAGTATGCGTCAACTATCAAGCAACAATGGGGTAAGATGGGTCTTTCTGTAGACTACTCTCGTGAGCGTTTTACCCTTGATGAAGGTCTTTCAAAAGCGGTTCGTAAAGTCTTTGTAGAGCTTTACAAAAAAGGCTGGATCTACCGTGGTGAATTTATCATCAACTGGGATCCAAAAGCTCGTACAGCCCTCTCTGATATCGAGGTTATTCACAAGGATGTCGAAGGTGCCTTCTACCACATGAACTACATGTTGGAAGACGGCTCACGTGCTCTTGAAGTAGCAACAACTCGTCCTGAGACTATGTTTGGGGATACTGCTGTAGCGGTTAACCCAAATGATGACCGTTATAAAGATTTGATTGGTAAAAATGTTATCTTGCCAATCTTGAACAAGCCAATCCCAATCGTTGGGGACGAACACGCAGACCCTGAGTTTGGTACTGGTGTGGTTAAAATCACACCTGCCCATGACCCTAATGACTTCTTGGTTGGTCAACGTCATAACTTGCCACAAGTCAACGTCATGAACGATGATGGTACCATGAATGAATTGGCTGGTGAATTCAACGGTATGGACCGCTTTGAAGCACGTAAGGCTGTTGTTAAGAAATTGGAAGAAATCGGTGCCCTTGTCGAAATTGAAAAAATGACTCACTCAGTTGGTCACTCAGAGCGTACAGGTGTGCCTGTTGAGCCACGCTTGTCTACACAATGGTTCGTTAAGATGGATCAATTGGCGAAAAATGCCATCGCTAACCAAGACACAGACGACAAGGTTGATTTCTACCCACCTCGTTTCAACGATACCTTCCTTCAATGGATGGAAAATGTCCATGACTGGGTAATTTCTCGTCAGCTCTGGTGGGGTCACCAAATCCCTGCTTGGTACAATGCTGAGGGTGAAATGTACGTTGGCGAAGAAGCACCAGAAGGTGACGGATGGAAACAAGACGAAGATGTCTTGGATACTTGGTTTAGTTCAGCCCTTTGGCCATTCTCTACCATGGGATGGCCGGATGTCGACTCAGAAGACTTTAAACGTTATTATCCAACATCAACTTTGGTGACTGGTTATGATATTATTCCGTTTTGGGTGTCTCGGATGATTTTCCAAGGTTTGGAATTTACTGGTAAGTCACCATTCAAAAATGCCTTGATTCATGGTCTCATTCGTGATGAGCAAGGACGCAAGATGTCTAAATCTCTCGGTAACGGGATTGATCCAATGGATGTTATTGATAAGTACGGAACAGATAGCCTTCGTTGGTTCCTTTCAAACGGTTCTGCACCAGGGCAAGACGTGCGTTTCTCTTACGAGAAAATGGATGCGTCATGGAACTTCATTAACAAGATTTGGAACATCTCTCGCTATATCCTTATGAACAATGAAGGTTTGACCTTGGATGCGGCACGTGAAAATGTGGCTAAGGTGGCTGCTGGCCAAGCAGGTAATGTCACAGACCGTTGGATTCTCCACAACCTCAACGAAACGATCGGCAAAGTTACTGAAAACTTTGATAAGTTTGAATTCGGTGTGGCTGGTCACATCCTCTACAACTTCATCTGGGATGAGTTTGCGGACTGGTATGTTGAGTTGACTAAAGAAGTGCTTTATAGCGATAACGAGGACGAAAAAGTCATCACACGTTCTGTTCTTCTTTACACCTTGGATCAAATCTTGCGTCTCCTTCACCCAATCATGCCATTCGTAACCGAAGAAATCTATGGCCAAATCTCTGAAGGAACGATCGTGACTGCTGAATACCCAGTGGTTCGTCCAGAATTTGAAAACGAAGAAGCAGCAGCTGGTGTAGAAGCTCTTAAAGATGTGATTCGCTCCGTTCGTAACTCACGTGCAGAAGTGAACGTAGCGCCAAGCAAACCAATCACTATCTTGATCAAGACAAGCGACAGCAAGCTCGATGCTTTCTTTAATGACAACGTCAACTACATCAAACGCTTCACAAATCCAGAACACTTGGAAATTGCAGCAGATGTCGAAGTTCCTTACTTGGTTATGTCAAGTATCATCACAGGCGCAGAAATCTACTTGCCACTTGCTGACCTTCTTAATGTTGAAGAAGAATTGGCTCGTCTTGAAAAAGAATTAGCCAAATGGCAAAAAGAACTGGACATGGTTGGAAAAAAACTTAGCAACGAACGCTTCGTAGCCAATGCCAAACCAGAAGTCGTCCAAAAAGAACGCGACAAACAAGAAGATTACCAAGCTAAATACGATGCGACAGTCGTACGTATTGAAGAAATGAAGAAATTGGTTAAATAAAGAAAGAGACACGGCGGAATGCCGTGTTTTTTGGTATAATATATTAAATAGATAATGTAAAGGAATTAATATGATTGAAGTTGTAGATTTATTTTCTGGTGCTGGAGGATTGACTTTTGGCTTTCAGAATACAATAAAAAATAATAATTTTGTTTTCAGAAATGACTTTAATATTAGATTTGCAAATGAATTCAATCATGATGCAGCAGAAGCTTTCAGACTGAATTATCCTGAAATTACTATGATTGAGGATGATATTGCTAATATAGATGAAAAATTTTTAAAATCAAAAGGAATCAGCTCAAAAGGAGTTGATTTAGTTATAGGTGGTCCACCTTGCCAATCCTTTAGTACGGTTGGTAAAAGGCAATATGATAAAAGAGCCAAAATGTATAGAGAATATCGAAGGATACTCTCATTCATTCAACCAAAGATGTTTGTTTTTGAAAATGTTTATGGCCTTTTAACTATGAAAAATGAACAGAATGGACCGATTATTCGAAATGTAAAAGAAAGTTTTAATGATTTATCGAGTTTTGGTGATGTCAGTGGGTACAATGTCTATACTAAGTTGCTTAATGCAAAAGACTTTGGTGTTCCTCAAAATCGAGAACGTGTCTTTTTGATAGGAATCCGAAAGGATTTAAAAATTAAGTCAGAGTGGATATTTCCAGAAGTAATGACCTTGAATAATGAAATTACATTAAGAGATGCAATTAGTGATTTACCTATATTAGGGAATAATGAACAAAAAAATAATTATATATGTGAACCAAGAACAGAGTACCAAGCTTTATTAAGAGGAAATCAAACTGAGCTACTTAATCATGTTAGTCGAAATCATGGTGAGAGATTACAAAAAATAATGAGAGCTCTTGGAGAGGGGCAGGGGAAAAACGATATTAATAGGATGGTAGAAGATGGTATTTTAGATAAAGATTTATACCTGACTTCTGGTTATAACAATACTTACGGTAGATTGTGGTGGGATAGACCTTCTACTACCATTACAAATAATTTGTCAACACCATCCTCTCTTCGTTGCATTCATCCTGAACAAAACAGAGCTTTGACGGCTAGAGAAGGGGCAAGAATTCAATCTTTTCCAGATAATTATAAATTTGTAGGTGGATTGCAAGCTATCAATACTCAAATTGGGAATGCTGTACCTCCTATTTTGAGTATTCATCTGGCTAATAGAATAAAAAAATTTTTCGAGGAAAATAAATTATAAAGGCGTTTAATTATGATCGAAACTAATAGTATCCGATTTAACTTCTCTTATTTTGCTTTAAACTTGTTAGGAAAGCAAATGTATACTAATAAATGGAGTGCAATATCTGAATTAATAGCTAATGGTTTAGATGCTGGTGCAACAAATGTTAAGCTCTATATAGAATCTATCGATAAAGAGAATTCAATCTTAGAAATTTTAGATAATGGTAGTGGAATGAACTATGAAGATTTATCCACTAAATACGCCTTGATTGGTAGAAATAGACGTATATCAAACGAAGAATTCTCTGAGAAGACAAAGGGAAGAAAAGGTATAGGAAAATTAGCAACATTATTTTTGTCAAAAAAATATTATATAGTTTCTAAGAAGGGAGGAAATGAAACAGCTTGGATGTTAGACTCCACAAATGCATCTGATAGTGATATTCCTGAATTAATTCGTGTTGATATTAAAGATGTATCTATTGAAAATAAAAGTGTTTGGGATTCGTTTGAGTCAGGGACTTTGATAAAATCAGTAGGAGTTAATTTATCTGGATTTGCAGAGGGAAAGTTAGATTCTTTGAAGATGAATTTGGCTAATTATTATTTGTTAAACAATATTGGTGCAGTTATCGAAGTGGCGTACAAGACTAGAGCAAAACAGAAGATAGAATTTTCAAAAGTTTCTAAAGTAATTGGATTTAAAAATTTGTATGCTTTTTTTCAAACTTCTGAAGGTATCGTTGAAAATAAATTGTTAAATGACTCAGTGAAAATAAATGCAGATTTAGAGCAAGTATCCAACAAATTACGTAAGGTAAAAAAATTAAATCCATCAGACATTACTAAAATAAATTTGAAAGGAAAAAGGAAGTTTTTAACTTTACAAGGAGATGAAAAGGAATTTGATTATGAATTGACTGGTTGGATAGGAATTCACAGTACAATTAATATGGTGGAAGCATCTGAAAATACAAAAAATGATCCAAATAATAGATTTATAAGAAATACTGTTTATAAGGCTAATCAGCTAAGACTTTATGTTAGAGATAAATTAGCAGTATCAGATTTTATGCCACAATTAAATAATACTCAAGCATTTGGTAATTATATAGAAGGGGAAATCTCGTTTGATATTTTAGACAATGATTACTTGGAGGATATTTCAACTTCAAATCGTGAAGGATTATCAGGAAATGATGAAAGGATAACTTTATTGATTGAACTGTTAAAACCAATTGTTAATAAGTTGATAAGTGAACGTGTTAGTATTGGTAGTGTAGTTCGCAAAGAAGTGGAAAAAATTCGACAAGAAGAAAAGGAGAAATTAGAAAGAAAAGAACAACTTGCAGAGGAAAAAAGAAAGCAAGCAGAAGAAAATAAAAGAATTGCAGAACAGCAACGTCAGGAGGCTGAGTTAGCCAAAAAATTAGCAGAGATAAAACAAAAGGAAGCAGAAATTGCCAGAGATACTGCAGAAAAGGAAAATAAAAGAAAGGATATTTTAATCGGAAGTAATAATTCTGCGCAACAAAATTTATTAGCTCATGAATTAACAGGAGTGTATAAAAATATAGATTCAGTAAATAAAAAGATAGTTGCGGATTTTAAATCTACAGATGATTTTGAAAGAGTGAGTCAATATGTTGTTAGTCTAAAAAAATCTTCTGGAAAATTATTTACCATAAAAAACCAAGTGCTCAAATTAAATACTTCTGAAGTTAAAGGGAAAAAATATATTAATGTAAAAAGTTATATAAAAAGTTACTTAAACAGTCTGTCTTATGAAAATTTAGAGATTGTAATCGATTTTTCCAATAATCCTCATACTTCTAGTGTACATATTTTCGATTTAGGTATGATACTAGATAATTTTATTATAAATGCTATGGATCAACTAGCAGATAAAATTATATTTAAATTTATAGATGAAGAAAATAAATTAGTTATTTCCTCTAATAAACCACTATCATCTGAAATAGTAAATAAGGATGATATTTTTAGACTAGGATTTACTACTAAAGAAAATGGGACAGGAGTTGGAATGTACATAATTAAACAAACTTGTAAAAAATTTAAATGGGATATTAAAGTGGTTTCAAATACGGAAGAAACAAGTTTTATAATTGAATTGGGTGATAATTAGAAGATGCGTAGAGATATTAGTATTATTTGGTTAGAAGATGAAATGGAAGATGCTTTTCAAGATTATTTAGATATAGTAAAACAAGCTATAAAAGACAAAGGTTATCAATTATTGAAAGATAATTGTTATTTATGTGAAAGCATTGGGGAAGCCAGAGAAATTTTGGATGATAGTTCTAAAAGAATCGATTTTTTTATATCCGATTTTAATTTAGGAGAAGAATATTCGAATGGGATTAATAATGGCATTGACTTTTTAAATGATGTACGAAGTCGAGAAAACTATAAGCAATTTTTTATTCTTTATTCAAAAAATTATTGTGAAATAAAGGATACAATAATAACAAAAATTGATAAGGGAAATAATCTAGGCTTATTAAATAATACTATGATTATCAACTTATCTTCTCCTAGTGATGAAGTAATTAAACGTGATTTTCAGAAAGCCATTGAAATTAGTCTATCAAAATGGGATGAACTTAATGCTCTTAGAGGAGAATATATGTATGAAAATGCAGAATTGGAGTATATTTTAAGAAGAAAGTGTTCAGACTATTCCGAAGATGTATCATATCGAGAACTTGTGAAAAAGTATTTTATTCATGAATTGAAATTAAATAATAATTTAAAGAGAAGAAATATCGAAAGTTATAAACACCTTAGTGATATTAAAGAAAACTGGTTGATGCTTATTGATCGCCGTAATGCCCTTGCTCATGTAATTGAGGATCACGAGCCTGAGAAAGGATATTTCATTCAGTCTAATAATGAAAATTGTGTGGAAAGTTTTACAATTTATGAAAGTGATTTAGATAAAGAAAGATGTGATTTACTTGAAGTAGTCGCAATGATAAAAAAATTATTAGTTTAGAAAGCAGGTTATTACATGACAAATTCTGTAAGTTCGAACCAACCTGAAAAGTACAACATTGCAGCTTTCTTCTCAGGTGTTGGGGGAATTGAGTTGGGATTTGAACAGACCAACGAGTTCAGAGTGGTGTATGCCAATGAATTTGATAAGTATGCGCGTCAGACTTATCAGTTAAACTATCCAGATACCTATTTGGATAGTCGTGATATTCATGCGGTACAGCCGGAAGACATTCCAGCTGAGCGCGTGGATGTGGTTATGGGAGGCTTCCCTTGTCAGGCCTTTAGTATTGCGGGTTATCGCAAGGGGTTTGATGATGATCGTGGCGATCTTTTCTTTGAATTGCTTCGCATGATTGAAGGACGCAAACCTCGTGCCATTTTTATCGAAAACGTAAAAAACATGGTCGGTCATGACCATGGCAATACTTTCAAGGTTATTCGTGAAGCCTTGACCGAGAACAACTACTTTATCAAGTGGAAGGTTCTCAACGGGAAAGACTATGGAAATATCCCACAAAATCGTGAGCGGATCTACATTGTTGGTTTTGATACAAAAGAAGCCTATGATGTTTTTGAATTTCCTGAAGAAGTCAATTTGACAACTTCTCTGAGTGATGTTATTGATTTTGGTGCGGAGCCTGGTGAAGCATTCTATTACCGAGAAGATAAGCAAAGATTCTATGATGAATTGAAAGAGTGTGTGACTAGTCAGGATACAGTTTACCAATGGCGTCGCCAATACGTTCGTGAAAATAAGAATGGTGTAGTTCCTACCCTGACCGCAAATATGGGAACAGGCGGACATAACGTTCCATTGATTTTGACAGACAGTGGTGAGATTCGTAAGTTGACTCCGAAAGAAACCTTTAATGTTCAAGGGTATCCGAAATCTTTTAGACTACCAGAAGGGGTTTCTAATGGTCAGCTGTATAAACAAGCCGGAAACAGTGTCGTTGTTCCTGTAATTAAACGCATTGCGGAGAATGTTGCCAAGGCTTTAAACAAGGGTATAGGTAAATCTCAACATAATCGCTCGGGAAATATCGCAATTATCTATATCAAGATGAATGGACAATTTGAAGGCGAGTCGTATGTTAAAGATTTTGTAAATAATGAAGCAGAAGCATACAAAAAAATTTATGAAGAATATGATGGCAATCTTGAAGTTATTACTGATGAACAGTATAGATCGTTGATTCGTAATAAAAAAAGTAAAGAATTTTATATGCTGTCCATAAATAGATAATAAATTCATGCGTATTGTTGTTTCTAGTGAGGAATATGTTAAGTTATCCGAAAATCGTGTTAATTTAGTGTTTTACAGTACCGTTTAACGAATTATATAAGTAAGAGGACTAGTGAAAATCTAGTCTTCTTTTGATATACTTAAGCAAGAAGTGAGGATTGATTGATGTGGGAACACCTAAAACAAGAACAAAAAGACAAATATAAGACCCTCATTACCAATTTTGCTAGTCTGAGTGAGGCCTTTTCACAAAAAGCAGAAGTGGATGAACAGAATAGTGCAGAGGATTTTGTAGCTCCAATTGTTAACTCAAAATTTCAAGAAACAGTTTTTCAAAGAGCTTTTCAAGCCGTTGGAGAGGATATTGCAAATACCTCCTATGATGCTTCGGTTGTTGTTGATGAAAACCACAAATATCTTGTTGGAATCAAATCATTTGGTCTTAATTCAGGTGACCAAAAGATTGCTCAGTTTAAGAAAGACTCACAGTCTTGGAATGAATTACTAAGTGAAATTACTTTTTATGCTGAGATTTCTCCTGATAAAGAAAGTGCAGACAGGGAAAATTATGGACGATATGAAAAATTAGCTCGAAAAATTGCAACTTTACGGAATCAACGAATTGAATCTTCAAAAGCATTGATTAAGGGTTTTAAGTCAGATTCAACTCATGTGGAGGCTGTGTATCATGTATTAATGCCGACACCAAAAGGCAGTGTCCCTCAAATTCATGTGGGGGAGACATCTTATTTACCAGTTGATTTGGATAACTTACAAATCAAAGGGTCGACCAATCTGAAAAATCCAACGAATTTTAGGTTTACTGATGGTCATCATGATTACAAGTACACTGCTGCAGATAGTCAGCTACATATGACTTTTAATAATAAGGAGATTATTGTCGATACTTGGGATGTACAGTATGTCGAAGACCCCTTTTATCTTTTTGAGAATCTTCATTTATTGACAGCAGATAAGAAAGCTCCTGATATTTTAGAAACTGTTTCTTGGGTAATCACAGATAAAAATGGGAATGTAGAAGAAAATTCTGGTTTTAATGGCTTTAATGGCGGATCCAAGTTAGCTAAGAAAGACCGCCTACCACGTATTATAAAATTTCAGAATCGCTTTAAAAACGAGTTATCCTCAGAGGAGATGGCTTTTGCTATATATTCATTAGAGGAGATTCTATTAAAAAGTTGGAAGACTAAGGAAGAAAAAAATCAAATGAAGATTATTCGTGAGAAATTAGTAGATTTCGCTTATTCAAAGAATAATCAAGATTTAATCAAGAGTATTGAAAAGTTGGTTTACCGACCTGTGAGCGAGGTTTATATTCCAATCCCAGAATCAAATCATTTTCATGCCGAGAGACCAGATTTTTTTGGAAAAAATATTGGTACGTTTAAACCTGGAACAAAGAAGCTCGCTCTTTCAAAAGAAAATCGAACATTTAAGTTGAGATTCTTACCATCTGGGGATATTATTGACGCTTATATTAACCAAGATTCTGGGAAAGCAATCCAGTCTATAGATAAACAGGATATTCTTGGAAATTGGATTTTGAGAGGAGTCTTTCAACTTGCTGAACGAGAAATCCTAACGGCTCAACGTTTAGATGAATTAGAGATCAATGGCATTCGTCTCAGCAAATTCAAAAATGGAGAAATTGGTATTGAGTTTATCTGGATTGATGTTGATAATCCTCCGTCAGATGCTATTGGATGGGTGGCGAAGAATAAATAATCCCCCTTCAGCTTTCTTTAAGCAACCCAGGTTATACTATAATCATCCTAATAAATATTGCTGAACATGTTTCGGTAGAACTCACACCTCTGACGATGAGTCAGACAGTGAAACTTTCTTTTTTTCATAAATTTCCCAAACAAGTCTAACCTACCATAGTTAGGCTTGTTTTTTGGAATAAGCGAATCAGCCTTTTTATCAAAAGTAAACGCTTACACAAATATAGTGAAAATGTTAGGCAAAGTCAGTGAAAACGTCCAAAAAACCGTCAATTCATTGACTTTCGTGGAAAATAGGACTAAAATAGCATGGTAAAAATAATTAAAAGGAGAATTCTACTATGAATTTAACTATCTTAGGCCTCGGTTTGGCCGTTATGGGTGTATCTATTGGTGAGGGTATCCTCGTTGCCAATATCGCTAAAGCTGCAGCTCGCCAACCTGAGATGTTTAGCAAACTTCAAACATTGATGTTTACTGGTGTTGCCTTCATCGAAGGTACCTTCTTCGTATTGTTTGCCCTTAGCTACATTGTCTAATAGACAAATAAAAAAGATGAAGGAGGGATGAGCAGTGGAAACTACAAGTAATCCAACCGTCTCATTATTTGGGATTGATTTTGACTTGACTGTCCTTGCCATGTCTCTCTTGACAGTAATTATCGTTTTTGGAGTGGTTTTTTGGTCAAGTCGTAAGATGACCATTAAACCAAAGGGAAAACAAAATGTACTCGAGTTCATCTATGAATTTGTGAACAACACCATTTCTCAAAATCTTGGAAAATTCACAAAAAATTATAGTTTGCTCTTGTTTGTAATTTTCACCTTTGTGTTTACAGCAAACAACTTAGGTCTGCTTGTATCTGTTAAAAGTGAGCATTACAATTTTTGGTCTTCTCCAACATCGAATTTCGGTGTTACTATCACTCTTTCTTTAATTATTACCCTCGTTAGTCATATTGAGGGGATACGTAAAAAAGGGCTTAAAGGCTATCTAAAGGGCTACCTTTCACCATACCCAGCTATGCTCCCAATGAACATTTTGGAACAATTAACCAACCTTGCTTCATTGGCCTTGCGTTTGTTTGGTAACATTTATTCTGGTGAGGTACTTACTGGCTTGATTCTTCAATTGGTGACATGGTCTGCCTTTGCAGCACCGGTATCCTTTGCTTTGAACCTTGTCTGGGTTGCCTTTTCAGCCTTTATCGGATTCATCCAAGCCTATGTCTTTATTATCTTAAGTTCAAACTATATTGGTGATAAAGTCAACGAAGAATAATTAAGAAAGGGAGAAATGAAATGTCATTACTGATTAATAGTACGACACTTGGTAATATCATTATCACACTCGGCTCAGTTTTTCTCTTGTATTACCTCATCCGTAAATTCGCATGGGATCAAATTACAGGAATCTTTGCTGCTCGTGAAAAGAAAATTGCCACAGATATTGATAGTGCTGAAAATGCTCGTCAAGAAGCAGAAAGCTTGGCACAAAAACGTCAAGATGAGTTAGCAGGTGCTCGCACTGAGGCAGCTCAAATTATTGATGGGGCCAAGGAAACTGGTAAAACTCAAGAATCAAAAATCATTGCAGAAGCACATGATGAAGCTAAACGCTTGAAAGAAAAAGCAAATCAAGACATCGCCCAAAGCCGTGTGGAAGCACTTGCTGGAGTTAAAGGTGAAGTTGCAGACTTGACTGTCCTCTTGGCGGAAAAAGTTATGAAACAAAACCTTGATGCTAAAGCGCAATCTGACTTGATTGATAGCTATCTTGATCAATTAGGAGATGCTTAATGGATAAGAAAACACAAGCTCTTGTTGAGCAGTATGCCAGAAGTCTGGTAGAAGTCGCTTTTGAACAAGACGCCGTGTCAACAATCCAAGAAGAAGTAAGGCAAATCCTAACAGTTTTTGCTGAAACAAATCTAAAAACCTTCTTGTCACAGGAAAATGTGACAAGTGAAGCTAAAAAAGAAAGTTTGAGCTTGTTTCAAGAGTCTTGTTCAGTGTATATGAACAATTTTCTTGAGGTAATCTTACTCAATGACCGTGCCAACATTCTCTATGATGTGTTGAAATTGGTCCTTGAGCTCTTTGATCAAGAGGACAATACTTACGATGTCACTGTGACATCAGCGAGTCCCTTGTCTGAAGAACAAAAAGCTCGACTTTTGGCGATTGTTTCACAAAAATTTGAGATTAAGACACGTCGTTTAGTAGAAAAAAATGATGAGGACCTTATCGGAGGATTCGTCATCAAAGCAAAAAATAAGGTTGTTGACACGTCAATTCGTAGTCAATTGCAAACCTTTAAAACGAATTTGAAATAGAAAGTGGTGTGACTTTTGGCAATTAACGCACAAGAAATTAGCGCTTTAATTAAAAAGCAAATTGAAAACTTCCAGCCAAACTTTGACGTCACTGAAACTGGTGTCGTTACCTATATCGGTGACGGTATCGCACGTGCTCGTGGTCTTGATAATGCTATGAGTGGTGAGTTGCTCGAATTTGAAAATGGTGCCTATGGTATGGCCCAAAACCTTGAAGCTAATGATGTCGGTATCATTATCTTGGGGGATTTTGTAGCAATTCGTGAAGGCGATATTGTTAAACGTACTGGAAAAATCATGGAAGTTCCAGTTGGTGAAGCCCTTATTGGTCGTGTAGTAAACCCACTTGGGCAACCAGTTGATGGTCTTGGTGAGATCGAAACAACAGGTTTTCGTCCAGTTGAAACACCTGCTCCAGGTGTAATGCAACGTAAATCAGTTTCTGAGCCATTGCAAACTGGTCTTAAGGCCATTGATGCTTTGGTTCCAATCGGACGTGGTCAACGTGAATTGGTCATCGGAGACCGCCAAACTGGTAAAACTTCAGTAGCCATTGATGCTATCTTGAACCAAAAAGGTCAAGATATGATCTGTATCTATGTGGCTATTGGTCAAAAAGAATCAACAGTTCGTACACAAGTAGAAACTCTCCGTAAACACGGTGCTCTTGATTACACAATCGTTGTGACTGCCTCAGCCTCACAACCATCACCATTGCTTTACATTGCGCCTTATGCTGGTGTTGCAATGGCTGAGGAGTTCATGTATAACGGAAAACACGTATTAATTGTTTATGATGATTTGTCTAAACAAGCCGTGGCCTACCGTGAACTTTCATTGCTTCTCCGTCGTCCACCAGGTCGTGAAGCCTACCCAGGGGATGTCTTCTATCTTCACTCACGTCTTTTGGAACGTTCAGCTAAAGTTTCAGATGATCTTGGTGGTGGTTCAATTACTGCCTTGCCAATCATTCAAACACAAGCAGGAGATATCTCAGCTTATATCGCGACAAACGTTATTTCTATCACAGATGGACAAATCTTCTTGCAAGAAAACTTGTTTAACTCAGGTATTCGTCCAGCCATTGATGCGGGTTCTTCTGTGTCACGTGTAGGTGGATCAGCGCAAATTAAAGCGATGAAGAAGGTTGCTGGTACACTTCGTCTTGACTTGGCTTCATATCGTGAACTTGAAGCCTTTACACAATTTGGTTCAGATTTGGATGCTGCGACTCAAGCGAAATTGAACCGTGGTCGTCGTACAATCGAAGTTTTGAAACAACCGCTTCATAAACCACTTCCAGTTGAGAAACAAGTTGTTATCCTTTACGCTTTGACACACGGTTTCTTGGATAGTGTTCCGGTTGATCAAATCTTGGATTTTGAAGAAGCACTCTATGACTACTTTGATAGTCACCATGAGGATATCTTTGAAACTATTCGTACAACTAAGGATCTTCCTGAGGAATCTGTACTTAATGAAGCTATCCAAGCTTTCAAAGATCAATCAGAATACAAATAGAAATAGGGAGGACAGCATATGGCAGGCTCTCTAAGAGAAATCCAAGCAAAAATTGCTTCAACAAAGAAAACGAGTCAGATCACAGGAGCCATGCAAATGGTTTCTGCCTCAAAATTGACACGTTCTGAGCAAGCTGCTAAAGATTTCCAAATCTATGCCTCAAAAATTAGACAGATCACAACAGATCTTCTACATTCAGAATTAATTAATGGTTCGTCAAATCCAATGTTGGATGCACGCCCAGTTCGTAAGACAGGTTATATTGTCATTACTTCAGATAAAGGACTTGTTGGAGGATATAACTCAACAATTCTTAAAGCTGTGTTGGACATGATTAAACGTGACCATGATTCTGAAGATGAATATGCTATCATTTCTATTGGTGGAACAGGTTCAGATTTCTTCAAGGCTCGTAACATGAATGTTGCTTTTGAACTTCGTGGCCTTGAAGATCAACCTAGTTTTGAACAAGTCGGAAAAATCATTTCTAAAGCAGTAGGAATGTATCAAAATGAACTTTTTGATGAACTTTATGTGTGCTACAACCACCATGTCAACAGTTTATCTAGTGAGGTTCGTGTTGAACAAATGCTTCCTATCGCTGATTTGGATCCCAATGAATCAGAAGGTCATGTGTTGACCAAGTTTGAATTGGAACCAGATCGTGACACTATTTTGGATCAACTCTTGCCACAATATGCTGAGAGTCTTATCTACGGTGCTATCGTAGATGCCAAAACAGCTGAGCACGCAGCTGGTATGACTGCAATGCAGACAGCCACTGATAATGCTAAGAATGTGATTAACGATTTGACAATCCAATATAACCGTGCGCGTCAAGCTGCCATCACTCAGGAAATTACTGAAATCGTTGGTGGTGCAAGTGCACTTGAATAGCTAGAGATTTGTCTTAATTAGACACACATGAAAAAAGGATGATTGTCATCCAGAAAACTATCATAAGGAGAAAACAATGAGCTCAGGCAAAATTGCTCAGGTTGTTGGTCCTGTTGTAGACGTAGCGTTTGCAGCTGGTGATAAACTTCCTGAGATTAACAATGCATTGGTCGTTTATACTGATGAACAAAAGTCTAAACGTATCGTGCTCGAAGTAGCTCTTGAACTTGGAGAAGGTGTGGTTCGTACCATTGCCATGGAATCTACTGATGGATTGACTCGTGGACTAGAAGTTCTGGACACTGGTCGTCCAATCAGCGTTCCTGTTGGTAAAGATACCCTTGGACGTGTCTTTAACGTTCTTGGTGATACCATTGACTTGGAAGCACCTTTTGCAGATGATGCAGAGCGTGAACCAATTCACAAAAAAGCACCAACTTTCGATGAATTGTCAACATCTACTGAAATCCTTGAAACAGGGATTAAAGTTATCGACTTGCTTGCCCCTTACCTCAAAGGTGGTAAAGTCGGACTCTTTGGCGGTGCCGGTGTTGGTAAAACGGTTCTTATTCAAGAGTTGATTCACAACATTGCCCAAGAGCACGGTGGTATTTCCGTGTTTACAGGTGTTGGTGAACGTACACGTGAAGGTAATGATCTTTACTGGGAAATGAAAGAATCTGGCGTTATCGAGAAAACAGCCATGGTCTTTGGTCAAATGAATGAGCCACCAGGAGCACGTATGCGTGTTGCCCTTACTGGTTTGACAATTGCGGAATACTTCCGTGATGTCGAAGGTCAAGATGTGCTTCTCTTCATAGATAACATCTTCCGTTTCACTCAAGCGGGTTCTGAAGTTTCTGCCCTTCTTGGCCGTATGCCATCAGCCGTTGGTTATCAACCAACACTTGCTACTGAAATGGGGCAATTGCAAGAACGTATCACATCAACTAAAAAAGGTTCTGTTACATCAATCCAAGCTATCTATGTCCCAGCCGATGACTATACTGACCCAGCGCCAGCTACAGCATTCGCTCACTTGGATTCAACAACCAACCTTGAACGTAAGTTGACACAAATGGGTATTTACCCAGCCGTTGACCCATTGGCATCAAGCTCACGTGCCCTTTCACCTGAAATTGTTGGTGAAGAACACTATGCTGTTGCGACTGAAGTTCAACGAGTGCTTCAACGTTACCGTGAATTGCAAGATATTATCGCTATCCTTGGTATGGATGAATTGTCAGATGAAGAAAAAACATTGGTTGGACGTGCTCGTCGTATCCAATTCTTCTTGTCACAAAACTTCAACGTTGCTGAACAGTTTACAGGTCAACCAGGTTCTTATGTTCCAGTTGCTGAAACTGTTCGTAGCTTTAAAGAAATCCTTGAAGGTAAATATGACAATCTTCCTGAAGATGCCTTCCGTAGCGTAGGCCCAATTGAGGATGTAGTAGCTAAAGCTAAAGCTATGGGCTACTAAATGAGGTGAAGATATGGCACAAATGACCGTACAAGTGGTAACTCCAGATGGTCTTAAATATGACCACCATGCCAGCTTTATCCACGCGGTTACTAAAGATGGTCAAATTGGTATTTTACCAGGCCATATTAACTTGATTGCTCCACTTGAAGTGGATGAGCTCAAGGTTCGTCGTGTGGATGACGAGAGTCACGTCGATTGGATTGCCGTAAACGGTGGTATCATCGAGGTTAAAGATGATTTCATTACTATCGTTGCCGATTCAGCAGAACGTGAACGCGACATTGACGTTTCTCGTGCCGAACGTGCCAAGCAACGTGCCGAACGTGACTTGGAAGAAGCAACCAAATCTGATCGTATTGATGAAGTTCAACGTGCTCAGGTTGCTCTCCGTCGAGCACTTAATCGTATCAGTGTCGGTACAAAATAAGATAAAAAAACGGGGCCTAAGTCTCGTTTTTTGTTTATCCTTAAAGAAAATATGAGAACTAGCAACATTACCACAGAAAGCTAGTTGCCAAATGAATTTGAGTATAAAAGATTAAATAAAAGTTTCAGCAATGAAAACGGTTAATTTAGCTTTTACTTTAGTTTAAGATATCAAAGTGTTATAATATAAGCTGTTAGCTTTATGTTTTTTATGAAAATGTAGGGTAACGTAATAGAAAGTATGAGTTTTTTAGATATGAAAATTGAAAAGAAACATCTTTTGGACTATACCATCTTGATACCTTATTTAATTTTATCAGTGGTTGGTTTGATTGTGGTTTATTCAACAACGAGTGCTCGTTTAGTAACTTATGGAGCCAATCCTTTCGCATCAGTTATGAACCAAGGTGCCTTCTGGATAGTATCCTTACTATTTATCTTCTTCATTTATCGATTGAAATTGAATTTCCTCAGAAAAGATAAGCTCTTAGGTGTTGTTCTATTTGCCGAAGTTTTGCTTTTGGTTGTTGCGAAGTTTTTCACTAAAGAAATTAATGGTGCGAATGGATGGATTGTACTGGGTCCCTTTTCTTTCCAACCAGCGGAGTATCTTAAGGTTATTGTAGTTTGGTATTTGGCGCACACTTTTTCAAAACAACAGTCTGCTATAGAACGTTATGACTATCAGGCTTTAACTAAGAATAGGTGGATACCGAGGAATAAAAAAGAATTTAATGACTGGCGTTACTATTTGCTGGTAATGATTGGCTTAGTTGCCATCCAACCGGACTTGGGGAATGCGGCCATTATTGTATTGACTACGGTAGTTATGTTTTCAATTTCTGGTGTCGGCTACCGCTGGTTCACGGCCTTATTTGCCGGTATTGTAGGAGTTTCATCTGCCTTCCTAGGTTTAATTGCCTTGGTAGGGGTACAAACCATGGCTAAGGTACCTATCTTCGGTTATGTTGCCAAGCGTTTCGCAGCTTATTTTAATCCTTTTAAGGATTTGACAGGATCAGGTCTACAGTTATCTCATTCTTACTATGCTATGAGCAATGGGGGCTGGTTCGGTCTTGGACTTGGAAATTCGATTGAGAAAACTGGCTATCTTCCAGAAGCTACAACAGACTTTGTCTTTTCAATTGTTATTGAAGAGTTAGGCCTTATCGGAGCTGGCTTGATTTTGGCTCTCCTCTTTTTCCTCATTCTTCGTATTATGATTGTGGGAGTTAAGGCCAGAAATCCATTTAACTCTATGATGGCGCTTGGTGTGGGAGCTCTCATGCTTATGCAGGTCTTTGTTAACATCGGAGGAATTTCAGGGCTAATCCCATCGACAGGGGTTACCTTCCCCTTCCTTTCACAAGGTGGTAACTCGCTTCTGGTAACTTCTGTTGGGATTGCATTTGTTTTAAATATTGCTGCCAACGAAAAGCGTGATAATATTGTTCAAGCTATTGAGGACGAGTTATCTCAGACTCAAGAATTGGAAAATCAAGATGAAAAAATTGTACCTTTAAGAAGAAGTCGTTAATACGGCTTCTTTTTTTACTTGATAGCGTTTGGCATTAGCAAGGGATTACTAAAAGCTTATAGAAGTGGTAGAAATAGAAATACTGAAAGAAATATTTGTGATTACTCTAAAGAAAAATTGAAAACTATATAAAATACTTGCAATTCTATGACATTTTGATAGAATAGTAGAGTAAAGTTAGACTGTATTGCCTACTGTCTATCTATAAAATATATTTTATTGGAGGCTTTTCCTAAATGGCAAAAGAAAAATACGATCGTAGTAAACCACACGTTAACATTGGTACAATCGGACACGTTGACCACGGTAAAACTACTTTGACAGCTGCTATCACAACTGTATTGGCTCGTCGTCTTCCTAGCGCAGTTAACACACCAAAAGACTACGCTTCAATTGACGCTGCTCCAGAAGAACGTGAACGCGGTATCACAATCAACACTGCACACGTTGAGTACGAAACTGAAAAACGTCACTACGCTCACATCGATGCGCCAGGACACGCGGACTACGTTAAAAACATGATCACTGGTGCCGCTCAAATGGACGGTGCGATCCTTGTAGTAGCATCTACTGACGGACCAATGCCACAAACTCGTGAGCACATCCTTCTTTCACGTCAGGTTGGTGTTAAACACCTTATCGTCTTCATGAACAAAGTTGACTTGGTTGACGATGAAGAATTGCTTGAATTGGTTGAAATGGAAATCCGTGACCTTCTTTCAGAATACGATTTCCCAGGTGATGACATTCCAGTTATCCAAGGTTCAGCTCTTAAAGCTCTTGAAGGTGATTCTAAATACGAAGACATCATCATGGACTTGATGAACACTGTTGACGAATACATTCCAGAACCAGAACGTGACACTGACAAACCATTGTTGCTTCCAGTCGAAGACGTATTCTCAATCACTGGTCGTGGTACTGTTGCTTCAGGACGTATCGACCGTGGTGTTGTTCGTGTTAATGATGAAGTTGAAATCGTTGGTCTTAAAGAAGAAATCCAAAAAGCAGTTGTTACTGGTGTTGAAATGTTCCGTAAACAACTTGACGAAGGTATTGCCGGAGATAACGTCGGTGTTCTTCTTCGTGGTATCCAACGTGATGAAATCGAACGTGGTCAAGTATTGGCTGCACCTGGTTCAATCAACCCACACACTAAATTCAAAGGTGAAGTTTACATCCTTTCTAAAGAAGAAGGTGGACGTCACACTCCATTCTTCAACAACTACCGTCCACAGTTCTACTTCCGTACAACTGACGTAACAGGTTCAATCGAACTTCCTGCAGGTACTGAAATGGTTATGCCTGGTGATAACGTGACTATCGACGTTGAGTTGATCCACCCAATCGCCGTTGAAAAAGGTACAACATTCTCTATCCGTGAAGGTGGACGTACTGTTGGTTCAGGTATCGTATCTGAAATCGAAGCTTAATTAATATTAAGTTCCCAATACAATTATTCGTCAGACAATAATTGAGAGAGTCGAGTTTACTCGGCTCTTTTTGGTTTTTAAAATATCTGAGAGTCGTCTTTGTTTGCATTTAGTTGACTAAACTTAGCTTTTATAGAGAACAATCTTAATAAAGCAAGTCGAGTTTTCGGAATTTTCCTAAAATCCTAGTAATAGTAAGGGATTTGTGATAAAATAAACGAGTAAATAAATAAAAGAAGAGGTATGTGAAATGTCACGTAAACCATTTATCGCTGGTAACTGGAAAATGAACAAAAATCCAGAAGAAGCAAAAGCATTTGTTGAAGCTGTAGCGTCAAAACTACCTTCAGCTGACCTTGTTGAAGCTGGTATTGCGGCTCCTGCAGTTGATTTGACAACTGTTCTTGCTGCTGCTAAAGGTTCAAACCTTAAAGTTGCTGCACAAAACACTTACTTTGAAAATGCAGGTGCTTTCACTGGTGAAACTAGCCCACAAGTTTTGAAAGAAATCGGTACTGACTATGTTGTTATCGGTCACTCAGAACGTCGTGACTACTTCCACGAAACTGATGAAGACATCAACAAAAAAGCTAAAGCAATCTTTGCTAACGGTATGCTTCCAATCATCTGTTGTGGTGAATCTCTTGAAACTTACGAAGCTGGTAAAGCTGCTGAATTCGTAGGTGCTCAAGTTTCAGCTGCTCTTGCTGGATTGACTGCAGAACAAGTCGCTTCAACAGTAATCGCCTACGAACCAATCTGGGCTATCGGTACTGGTAAATCAGCTTCACAAGATGATGCACAAAAAATGTGTAAAGTTGTGCGTGATGTTGTAGCAGCTGACTTCGGTCAAGAAGTTGCTGACAAAGTACGTGTTCAATACGGTGGTTCAGTTAAACCTGAAAACGTTGCTGAATACATGGCTTGTCCAGATGTTGACGGAGCTCTTGTAGGTGGTGCATCACTTGAAGCTGAAAGCTTCTTGGCATTGCTTGACTTCGTTAAATAATTTTAGATAAAGTCGGGGTTTTCCTCGGCTTTTTTGTTTGTAAATATGTGTCTAAAAAACTAAACCTAATAAGATAAATATGTGGTTTATATAAATAGAGTTTTGAAATGTTTTGTGGTTTTGATGACATGCTAAGATATACACTCTTTTACCATAGGCTATTTACTTTTTGAGATTGTTCTTTTAGCCTAAAATTTGATAAAATAGAAGATAATAAAATAGAAAAGGAAGTATCATGTCAAAAGGGTTATTAATCTCAATCGAAGGGCCAGATGGTGCTGGAAAGACTACAGTTTTGGAGGCACTTTTACCTCGTCTTAGAGAAGCCTATCCAGCTAAAGTCGTGACGACACGTGAACCGGGCGGAGTCGCTATTGCAGAGCAAATCCGTGAGGTTATTTTGGATGTCAATAATACGGCTATGGATGCTAAGACAGAGCTCTTGCTTTATATTGCGGCTCGCCGTCAACATTTGGTTGAGAAGGTTTTGCCAGAGCTTGAAGAAGGCAATATGGTCATCATGGATCGCTTTATTGATTCATCAGTTGCCTATCAAGGGACTGGTCGTGGCTTGAATCAGGATGAGATTGCCTGGTTAAATGCCTATGCGACTGATGGGTATAAACCTGATGTGACCCTATTGTTTGATGTGGATTCTGAAACTGGTTTGGCCCGCATTGCAGCTAGTGGCGAACGTGAAGTCAATCGGTTGGATTTAGAGAAGCTTGACCTACATCAGCGTGTACGTCAAGGTTATTTAGATTTAGCACAGGCTGAACCAGAACGTATCAAGTTAATCGATGCCTCACAGGATTTTGAGGATGTTGTAGAGCAAGCTTGGAAAGTAATTAAAGGCTATTTATAAGGAGCAAGATGAAGTTAGCTGAGAGTCAAAGCAAACTATTTGAAGAGTTTTCACAAATTATCAGAGAAAATCGTTTGAGTCATGCTTATTTGTTTTCGGGTGATTTTGGAAGTCTCGATATGGCTATTTGGCTAGCACAGAGTCGGTTTTGTGTGACTCCTGAGAATGGTCTACCTTGTGGTCACTGTCGTCCCTGTCGCTTGATTGCACAGGGGGACTTTTCTGATGTTAAAATAGTAGAGCCACAAGGACAGATTATTAAGACGGACACGATTCGTCAGTTGACTAGAGAGTTTAGTCAATCGAGTTTTGAAGGGCAGGCTCAGGTTTTTATCATTCGTGATGCAGATAAGATGCACGTCAACGCTGCTAATAGTCTATTAAAGTTTATTGAAGAACCTCAAAGTCAGATTTATATTTTTCTTTTGACAGCTGATGATAGTCGTATGTTACCTACGATTAAAAGCCGAGCTCAACTCTTTTATTTTCCTAAGAATCGGGCTTATCTGGAAGAATTGCTGCAGAAGGAAGGTTTGTTGCTGACACAAGCCAAAGTGTTGGCAGATTTTGCTAAAGATGATGTTCAGGCTTTAGACTTAGCTAAAGATAATAAGGTTCTTGATCTGATTAATACAGTAGAGCGTTTCACACAGTCCCTGCTATCTAATCAGGACCTGCTTTATTTGGACGTTGCAAAACTGGCTGTCCAGTGTAGTGAAAAGTCGGAACAAGAGATAGTCTGGGCTTTTTTAACTTATCAATTGGGGAAGGATATACAAAATCCACAAGCAAGACGATGGCTAGACTTAGTTTATGAGGCACGAAAAATGTGGCTTGCTAATGTCAGCTTTCAAAATGCGATGGAGTATATGGTATTATCATGACAGAAGTCATTGGAATAAAATTTGAAGAAACTGGAGCAGTAGAATACGTTGTTCCTGATAAAAATTACGCCAAAGATGACTTTGTAGTCGTTTTGGAGAAAAAAGATAAGCGCCTAGCCCAGGTTGTCATGGAAAACACAGATTTTCCTGAGGTTAGTTTGCCTGCGGATTTGAATCGGGTTGAAGGATTGGCAGGAGAGAAAGATTTTGCTAGATATGATGAAAATCTTTTGAAGGCTGAAAAGAGTATGGGAGTAGTGGCTGATTTAATTGCTCAAAATCAGCTAGATATGAAGGTGGTTGATATTGTCTTTCCGCTAAATAACTCTTATGTGTTAATCGGTTTTGTAGCTGAAAAACGGGTAGATTTTCGTCAGTTGCTCAAAGATCTGGCTTCTTACTTTAAGACACGTATTGAGTTACGTCAGATTTCAAGTCGTGAGGAATCAAAAATCTATGGTGGCTTAGGACCTTGTGGCCGGGCACTTTGTTGTTCTAGTTTTTTGGGTGAATTCCCACCAGTATCGATTAAGATGGCTAAAAATCAGAGTTTATCTTTGAATTCTGGTAAGATGAATGGGGTCTGTGGTCGACTTATGTGTTGTCTCAGTTATGAAGATGACTTTTACCGAGATAGCAAGGCGAGTTATCCTGACTTGGGTGATGAAATTGAAACCAAGGATGGCACGGGTCAGGTCGTTGCCATTGATGTGATTGCAGGGACTATTAAGATTGTATTTGAAAAAGGGCGTGCGCCCCTAACTTATGGAGTGGAGGAAGTTCAGCTAAATGGAAAAGCGTGAATTGTATGATAAATTCGAGGAATTATCACAAAATTTGATGTCGATGTTGGCAGAAGTGGAAGCAATTAAGGCGAACTTCTCAGGGATTCTAGATGAAAATACGGCCCTCAAGTTGGAAAACGACAAATTACGTGAGCACTTGAGTCAAGTGGTTCAGGAGGAGACAGGGACTAAAATGTCTCATGGTAAGGTGAATCTCGAGGCTATTTATGATGATGGATTCCATATCTGCCCAGATTTTTATGGTCAACGTCGTGATAATAATGAAGCTTGTGGCTTCTGTGCAGAATTGTTGTACGGAGATTAAGCATGCAGGTTCAAAAGAGTTTTAAGGGGCAATCTAATTATGGTACCCTTTATTTGGTTCCCACACCTATTGGTAATTTGCAGGATATGACTTTTCGCAGTTTGCAAATCCTGAAAGAGGTGGATCTTATTTGTGCGGAGGACACGCGTAATACAGGTCTCTTGCTCAAACATTTTGAAATTGAAACCAAGCAGTATTCTTTTCATGAGCATAATGCTTATGAAAAAATTCCAGATTTACTGGAACGCTTGAAGTCAGGTTTTTCTTTGGCTCAGGTTTCTGATGCGGGTATGCCTTCCATTTCGGATCCTGGGCATGATTTGGTCAAAGCCGCCATTGCTGAGGATATTCCTGTGGTGGCCTTACCGGGAGCATCAGCTGGTATTACAGCCTTGATTGCCAGTGGTTTAGCACCGCAACCTCATATTTTTTATGGATTTCTGCCTCGTAAAAAGGGACAGCAGATTGATTTCTTCAAGGAAAAAGTATCTTATCCTGAGACACAGATTTTTTATGAGTCACCATACCGTGTGGCGGATACCCTTGAAAATATGAATGAGGTCTATGGTAATCGTCAAGTAACTCTAGTTCGAGAATTAACCAAGCTTTATGAAGAATATCAGCGAGGATCAATTTCAGAAATTTTAGAGTATATTGCTAGTAATCCTCTCAAGGGAGAATGTTTACTGATTGTGGCTGGAGCTTCTGAGAATGGTAGGGAAGAAAATCTAACATCAGATGTTACGCCAGTAGAGGCTGTTGAAGCTTTAATTGCTTCTGGTATGAAACCTAATCAGGCTATAAAAACCATTGCTAAAGAGCGAAAAATAAACAGACAAGAGCTTTATAACCTTTTCCATGGGCTTTAAGAGGCTCTTTTTTTGTGGCAACACAAGATGTCAGAAAAGAAAGAATTATCAAAAAATTCCGTAAATATACTTGTTTTCGTTGTGGTTTTATGTTATGTTATCTAACATAAAATAAATTGTGAATTGGAGTGGTTTCATGGAGATAGGTAGTAGTGCCTTTATATTGATTTGTTCGGCCATGGTTTGTTTGATGACACCGGCCTTGGCCTTCTTCTATGGTGGGCTCGGACGTCGTAAGAATGTTATCAATACCATGATGATGTCTGTTCTTCCCTTAGCTATAGCTTCTCTCTTGTGGATTGTTGCTGGCTACTCGCTTTCTTTTGGCGGTCATGGGAATTTCTTCGGTAATTTTAGTCACCTTTTTTTAAATGGTGTGTCTGAAACGGCCTCAAGCCGTGGTCTAACCATTCCTGATATGCTGTTTGCTGCTTTCCAGATGATGTTTTCAATTATCTGTGTGGCGATTTTGACAGGTTCAGTGGTAGGAAGGATGCGCTTTACACCTTTAGCCATCTTTGTTGTCTTTTGGTTACTTCTTGTCTACTATCCATTTGCACATATGGTTTGGGACGAAGGGCTCCTTGCTAAATGGGGGACAATTGACTTCGCAGGTGGTGATGTGGTTCATATTACCTCGGGTGTATCGGCTTTGGTTCTGGCCATCGTTGTTGGTAAACGTCGTGATTTTGGCATTTTAGAACACCGTCCTCATAATGTTCCTTTTGTCCTATTGGGAGCGGGTCTCTTATGGTTTGGTTGGTTTGGTTTCAATGCAGGATCAGCCTTGGCTGCTAATGGCTTGGCAGTTCACGCGCTAGTAACCACCCATGTTTCAGCTGCTGCATCTATGTTTTCATGGCTAGCTCTTGAAAAATATGTGACAGGTCATCCCTCTTTGGTCGGTGGTTCGACTGGGTTAGTGGCCGGACTTGTTGCCATCACACCTGGAGCAGGTTTTGTTTCAATTTGGAGTGCCATTCTAATTGGTCTTATGGTTAGTCCGATTTGTTTCTATGCTATTTCAGTCTTGAAGAAGCGTTTTGCCTATGATGATGCTTTGGATGCTTTTGGTTGCCATGGTGTCGGAGGTATCTTTGGTGGTTTGGCTACTGCGATTTTTACGACACCAGATTTAGCCCTAGATAAGGTCAATATTGGCTTGATTTATGGAAAGGCCCATCTCTTTATTGTGACCATCTTGGCTATTATCTTTACAGCTATCTGGTCTGCTCTTGTGACCTATGGTATTATTAAAGTAATTGCTCATTATATGCCTTTACGTGTTAGTGACCGTGATGAGGCTATTGGTCTTGATGACTGTGAACACAAGGAAACAGCCTACCCAACCTTTATGGGTATGGATTCGTAGGAGGATACTGATGAAAAAAATAGAAGCGATCATTCGTTCGGATAAATTGGAAGATTTGAAAAATGCCTTGACTGGTAGTGGTTTGGCCAAAGGGATGACGGTGAGTCAAGTACTAGGTTACGGTAATCAACGTGGCTTTGCAGAGTTTGTTCGTGGACAGCGTATTGTTCCCACCTTATTAGCTAAGGTTAAGGTTGAAATTGTAGTTAAGGATATGGCAGTTGACGAAGTTGTTGATGCCATTCGGAGCGCCGTGGCGACAGGAGAAGTTGGTGATGGGAAGATTTTTATTGTTCCTATTGATGATGTTATCCGCATTCGTACTGGTGAACGTGGTGGAGACGCCATATAATATAATGAAGGCTTAAACCAGTTGGTTTGGGTCTTTTTTAGTGAATTTTGATATACTTAGAGGAGTTAGTATGATTGAGGGGGTGACCGATTGGCGAAAGGGAAAAAGAAAAGCAAGTCGAAAGCTAGACCTAAGAAAACTAAAAAGAAAAAGAAGTCTTTCTTGCTTTTTCCTAAATTTTTCCAAAAGTGGAGTCTGATTTTTATTGGCCTATTTGCCTTATTGGGACTCCTAGCTAGTTTGAATTTTCCAAAGTTGACTATGGAAAAAAACATGACATCTACAGATGAGAGGACGGTTGCTTTTATTGCTGAGATTGGCGAGACGTCGCGCTATTTGGCGGCTAGAAACGACCTTTATGCATCTGTCATGATTGCTCAGGCTATTCTAGAATCTGACTCTGGACAATCCAGTTTGAGTCAGAAGCCGTCCTATAACTTCTTTGGGATTAAGGGGGACTACAATGGTCAAAGTGTGACCCTACCGACTTGGGAGGATGATGGTAAGGGTAATCCTTACTATATTGATGCGGCCTTTCGTTCTTATGGTTCCGTGGAAAATTCTTTACAGGATTATGTGGACTTTCTTGAGGGAAGCTACTATGTAGGAGTGCACCGTTCCAAGACAAAGAGTTATAAAGATGCGACGGCAGCCCTAACAGGCGTTTATGCCACCGACACAACCTATGGGGATAAATTGAATAGCATCATAGAACAATATCAGTTAACTATTTACGACACATATTAGGATCAAGGAGAATAAGAAAAATATGAACCAGAACCAAGTGAAACTCATTGCAATTGACATGGACGGGACACTCTTAAATAGCCAAAAAGAGATACCTGAAGAGAACATCAAGGCTATTCAAGATGCGGCTACGGCAGGTATTAAGATTGTCCTTTGTACGGGTCGCCCACGTTCAGGCATTGTTCCCCATTTTGAAAAATTGGGTCTTAGTGAAGAAGAGTACATTATCATGAACAATGGGTGTTCAACTTATGAAACTAAAAATTGGACCTTGATTCAATCTGAAAGTTTATCCCGCTCTGAAATGGAAGAACTCTTGCAGGTTTGTGAAGACTTCCCAGGGGTGGCTCTAACCTTTACTGGTGAAAAAACTTACTATGTTGTGGGGAATGAGGTACCTGAGCTAGTAGCTTATGATGCTGGGACTGTTTTTACAGAAGCGAAAGCTAGGAGTTTGGAAGAAATCTTTGAGGAAGGGCAAGTGATTTTCCAAGCTATGTATATGGCTGATTCGGAACCTTTGGACACCTTACAAAATGCGATGGAAGATAGTCTTAGTCAGCACTATAGTACGGTTCGCAGTCAAGATTATATCTTTGAAATTATGCCACAAGGAGTAACCAAGGCCAGTGGACTGAAGCATTTAGCTGAAAAGTTGGGTATCAATCCCGAACAGATTATGGCTTTGGGAGATGCTGCCAATGACCTCGAAATGCTACAATTCGTCGGTCAAAGTGTTGCCATGGGTAATGCTAGTGACGACATTAAAGATTTGTGTAAGTATGTGACCTTGACAAATGACGAGGCAGGCGTAGCCTACGCTATTCGTACTTGGGCTTTATAAGAAAAAGACCTTTAGCTTCTATTTGCTAAAGGTTTTTCGATTTTTAATAATGGCAATAAGAGTAGTCAGTGTGATAGTGATATCAGTGACGGCAGCTGGGTAAGCCTGAATGGTCAAATCGTAAATTAGCCAGAGTAACATATTTTCAATAATGACCCAGCGAAGCCATTGGAGGTTTCGTGTGATAGCAATTGCTAGACTATAAGAGACTGAAGAGATGATTGGCAAATAGCCAATAACTCCAAATTGATTGAGATAAGACCCTACGATGATTTGAAAAATGATGAGGATAGTCAAGATAGTTTTGGTCATCTTCTTTTTGACCATCAAGCTATTACGAATGATGGAAATACTAATGGTTAAAGCACCGGTATAGCCACCCAATAAGAGGTTGGCTATAGCAGTAAAAATGTAGTCGGTAATTTGCCAGACTAGCATTTTATTTTTTGATTTTGCAAAAGAAGATATGGCGACACATAGGGCACCTATGGCTGAGAATACTTGTGCTAGAATGTAGATTGTCATGATGCAACTTCCAATTTTTTCCTTTATTATATCACAAGAAAGAAGGATTTATTTCGATAATATCTATCCGTTATTTTGAGGTCATAAAAGATGAAGGAACAACTAAAAAAAGCATCTCCCAACGGATGATGGTATTGCTATGCTAGGTTCCATTTATGAAAATCTCCAAACACTGCTAGTAATGTTTTTCTGACTGTTTTTGCTTGAAATCTGGTGACAAGTATCAGATAAAAGCGCAGCATACTCGAGACGGGCATTGATGGCTTTCTGATATGAGTATCTGATCTTTTTATTATTTTTGGGAAAAGTCTTGTTTATTCCTTAATAAATAGATACAATAGAAGAGTCGGTCTTACCGAAAATTTTATATAATGAGGACAAAAATGTGTCAGTAAATTGGCAGGATATTGCGTTTTCTTTCCTCGGTGGTTTGGGACTTTTCCTATTTAGTATTAAGTACATGGGTGATGGTCTTCAACAAGCGGCCGGAGATAAACTACGCTTTTACATCGATAAGTACACCAGTAACCCATTTTTAGGGGTTCTGATTGGTATTGTCATGACGGCCTTGATTCAGTCGAGTTCCGGGGTAACCGTTATTGTCGTAGGTCTGGTTTCGGCAGGGCTTTTGAGCCTTCGTCAGGCTATTGGTATTGTCATGGGGGCGAATATCGGGACAACCGTAACCTCCTTTATGATTGGTTTCAAGCTTGGAGACTATGCCCTTCCAGTGCTTTTCCTAGGGGCGGCGTTTCTCTTCTTTACGAGTAATAAGAAGCTCAATAACCTAGGACGTATCTTGTTTGGTGTTGGGGGGATTTTCTTTGCCCTTAACCTGATGGGAGATGCGGTAGAACCTTTGAAGTCAGTAACAGCCTTTAAAGATTACCTGGCAACTTTAGGTGACCGCCCAATCATGGGAGTTATCATTGGTTCTGGTTTGACCATGTTGATTCAGTCTTCGGCAGCTACCATTGGTATTCTTCAGAGCCTTTATTCAGGTGGTTTGCTCGACTTGCAAGGTGCTCTTCCAATCCTCTTTGGTGATAATATCGGGACAACAATTACAGCGGTTCTAGCTGCTCTTGGTTCTAACATTGCGGCCAAACGTGTGGCAGGGGCTCACGTGTTGTTCAATGTTATTGGGACGGTCTTGTGTTTGATTCTCTTGGTACCATTCACAGCTCTGATTCAATGGTTTAAGTCTGTGCTTGGTTTGACACCTGAGATGACTATCGCCTTTGCTCACGGTACTTTTAACATTGCAAATACTATCGTGCAATTCCCATTCATTGGGCTTCTTGCTTATCTTGTAACTAAGATTATTCCTGGTGAGGATGAAGTTAACAAGTACGAAGCGCTTTACTTGGATCGTTTGCTTATCACACAAGCGCCAGCCATTGCCCTTGGTAATGCTAAGAAAGAGTTGGTTCACTTAGCGTCGTATGCCATTCAATCTTTGGAGGCTTCATACGCTTTCTTTGATAAAGGTGAGGAGAAATACTTTGACAAGGTAGAGAAGTATGAAACAGCTGTTAACAGTATTGATGAAGAGTTAACAACTTACTTGATTGACATCTCTAATGAATCGCTTAGTGTTTCTGAAAACGAAATTTTGGCAAGTGTTTTAGATTCTGTTCGTGACTTGGAGCGTATTGGTGATCTGGCAGTTGCAAGTGCCAACCTTTCACAACATATTCATAATAAGGGGATTGAATTCTCTGAGACTGCTAAGGCCGAGCTTGGGGATGTTTATAATCGTACGCACCGTATTGTTCTCGATAGTATTCGTGTTGTTGTGGATGATGACAAGGTACTTGCAGGTCAAGTCATCCTTCGTCATGAAGAATTGGAAAAACTTGAAAAACAATTGCGTAAAACACATACCAAACGTCTTAACAATGGTGAATGTACTGCGCAAGCAGGTATCAACTATGTTGATTACCTCTCACATTACACACGTATCGCGGACCATGCGATTAACCTTGTTGAAAAGGTTACAGAAGGTGTGATTTAATAGAGAAAGTCGAGAAAATTTCTCGGCTTTTTTGATATAATGAAGGCGTATTAAAAACATAGAAAAATGATGAGAGGTGGTCCTATGACCTATTATATTTCAGCCAAACGTTTTTATTTTGATTACAAGGTCAAAGAAGGTGGCTACTTGGCAGTCACAGATGGTCATTTTAGTGATTGGACAGAAAATGTGCCAGAAGGTGCAGAAGTGCTAGATTACAGTGATTATCAGATTGCTCCTGGTCTTGTGGATACTCACATCCATGGATTTGCGGGATACGATGTTATGGATAATTCGGCAGAAAGTCTCCTTGGTATGAGTCAAGCCTTGCTTTCAGCAGGTGTGACTTCTTTCTTACCGACAGCATTGACAGCGCCATTTGAAGAGTTAAAAGCTATCTGTCAGACAACAGCAGAGACGGCTGGTAAGGAGTCTGGTGCTAAAATTCAGGGGCTCTTCTTTGAAGGACCTTATTTCACTGAAACCTATAAGGGAGCTCAAAATCCGAAATACATGGGCAATCCAAGTGTGGAACAACTGAAGGCCTGGCAAGAGGCAGCTCAAGGAAAATTAATCAAGCTGGCCTTGGCTCCTGAACGTGAGGGAGTAGTTGAATTTATCAAAGAAGCGACTGAGCAAGGTGTGACAATCGCTCTAGGTCATTCCAATGCTACTTACGAGGAAGCTGTAGCGGCTGTGGAAGCTGGGGCATCTGTTTGGGTTCACGTCTACAACGGTATGCGTGGGTTTACGCATCGTGAACCTGGAATGGTTGGTGCAGCCTTCGATAGTCCAGAAACGATTGGTGAGTTGATTGCAGATGGTCATCACGTGGTTCCTGCAGCTTGTAAGGTTCTTATCAAGCAAAAGACTCCTCAAGGAGTTGCCCTTATTACAGACTGTATGTCAGCGGGAGGTTGTCCGGATGGAGACTATATGTTAGGCGAACTTCCTGTTATTGTTGAAAATGGTACTGCCCGCCTCAAAGAAGGTGGTAACCTAGCTGGATCTATTCTACAACTTAAAGATGGTGTTAAACATGTGGTTGACTGGGGACTTGTGACGGTTGCTCAAGCTCTGCAAATGGCAACTAGTGTTCCAGCTAAATCGGTTGGGCTTGAAAATACTTGCGGAAGCCTAAAAGCAGGTCTACCAGCTGATTTTATCGTCTTAGATGACTCCTTGAATTTGCAAGCAACCTATATTGATGGACGAAAAGGTTGGGAAAAATAAGAGTATAAGTAGCACTTTCTTATGAAGGTGCTGTTTTTAATTAATTTTTACAAAGGTGTCAGAGTAGTGTAAAATAGAAATACTTTATATTTTACAGGAGGTAATATGTCAAAACGTATTTGGAGCATTGCCCTGGCCTACGTCGGTGTAATGATTGGTGCAGGGGTATCTTCAGGACAGGACCTCTTACAGTATTTTGTTAGTTTTGGAGCCTGGGGATTGATAGGTGTTATAGTTCTAGGGATTTTGCATGTTGGCTTTGGGCGACTCATGATTGCTCTGGGAAGTTATTACCGTTCAGATGATCATTCAGTAGTCCTGGCAGAAATCAGTCATCCTGTGATTTACCGTATTTTGGATATCGCTTTGATTATCACTTGTTTCCTGTTTGGTTTTGTGATGACAGCAGGTGCGGGGGCTAACCTAAACCAACAGTTCGGCTTTCCGATTTGGGTAGGTGCCTTCCTGTGTACAGCTCTGACTATTTTTGTGAGTTTCCTAGATTTCAAAAAAATCATCGGTGTTATTGGAGTTTTTACCCCTATGATTTTGGTTATGATTGCCATGATATTCGTGACCAATGTTCTAGGACGTCACTGGGATTTTGCTGAGATGGATAAGGTGTCGCAAACCATTCAATCACCCTTTCCAAGCGTTTGGATGTCTGTGATCAATTATTTTGCTGTCTGTGTCATGTCGGCTATAGCGATGGCCTTTGTGATGGGCGGCTCTATTCTCAAAATAAATGAAGCTGAAAAGAGCGGAACATGGGGTGGCCTTATGGTTGGTGTGATTTTTTTCATCACGACCTTGATTCTCTTTGCTAACAGTGATAAAGTTGCTAGCTCAGATGTTCCTATGCTGGCTATTGCCAAGGAAGTGAACCCTATCTTTGCGACACTCTACGCCTTAGTGATTTTTGGCTTGATTTTCAATACCGTCTTTAGTCTTTACTATGCCCTTGGGAAACGCTTCTCAGCGGGTAGTGATAAACGATTCAAGTTCTTTGTGGCGGCATTTGCCCTTGCTGGTTTTGCTGTTTCCTTCATGGGCTTCCGTCAATTGGTAGCGGTTATGTATCCTATTATCGGTTATTTGGGAATGCTGATGTTGGTTGTGCTCGTTGTAGCTAGTTACCGCAAAAAAGCCAAAATTCGTAAGGAAAAGGAAATTCGAAATCATCTCTTGTCTATCGTCGAGAAAGCTTATGATCCCAATCAAGACTTAACCCATCAGGACAAGAAAAAAGCCGAAGAACTTCGAGAAGCCTCAATTATTGATAATGATATTCTCCATGAAGATTCCCATGCACATGTTCGTCAGGAAATGGGAATCAGTGAGAAGGATTAGAATTTTATTTTACAAGTTTCTCTATTTCTGCTATAATACTGACAAGAAAGAAGGGCTTATGGCGTTTTTCTAGCGAGCTTGGGATAGTGAAAGCCAAGTAGAGCAAAGTAAGCAAGTGGCGCTTTCTCTCAGCAAAGAGCTGAATACAAACAGATAAAATGAAGTAATAAATTAGGGTGGAACCGCGTTTCTGACGCCCCTAGGTCGAACGACTTAGGAGCAGAGACACGGTTCTTTTTGAATTTGTCTAATGCCTAAGTAGAAAGGAGTACAATGCTTAAAGGATCTTGTTTATGTAAAGCAGTGACTTACACTCTAGATGAGGAATTATCTGAATTAGTGTTTTGCCACTGTTCATTCTGTCGGAAGGCAACTGCGTCTGCCTATACAGTTAATGCCAAAGTTAGCAGTAAAAAGCTAGTATTGCATGGAAAAGAAAAGCTTGTTACTTATAGTTCTTCTCCAGGAAAACAGCGTTATTACTGCCAGAACTGTCATAGTCAGATTTTCACTGTTCAAGAAAATATACCAGAAGTCTGTGCTTTGAAATTAGGTACAATAGATGAATGCGATCAGAATTTACAAACTATTCCCAAACGTCATATTTTTCAGGATCCAGCTTTTTCTTGGTTGCTTGATAAATAAACCTAAAAAGATAATATAAATTAAAGGAGTAAATAATGTCTAAAAAACTAACCTTCCAGGAAATTATCCTTACTTTGCAACAATACTGGAATGACCAGGGTTGTATGCTCATGCAGGCTTATGATAATGAAAAGGGTGCAGGTACCATGAGTCCCTACACCTTCCTTCGTGCCATTGGTCCTGAGCCATGGAATGCGGCTTATGTAGAGCCATCTCGTCGTCCAGCTGATGGTCGTTACGGGGAAAACCCAAACCGTCTTTACCAACATCACCAATTCCAAGTGGTGATGAAACCATCACCATCAAACATCCAAGAGCTCTACCTTGAGTCGTTGGAAAAATTAGGTATCGATCCTTTGGAACACGATATCCGTTTCGTTGAAGATAACTGGGAAAACCCATCAACTGGTTCAGCTGGTCTTGGTTGGGAAGTTTGGCTTGACGGTATGGAAATCACTCAGTTCACCTATTTCCAACAAGTTGGTGGATTGGCAACTGGTCCAGTAACTTCTGAGGTCACTTACGGATTGGAACGTTTGGCTTCTTACATCCAAGAAGTTGACTCAGTTTATGATATCGAGTGGGCTCCAGGCGTTAAATACGGAGAAATCTTCCTTCAACCAGAATATGAACATTCAAAATACAGCTTTGAAGTTTCTGACCAAGATATGCTTCTTGAAAACTTCGAAAAATTTGAAAAAGAAGCAGGACGTGCTTTGGAATTGGGTCTTGTTCACCCTGCCTATGACTACGTTTTGAAATGTTCACATACCTTCAATTTGCTAGATGCTCGTGGAGCAGTATCCGTTACAGAACGTGCAGGTTACATTGCTCGCATCCGTAACTTAGCCCGTGTCGTAGCCAAGACCTTCGTTGCAGAACGTAAGAAACTCGGCTACCCACTTCTCGACGAAGCCACACGCGCCAAACTCCTAGCAGAAGAGGAAGAATAAAAAGGGCGTATTAGATGGGATTGGATGATAGAGCAATCCTACAGAACCAGTTGCCGCAGTGATAAAGGTATCGTTAGAGAAACTAACGATACCAGGCAAAATTGGAGACCTTAGGCTCCAATTTTAGCAATGAAACGACGAAGTCGGTTGCTTGCGTGCCAATCACATAAGGCAAACTGGAAAAAAAGATATTTTCCGGAGAAAAAACATGACAAAAAACTTATTAGTAGAATTAGGACTTGAAGAGTTACCAGCCTATGTTGTCACACCAAGTGAAAAACAACTCGGTGAGAAAATGGCAACCTTCTTGGATAACAATCGTCTTTCGTACGAAAGCATTCAAACTTTCTCAACACCGCGCCGTTTGGCAGTCCGTGTCATTGGATTGGCTGATCAACAATCTGATTTGACAGAAGATTTTAAAGGACCTTCTAAGAAAATCGCCTTGGATGCGGAAGGTAACTTCTCAAAAGCGGCACAAGGATTTGTCCGTGGAAAAGGTTTGACTGTTGATGACATCGAATTCCGTGAAGTTAAGGGTGAAGAATATGTCTACGTGACGAAACATGAAGCTGGAAAACCTGCCAAAGAAGTCTTGGCTGGCGTTCCAGAAGTGCTTTCTTCATTGACTTTCCCTGTTAGCATGCACTGGGCTAACAACACCTTTGAATACATCCGCCCTGTTCATACTTTGGTTGTCCTTTTGGGTGACGAAGCGCTTAACCTTGATTTCTTGGATATCAAGTCAGGTCGTGTGAGCCGTGGTCACCGTTTCCTTGGGCATGAAGTGGAAATCACCAATGCAGATTCTTATGAGGAAGACCTTCGTACCGTTTACGTGATTGCGGATAGCAAAGAACGTGAAAATATGATTCGTGAGCAAATCAAAGCCATCGAAACAGAACAAGGCGTTCAAGTTCAAATCGAAGAAGGACTTTTGAATGAGGTCTTGAACTTGGTCGAATACCCAACTGCCTTCATGGGAAGTTTTGACACTAAATATTTGGACGTTCCAGAAGAAGTTTTGGTGACCTCAATGGAAACGCACCAACGTTACTTTGTAGTACGTGACCTTGAAGGTAAGCTTAAACCAAACTTCATCTCAGTCCGTAATGGTAACTCTGAGCACTTGGAAAATGTCGTTCGAGGAAATGAAAAAGTCTTGGTGGCACGTCTCGAAGATGGTGAATTCTTCTGGCGTGAAGACCAAAAACTCAAGATTGAAGACCTCGTGGCTAAATTGGCGAACGTCACTTTCCATGAAAAGATTGGCTCTCTTTCAGAACACATGGCACGTGCTGGTGTCATTGCGGCTTCCTTGGCTGAGCAAGCTGGTTTAACTACAGAAGAAAGGGCAGCCGTAGCGCGTGCAGCTGAAATCTACAAATTTGACCTCTTGACTGGTATGGTTGGAGAGTTTGATGAATTGCAAGGAATCATGGGTGAAAAATATGCCCTCCTTGCTGGTGAAGATGCGGCAGTAGCGACAGCTATCCGTGAGCACTACCTTCCTGATTCAGCAGACGGAGCCCTTCCTGAAACCAAGGTTGGTGCCATCCTTGCCCTTGCAGATAAACTGGATACCCTTCTTTCCTTCTTCTCCGTAGGTTTGATTCCATCAGGTTCCAATGACCCTTATGCGCTTCGCCGTGCAACACAAGGGATTGTTCGTATCTTAGATGCCTTTGGTTGGCATATTCCTATGGATGAGTTGATTGCCAGCCTTTACGGACTTTCATTTGATAGTCTTTCATATGACAATCAAGCAGAAGTCATCAACTTCATCAAAGCGCGTGTGGACAAGATGATGGGACGCACTTCAAAAGATATCAAAGAAGCCGTTCTTGCTGGTTCAAACTTTGTCGTGGCTGATATGCTTGAAGCAGCTGTCGCCCTCTCAGAAGCTGCTAAGGCTGATGGTTACAAAACAGCTGTTGAATCACTCTCACGTGCTTTCAACTTGGCAGAAAAAGCAGATGCTTCAGTAGCAGTCGATGCTAGTCTCTTTGAAAATGATCAAGAAAATGCCCTTTCTAAAGCGATTGAAGAGCTTGAATTGACTGGTTCAGCTAGCGACAAATTGGCTCAACTTTTTGCTCTTAGCCCAGTCATTGATGCTTTCTTTGACAATACGATGGTTATGGCAGAAGATGTGGCTGTTAAAAATAACCGTTTGGCTCTTCTTTCTGCTCTTGTGGCTAAAGCCAAAGTTGTTGCAGCCTTTAACCAATTGAATACAAAATAGAGGTAAGAGGAAATGGATTCTAAAAAAATTGCTCGAATCAATGAGCTTGCCAAAAAGAAAAAAACAGAAGGTTTGACTCCAGAAGAAGCAGTGGAACAAGCAAAGCTTCGTGAAGAATACATTGAGGGCTATCGTCGCTCAGTTCGTCACCACATTGAAGGGATCAAAATTGTGGATGAAGAAGGAAATGATGTGACACCTGAAAAACTACGTCAAATACAACGTGAAAAAGGTTTGCATGGCCGTAGCCTTGATGATCCTGAATCATAATAACGATGTACAAGGGTTTGGAATTTTTCCAATCCCTTGTTTTGAAGCATAAAATTCTGAATATTCTGTATAAAATTGACCAATTATTTCAAAAATGGTAAAATATAAGTTATGTTAAAAATGGCATGATTCAATGAGTCGTGCTCAATAGAATTGGAGTGAAAAAAATGTCGCAAAAGCAACATCATAAAGACGACGACAACCAGACTGAGAATGGGATGGTGCGTGGTCTTCAAAACCGTCACGTCCAGCTGATTGCCATCGCTGGTACAATCGGTACAGGTCTCTTCCTTGGGGCGGGGCGTTCCCTATCCCTAACAGGACCTTCAATCATCTTAGTATATATACTAACTGGTATCTTCATGTATCTTATGATGCGAGCGATCGGTGAGATGCTCTATATGGATCCTGACCAGCACACCTTTATCAACTTTATTACCAAATACCTTGGTAAGGGCTGGGGATTTTTCTCGGGTTGGTCTTACTGGGTATCATTGATATTCCTTGGAATGGCAGAAATTACGGCCGTATCAACCTATGTGCAATATTGGTTCCCAAGTTGGCCTGCCTGGCAGATTCAGATTGTCTTCTTGATTATCCTGAGCTCGGTTAACCTGATTGCGGTTAAGATTTTCGGGGAAGTTGAGTTTTGGTTTGGGATGATCAAGATTGTCACCATTCTTGCTCTTATCGCAACAGGTATCTTCATGGTAGCAACTAACTTTGAAACGCCTGCTGGACATGCTAGCCTTGCCAATATTACACACGGCTTCCAGATGTTCCCTAAAGGTTGGGTAAGCTTTGTTATGACCTTCCAGATGGTTTTCTTTGCCTACCAAGCTATTGAGTTTGTAGGAATTACAACATCTGAGACAGCGAATCCTCGTAAGGTGTTGCCAAAGGCAATCAAGGAAATTCCGGTTCGTATTGTCATCTTCTATGTGGGTGCCCTCATTGCCCTCATGGCTATCTTCCCATGGCAAAAACTTCCAGTTAATGAATCACCGTTCGTAACAGTCTTCCAAATGGCTGGTATCAAGTGGGCAGCAGCCTTCATTAACTTTGTTGTCTTGACAGCAGCGGCTTCATCATTGAACTCAACGCTTTACTCTACAGGTCGTCACCTTTTCCAAATTGCTAAGGAAACACCAAATAGTAAAGTCATGAAAGCTTTGAAGCTAGATACTTTGTCACGTAATGGTATTCCTTCACGTGCCATCATTGTTTCAGCCATTGTAGTATGTGTTTCAGCCTTCATCAATGTCTTGCCTGGTGTATCTGACGCCTTCGCTTTGATTACCGCATCATCATCAGGGGTCTACATTGCCATCTATATCTTGACCATGCTTGCTCATCTCAAGTACCGTAAATCTCAAGAGTTCATGGCAGATGGATTCCTTATGCCAGCCTATAAGATTCTTAATCCATTGACTATCCTTTTCTTCATCTTCGTCTTTGTTTGTCTCTTCTTGCAAAAGTCAACAGTTGCCGGAGCTATTGGGGCAGCTATCTGGATTGTCGTATTTAGTATCTATAGTAACTGGAAACACAGAAAATAAATCAATTTAGCTCACCTTTATGGTGAGTTTTTTGTTGTCAAAAAAAGGACACAAGATGTCCCAGTTATTAGTTATGCAATACTTTCTTGGTTTCCATGGTGAAAGAAACCACCTAAGAGGCCCTTGCTACGATGGAAAATAGCGGGCTTGTGATCGTTGTGCGAACGGCCATTAACATCAAGTTTAGCCCATTCAAGAGCCTGGTAAGCATTTCGGTCTGAAACTGTAGATGTCCCAATATAGCTATAGATACCTGCCTGAGCAAGAATAAAACCTTGAAGTTGGCGAATGTGTTCGTCGTTAAGTGTTTCAGAAAAATGAATCTTAACTGTCTTATAAGTTAAAGCTTGGACAGACTCGACGATTGGTGACTCTGCTAAGAGGTGTAAAAGTTCTTGATGTTTAGTAAAGTACTTATCATAGTCCATCGGAAGAATGATAGTATGAGCAATCCAATCTTCCAAGTTGGATTTAGCTTTTTTACTGAGACCTCTTGCTGTGATACTGAGATCATCTATATTGAAAGGAAGCTGGTCGATGTGAGCAGTGTTTGAACCATATGCCTTTCTGAAAAGCGGTGTACTTGATAGAATATGTCCAGCGGGAGAAATAATAGCCAAGGCAGTTTCCTTGGTTTGGTAACCAAGCTCGTGGCATTCCATGCTAGCGTATGTGTCTTTAAATTCAATAATTGCTCTTGTTTTCATCGTGTAACTCTCTTTCTGTTAGTTTATAAACTAACAATAGTTTATCATGACTTATAATCTTGGTCAAGATTTTACCTTCAAAAACAAAAAAATATTTTTGTAAGGGCTTGCAAAAATATTTGAACTCTGATATTATATAACCATAGCAAAAGGATTGTTACTGCTCAGCAGGCAAAACCTAGATAAATACGAAAAACTAATGGGAGTAGTGTACGCTCATCTCAATTGGTTCTTGGTATTTATTTAGGTTTTTTTCGTTGAAAAAGCCTTAAAGGAGACTAAAAATCATAGAAAAGAAAGGACCCCTTATGGCTAAATATACTGAATTAGCTGAGGACATTCTCAAACACGTTGGTGGTAAGGAAAATGTCAATAGCTTGAAACACTGTGTGACACGTTTGCGCTTTGATTTGAAAGATGAATCTAAAGCAGATGATGACTACCTTAAAAGCCGTGACGGCATTGTTACTGTTGTTAAGGCAGGTGGACAATATCAGGTGGTGATTGGTAACCATGTGCCTGACGTTTATGCGGAGGTTCTCCAAGTTGGTGGTCTTCCAGCGGGTGGTAGTCTTGATCTTGATGAAGGTGATGCGCCTAAAGGAAATCTCTTTGACCGCTTTGTATCTTTGGTCTCAAGTATTTTCCAACCTTTCCTTGGGCCATTGGCAGCAGCCGGTATTATCAAGGGTGTAGTCGCTATTATGGCAGCATGTGGTCTGTCAGCTGCGACAAGTTCTATGTATGTCATTTTAAATGCAGCGGGGGATGGTTTCTTCCAGTTCTTGCCAATCTTAATTGCCTTGACATCTGCTCGTCGTTTCAAGGTTAATGAATTTACAGCTATTGCGATTGCAGGAGCACTTGTTTATCCTGATATTGCTACGCTAGTGACAGCTCTTCAAAAGGCTGGTCAAGGTCATGTTCTGGGGGTTATTCCGTTTACGCTTCCTGCAGGGGGTTACCTCTCAACTGTAATGCCTTCTATCTTGGCGATTTGGGTGGCTTCATACATTCAAAAATTCTTTATCAAGATTACTCCAGATGTCATTAAAGTCTTCGTAGTACCCTTCTTTACGTTGCTCATTACTGTTCCATTAACATTCTTGGTGGTAGGACCAGTTGCTAACACTTTCTCTGATGGATTGACAAATCTTTTCCAAGCGATCATGAACTTTAGTCCGATTGTCTTTGGTCTTATACTCGGTATCTCATGGCAAGTCTTGGTCATGTTCGGAATGCACTGGGCGCTTGTTCCCCTTGCTATTCTAGATGTGGCAACAAACGGAAGTTCTATTATTCTTTCGGCAGCTATTCTTCCATGTTTCACGCAAACAGGTGTGTTGGGAGCTATCATGCTTAAAACGAAAGAAGAAAAAGTCCGTACCATCTCTATGCCAGCCTTCATTTCATCTATTTTTGGGGTTACAGAACCTGCTATCTATGGGGTAACCCTTCCAATGAAAACACCTTTCTACATTTCATGTGGTGTTTCAGGACTTATGGGGGCTGTCATGATGGCCCTAGATATTAAGACGTATTCAATAGGTGGTCTGGGTGTCTTTGTCTTCCCAAGTCTTATTGGGCCTGACGGTAACCTTTCTAAAGTTATCTTTGCCATTATTATTGCCATTGTGGGTGGTGTTCTTGCCTTCCTCATCCAACTCTTTGTACGAGTACCAAATCTATACGGTGGTGGAGCAGCTAAGGGTGAAGAAAAAGCTGAAGAAGTTGCACCTGCTCCTAAAGAAATTCAACAAGAAATTATTGCGAGCCCACTTATCGGGAATGTTATCCCACTTGACCAAGTTCCTGACCAAGTCTTTGCCTCAGGAGCTATGGGTAAAGGAATCGCTATTGACCCAACTGATGGGGTGGTTGTCGCACCAGCTAAGGCAACCGTTAATTTAGTCTTCCCTACTGGTCATGCGATTGGTTTGACAACTGAAAATGGTGCAGAGCTTCTCATCCATATTGGTATAGACACTGTGTCTCTTGCTGGTAAAGGCTTCAAGACCTATGTAGAAGCAGGGGATGTCGTAGAAGCAGGCCAAAAACTTATAGAATTTGACCTGGCAACTATACGAGACACTAAATTACCAGTCGTCACACCGGTCATTGTGACAAACACTGCTGACTTTGATGATGTCTTAACGACTAAAGAAGCCCGCGTTAACACTGGTGATTATCTCCTCACCGCTGTTAAATAACAAAAAATCCGAGAAGCCGATTCTCGGATTTTTGTTTATTTGAATTTATAGTCTTTAACAACTTCAACGGAATTAACCGTTACATTTTCTTTTGGTTTGCTGTTGTCATCGACTTCAAGGTTAGCAATGGTATCAACGACATCCATGCCTTTGATGACTTGTCCAAAGACAGTATATTTAGTATCACCAGCTGGGTAACCACCTTTTTTGTAGGCGTCAACGATAGGCTTTGGATAGCTAGCATTTCCTAGTTGCTTGCTTTGATCGTCCTTGTTTTGAACAATGTAGAATTGGCTGCCGTTTGAATTTTTAGAACCAGTATTGGCCATAGCAAGTGCGCCACGGATGTTGTAGAGGAATGGTGTAGGCTCAACAGCGAAACCTTTCTTCCAGATAGATTCTCCGCCAGTACCATCACCCTTAGGGTCACCACTTTGAACCATGAAGTCCTTGATCACACGGTGGAAGGTAAGACCATCGTAGTATTTATCCTTGGTGTGCTTCAAGAAGTTTTCAGAAGCCTTAGGAGCAAGCGTAGGGAAGAGTTTAACAGTGATATCACCTTTTGAAGTATGGAGGATAACTTCAGCTTCGTCCTTGTCGACCTTGTCTGTCAACTGTGGAAAAGCCTCTTTTCCAGATTTTTGAGCTTTTTCTAATTGTTTAGTGAATATCTTACTATCCACGTAAGCGTCTCCACGAACAGCACGTGAAATGTTCTCACGGTAGATAAATCCTAGTACAGCGAGAACAAGTACAATAATTAATGGAATGTACTTTTTAATGTTTTTCATATAAACTCCTTTGGTGCATTATACCTACTATTGTAGCAGAAAAAAACCTTTTGGGAAATGGTTAACAGAGGTCTTTAGATATGGTAGAATGGGATTATCAACAAGAAAATGAACAATGGGATTAGATATAGGAAAAAGGTTGCCTCAGGCTAAAAGGTGAGGTCTGACTTTTGAAAGGACGCATGCTACTTACTCTTATCAGAGATAGCTGTCTAAATCCTAACTATAGAAAACTTCGCCAAGTCGAAGGGACCTCTTGTTTGGATTTCTTGAAAAAAGGAGATTTTTATGTCAACTAAAGCAGAATGGGCTGAACTCTTTGAGTCGGTACATGGGCGTAAGCCTAGCCCCCAAGAATTTTTGGATGCTAAAGCAGCTGACTTTGATACAAGTGCTTTGGCTGCTCAAGCAGCATCTGTAGAAGCACCAGCTAATGAACCTGTCGCTGAAGAAGTAGCTCCAGAACCAGCAAGCAGTGAATCACCAGTTGGTGCAGAAGCTTTTTCAGAAGCACCTGTCCAACAACCAACCCCACAATTTGATTCAAGCATGTTTGAAAAGGCACCTATCTCTTCAGCTCAAGGATTTGGAATAGTTCCTAATCCAGCAGCTGGCTCAGCAGATAAACCTCTTTTCAATCTTATCTTGCCAATAGTTGCGATTGCACTTTCAGTAATCTTTGCAATCTTGGCATGGTTTGTAAGTCCTGCTTGGGTCTTCATCATCTTGACAGTCCTCGCAGTTGCGGTAGCAGTTGTTTCGCTTGTCATTAGCCTTAAATCAAGTAAGAAATTGCTTTCAATCATTGCAACAGGTGTTGCTGGTCTCATGCTCTTTGTGTCTATTGGTGGTTTGATTTTCCAAATCTCTCAAAATGCTAGCAACAACACAAGCTCAAGCAAGACATCAAAAGTTGCTGATAAAGACGATGATGACAGCGATTCAAAATCTGACTCAAAAGGCGACAGTACTGATGTCAACGACTACATTGACAAAAATGCTAAATTTGATTGGAATGAATCTAAGTTCAAGAAGTTGAAAGCAGGTAAAGACACTGTTAAATCAATCGTTAAAACATACGGCAAGGCGTCAGATGCTGAGGTGTCAGGTGATGAGTTGAAGTTGACATACTCTGGTAAAGACTATGGCGAGAGTGTCTACCTAAACTTTAAGAAACAATATGACGGTACATTTATCTTGTCATATGCTTCTGGTAGATTCCCTCAAGATAAGGTAGAAGTTGATCGCTCTTACAAAGCTGACTGGACAAAAGAACAGTTTGATGCTCTCAATAAGGGTGATTACACTGATCCATCAAATGGTACGAAACTTGAAGATGTCGTTAAGGATCACCCTAAAGCTTCAAGTGCAGAATACACGATTTCAACATCTCGTCAAGGTGAATTCACAAAAGAAATGACTATTTCTTATAGTGATTATAAGGCTGAAGATGGCAAGCTCAAGAGTGTTTACTTATCATTTGATACCAAAGAAGGGGAAGATATATTCTACCTTACTTATAAATCAGGTCCAGATGAGGATTAATTAAGGAACAGGAGGGAAAACCTTCCTGTTTTTATGAGAATAATGTATTTACATTAATTTAAGGGAGAGTTAATTTGGGAAAATTGTTTAAATTTATTTTGTCGGTTCCTATTGTTAGTTTGCTATTTAATTTAATATTATTTTTGGGGTTAAAGAATTCTTACCATGTTTGATAATTCAGTTTTTGTTTAATTTGACCATGTTATAGTTTTTGAAGAAAGACTTGAAAGATAATTTTCTTATGAGAGCTTGATTTAGTTTAGTGTTCTCGTCTATAGAATTTCTACTAATAAGAGAACTAGCGGAACTAAATTTTATTAATATCAGTATTCTTCTAATATTATTTAGTATAGTTTATTTTGTTTATTGGAATAATAAATCGTATTCTTACATAATGAGTCAGAAACCGGTTTCATATATAGTGTGTGATGTGTTAACATCTATCGTGTTTTTCGTGTTCGTTTCTATTGCTACACCTAATCCTCTCATCTCCACGGTAAATAAGAATGCTATATTTTATTTTAAAAATAATCTTGGAGAATGGGTATTATTTGCATATAGTATTATTGTTTCACTTATTGTTTATTTCATTGTTCAACGTATATTTATGAAGAAAAGTTGGGAGTATGTTCTAGGAAATTTAGCTTCATTTTTTTTGTTAGTGTCTCTTTTGCTATTTATCTTTTCTTTTTGCCTATTCGATTATGCATCACTGATAAAATGAAAATTGATCAAGAAAATATGAAACTCCTTTTTGTTATCTTATTGGGTCTAATAGTATTGGTGTTACCCCTAACAATAATATTGTTAAAAGATGCTTTTGGAAAAGGTCAAGGTCTGTTAGGTTCAGCGTTATTATTTTGGGGTATTCCTAAACTATTACCTTTTTGTCAAGATAAAATGTTTTCTTATTTAGATCTAAAATGCAAAAATGGTTCAGGTTTTAAAATTAATAAAAAGATAGATTCGATTGTTTCAACGATAAGTATAGGATTTTGAATAATTCTATTTACTTTAAGTCTGAAACATATTGTAATTAATCCCTCAAGTAAAGATTCTTTTATTGTTAAATTTGCGATTGCATATTGGGTATTTAACTCAGTAACAATCGGAACGATAGTAACGACTATGATTGTGGCTTTATCAATACTTGTTTATTCGAAAAAAGAGAAAATTTATGAAAAAATGAAGTGTTTATTGGACCGTATAAATAGTGTAGTTGTGGTAAATGTCTGTTAAATTATCCTAATTATAGGACTAGTTTCTATGATGAGATTTCTTGGAAAGACATCTTTAAATAGCGAGGGGTTCCTTGAACTTTATAAATGGTCTCTACTGATGTTGGTACCAATGATACTTAAGACATTGCCGTTGTTGATAAATACAATGTCGAATGGCAAGTTAGATTCATTTCCTGAGGCTCCTGTATATTCACATTTTCGTAATGTTGTTGAATTGAATTTGTTTTGTTTGTTCATTGTATTATATCTTCCTTTTTATTTCTATAATTATGACTTGACAGATCATCTTGTATATTTTGGTTTTGCTATAATTTTTACTAATTTAGTGATTCATTTTGTTATTTTTGATTGGTTGGCTAAAAAAATAGGAGAAACAGACAATTCTTATTGATAAAGTCTACATAAATCAACGTCGTTATTTTACAGCTAGCAATTGATATCTACTATTTTCAACCACCCTCGAGGTGGTTTTCTTCCATCCATTTTCATGAGATGGCTTATCACTTAAGCACCTAAGGTAGTCTCAAAAAAATTCTCTCTTATATCCGACCTTATTTTCATAAGACCAGATTAAAGTATGATAAAATAAAGAAAAAGAGATAAAGGAGTCAGCTATGGCAACTAGAGAAGAATGGGTGCGTCACTTTGAGGACGTCAATGGACGTAAACCAAGTCCTGAGGAGTTTATGGAAGCTAAGAAAGAGGGCTTTGTCATTGCTTCGGAGAAACCAAGTGTCCAAGTGTCTGAGGAGGTTGAGGCTGAGCAGGTGGATAGCTCTGAAACTACTGAAGAGGTGACAGCTGACTCAGTAGCAGATACGCAAACAGACGAAACACAGGTGGCATTAGAGGAGGAAGCTCCTAAGCCAATGCCTGAGTTGAATATGGAGAAAGAGCAAGAAAAAGAAGCTCCAAAGGCAAGTCCGATACCTTTGGAAAACCCTTATTACAAACCAAAAGTAACCAAGAACAATGCTTTTGTTAATATTGCTTTGCCAATCATTATCCTAGTTTTGGGGCTTTTATTTGTCGTTTTGTCTTGGACGCTTCCTATCGGTTTTGTCTTTACTTTCCTTGCCTTCTTCCTTATCATTTTGGCGATTGTGACCATGGTGCTGAGTCTAAAGTCGACACGCAAGGCACTATCTATCATCGCTCTGGTTATGTCAATCATCTTCTTCATGACGTCACTTGCTGGAGCAGGTTATCAAGCGGTGAAATATGTTATGAATCATGCTGAGCAGTTTGAGGCTGATATTCGTTTCAGAGCAAATAAATACATTGATAAAGATTATCAATTTGACTGGACTGAGGATCAGTTTAAGGAGTTGAAGGTCGGTACTTTGACATTGGACGGGGTCTTGGATGCTCACGGTAAGGCGACTGATGCCGAGTATAGTAATGCTTACGAGAAAGATAAACCATATTTGTTAGATCTCACCTATAGAAAAGAAGATACAGATGGAAACAACTATGTTCGTTTGACTTTCGAGAAAAAAGACGGTGTCTATGTTTTGAAATCTGCCTCAGCAACCTTTAACTATGATAAGGTCAAAGAAGTCGATGACTATCATAGCAACTGGACAAAAGATGACTATGAAAAGTTGTCTGTAGGTACACAAGCTGATTTGCTCAAGGGGACACGACTCTCTGAGGTGGTTGAAAAACACCCAGAGGCTAGCTTTACTTATCATGAAATGACACAAACCGAACAAGGAGATCTCACTCAGTCAGTGAGTCTTAGCTACCGTGATTATAATCCAGAAAGTAGTAAGTTAGATACTGTTCGTTTGACCTTTGACTATGATAAACGTGAAAACGAGTACTTCTTGACAGACAAATCAGACGAATAAGACTATTTTTTAGTAAAAAGCTCAGGGTTGCCTGGGCTTTTTACTATCAACAAAAGAGGATAAAATCTGGTATAATAGAATCGATTGATTTTTCAAGAAAGAAGTGTCACATATGAACATACAACAACTACGTTATGTCGTAGCCATTGCCAACAGTGGAACTTTCCGTGAGGCGGCCAGCAAGCTCTTTGTGAGTCAGCCTAGTCTTTCAGTGGCTATCAAGGATTTGGAGCAGGAGTTGAATTTTAAAATTTTCACTCGTACAACGACGGGGACTGTCTTGACCAGTCAGGGCATGACCTTTTATGAACGTGCGCTTGAGGTTGTGCGCAGTTTTGATAGTTTTGAAAATCGCTATCTCAATGCTTCTGAAAAGGGGAACCAGTTTTCTATTGCCAGTCAGCACTATGACTTTTTGCCACCTTTGATTACGACTTTTTCAGAGCGTTACCCTGATTACAAGGATTTTCGTGTCTTTGAGTCTACGACCATTCAAATTTTGGATGAGGTAGCCAAGGGGCACAGTGAGATTGGAATTATCTATTTGAATCGTCAAAATAGTAAGGGCATCCAACAAAATATGGACAAGCTTGGGCTTGAGGCTATTGATTTGATTCCATTTAAGACTCATATTTATCTTCGTAAGGGCCATCCACTGGCTCATAAAGAGAGTTTAGTCATGGAGGATTTGGCGCACCTACCTACCGTACGTTTTACTCAGGAGAAGGACGAGTACCTATACTATTCTGAAAACTTTGTGGATACGTCAGATTCGTCTCTGATGTTTAACGTGACAGACCGTGCGACTTTGAACGGTATCTTGGAGCGTACGGATGCTTATGCGACGGGTTCCGGTTTCCTAGATGCTCAAAGTGTAAATGGTATTACAGTTATTCCGCTTGAGGATAATTTGGATAACAAGATGGTTTATGTCCGTCGTAAGGGCATTAATTTGTCGTCGTGTGCTCTCAAGTTTGTCAATGTTATGTTTGACTACTTTGATACATACAAACCATAGGAGGGGGCTTATGCGTAAGGTTGCGATTCCTTTGGCTATCTTGGCTCTGATTGGTTTGGATCAGTGGGTTAAGCATTGGGTTGTGGCAAATATTGCCCTCAACCAAGTTATCAAGGCTATTCCTGGACTTTTCAGCTTGACCTATCTACAGAACCATGGTGCTGCTTTTTCGATTTTACAGAATCAGAAATATTTCTTTGTGATTTTGACGGTTCTGGTGATTGGTGCGGCTATGGTCTATCTGGTTAAGAATTACCAGAAGAGTTTTTGGCTAGTGCTATCCTTGGTTTTGATTATCTCAGGTGGTATTGGTAACTTTATTGACCGTGTGCACTTGGGTTACGTGGTTGATATGGTTCAGCTTGATTTTATTGATTTTGCGATATTTAACGTGGCAGACTCCTATCTAACGGTAGGCGTGCTGCTCTTGATTTTAGTCTTATGGAAAGAGGAAAATGGAAGTCATCATTAAAGAGGCGGGAAATCGTCTGGACAAGGCTTTGGCAGATTTGACAGAATTGTCACGTAGTCAGGCCAATGAAGCGATTAAGGCTGGAACAGTCTTGGTTAATGGTAAGTCAGCAAAGGCCAAGTATGCGGTTAAAGAGGGTGATGTCATCACCTATGAATTGCCAGAAGAAGAGGTCTTGGAATACAAGGCTGAAGATATTCCTTTGGATATTATCTACGAAGATGCGGATGTGGCAGTGGTCAACAAACCTCAAGGCATGGTTGTCCATCCATCAGCTGGTCACACATCTGGTACCTTGGTCAATGCCCTTATGTATCATGTCAAGGACCTTTCGTCTATCAATGGTGTGGTTCGTCCAGGGATTGTCCACCGTATCGACAAGGACACGTCTGGTCTCCTTATGATTGCTAAGAATGATAAGGCCCACAATGCTTTGGCGGCTGAGCTTAAGGATAAGAAGTCACTTCGCAAGTATGTGGCTATCGTGCATGGCAATTTGCCTAACGATCGAGGCGTGATTGAGGCTCCGATTGGGCGTTCGGACAAGGACCGCAAAAAGCAGGCAGTTACAGCTAAAGGAAAACCTGCAGTTACACGATTTACCGTTCTTGAACGCTTTGGCAACTATACCTTGGTAGAGTTGCAGCTGGAAACAGGTCGTACGCACCAGATTCGTGTGCACATGGCTTATATTGGTCACCCAGTGGCAGGAGACCCTCTTTATGGGCCACGCAAGACCCTCAAGGGCCATGGACAATTTCTACATGCTAAGGCCCTTGGTTTCACGCATCCTACGACTGGAGAATTGGTCGAATTTACAGCGGAAGAACCTGCTATTTTCAAGGAAACCTTGGAAAAGTTGAGAGAAGCTTAATAGTCATCCAACGGATGTTCTTTTTTGTGAGAGAGTGTCCGTTTTTTTCTTGTAAAAGAGTCTGAAGTTTGCTATAATTTACCTAATTAAATAAGTCCTTTAATCACTGTCCAGAGAGGCAGGCAAGGAGCCATGAGAAGTGTACGGGTGAACTGTACTCATATTTTTGTGTATCTCCTTGTTTTCGAGGGGATTTTTTGTATTTAGAAAGGTTCTTTTTATGAAGAAAAAAGAGATCGTCGATGACGTAACCATGAAACGTGCCATTACACGTATCACTTATGAGATTATTGAGCGTAACAAAAATCTCGACAAGATTGTCTTGGCTGGTATTAAGACACGTGGTGTTTATATTGCCCAGCGTATCCAAGAGCGCTTGAAACAGTTGGAAAACCTTGATGTGCCATTGATTGAGCTTGACACTAAGGCTTTCCGCGATGATGTTAAATCTGAACAGGACACATCCCTTATTCCTATCGAAATTGATGGTACGGATGTTATCCTTGTAGATGATGTGCTTTACACAGGTCGTACGATTCGTGCAGCTATTGATAATATCGTTAGCCATGGGCGTCCGGCGCGTGTTGGTTTGGCTGTTTTGGTTGACCGTGGTCACCGTGAATTGCCAATCCGTGCGGACTATGTGGGTAAAAATATCCCAACTAGTGAGTCAGAAGAAATCGAAGTTTTGGTCGCAGAAGTTGACGGTAAAGATAGCGTCAACATTATCGACCCAAGCTAAGTTGACTGACGGATAGGGTGAAACGCCCTTTGTATCTTGTTAAATGAACACGGACTAAGAGCTGTGTAAAATAGATAAATCTTCCTAGAAGCTAAAGCTTCTGTGTCAGATTTCCTAATTTTACTTTGCTCTTTATACGCCCTTTGTATCTTATTAATTGAACATGCCCTAAGCCTTGTGCAAAAAAGATAAATATTCTTAGGAGCTGGCGCTCCATCATCATATTTCCTATTTTTGCTTTAGGCTTTATACGGGCTTTGTATCTTAATTTTAAGGAGTACTCTGATATCGTGAATAACGTAAAATATGATGTGAATGATATGCCCAAAGCTGGTTTATTGGTGGGTTTGTCATTCCAGCACTTGTTTGCAATGTTTGGTGCGACGGTTCTTGTACCGATTTTGGTTGGGATTGATCCCGCTATTGCTCTTTTCTCATCTGGTTTGGGAACTTTGGCTCACTTGACGGTGACTAGGTACAAGATTCCAGCTTACATGGGGTCTAGTTTCGCCTATATTGCGGCTATGCAGATGCTTATGAAGACTGACGGTATCGCAGCGGTGGCTCAAGGCGCCATGGCTGGAGGTTTGGTCTACTTGATTGTTGCCTTGGTTGTTAAGTATGCGGGAAATGCTTGGATTGATAGAGTCCTACCGCCAATTGTGGTTGGTCCAATTATCATCGTCATCGGTTTGAGTCTTGCGGCTAATGCAGTCAAGGATGCGACAATGGTTAATGATACCTATAGTATCTTTAGTCTGGTGATTTCTATGGTAACTCTCTTTGCTGTCATCCTCTTTAACATGTATGGTAAGAAAATCATCGGTGTTATCCCAATTTTACTTGGTTTAATCGTGGGTTACATTTTCTCAGTGGTTCTTGGTTGGTTGACGGGACATGAGTTTGTTCAATTTTCAAAAGTTGCGGCTGCTCATTGGTTCCAAGTTCCAAGTTTTGACATTCCGTTTGTGAATTATGACTTCAAACTCTATCCAAGTGCGATATTGACCATGGCTCCGATTGCCTTTGTGACAATGACCGAACACTTTGGGCATGTTATGGTTTTGAATAGTTTAACTGGACGTGATTACTTTAAAGATCCAGGTCTTGATCGTACTCTAACTGGTGATGGTTTGGCACAGATTATCGCTGGTTTCTTTGGAGCTCCACCAGTAACTTCTTATGGTGAAAACATTGGAGTTATGGCCCTCAGTAAGGTATACTCAGTTTACGTTATTGCGGGCGCGGCAGTGATTGCGGTCTTGATGAGTTTTATCGGTAAGGTGTCTGCTCTCTTGAGTTCTATACCAACAGCTGTTTTGGGTGGAATTTCAATTGCCCTTTTTGGGGTTATCGCTGCTAGCGGTTTGAAAATTTTAGTTGAACATAAGATTGATTTTGATAATAAAAAGAATCTCTTGATTGCTAGTGTTATCTTGGTATCTGGTATTGGAGGTTTGATGATTGACCTTGGTGGTCTTCAAATCACGGGTGTGGCAACCTCAACCATTCTTGGAATATTGCTTTACCAAATCTTGCCAGATCCTAATAAAGGTAGCAAGGACTAATCAATCATTAAAAAAGGAAAAACTATGGCGATTGCAGATGGAAAAGTGTCACTAAAACATTTGGTGACTATGGAAACCCTCACGAATGAAGAGGTTTTGGGCCTGATTCGTCGAGGTGGAGATTTTAAAAACGGCAGAGCTGATTTCCAGCTGGATCGACAGTATTTCGCTGCCAATCTCTTTTTTGAAAATTCAACACGAACGCATAAGTCCTTCGAAGTGGCTGAGAAAAAACTTGGATTGGACGTGATTGAGTTCGATGCTGGGACTAGCTCAGTAAATAAGGGTGAAACCCTCTATGATACGATTTTGACGATGTCTGCTTTGGGTGTTGATATCTGTGTGGTTCGCCACTCGGAAGTCGATTACTACAAGCAGTTGATTGACAGTAGGACTATTCAGACCTCTATTGTTAATGGTGGTGACGGTTCTGGGCAACACCCAAGTCAGTGTTTGCTCGACTTGATGACAATTTATGAAGAGTTCGGAACCTTTGAAAATCTAAAGATTTGTATTGCAGGAGATATTACGCATTCGCGTGTGGCTAAGTCAAATATGCAAATTCTCAAGCGTCTGGGAGCACAGCTTTATTTTGCTGGCCCTACAGAGTGGTATTCAAGTGAGTTTGATATTTATGGTCACCATGTGGCCATTGACGATGTCATTGAGGACTTGGATGTACTCATGTTGCTTCGTGTTCAGCACGAACGTCATGGGGATGACAAAGGATTTTCAAAAGAAGAGTACCATACTCTCTATGGTTTGACTGAAGAACGTTATGCCAAGTTAGCAGATCAAGCAATCATCATGCACCCAGCTCCGGTTAATCGTGATGTGGAAATTGCTGATAGCTTGGTTGAGGCACCTAAGGCTCGTATCGTTGCTCAGATGCAAAATGGAGTCTTTGTCCGTATGGCGATTATCGAAGCTATTTTAAATGGCAAAGTGTAAACAACGTTAACAGATTCCTGAGAGAATCAGACGAAAAAGAACACGCCCTAAGCCTTGTGCAAACGAATTACTTTTTGGTGCAGCTGCATTATTGTTGTTTGCTTTAGAGTTGAGACGGGCTTTGTTCTAAGTGAAAGGAACAATTTACTATAATGGCAAAACGTTTACTTATTTTAGAAGACGGCACTATTTTTGAAGGTCAGGCCTTCGGTGCTGATGTGGATGTGACGGGTGAAATCGTCTTTAATACTGGTATGACGGGTTATCAAGAATCTATCACTGACCAGTCTTACAACGGTCAAATTTTGACTTTTACTTATCCACTGGTTGGAAACTATGGGGTTAACCGTGATGACTATGAGTCAATCACGCCAACAACTAAGGGAGTGGTTGTTTCAGAGGCTAGCCGTCGTGCTAGCAATTGGCGTAACCAAATGACCTTGGATGAGTTTTTGAAAGCTAAAAACATCCCGGGTGTTTCTGGTATTGATACACGTGCTTTGACTAAGATTATCCGTCGACATGGTACCATGAAGGCGACTTTGGCTAATCCTGGAGACAGCATTGAGCACTTGCAAGATCAATTGCGTGCCACTGTTTTGCCAACGAACAATATTGAGCAGGTATCGACTAAGACAGCCTACCCAGCACCTGGTGTTGGTAAAAATATTGTTTTGGTTGACTTTGGTCTTAAGCACTCAATCTTACGTGAATTCTCAAAACGTGATTGTAACGTGACTGTTGTGCCACATGATATCACTGCTGAAGAAATTCTCCACCTTAATCCAGATGGTGTGATGTTGTCAAACGGTCCAGGTAACCCTGAAGATGTACCATATGCACTTGATATGATTCGTGGCATCCAAGGTAAAATTCCAATCTTTGGTATTTGTATGGGTCACCAGTTGTTTAGTTTGGCTAATGGTGCCAAGGCCTATAAGATGAAGTTCGGTCACCGTGGGTTTAACCATGCGGTTCGTGAAATTGCGACTGGTCGTGTTGATTTCACCAGCCAAAACCATGGTTATGCCATTGACCGTGACACTCTTCCAGAGTGCCTCATGGTAACGCACGAAGAAATTAACGATAAATCAGTTGAAGGTGTTCGTCACCGTGACTTCCCTGCTTTTTCAGTGCAGTTCCACCCAGATGCAGCGCCTGGTCCACACGATGCGAGCTATCTCTTTGATGAGTTCTTGGAATTGATTGATGCTTTCCAAGCTGAAAAAGCACGTCGTTAATTGCAACTGTCTAGTGACTATAGTGGGGTGTGACTCTTGTTCGCCCCAGTCTACTACCTTATTTAATGACAACCAGAGAGTTGTCAAATAGAAAGGAGAATTAAGGACCTGTATTCAGTTAAAGAGACTAATTGAACTGTATTGTTTTCTATTTTTTGATGGCTGCTTTTATCACAAGGAGTTCTGGATTCCTTACTAAGTTAAAAGCGTCATGTTAACAATATTGTCTTAAACTGAACACGGACGGAAAGCTCGGAATTTAGAACAATCGTTTTGGATGCTTGCATCCTGCAACGATTGCCTAAAATTCTAACGCTTTCTGGTCGTCCTTTGTATCTTAAATATGCCTAAACGTTCTGATATTAAAAAAATCATGGTTATCGGGTCTGGTCCTATCATCATTGGTCAGGCTGCTGAGTTCGACTACGCTGGTACGCAAGCTTGCTTGGCTTTGAAAGAAGAAGGCTACAGTGTTGTTCTTGTTAACTCCAACCCTGCGACTATCATGACTGATAAAGAAATCGCAGACAAGGTTTACATTGAACCAATTACGCTTGAGTTTGTCACACGTATTCTTCGTAAAGAGCGTCCTGACGCTCTCTTGCCAACACTTGGGGGGCAAACTGGTTTGAACATGGCAATGGAATTGTCAAAAGCTGGTATTCTTGAAGAGCTTGGAGTGGAGCTTTTGGGAACAAAATTGTCTGCCATTGACCAAGCCGAAGACCGTGACCTCTTTAAACAATTGATGGAAGATTTGGAACAACCAATTCCAGAATCAGAAATCGTCAATACGGTTGAAGAAGCAGTTGCCTTTGCGACAGAAATTGGTTACCCAGTTATCGTGCGTCCTGCCTTTACCCTTGGTGGTACTGGTGGTGGTATGTGTGCCAACGAAGAAGAACTTCGCGAAATCGCTGAAAATGGCTTGAAATTGTCACCAGTAACACAATGTTTAATTGAGCGCTCTATCGCTGGTTTCAAAGAAATCGAATACGAAGTTATGCGTGATGCCGCAGACAATGCTCTTGTGGTATGTAACATGGAAAACTTTGACCCAGTTGGTATCCACACAGGGGACTCAATCGTATTTGCCCCAACGCAAACCTTGTCAGATATTGAAAACCAAATGCTTCGTGATGCCAGCTTGAAGATTATCCGTGCCCTTAAAATTGAGGGTGGCTGTAACGTACAGTTGGCGCTTGACCCTAATAGCTTCAAGTACTATGTTATCGAAGTAAATCCTCGTGTATCACGTTCATCAGCCCTTGCCTCAAAAGCAACTGGTTATCCAATTGCCAAATTGGCAGCCAAGATTGCTGTTGGTCTGACACTTGATGAAATGATTAACCCAGTCACTGGTACAACCTATGCCATGTTTGAACCAGCTCTTGACTATGTGGTTGCTAAGATTCCACGTTTCCCATTTGATAAATTTGAACACGGTGAACGTCGTCTTGGTACTCAAATGAAAGCAACTGGTGAAGTTATGGCTATCGGTCGTAACATCGAAGAGTCACTTCTTAAAGCCTGTCGTTCACTTGAAATCGGTGTTTACCACAATGAAATGCCTGAGCTTGCGGACGTCACAGACGATGCCTTGGTTGAAAAGATTGTCAAAGCTCAAGACGACCGTCTCTTCTACCTTTCTGAAGCCATCCGTCGTGGTTACACTATTGAAGAATTGTCAGAGTTGACTAAGATTGATATCTTCTTCCTTGACAAATTGCTCCATATCTTTGAATTGGAACAAGAATTGGCTACTCACGTAGGCGATGTTGATGTTCTGAAAGAAGCTAAGCGTAACGGTTTCTCTGATCGTAAGATTGCTGATCTTTGGAATCAAACAGCTGACCAAGTTCGTGCGACACGTTTGGAAAATCAAATTGTTCCTGTTTACAAGATGGTTGATACTTGTGCGGCTGAGTTCGAGTCATCAACACCATATTTCTACTCAACTTACGAGTGGGAAAATGAATCAATCAAATCTGATAAAGAATCTGTCATCGTTCTTGGTTCAGGTCCTATCCGTATCGGACAAGGGGTTGAGTTCGACTATGCGACAGTTCACTCTGTAAAAGCCATCCAGGCTGCAGGTTACGAAGCTATTATCATGAACTCTAACCCTGAGACAGTTTCAACAGACTTCTCAGTATCAGATAAACTCTACTTCGAACCATTGACTTTCGAAGACGTGATGAACGTTATCGAATTAGAACAACCTAAGGGTGTCGTAGTTCAGTTTGGTGGTCAAACAGCCATTAACTTGGCAGAGCCATTGTCTAAAGCTGGTGTGAAAATCTTGGGTACACAGGTTGCTGACCTTGACCGTGCCGAAGACCGTGACCTCTTTGAACAAGCCCTTAAAGATCTTGATATCCCACAACCACCAGGGCAAACAGCGACAAATGAAGAAGAAGCGGTTGAAGCAGCTCGTAAGATTGGCTTCCCAGTTCTTGTTCGTCCATCATACGTTTTGGGTGGACGTGCCATGGAAATCGTTGAAAATGAAGATGATCTTCGTTCTTACATGCGTACAGCCGTTAAGGCAAGTCCAGACCACCCAGTCCTTGTCGATAGCTATATCATCGGACGTGAGTGTGAAGTGGATGCCATCTCTGATGGTAAGGATGTCTTGATTCCAGGTATCATGGAACACATCGAACGTGCAGGGGTTCACTCAGGGGACTCAATGGCGGTTTACCCACCACAAACCCTTTCTAAGAAAATCCAAGAGACTATCGCTGATTATACTAAACGCTTGGCTATTGGTCTTAACTGTATCGGTATGATGAACATTCAGTTCGTTATCAAGGACGAAACGGTCTATGTTATCGAGGTTAACCCACGTGCTAGCCGTACGGTACCATTCTTGTCTAAGGTGACTGATATCCCAATGGCTCAAGTTGCTACAAACTTGATTCTTGGTAAATCATTGGCTGAGCAAGGTTACAAAGATGGTCTTTACCCAGAAAGCAACCATGTCCATGTCAAGGCACCAGTCTTCTCATTCACAAAATTGGCTAAGGTAGATAGCCTCCTTGGACCTGAAATGAAATCAACTGGTGAAGTTATGGGTACAGATGCGACTCTTGAAAAAGCCCTCTATAAAGCCTTTGAAGCTTCTTACCTCCACTTGCCAACCTTTGGTAATGTTATCTTTACTATTCATGATGATACTAAAGAAGAAGCCCTTGACTTGGCTCGTCGTTTCGACGCTATCGGTTATGGTATCTACGCCACTGAAGGAACAGCCAAGTTCTTGAATGAACACGGAGTTCACGCAACGCTTGTTAACAAATTGGGCGAAAATGACGACAATGACATTCCAGCCCTTGTTCGTACTGGTAAAGCGCAAGCTATTATCAATACGGTTGGTAACAAACGTACCTATGATGAAGATGGAGCAGCTATCCGTAGCTCTGCTATTGAAGCTGGTATTCCACTCTTCACAGCCCTTGATACAGCAGATGCTATGGTGCGTGTGCTTGAAAGCCGTAGCTTTACAACAGAAGCTATCTAATCATGAAATAGAAGTCTCAGCTTTGCTGGGGCTTTTTTCTTACACAAATGTAAGCTCATAAATTAAAATGAAAGCTAAGACGATGGTTTTGTTTCCGAAGATTCTGCTATACTAGTAGCATGATTATTACCACATCTTTACGTGAAAATGAGGCCTTGATTGCGCGTGCACAAGAATTAGCTCACGAGCTAGGAGTTGACTACCAGCCTCGCCGCAAGTTATCTTTGGCAAAATGTTTAGAGCGATTTGGAGCTTTTTATCTTCTATATAAAGATAGATTGTCTTTTGTTAATGAGGATGGTAGTGAGTTGTCCTTTCATCCAGATACGGCGGTCCTTCGCATTAAGGCTCCACATGATGCTTTAATTAGTCTTTTGGGGCGGTCTCCCAAGTCTATTCTTGATACGACCATGGGGCTGGCTTCAGATAGTCTAGTGATGACAGCAGTGGGAAATAGGGTAACCGCCCTTGAGAGTCAAGAAGTGATTTTTCAGGTGGTTTCTCGTGGTCTGGCCACGTATCAAACGGATGATAAACAGCTTGAAAAAGCGATGCGGTCTATTAAGGCTATTAAGAGCGATAGCTTATCCTTTTTGAAATCCCAGGCTGATCACTCTTTTGATATCATTTATGCTGATCCTATGTTTTCAGAGACTATCAAGGAATCGGAAAATCTACAAGCTATCAAACCTCTAGCTAACGGCAGTCGTCTGACAGAAGAATGGCTAAATGAGGCTAAGCGTGTCGCACGAGAAAAAATTATCATCAAGGCACATTTTCGTGACCCTATTTTTGAGGAACTGGGGTTTGAACGTCAGGTTCGTCCCAATCAAAAGTTGCACTATGGCTTTATGGATTTAAAAGTCGGTCATTGACAATGAAAGTTAAAAGCATTATAATTGTTTTATCTGTGTAGTACAAATAGAAAAGAGAGATTTATGCGAAAGAAAATCAGTCCAAAGTTATTTAAAAATAAAAAAAGAGTTTGGATCATTGGAGGCATAGGGATTCTTGTCCTATTGGTTCTGATTTTTAACCTTTTTGGAGGAGGTGGCCAAGGGAACAAGGCTACTGAAGGTCCTACAGTAAGCAAGGTCATCAAGGGACAGCTGGCTTCCTCGACCCTCCTAACGGGTATGGTCAAGGCTCAGTCAGAGCAGTATGTTTATTTTGATAATACCATTGGACGCAATGCCACTGTGACAGTCTCTGTGGGTGAGGAAGTTAGCGTTGGGCAGCAACTGGTCCAATACGACAGTACCTCAGCCCAAGCAGCTTATGATACGGCTAGCCGTGCCTATAATAAGGCAGTTCGTGACCGAAATTATTTCCAACAGTATGGGACGGCTCCTGCGGCTTCGGCACAAACAAGTAGTGATTCGGATGAGGATGATTCGATGACTACCGTTAGCCCTCAACAGCGTCAGCAAACCGAGGCAAGTAATTACCAAACCTTGCAAGATTATAATGATGCTGTTTCTAACGCAGCATCAGAGCTAGAAAAGGCACAAGACGTCCTCAACCAAACGGTCATTGTTTCGGATGTTAATGGAACAGTCGTAGAGGTTGCGGACTCTGTGGACCCTGCTTCAAAAGAGAGCCAAACCCTAGTTCATGTGACAAGTGAAGGCCAATTTGAGATTCAAGGGACCTTAACGGAGTATGACATTCCAAATATTTCAGTAGGTCAAAAGGTCAAGATTACTTCCAAAGTATACCCAGATCAAACTTGGACAGGGAAAGTCAGCTACGTTTCCAATTATCCTAAGCAAAATGCCAGTCAGTCAGCGGGTACATCTGGCAACTCAGGTCAGTCAGGTTCTCAGTATGAATACAAGGTTCAATTGACTAGCCCTGTCGGTAAGCTCAAGCAAGGTTTTAATGTATCTCTTGAAGTGACCAAAGATGATGATGCCCTGTTGGTTCCAGCAACTGCTGTGACCAAGAAAGGGTCTGACAACTACGTCTGGGTTTACGATGACGAGAGTCAAAAAATCAAGCAGGTCAAGGTCAAACTTGGCAATGCAGATGCTAAGCACCAAGAAATTGCCTCAGGACTTAAAGAAGGTCAAAAGGTTATTACTAAGGCTGAAAAATCCTTTAAGGATGGCGAGACCCTGAAGGATGTGTCAGATGTTGATAGTAAGAAATCAAAAGATAGCAGTGGAGAAGAGGTGAAGTCTAGTGACTAAGCCAGCTCTTATGGTTTTAAAGGGCATTACCAAGTCTTTCAAAAATGGTCAAGAGTCCTTGCAGGTCCTTAAGGGAATTGACTTATCAGTTGAAGAAGGTGACTTCGTGGCAATCATGGGCCCTTCTGGATCAGGGAAATCAACCCTTATGAATATTATCGGACTTCTTGATCAACCAACTACAGGTTCCTATCAACTCGAGGGCGATGATGTGGCTGATCTCTCTGAAAATCGTTTGGCCAAGGTAAGAAATGACCAGATTGGCTTTATCTTTCAACAGTTTTTTCTCTTGCCAAAGTTAAGTGCCCAAAAGAACGTAGAGCTTCCCTTGATTTATGCAGGAAAATCTCCACGTGAACGTAAGCAAAGGGCAGAGCAATTCTTGAAAAAAGTCGGCTTGTCAGACCGTAGCCATCACCTACCGTCAGAGCTGTCTGGTGGACAGAAGCAGAGGGTGGCTATTGCGCGTGCACTGTCTAATGATCCGGCAATCATTTTGGCGGATGAACCTACGGGTGCGCTTGATACCAAGACAGGAACCCAGATTATGGATCTCTTAACCCAGCTAAACCGTGAAGGAAAGACCATTGTCATGGTTACCCATGAACCTGAGATTGCGGATTATGCCCGGCGTAAGATTGTCATCCGTGATGGGGAAATCACCCAAGACACAACGGACAGCGTTCGGATAGACTAGGAGGTAAGAATGGAAAATTGGAAATTTGCTCTTAGTTCTATTCGTTCTCACAAGATGAGGTCCTTCCTGACCATGTTGGGGATTATCATTGGTGTTGCTGCGGTAGTACTTATCATGGGTCTAGGAAATGGGATGCGTCAGAGTGTTACCGATAGTGTGACAGGTGATAAGGATACTGTTCAAGTCTACTATGAAGCCAAGGGTGAGGAGTTAGATCCTGCCTATGCGGACCTGTCACATCCGACCAAACCGGTTAAAGAAGTTTGGTTGGAACAAGTGGCTAGGCAGACGCCTGGTATTGATAGTTATTTTGTGACTAACAGCCTAACGTCCTCTATCTCCCTCCAAAAAAAGACCGTGAAGAATGTTAATATCACAGGTGCCAGCCAGGGCTACTTTAAAGCTAAAAAATTAGAGATGTTGACAGGACGTTTCTTGCAAGACAATGATTATAAAAACTTTTCACGAGTTATTGTCATTGATCAGATGGTGGCTAAAAAACTCTTTAAGACGAATGAGGATGCCCTTAACCAAGTGGTTACTATTGGGAACAATGATTATCGTGTGATTGGTGTTTATAAGAATAAAGACACAGCAATCGGTGCCTATGGTGAAATTGGAACAGCACTTGTGGCTAATACCCAGTTAGCGGCTGAAAATAACACTGACGCTATTGGTCAGATTTTTTTTCATGTGACCGATGTGAAAAATAGTAGCAGTGTCGCTAAGGATGCCGCTAAACGCTTGACCCAGTTGTCCCAAGTTGATAATGGAGAGTACAAGGCGGCAGATATGAGTTCAGCCTTAGATCAGGTCAACACAATCTTTGGAACCATTACCACTGTTGTCGGTGCTATTGCTGGGATTTCATTATTAGTTGGTGGAATTGGTGTTATGAATATCATGCTGGTTTCGGTAACTGAGCGGACACGAGAGATTGGTCTTCGTAAAGCTTTAGGTGCCACACGTCGTAAAATCTTGACCCAGTTTCTGATTGAGTCCATGGTTTTGACCATCCTGGGAGGTTTGATTGGGCTAGGCTTTGCGGCCCTAGTCGTTGGACCAATTGGGAGTGCAATGAATCTTAAAGCTACGGTCTCTCTTAGCGTAGCCATGGGAAGTATAGCCTTTTCAGCAGCTGTAGGAATTATCTTTGGCCTCCTACCGGCTAATAAAGCTTCGAAACTCGATCCTATCGAAGCACTTAGATATGATTAGACATCACCTCTTGAAATCTTTGGATTTTGAGAGGTTTTATGGTCTTCAAAAAAATAAAAAAAATGCATTTTTTTCTTGACGTCTGATTTAGGTCATGATATTATAAATAAGGTTTGAAAAAACTGACCTAAGACAGTTGGGGAGTTAAACTCATAAACATCCAACCGAGGCACAAAACGTAACTATTTTTTGGTAACGTATTGTACTTTCGTGTCTAGGTTTAGGTACGATTTTTTTGTGCCTAGCCCAAAAATAAAAACGGAGGTAAAACTACTAATGAGTGAAGCTATTATTGCTAAGAAAGCTGAACAGGTTGCGATTGTCGCTGAGAAAATGAAAGCTGCAGCATCTATCGTTGTTGTTGACTCTCGTGGACTTACAGTTGACCAAGATACAGTTCTTCGTCGTAATCTTCGTGAATCAGGCGTTGAATTTAAAGTTATCAAAAACTCAATCTTGACTCGTGCAGCTGAAGAAGCAGGTCTTGAAGACCTTAAAGGACTCTTCGTTGGTCCATCTGCAGTAGCATTCTCAAACGAAGATGTTATCGCACCAGCGAAAGTTATTAGCGAATTTGCTAAAGACGCAGAAGCTCTTGAAATCAAAGGTGGTGTTGTTGACGGCGCGTTCACTTCAGTCGAAGAAATCAACGCTCTTGCATCACTTCCAAACAAAGAAGGTATGCTTTCTATGCTCCTTTCTGTACTTCAAGCGCCAGTGCGCAACGTTGCATACGCTGTCAAAGCGGTTGCAGAAAGCAAAGAAGACGGTGCTGCGTAAGCCCATCTTCACAACTCGTAGCCTAAGCTACGTTTAAAAAATTATATTAAAAAACACATTTGGAGGAAATCACAATGGCATTGAACATTGAAAACATTATTGCTGAAATTAAAGAAGCTTCAATCCTTGAATTGAACGACCTTGTAAAAGCTATCGAAGAAGAGTTTGGCGTAACTGCTGCTGCTCCTGTAGCTGCTGCTGCAGCTGGTGCTGCTGACGCTGGTGCTGCTAAAGATTCATTCGACGTTGAATTGACATCTGCAGGCGACAAAAAAGTTGGCGTTATCAAAGTTGTACGTGAAATCACAGGCGAAGGTCTTAAAGAAGCTAAAGCTATCGTTGACGGTGCACCATCAGTTCTTAAAGAAGGTGTTGCTGCAGCTGAAGCTGAAGAAATCAAAGCTAAACTTGAAGAAGCTGGAGCTTCAGTTACTCTTAAATAATAAGGTAACGACTCAAGTCGCTTAATAAAGGAACCAGGGCATTAGCTCTGGTTTTTTATTGCCATAAACGATTATGAGAAACTGTTTGAATTAATGGGGTTCCCTACCTAAAAACTGCCAAATTTATTTTTGGCAGTTTTTTGTTTTTCTATTTTAGACTGATTTTGTTTATCGTATCCTCTACTATGAGATTAAAATATGAACGATTTTTCGATTTATTATTTTTTACTTGAAACAATTAAAGCATGTAAGAATAGACTGTCGCCTAGATCATAATTTATATCTGATCCTCACCTTTTTTAATATATTGGAGTTTGCTTGCTATTCTTAGGTAGAAAAATTTAGGAATTTCCTTTTTCTTTGCGGACGCCTATTCATCCTGGTAGAGAGGAGGCAATGAAGACTCAAATGCTTACTAAGAGAATATTCTCCCCCAAAAAAGATTAAGCCACTAACTCTGATGAGGCTTTGAACAAGGTCTTATATGATATCAATCACCGACCACGAAAATGTCTAGCTTACAGAACTGCTTGTGAAGCTCTAATGGATGAGTTCGAGTAAATGTTGCACTGATTCTTGCAATTTGTCATTTCAAAAATTAATAAAAATTTGCAGTTTCAAATTATATTATTTGATTAGGATGTAGTAATTTGTTAAAATAATAGTGCATGTGAAAGAATAAAAACTGAGAATTATCTTCCGTACTATTTTTGATAATATTTGGAAGTTTTTTTATTTGAGGTATTTCTGAGAACATGAAAATAAATAAAAGGAGGTTGTTTGACCCAATGAAAGGCAAGCAACAACAAGATTTTAGAGTAGAAAAATACATCCGTTACGGTATCCGTAAATATAGTTTTGGAGCGGCATCGGTAGCTATTGCGGCTGGTTTGATGTTCCTTGGAAATGGAGCAGTATCTGCTTCAGAAACGTCAGTTAATGGGAATACTGCAGATTCATCAGTAGTATCTTCTAATCCAGAAATTGATGGGACTTCGACGAAAGCAGAAACTTCAGTAACTGAAAAAGAAGTAAAGGCAGAGGAGCCTAAAAAGGAAGATACTTCAGCTCAAAAAGAAGCGGAAGTTAATAAAGTAGCAGAAGAAAAAACGCTAACAGAAGCTCCTAAAGCAAATACTGAAAAAGCTGTTGAAAAGGTTGCTGCCAATAAAACAGCACTCTATGAAGCAATTTCAAGTTTAGAGAACCGTATCGCTGTAGCTAAGAATGCAGATGCAAGTGCTCTTTCTGCTGCTAAGGAAGCTTTAGCAACCGCAAAATCGGTTTTTGCGAATCCAACAGATGGACAATCAGAAGTTGATAGTCAAGCAGAAGCACTTAAGGCTTTAGTGACAGTTCTTGTAGAATCAAACGCTGCTGAAACTGCAAAGAAAGAAGAAGCGACTAATCAAAATCAAGACAATCCTACAGTAGACACCAAGGTCTTGAACCAAATTTTATCTGAAGCAGAAGTTACCAACCAATTAGCTTATTCAGAGATGAATAAAAAGGATCTTTCTGCTGAAAGCAAAGATGCTATCGAGGCAGCGATTGCTAAGAACAAAGTTGTCCTTGCGGAAACAACCAAATTGTTGGCTGATAAGAGCTTGGCACAAGAACAAGTGGATGCTCAGTTGAATCGTTTGAACGAGTCAATTCAGGCAGTCTATGATGAATTGAAACGAAACGGTATCGGCCGAGATGGGAAATTCGCTGTAGCTCTTTCAGCTAATGAAGGATATACTGCAGCATCTACAGACTTAAGAAAAGAAAATGGAGAATTTCTTGGTTCTACAGGTAAATCTTACAAAGTACTAGATGGTAACGCCAACTATAAAATTTATGTTCATGGATATCAATCTGAGAATACTGATGTGCCTGCGGTAGGTAATGGACAATCAGGGACAAGTGGACGTACAGATATTCCTTTATCAAAAACAGAAGCTCAAAAACTTGGACGAGAAGCTGCTCTATGGAATGGAAAAATTCGTGCTACAGGAAAAGTTAATGGAAAAACAACTTGGGGATCTAGCGGAGCGTACGAGTATCTAGCTACAGAAATCTACGGATATACTTATGAACAAGGAAATCACTATGTATATCTTACAGATGTAAAAAAACGTTTTAGTTTATCACCAGAAGCAACAGCTGCAGGATATACAATCACAAACGTCGCATTAAGCAACTTAGTTCCAGGATTAGCCTATAATGAAGCTACAGATACTGTAGAAGGATATGTATCATCTAGTCTTCAAAATGGTGTATATGACATGCGTTATATTGTAACTGTAGAGAAAGGTGGAGCTACTCAGCAGGTTACTTTTAGAGATTTAACGGCTGGATGGATAGGATGGCAAGATACATCCGCACCACTTATTCAAGGGTCATCAAAATTAGTAACAATAGGCGACCAAGTTAGTCATGATATTAAATATGTTGATAACGATGGAATGAGTCGTGATGAAAGAGCTGGCTATGTATACAGAAGTAATGGAGAAAAAGTTGTTGCCGGTTCAAAAACTGCTCCTGGAAATGTGGCTGGAGCAACTTTCACTGCAGTCGATGGATCTAAAGTAAATACCGAGAACGGACCACAAACAGTCACAGCGCATACAGCTTTAAATGGTACATATACAGGAAGTCAAACTTCAATAAATGATGTCGTACCAGGATTAAATTATGATCCTAAGACAGGATTGATTACAGGAACAGCAAGTGAAGCTGGAATTTTCACATCAGCTGCTTATGCGAAAGACTATAACAATACAACCAATGCGAAAAATCAGGATTGGAACATGTATGGTCAAGAAGCACACGAAAATATTACAATCGCTGTAGCACCTAAGATTACTGTTAAGAATGTTGAAGCATATGCAACAAATGTGCCTGTAACAATTTCAAATGGAGCTAACAAAGCAGAAATTACAATGCCAGATGGAACAGTTACAAAACTTGTAGTTAAAGATGGAAACTGGACAGTAGCAGCTGGTACTACAAATACGGCTGTACAAGAAGGTACGGTATTAGGGGCAGCATCTACAACAGCACCTTCGACATTCACATTACCAGTAACGTCTGATGCTACGCAATACGTGGGTGTAGATAGTATCGCGGCTAAAGCAACAACTGACAAGGTAAAAGCGAATATTCAACGTGAATTTGCTATGGTAAATGATGCAGCAGGAAACACATACAAAGCGATGTTTAACCGTGCGACAGGTAAATATTCATTACCTAATGAAAAAGCTTATGAGTTAAAAGATAACGGTAATGGTACATCAACTCTTATTGAACGTCGTGTTTACACAGATGCGCAAGCAAATGGTGATGTTAAGTTTGTTGTTTATGAATTTGAACGTACATGGAATGCAACATCTTCAGCGTCAACATTAGTAGATAAGATTGCTGAAATTCGTAAAAATGGTGAGGTAACAGCAGTAGGTAATGTTACACGTACAGAAACTCTAGTTAAAAAAGATAACACATCTTCAGAACAAGGAATGGTAGTTACAGTAAGTTACGACTCAGTAACAAACCAATGGACATCTTCTGACGGTACAGCGGTAACAGCTAAAGAATCAAATGCAGGTTGGGAAGTCGAAACAGCATCTGGATTTAAAGGATATGTTTCATACCGTGAAGCAAGTTCAACAGATGTAGCATCTATTCAGAATGCTAAACCAACAGGAACTTCAACAAGTTATTCAGAAGCAAAAGGTACATCAGTAGACTTAATTAAATCTACTAAAGCAAATGTAGCATTCGCAGATACAATCGATGATAAATCAGATGATGCACAATCAGAAACAATTAAAACAAAAGTAACAGTAACAGCTCCAGACGGAAGCCAAAAAGTATTCGATGCGGCAAAAGCAGAAGAAGCAGCGTACATCACAGCTCAACGTACAGCGGCAGCTAAAACTCAAGCGGCAGCAACAGCTGTAAAAGAACAACAAGATGCACAAAACGAACTAGCTCGTCTTCAAGAACTATTAGATCGTTCAACAAGAACTGTAGAAGACGCGCAGAAAGCATTAGATGACTTGAAATTACGTACAATTTCGCCAACAGCTCAAGAATTAGCAGAAAGAAAACTTGCTAATGTAAAAGAGTTCAAAGCATCTATTGAGGCGCAATTAGCAACAGCTCAAGCAAATCTTTCAACAAAAAATACTGAAGTAGAGTCAACACGTACAGCTGCTTTAGAAGCTGAAAAAGCGGTAGAAACAGCTCGTGAAGCGTTGAAAACAGCTGCAGCAGCAAACCTAGCAAACCCAGAAATCGCAGCTTACACATTAGGACAATATGGAAGCTATAAAGTTACAGTAGGAGCAGTTGACTCAAACGGTGTTGTAACTACTCCAACTGTAGGAGGAACAGATTCAGGTGAAGTAACTGATGATGCAGTAGCAGAAACAACTTACTACATCGTTGTACCTAAACCAGAAATCTCAGGTGGCGCACAAGATACTCCACAAAGTGATACTATGGAAAAAGGATTCAAAACTGGTCTTCCTGAAAGTTCTACAGTATCTGACTACAAACTAGTAGATCCAGCAACAGGAGAGAAAAAATCTTCTGTAACTACAGATGAAGGAACTTACACAGTAGATCCTACAACAGGAAAAGTAACTTTCACACCAGCTCAAGGATATATCGGAACTGCTAAACCAATTTCGGTAGCAGCAAATGTAACTATTCCAGGAGAAGATGGTACCCCTGTAACAGTAGAAGCATCAACTACTTACACACCAACAGTATACGGTGTTAAAGGTAATGATGACACTACTAAAGATGTTCAAGGAGCAGTCCAAACTTCTAAACCAGGAAGTGAAAGATTCTCTAAACTAAATACTCCAGAAAACACACCAGACGGTACAAATGTTGATTTAACTACAGCTAAGTACTCACTAGAAGGTGCTGACAATGAAGGAAAAGTTGTTGTACCAAACGAAGGAACTTACACAATCGATCCAACAACAGGAGTCGTAACATTTACGCCACTTCCAACATTCACAGGAACAGCTCAAGGTGTAGATGTAAAAGTAACAGCGAATGCAACTGACAAAGAAGGGAATACTGTAGAAGTATCTGCTAAAGGAAAATACACTCCAGTAGTAGAACCAGCAACTCCAACTGCAGAAGCGGCAACATCAACAGATGTACAAGGTGCAACTCAAGAGCACCCTGTAACATTTAACGATTCGAAAACAACAATCGATGGTGTTGAGAAAAAAGTACCAATCGATCCAACAACATACACATTATTAGATGAAAATGGCAACCCAGCTACAGAAGTACCAGCTAAAGACGCTACAGGAAAAGTAGTAGGTACTTACACTGTTAAAAATGTAGATGGAAAAGCAGTTGCGGTATTTACTCCAACTGATAAAACATATGTAGGTAAAGTAGAACCAGTAACTGTTCAAGCGAAAGATAAAAACGGAACACCTGTAACAACTACTTATACACCGAACATTACACCGGTAAAACCAACAGGAACTCCGGCAACTTCTGAAGGAATCCAAGGTTCACCTCAAGAAGGAACTCCAACATTTACGCAAGGACACCCAGTTGCTCCAATTAAAATTGATGCAACTCAACCTGCTAAATTAGTAGATCCAGAAACAGGTAAACCAACAGATGAACCAACAATTCCAGCTAAAGATGCAACAGGAAAACAAGTTGGTACATACACGATTGATCCAACATCAGGAAAAGTAACATTCACACCGAATAAAGACTTCGTAGGTACTCCAGTGCCAGCAACAGTAGAAGTTAAAGATGCGAATGGAACTCCTGCAACAGCGACTTACACACCAACTGTTAAACCAGTAACTCCAATTGGTAAAGTTGCATTCACAGAAGATATTCAAGGTGCAACTCAAAGTGGAAAACCAGCCTTCGAAGGTGGTAAAACAACAGTCAACGGTAAAGAAGAAACTGTACCGATGGATGATACAGTACCAGCAACATTCGAAGATGGTAATACAACTAAGACAATTAAAGGAGAAGGTACGTATACAGTAGCTCCAGATGGCACAGTAACATTCGTACCAGAGAAAACATTCTCAGGTAAAGGTACGACTTTAACAGTTATCCGTAAAGATAAAAACGGAACACCAGCTCGTGGAGAATACACTGCAGTCGTTCACCCAGTAACACCTACAGGATGGGATGTCATCTCTGCAGATATCCAAGGTCAAGAACAACATGGTAAACCTAAGTTCAAAGGTGGAACAGTCGAAATCGGTGGAGAAGAAAAAACAGTTGAAATCGATGAAAATGTTGCTCCAGTAGTACTTGATCCAACAACAAAACAACCAGTAGCAGTAGGAACTCCAATTAAAGTTGACGGAGAAGGGGAATATACTCTTCAACCAGACGGAACAGTGAAATTCGTTCCTGAGAAAACATTTGTTGGGGAAGCTAAAGGGGTAATCGTTCAACGTGTTGATAAACTTGGACAACCAGCTATTGGTAAATACCGTCCAATCGTTATCGGAGCTAAACCAAAAGCACAACCAGCTACATCACAAGATGTTCAAGGTCAAGTTCAAAAACAACCTGTTACATTCATCGATAGTGTGGTAGATAAAACGACTGTACCTGATATCGATCACCCAGATATAAAAGTAGCAGAACAAAAAACTGTACCGATTGATCCAGCAACGTATACATTATTAGATGAAAATGGACAACCAGCTACGAAAGTTCCTGCCAAAGATCCAGAAGGAAATGTCATCGGGGAATACACTCTCGAAGTAGTTAACGGTAAGGCTGTCGGAGTCTTAACTCCAAATGCAACTTACCATGGAGAAGTTCAACCAGTTCGTGTTCAGGCAGCAGATACAAATGGTATTACAGTAGAAACGACTTATACACCATATATTACACCGGTAACACCAACAGCGACTCCAGCAACTTCAGAAGGAATCCAAGGTAAATCACAAGAAGGTACACCTACATTCAAAGAAGGTGATAAAAAAGTACCTATCAACACTGAAAAAGCGCCAAAACTAGTAGATCCATCAACAGGTAAACCAACAGAAGAAAAATCTGTAACAGTACCAGGTGAAGGAACTTACGAAATTGATGAAAATGGAAAAGTAACCTTTACCCCAGAACCAAACTTCACTGGTGAAGCTAAAGGAATTGAAGTTCAACGTGAAGATAAAAATGGTACTCCAGTAAATGGTAAATATACACCATTTGTTAAACCAGTAACACCAAAAGGTGACGATAAAGTTACTGAAGATGTTCAAGGAGCAACGCAAAAAGCAACTCCAACATTCACAGGTGGTAAAACAACTGTTAATGGTAAAGAAGAAACAGTCGAAATTGATACTACAAAACCAGCTAAATTGGTAGATCCAGCAACAGGACAACCAACAGATGAAACAACTGTGAAAGTACCAAACGAAGGAACATACACAATTGATCCGAAAACTGGAGAAGTAACATTCACCCCAGAACCAAACTTCACAGGTAAAACTTCTGGAATTAAAGTTCAACGTGTTGATAAGAATGGAACACCAGCAACAGCGACTTATACACCAACTGTAGTTCCAGTAACGCCAACTGGAGAAGAAAAAACGACTGTAGGTATCCAAGGAGCTGTTCAAAAAGCAACTCCAAACTTTACACCTGGTAAAACAACCGTCAATGGAGAAGAAAAAACAGTCGAAATTGATACTACAAAACCAGCTAAATTCGTTGATCCATCAACTGGACAACCAACGGATGAAACTACAATTAAAGTACCAAACGAAGGAACATATACAATTGATCCGAAAACTGGAGAAGTAACATTCACCCCAGAACCAAACTTCACAGGTAAAACTTCTGGAATTAAAGTTCAACGTGTTGATAAGAATGGAACACCAGCAACAGCGACTTATACACCAACTGTAGTTCCAGTAACGCCAACTGGAGAAGAAAAAACGACTGTAGGTATCCAAGGAGCTGTTCAAAAAGCAACTCCAAACTTTACACCTGGTAAAACAACCGTCAATGGAGAAGAAAAAACAGTCGAAATTGATACTACAAAACCAGCTAAATTCGTTGATCCATCAACTGGACAACCAACGGATGAAACTACAATTAAAGTACCAAACGAAGGAACATATACAATTGATCCGAAAACTGGAGAAGTAACATTCACCCCAGAACCAAACTTCACAGGACGCGGAACGGGTGTATCTATCCAACGTGTTGACAAAAACGGTACTCCAGCTGAGTCAACATATACACCAACAGTTGTAGGAGTAACACCAACAGGTAAAGAAGCTAAATCTAAAGATCTTCAAGGTGAAACTCAAACAGGAAAACCAACCTTCACAGGTGGTAAGACAACTGTAAATGGTAAAGAAGAAACAGTAGAAATCGACAACGATAAACCAGCAACATTCGAAGATGGTTCAACTACCAAAGTAGTACCAAACGAAGGTACTTACACAGTAGCACCAGATGGAACTGTAACATTCGTACCAGAACCAAACTTCACAGGTGTAGCAACAGGTGTAACAGTTCAACGTGTTGACAAAAACGGAACACCGGTAACAGCGAAATACACACCAACAGTAATTCCAGTATCACCATCTGGAGAAGATGTCACATCAGTTGGTCCTAAGAACACAGCTCAAGAAGGAACACCAGTCTTCAAAGGTGGATCAGAAACTGTTAATGGTAAGAAGAAAACAGTAGAAATCGATAACGATGTACCAGCGACATTCGAAGACGGTTCAACTACAAAAGCTGTACCGGGCGAAGGAACTTACACTGTTGATAAAGATGGAAAAGTAATCTTCACTCCAGAAAAAGACTTCGTAGGTGTAACGAAAGGTGTAACTGTTAAACGTGTTGATAAAAATGGCACACCGGTAACAGCGAAATACACACCAACAGTTCTAGGAGCAACATCAACTAAAGATGTGGTATCTGAAGGACCAAAAGGTAAACCACAATCAAATACTCCAGTATTCGAAGGAGACATCGACAAAGATGTACCGCCAACATTCGAAGATGGTTCAACTACAAAAGTGGTACCAGGTCAAGGAACATACACTATTGATCCAAATGGAAAAGTAACCTTCACTCCAGAACCAGAATTCGTAGGAACAGCATCTGGTGTAACAGTTGTTAGAAAAGATAAAAACGGTAAAACTATTTTTGCATCTTATACACCAACAGTTCGTCCAGAAACTATCTTTAGAGATAAAGAAGGCAAAGAAATTCCAGGTTATCCAAGTGAAGACGGAACAACTCCTAAGAAAGATATCCCAGGATACCGCTTCGTAGAAACTGTAACGGATAACGATGGAAATACAAAACATGTCTACGAAAAAGTTAAGACATACTTCAAAGATAAAGACGGCAACGAAATTCCAAACTATCCAACAGAAGATGGCGAACAACCTAAGAAAGATATCCCAGGACACCGCTTCGTAGAGACTAAGAAACTTCCAAACGGCGATATAGAACACGTTTATGAGAAAGTTAAGACAAGTTATAAGGATAAAGACGGAAATGAAATTCCAAACTATCCAACAGAAGATGGTGAACAACCTAAGAAAGATATCCCAGGATACCGCTTCGTAGAGACTAAGAAACTTCCAAATGGCGACATCGAGCACGTATATGAGAAAGTTAAGACAAGTTATAAGGATAAAGACGGAAATGAAATTCCAAACTATCCAACAGAAGATGGTGAACAACCGAAGAAAGATATTCCAGGTTACCGCTTCGTAGAGACTAAGAAACTTCCAAACGGCGATATAGAACATGTTTATGAGAAAGTTTCAACACCAGCTCCAAGATCGGTTGAACCAAGTCAACCAGCAACACCAAAATATGTTGAAGGTCAAAAAGAGTTGCCAAATACAGGTACAGAAGACAATGCTAGCCTAGC
>NZ_CABQHE010000008.1:0-92554 GCF_902463925.1 uncultured Streptococcus sp. | reverse complement strand
AAAGAAGGCAACATCAAGGGACCTAAGGGTGACAAAGGTGAACAAGGTCTTCAAGGTCGTGATGGTCAAGACGGAGCACAAGGTTTACCAGGCCGCGATGGACGTGATGGAGCGCAAGGTCGTGACGGACGTGATGGACGCGACGGAAAAGACGTATTGAACGGCAAAGTTGATCCAACAACAGAAGGTAAAGACGGCGATAAATACGTTAACACAGAAACAGGTGACGTCTTCGTTAAGAATAACGGCAACTGGGAAAAAGAAGGCAACATCAAAGGACCTAAAGGGGACAAAGGTGAACAAGGTCTTCAAGGTCGTGATGGTCAAGACGGAGCACAAGGTTTACCAGGCCGCGATGGACGTGATGGAGCGCAAGGTCGTGACGGACGTGATGGACGCGACGGAAAAGACGTATTGAACGGCAAAGTTGATCCAACAACAGAAGGTAAAGACGGCGATAAATACGTTAACACAGAAACAGGCGACGTCTTCGTTAAGAATAACGGTAACTGGGAAAAAGAAGGCAACATCAAGGGACCTAAGGGTGACAAAGGTGAACGTGGAGAAGATGGTAAGACTCCAGAAGTAACTGTAACTCCAGGTAAAGACGGCCATAGTACTGACATTACATTCACTGTTCCAGGAAAAGATCCAGTTACAGTAAATGTTAAGGACGGAGAAAATGGTCTGAACGGTAAAACTCCAAAAGTTGATTTGCTTCGTGTCGAAGGACAAAATGGAAATCCATCCCATACAATTGTGACATTCTATACTGATGAAAACAATGATGGTAAATACACACCAGGAACTGATGAACTTCTAGGTTCAGAAATGATTAAAGATGGAGCTAAAGGTGCGGACGGCCGTGATGGTAAATCATTGCTTACTGTCAAAGATGGTAAAGAAACTAAAGTTTACCAAGAAGATCCAGCACATCCAGGTCAACCATTGAACCCTGAAAAACCTCTAGCAGTAATTAAAGACGGAGTGGATGGAGTCTCTCCAACAGTAACAGCTGTTCGTAAGGATGAAGAAGGACATAAAGGTGTAGAAATCACGGTGGACAACCATGATGGTTCACAACCAACTACAGTCTTTGTTCATGATGGTGAAAAAGGAGAAACTGGTGCAACAGGTCAAGATGGACAAACTCCTACAATTACAACTCAACGTGGTCAAGATGGTCAAAGCACTGTTGTCACTATCACAACACCAGGTAAAGATCCAGTAGCATTTACTGTGAAAGATGGTAAAAATGGTAGAGATGGACGTACACCACATATTGACTTAAATGCATTAGTGGATGCAGTAAGAAGAGGTGCTGGATTAGCTGTTAATCCACAACCTTCTGGAACATCAAGAAGTGCAAGAAGAGCGAGAAGTGTAGGGGATAATCCAGATGAGGGAACTCCATCAGCTCAACCAGTAGCTACAGACTCAACAGGTTCACAACCAGCAGCTACACAACCAGCGACTACCGATTCAACAGATTCACAACCAGTAGATGGTACTCGTATTACAGCCTACTATGATAACAATGGTAACGGTAAATATGATCCGGGAGTTGATGAATTAATTGGTACAAGCGATATCTTGAATGGTATCAATGGACGTAATGGTACAAATGGAGCTTCCGGACATGATGGACGTGATGGCCGAAACGGTGCTGAGTTACTAAGTGGAGCTACTGCCCCAACTGCTAAGGATGGTAAAGACGGTGATACTTATATCGATGCTAACACAGGAGACGTTTATAAGAAAAATAACGGAACTTGGGATAAGATTGGTAATATCCGTGGACCTCAAGGAGTAACCGGTGAAAAAGGCGACAAAGGTGAAAACGGGGCTAATGGAGCAGACGGTAAATCGCCAGTTGTAAATGTAACGGACAATGGAGATGGAACACACTCTATTACTGTTAGAAACCCTGATGGTTCTGAATCAACAACTAAAGTTAAAGATGGTAAAGACGGTAAAACTGCCAATATCACTACAACAGAAAATCCAGATGGAAGTCACACAATTACTGTAACAAATCCAGATGGAACAACTAAAGAAACAGTTGTTAAAAACGGTAAAGATGGTAAGACTCCAAAAGTTGAAGTAACTGATAACAATGATGGAACTCATACTGTTAAAGTTACAGATGGAGACGGCAATGTTGCTAACGCTATCATCAAAGATGGTAAAGACGGTAAAGCTGCAACAGCAACAACTACTGAAAACCCAGATGGAAGCCACACTGTAACAATCACTAACCCAGATGGAACTAAGAATGAATTCGTTGTGAAAAATGGACGTGACGGTGTTGACGGACGTACTCCAACCGCATCTGTTCGTGATAATGGAGACGGAAGTCATACAATCGTTATTACAAATCCAGAAGGTGTGACAACTGAAACCACAGTTCGTGATGGTAAATCACCAAAAGTTACTATTACTGACGAACAAAATGGAACTCATAAGATCTCAGTTCTAAATGGTGATGGAACAACTACTGAAACAATCATTAAAGATGGTAAATCACCAGTAGCAACAGTTAGAGATAACCAAGACGGTACTTACACTATTCGTGTAGAAAACGGTAATGGTACTGTTTCTGAAACCACAATTCGTGACGGTAAATCACCAACTGCTAAGGTTGTGGATAACGGTGATGGAACTCACACTATCACAGTTGTGAACTCAGACGGTACAACTACAACAACTACAGTTCGTGATGGTAAAGAACCAAAACTTGAAGTGATTGATAACAACAATGGTTCACACACTATTAAAGTTACTGGAGCTGATGGTAAAGAAACTACAACTACAATCTTTGATGGTAAATCACCAAAAGCGAACATCGTTGATAACGGAGACGGAACTCACACATTGACAATCGTTGATTCTGATGGCCGTGAATACAAATCTATTATCAAAGATGGTAAAGACGGTAAAGATGGCGTTTCACCAACTGTAACTGTTAAAAATAATAACGATGGAACTCACGTTGTTACAATCATTAATCCAGATGGAAGTAAAACAGAAATGGTGATTAAAGACGGTAAAGATGGTAAATCACCAAAAGTTTCTGTTGAAGATAATGGAGATGGTAGTCATACAATCACAATCATCAATTCTGACGGTACTGTGACAAAAACAGTCATTAAAGATGGAAAAGATGGTCGCGATGGTAAAGACGGCAAAGATGGTAAATGTGGATGCCAAGACAAACCAGTGACACCGTCAAATGAAAAACCAGTACCTCCAGTAGTTGATAAGCCAGAGGGACCTAAATTTGCAATACCAGAACCACCAGTTCACGAATTGCCAGAATTCAACGGTGGTGTGCCAGGAATGCCAGAAGTTCACGAATTACCAGAATTCAATGGTGGAGTACCAGGAATGCCTGAAGTACAAGAGGTACCAAAATTAGATATTCCAACAGTACCAGCGCAACCAACACCAAATGTGCCGACACCAGAAGTGCCAGTACAACCAACTCCAGTTGTTCCAACACCAGAAGTACCGGTCCAACCAGTACCTGCGGTTCCAGAACAACCAGTAGTACCAACACCGGCTCAACCAGCAACTCCAGTAAATGCTAACCCAGTAGTACCAACTCCAGTTAAAGAAAACCATGGGGACAAATTACCTGAGACTGGAAGCCAATCTGATTATATCTTTGTTCTTCTAGGTAGCGGTATTCTATTGAGCCTATATGTAGGTCGAAGAAAAGAAGATTAATCATCTAAAAGCAGTCACTAATTTCTCAAAAGAAGATGATAAGTGATAGATCTCGAATGAAAGAATATTCTTAGAACGATTTTCATATGATGGAAAAGAATGAAAAAAACCTTGAGCGGTAATGCTCAAGGTTTTTTGGCTCTTTGTCAACTGTAGTGGGTGACGAAAAGCTAACATTTAGAGAGGACCGGATAGGTCCTCTTTTTATGTATGTTTAGAGTGATGAAGACACGTTTCTTAAAGTTGGTGAAGTTTCTAAAACCGAATCCCAACCGTTTGATGTCTTTAATCAACTTGTTAGTCGCTTCTAGTTTCGCGTTTGAATAGTCTGTTTCTAGCGCATTCTGGATGTATTGCTTGTGTCTAATAAAAGTCCTAAAGACCGTTTGAAAGTAGTGATTGACCTTGCTCATGTTCTCCTCTATCAGCTCAAAGAACTCATCTACTCTCTTCTCCTGAAAGTGAAAAAGCAAAAGCTGATAAAGTGTATAGTAGTCAGTAAGCTCTTTTGAAAAGCCTAGTGTCTTCTCAACAACTTCATGTGGTGCTAAAGTTTGGCGGAAAGTCTTTGAATAAAAAGAGTTGAGAGATAGTTTACGGCTGTCCTTTTGGAAAAGTCGCCAATGATTTTTCAAGGCTCGATAGGGTAGTGACTTCTTATCGAGCTGGTTCATGGTTGCAATTCTTGTCTTTAAAAAAGCTCGACCAAGATGCTGGATAATGTGGAAACGATCAATAATGATTTCGGCGTTTGGGAAAAGTTTTTTGGCTAGTGGGATATAGGCTCCAGACCTATCCATTGTGATAAACTGCACCTGTTGGCGAGCTTTTAATGGATACTTTAAAAAGTAGTTTCGTATAGTGGTTTGACGGCGATTATCAAGGATGGTTATGAGTTCGTTTGTCTCATAATTCTGCGCCACAAAAGCCAATTTCCCTTTCTTGAACCCAAACTCATCCCAGGACATTATAGCTGGAAGTTTGTCATAATGTTTCTTGAAAGTGAACTGGTCAAGCTTACGATAGACAGTGGACGTCTACACACGAAACCTTCTGGCAATATCAGTTAGTGACACCTTCTCAGTTAGGAGTTGTGTAACCTTTTGTCGGACCAGATTAGAGATTTGGCAGTTTTTCTCAACGATAGATGTCTCAGCTACCATGACTCGTCTACAACTTTTACACTGGAAACGACGTTTTTTCAGACGTAGTAGTGTTGGAGTTCCGGCTTGCTCAAGAAGAGGGATTTTAGAAGGCTTTTGAAAGTCGTACTTGATCATCTTTCCATGGCAATGAGGACATAATGGTGCAGGGTAATCGAGTTTTGCTTGAATCTCGATATGAGTGTCAGTTTCAAAAACAAGTGAAATCTTGATATTTTGGTCTTTAATTCCGATTAATTCTGTGGTATTCTTAATAAGTCTCATAAGTTCTTCCTAATGATGGTTTGGTTGCTTTTCATTATAGTTCTTATGGGACTTTTTGTGTACACTTAAAAAAGCTCTATAATCTCTACAGTGGTTTTACCCACTACAGAAATTATAGAGCCGGTTTTTTTATCTTTGTCAACTGTAGTGGGTGACGAAAAGCTAACATCTAGAGAGGACCGGATAGGTCCTCTTTTTATGTATGTTCAGAGTGATGAAGACACGCTTCTTAAAGTTGATGAAGTTTCTAAAACCGAAACCCAACCGTTTGATGTCTTTGATCAACTTATTAGTTGCTTCAAGTTTTGCGTTTGAATAGTATGTTTTTAGTGAGTTTTTGATATATGGTTTTGTCTAAGAAAGGTCCTAAAGACTGTTTTGAAGTAGTGATTGACGTCTTTTAAGTTTTCTTGAATGAGTTCAAAAAACTCATCTACACTCTTCTCCTGAAAGTGAAAAAGCAAGAGCTGATAAAGTGTATAGTAGTCAGTAAGCTCTTCTGAAAAGCCTAGTGTCTTCTCAAGGACTTCATGTGGACTTAAGGTTTGGCCGAATGTCTTTGAATAAAAAGAGTTGAGAGATAACTTACGGCTGTCCTTTTGGAAGAGTCGCCAGTGATTTTTCAAAGCTCGATAAGGTAGTGACTTCTTATCAAACTAGTTCATAATGGCAATTCTTGTCTTCAAAAAGGCTTTACCAAGGTGCTGGATGATGTGGAAACGATCAAGAACGATTTTGGCATTTGGGAAAAGTCTTCGAGCTAGTGGAATATAAGCTCCAGACATATCCATCGTGATAAACTGTACCTTTTGGCGAGCTTTTAATGGATACTTTAAAAAGTAGTTTCGTATAGTGGTTTGGCGGCGATTATCAAGGATGGTTATGAGTTGGTTTGTCTCATAGTTCTGCGCCACAAAAGTCAATTCCCCTTTCTTGAACCCAAACTCATCCCAGGACATAACAGTAGGGAGCTTGTCATAATGTTCCTTGAAAGTAAACTGGTCAAGTTTTCGATAGACAGTGGACGTCGATACGCGAAGCTTTCTGGCAATATCAGTTAGTGAGACCTTCTCAGTTAGGAGTTGTGCAACCTTTTGTCGGACTAGATTGGAGATTTGGCAGTTTTTCTCAACGATTGATGTCTCACCAACCGTGACTCGTCTACAACTTTTACACTGAAAACGGCGCTTCTTAAGACGTAGTAGAGTTGGCGTTCCTGCTTGCTCGAGAAGAGGGATTTTAGAAGGCTTTTGAAAGTCGTACTTGATCATTTTTCCATGGCAATGAGGACATGATGGTGCAGGGTAATCGAGTTTTGCTTGAATCTCGATATGAGTGTCAGTTTCAAAAACAAGTGAAATCTTGATATTTTGGTCTTTAATTCCGATTAATTCTGTGGTATTCTTAATAAGTCTCATAAGTTCTTCCTAATGATGGTTTGGTCGCTTTTCATTATAGTTCTTATGGGACTTTTTGTGTACACTTAAAAAGCTCTATAATCTCTACAGTGGTTTTACCCACTACAGAAATTATAGAGTATTTACTAAAATAAAAAACTAGCTCAGCTAGTTTTTTTTTATTTTAGTCCGTAGTTATAATCATCGTCTTGCATAGCTTCAACAGTACCTAGAAGGTAACCATTACCAACTTGAGAGAAGAAATCGTGGTTGGATGTTCCTGTAGAAATACCATTCATAACGATTGGGTTAACATCGTTAGCAGAATCTGGGAAAAGAGGATCTTGTCCTAAATTCATCAATGCTTTGTTGGCGTTATAGCGAAGGAATGTCATTACTTCTTCAGTCCATCCAACACCGTCATAAAGAGATTTAGTGTAGAATTCTTCATTTTCATACAATTGATAGAGGAGATCATACATCCATTCACGGAAACTCTCTTGCTCTTCTTCAGGTAATTCGTTGAATCCTAGTTGGAACTTATAGCCAATATAGGTACCGTGAACAGATTCGTCACGGATAATGAGTTTGATAATTTCAGCGACATTAGCTAGCTTATTATTACCAAGATAATAGAGTGGAGTGAAGAAGCCTGAATAGAAAAGGAAGGTTTCAAGATAAGTTGAAGCAACTTTTTTCTGAAGTGGCGTTCCGTTTTCATAGATATCATTAATAATTTTTGCTTTAGTTTGCAAGTACTTGTTGCTGTTTGTCCACTCAAAAATTTCCTCAATTTCTGATTTAGTATTCAAAGTTGAGAAAATAGAAGAGTAAGATTTTGCGTGAACAGATTCCATAAACTGAATGTTGTTCAAGACAGCTTCTTCATGAGGTGTACGAACGTCTGCTCGAATGGCTTCAACACCCGTTTGGGATTGCATGGTATCTAGCAAGGTCAAACCGCCGAAAACTTTTCCAACTAAATCTTTTTCTTCAGCTGAAAGTTTACGCCAGTCATCAAGGTCATTTGAAAGGGGGATACGAGTATCTAACCAAAATTGTTCAGTTAATTTTTCCCAGGTAGATTTATCAATCGCATCTTCGATTTCATTCCAGTTAATGGCTTTATAGTAAGTTTCCATTAGAAACCTCTTTCTTTATTGATATCATTTCTATTTTATCATAATTAAAAATCATGATATAGTTTTTTGAGTTTATCTATTAAAAAAGTCGGCGAACCGACCTTTTTATGCATTTTATAAATAAGAGTAGTGAAGTTGTTAGCCTCATATCATCATCTTAAATGACACAGCTTTCACATTGGTTAGAGCCAACTTCTTCACCGTCATCTGTGTAAGTACGTATGTAGTAGATTGACTTGATTCCTTTGTTAAAGGCGTAGTTACGAAGGATAGAAAGGTCACGAGTTGTTTGTTTATTTTCTGTTTTCCATTCGTAAATTTCTTTAGGCAACTCACTACGCAAGAATAGGGTTAATGACAAACCTTGATCAACGTGTTCAGTCGCAGCGGCATAGACGTCGATAACTTTACGCATGTCCATGTCGTAGGCTGAAGTGTAGAAAGGAATAGTGTCTGTTGAAAGGCCGTTGGCTGGGTAGTAAATTTTTCCGATTTTCTTCTCTTGACGTTCTTCAATACGTTGTGTGATTGGATGAATAGAAGCAGAACAGTCGTTAATATAAGAGATTGAGCCATTTGGCGCAACAGCCAAACGGTTTTGATGGTAGAGTCCATCTTTCTTAACGAGTTCACGTAGTTCTTCCCAATCTTTGGCTTGTGGGATGAAGTGGCCATCGAAAAGTTCTTTGATACGATCAGATTTAGGAACATACTGGCCTGTAACGTATTTATCAAAGTATGAACCATCAGCATATTTAGATTTTTCAAAACCGACAAAGGTTTCGTGACGTTCACGGGCGATATTGTTAGATTCAACTAAAGTCCAGTAGTTCATAAGCATGAAGTAGATATTAGTGAATTCAACAGATTCGGGGCTACCATACTCGATATGGTGTTTAGCAAGGTAAGAGTGAAGCCCCATAGCTCCCAAACCAAAAGTATGAGCTTGTTGGTTACCATTTTTGATAGACGGTACAGCATCAATACTTGAGCTATCTGTAACAAAGGTAAGAGCACGTGTCATAGCCTTAATGGAACGACCAAAGTCAGGTGAAGTCATCATGTTCAGGATATTAGTAGATCCAAGGTTACATGAGATATCTGTACCGAGTTTAACAAATTCTTGAGCATCGTTAAGTTCACTTGGTGTTTGAACTTGGAGAATTTCAGAACAGAGGTTGGACATGACAATCTTACCATCAATTGGATTGTGTCGATTGGCTGTATCAACATTGACGATATATGGATAACCTGATTCTTGTTGGAGTTTAGAAATTTCAGTTTCTAACTCACGCGCATTAATCTTGGTTTTTGTGATATTTGGATTGGCAACCAATTCATCATACATAGCTGTAATATCAATGTAGTTATATGGTTTACCATACTCTTTTTCGACTGAGTAAGGGCTGAAGAGGTACATGTCTTCATTATTACGTGCCAACTCATAGAACTTATCTGGAACTGTAACACCAAGTGATAGTGTCTTAACACGTACCTTCTCATCAGCATTCTCTTTCTTAGTTGAAAGGAAGGCAAGGATATCTGGGTGGAAAACATCCAGATAAACAACACCAGCACCTTGGCGTTGACCAAGTTGGTTTGAGTAAGAGAAACTGTCTTCAAAAAGCTTCATAACTGGGACAACTCCAGAAGCAGCACCAGCATATCCCTTGATAGGAGCACCAGCTTCACGTAGGTTAGATAGGCTAATACCCACCCCTCCACCAATACGTGATAATTGGAGAGCTGAGTTAATAGAACGACCGATGGAATTCATGTCGTCTGTTACTTGAATAAGGAAACATGAGACGAGTTCTCCTCGACGACTGCGTCCAGCATTTAAAAATGAAGGAGTAGCAGGTTGATAACGTTGGTGAATCATTTCGTTAGCAAGGTCACTAGCCAGGTTTTCATCACCATCAGCGAAGTAAAGCGAATTGAAAAGAACACGATCTTCAATACTTTCAAGGTAAGACTCGCCATCGTTTGTTTTGAGGGCATATTGTTGGTAGAACTTGTAGGCTGCCATGAAAGATTGGAAGCGGAATTTTTGAGAATGAATGTCTGCAGACAATTTTTCGATGAAAGCAGGTTCGTATTTACCGATGAATTCAGACTCAATATAATCGTTCTCAATCAAATAATTAATTTTATCTGTGATGCTGTTGAATACCATTGAATTTGGCTTAACATTTTCAAGGAAGAAGGCACGAAGCGCTTCTTTATCCTTATGTAAAGGAATTTGACCGTTTACAGGACGATTAATTTCGTTGTTGAGGCGGAAGTAAGAAACATCGCCAAGATTTTTTAAAGACATAATACAGATACCAAGCTTAGTTTAAAGGTTAAAGTTAACATATTAAACTAAGCAAACAAGTTCCTTTCTATATAAAAACTTGATAATTAAAGGATTTCTTTAAGTTTAGTCGGTTGAAAACCTGAAAAGACGATATCGCCGGCTTCAATAACTGGAGCAGCAGTGAAACCGAGGCTTTTAACGTAATCGATTTTTTCTGGCTGTTCATCAATGTTGATTTCTTCGAAATCAGCACCTTCCTTTTCCAAGAATTTTTTAGTCATTTTGCACTGCATGCAGTTGTTTTTAGAAAACAATGTAATCTTTGCCATTGCAAATACTCCTTTATAAAAAGATTTTAAGTAGCCAAGAGCCACTTTTTAACTCTAATAGAATACCCAAAATATTGGGAAAAATCAAGAGCTTGAATCGACAAAATACAATATTTTGTGTTTAGTATTAAAACACAACCCTATATCTTGTGTTTTAAAGGCTTTTTTAGTTTCCTAAATTAAATAGGATTTGTTTATGGAATTGACTAAAAAAGAAACACCTAACTATGGATGTAATATAATATGACATAAAAATGCCGATTCTATTTGTTTTTTCAAAAAAAACAGTGTAGAATAGAGAAAATTTTTAACTAATGGAGGTTCAAGTATGCAAGAATACTGTTCAAATCTTACTGTAAATGGTAAGACATTCTCTTTCTATGATCTCGAAAAAGCAGCAAAATCTCATGATATTAAGGTCGGAGAACTACCTTATACCATTCGAATACTACTTGAAAGTCTCCTCCGAAAAAAAGATGGCGTCGATGTTAAGGAATCTCACATTTCTGATCTAATGAAATTTCCGAATTTTCCAACAATTTCCGAAGTACCTTTTAAACCAAGTCGTGTTATCTTACAAGATTTTACAGGAGTTCCTGTTGTTGTTGATTTAGCTTCAATGCGTGATGCTATAGTGGCTAGTGGTGGTAAAGCCGAATTTATTAACCCTGAGATTCCAGTAGATTTGGTCATTGACCACTCTGTCCAAGTGGACTCATACGGATGTGATACTGCTCTTGAAGATAATATCAATCTAGAGTTTAAACGTAATAACGAGCGTTATGAATTTCTTAAGTGGGCCGAACAGTCTTTTGAAAATTACCGTGCGGTTCCACCAGCAACAGGTATTATTCACCAGGTTAATATTGAATTTCTGAGTGATGTCATTATTGAAAAAGATGGGTTACTCTATCCTGATTCTATGTTTGGTACAGATAGTCACACGACTATGATTAATGGTATTGGCGTTCTTGGTTGGGGTGTTGGCGGTATTGAAGCTGAAGCAGCTATGCTAGGTGAAGCATCTTATTTCCCAATTCCAGAGGTTATTGGCGTACATCTGACAGGAGAGTTGCCTAAAATTGCAACGGCAACAGATTTGGCTCTCAAGATTACTCAGGTGCTTCGTTCTGAAAATGTGGTTGGTAAATTTGTTGAGTACTTTGGACCTGGCTTGAAGAGTTTATCTCTAGCTGACCGTGCTACAGTCGCTAATATGGCACCAGAATATGGTGCAACTTGTGGTTATTTTCCTATTGATGATGAGACTCTTAACTACATGCGTTTAACTAACCGTGATGAGGAACATATCCAAGTCACTGAAGCCTATACGAAAGCCAATCATCTTTTCTATGATCCAAGTAAAGAAGCCAAGTATACTAAGATTGTTGAAATTGATTTGTCAACCATTAAACCTTCGATCTCAGGTCCTAAACGTCCACAGGATTTGATTCTCTTATCCGATGCTAAGCAAGAATTTCAGGATGCAGTGGTACGAGAAGCAGGGGTACGTGGCTTTGGTTTAGATAAGGAAGAGTTAGAAAAAACTGCAACAGTCGACTTTGAGGATCATTCAGAAACAATTCAAACGGGTCATGTGGCCATTGCAGCGATTACATCATGTACCAATACTTCAAACCCTTACGTTCTTATGGCAGCCGGTCTTTTAGCTAAAAAAGCAGTTGAGAAAGGATTAAAAGTATCTCCAACAGTGAAGACATCTTTGGCACCAGGTTCTAAGGTTGTTACTGGTTATCTCAAAGCTTCAGGCTTGCAAACCTATCTAGATAAGCTTGGCTTTAACTTAGTAGGTTACGGTTGCACAACCTGTATTGGGAACTCAGGAGATTTACGTCCAGAAGTGGCTAAGGCTATTGTGGACACTGATTTATTAGCGAGTGCTGTTTTGTCAGGAAATCGTAATTTTGAAGGGCGTATTAATCCGCTTGTTAAAGCGAATTTCTTGGCTAGCCCACCATTAGTTGTTGCTTATGCCTTAGCTGGTAACACGAATATTGATTTGACAACTGAACCTTTAGGTTTTGACGACAATGGTCAAGCTGTTTATTTAGAGGAGATTATGCCATCTCGTGAAGAAATTGAGACTTATGTTGATAAATATGTCACCCGTCAACTCTTCCAAGATGAATATGCCAGTGTCTTTTCTGATAGTGAGAAGTGGAATGCCATTCCTACTGAACAAAGTCAAAATTATAAATGGAATCAAAACTCTACCTATATTCAAAATCCACCTTACTTTGATGCTTTAGGAGATGATTTGAGGATTAAACCATTGAAAGATTTGAAGGTTTTGGCTAAATTCGGAGATACGGTAACAACAGACCATATTTCTCCAGCAGGTAATATTGCTAGAAATAGTCCAGCAGCTCGTTATTTGACTGAGAATGGTGTTGATTATCAAGAATTTAATTCTTATGGTAGCCGTCGTGGAAATCACGAAGTCATGATGCGAGGAACCTTTGCTAATATTCGTATCAAGAATGAGCTAGCAGATGGAAAAATTGGTGGATATACTAAATATGATGGCGACATTTTACCTATATATGATGCTGCTATGAAATATAAAGAAGCTAATCAAGATACGCTTGTAATTGCCGGTAAGGATTATGGTATGGGCTCTAGTCGTGACTGGGCGGCTAAAGGTGCAAATCTCCTTGGTGTAAAAGCAGTGCTTGCTGAGAGTTTTGAGCGTATTCACCGTTCAAATCTAGTTATGATGGGGATTTTACCAGTACAATTTATGGAAGGGGAAAATGCTGAAAGTCTTGGATTGACAGGACATGAGACCTTTAGCTTTGACCTTTCAGAAAATCCTGGTGTTCATGATGTTATCACTGTTACAGCTTCAACACCTGAACAAACCAAAACCTTTAAAGCCTTGGTACGCTTTGATGCTGATGCTGATATTCGCTACTATAAAAATGGTGGTATCTTGCCAATGGTTGTAAGAAAAAAATTGAAGGGAGCCTAATATGACAACAGTTGAAATTAATGGACTTAAGGATATGATTGCCTGTAATACTAGGATTTCATCTATTATTGATGATCATTTATCGTATTCGGGATATGATATTTCCGAGTTTATGGTTAATAAAGCGTCTTTTGAAGAAGTGATTTATCTCTTGTGGAATGGTCATCTTCCTACGCAAATGGAACTCAAGTATTTTGAAGCTGAGTTGCGTAAGAACTATGATATTTCTGATGCTGTAGAGCAATGCATTCTTATCCAATCTCGGCCACACTTGCACCCAATGAGTGTTTTACGTTCAACAGTCTCCCTTCTTGGAGTTTATAATGTGGATGCCGAGGAAAGATCCATGGAGGCAATTTATCAGCAAAGTATTGAATTGATGGCTAAATTGCCTACAATTATTACGACTTTTGCACGCCTACGTACTGGTAAAATGCCCCTCAAACCAAGAGAAGATTTAGGGTTTGCGGCTAATTTTCTCTACATGCTGAATGGTGTAGAACCTTCTGAAATTGAAATTGAAGCTATGAATAAGGCTTTAATTCTTCATGCTGATCATGAGTTGAATGCCTCAACTTTTGCGGCGCGGGTTTGTGCTTCAACCCTGACAGATATCTATTCTTGTGTCACAACAGCTATTGGTGCTCTAAAAGGTCCCCTGCATGGTGGTGCTAATGAACGTGTCTTTGATATGCTTAAAGAAATCCGTGAATCCGGTGATGTTAATGCTTACTTGCAGGAAAAGCTTGACTCTAAAGAGAAAATTATGGGATTTGGACACCGTGTATACAAGAAACAGGATCCTCGTGAAATTTTCTTAAGAGATATGGCTAAAAAGTTGACAGAAGGTACCGACAACGAAGAATTCTTTAACATGTCTCAAGAAATTGAAGAATTCATGAAAGAAAAGAAGGGATTAATTCCCAATGTAGACTTCTATTCAGCCACCGTATACCATACTCTAGGAATTGACAGCGATATCTTCACACTTATCTTTGCTATGAGTCGTGTTGCCGGCTGGATTGCTCATATTCAAGAGCAACAAAAAAATAATAAATTGATTCGTCCACGCTCGCAGTACATCGGACAAGAAAATATGACGTATATTCCTTTAGAAAAACGCTAGGGAGGAAAGCTATATGGCAGAAAAAATCGTAATGACAAATGGACAGCTTCAAGTTTCTGATCGTCCAATTATCCCTTTTATTGAAGGGGATGGTGTTGGACATGATATCTGGAAGAATGCCCAAGCAATCTTTGACAAAGCAGTAGAAGTAGCCTATAAAGGAGAGCGTCATATTGAGTGGCAAGAGCTTCTAGCCGGTAAAAAGGCTTATGACAAAACTGGTGAATGGTTGCCGAAAGAGACTTTGGAGGCTATTCGAGAAAGTTTAGTAGCTATTAAGGGACCGCTTGAGACGCCAGTAGGTGGTGGTATTCGTTCTTTAAATGTAGCTTTACGTCAAGAACTTGATCTCTACGCTTGTGTTAGACCTGTTCGTTACTTTGACGGAGTAGCAAGTCCACTTAAGGAACCAGAAAAAACAAATATTACTATCTTCCGTGAAAATACCGAAGATATTTATGCGGGGATTGAATGGGAAGCAGGAACGGCAGATGTCAAGCGCGTGATTGAGTTTCTCCAGACAGAGATGAGTGTTAGTAAAATTCGCTTCCCAGAATCAAGTAGTATCGGAATCAAGCCAATTTCAATAGAAGGAAGTAAACGTCTCATTCGCTCGGCTATCGACTATGCTCTCAAAAACAATCTAAAGAAAGTGACATTGGTTCATAAAGGAAATATTCAAAAATTCACAGAAGGTGGCTTCCGTAAATGGGGTTATGAAGTGGCTCAGGAAGACTATAAAGAAGAATTGCTGGCTGGTCGTTTAGAGATTAATGATATAATCGCGGATAACTTTCTCCAACAGATTCTTTTGAATCCAGAAAAATTTGATGTTGTTGCCTTAACTAACTTGAATGGTGATTATGCCAGTGATGCCTTGGCTGCACAAGTTGGTGGTATAGGCATCTCCCCTGGAGCTAACATTAATTATCAAACAGGTCATGCAATTTTTGAAGCAACACATGGAACAGCTCCGGATATTGCGGATCAAGATAAGGCTAATCCTTGCTCAGTTCTATTATCTGGCTGCATGCTTCTAGACTATATTGGTTGGACTGAGGCAGCTCAACTGATTACAAGTGCTATTGAGAAGACATTTAAAGCTAATATCTTTACAGCTGACTTAGCATTTGGGAAACAAGCATATTCAACGAGTGCTTTTAGCAATCAAATTCTTTCAATTATGTGATTGTTTTTGCTCGAAAATGAAAATTAACGATTGAAAACACCATGAAAGAAATTTTCTGAAAATGTTGTAAATAACTAGAGACTAGTATTTGCTTATGTTTTGAAAAATGAAAATGACCAGTAAAATGAGAGACAAGCTTTTGAAAAACTTGTAGAAAGTGCGTTTTAACCTTGATAATATCAAACAGCTATGTTATAATTCTAAATTGTAAGGGTTATCATTGATAACTCAAATATTCCAAATTAAGAAGGAGAGTCCATTATGGCTTCTAAAGATTTCCACATTGTTGCAGAAACAGGTATCCACGCACGTCCAGCTACTTTGCTTGTTCAAACAGCTAGCAAATTTGCTTCAGATATCACTCTTGACTACAAAGGTAAAGCAGTTAACCTTAAATCTATCATGGGTGTTATGAGCCTTGGTGTTGGTCAAGGTGCTGACGTAACTATCTCTGCAGAAGGTGCTGATGCTGATGACGCAATCGCAGCAATCGCAGAAACAATGACAAAAGAAGGATTGGCATAAAAATATGACAGAAGTGCTTAAAGGAATCGCGGCATCTGATGGTGTTGCAGTTGCTAAGGCATATCTGCTTGTTCAACCGGACTTGTCATTTGAAACTGTTACAGTTGAAGATACAAGTGCAGAAGAGGCTCGTCTAGATGCTGCTCTAGCGGCGTCGCAAGACGAGCTTTCTGTTATCCGTGAAAAAGCAGTTGAAAGCCTTGGTGAAGAAGCGGCAGCCGTTTTTGATGCTCATTTGATGGTTCTTGCTGACCCAGAAATGACTGGTCAAATCAAAGAAACTATCCGTGCTAAACAAGTTAATGCCGAAGCTGCTTTGACAGAAGTAACTAACATGTTTATCGCGATCTTTGAAGGTATGGAAGATAACCCATACATGCAAGAACGTGCAGCGGATATTCGTGACGTTACTAAACGTGTGCTTGCAAACTTGCTTGGTAAGAAATTGCCAAACCCAGCAACAATCGATGAAGAATCAATCGTTGTTGCTCATGATTTGACACCATCTGATACAGCTCAGTTGAACAAAAAGTACGTAAAAGCTTTTGTTACTAATATCGGTGGACGTACTAGTCACTCTGCAATCATGGCTCGTACACTTGAAATTGCAGCCGTTCTCGGTACAAATAACATCACTGAACTTGTTAAAGATGGTGACATTTTAGCTGTTTCAGGTATTACTGGTGAAGTTGTTATTAATCCAACTGAAGAACAAATTGCTGAGTTTAAAGCAGCTGGTGAAGCTTACGCTAAACAAAAGGCAGAGTGGGCTCAACTTAAAGATGCTCAAACAGTTACTGCTGATGGAAAACACTTCGAGTTAGCTGCAAACATCGGTACACCTAAAGATGTTGAAGGTGTTAACGATAATGGTGCAGAAGCAGTTGGTCTTTATCGTACAGAATTCTTGTATATGGATTCTCAAGACTTCCCAACTGAAGAAGACCAATATGAAGCATACAAAGCAGTTCTTGAAGGTATGAATGGTAAACCTGTTGTTGTTCGTACAATGGATATCGGTGGGGATAAAGAACTTCCTTACTTTGACCTTCCTAAAGAAATGAATCCATTCTTGGGTTACCGTGCATTACGTATTTCTATCTCTGAAACTGGTAACCAAATGTTCCGTACTCAATTACGTGCCTTGCTTCGTGCTTCTGTTCACGGTAAATTGCGTATTATGTTCCCAATGGTTGCTTTGTTGACTGAATTCCGTACTGCTAAAGGTATTCTTGAAGAAGAAAAAGCTAAATTGGTTGCTGAAGGTGTTGCCGTTGCAGACGACATCGAAGTAGGTATCATGATTGAAATCCCAGCTGCAGCAATGCTTGCTGATCAATTTGCTAAGGAAGTTGATTTCTTCTCAATTGGTACGAACGACCTTATCCAATACACTATGGCTGCTGACCGTATGAACGAACAAGTGTCATACCTTTACCAACCATATAACCCATCAATCCTTCGTTTGATTAACAATGTTATCAAAGCGGCTCACGCTGAAGGTAAATGGGCTGGTATGTGTGGTGAAATGGCCGGTGACCAAACTGCTGTTCCACTTCTTGTCGGAATGGGCTTGGATGAGTTCTCAATGTCAGCTACTTCAGTACTTCGTACACGTAGCTTGATGAAGAAACTTGACACAGCTAAAATGGAAGAATACGCTAATCGTGCGCTTACTGAATGTTCAACAATGGAAGAAGTTCTTGAACTTTCAAAAGAATATGTTAACGTAGATTAATCAAAAAAAGTGGAGGCTTGAGCTTTCACTTTTTTTATATCTAAAAATAGCATAAAAATCTAGTTATCCGCATAAAAACTGGACTTATCACACTTTATCAAGGTCAAAACCACTCAATTTACTACTAATTTACTACTTATGAATGAGCTTTGATACGACGATTTATCCTTGAAAAGTGAAGATATAAAGATACTTCCAATAAAATTTGAATATTTAATAGGTAGACACTTCAAAAAATGAGGTGTCTATTTTTTTACCCGATTTTGAAAGGAAGTGAACTTATGAAAACAAAAAATCAAGAATCAAAAGGTCGTTCCCCACTCTTTAAGACCATCAAACATTCATTCAGCCAATAAAAAAGAAAGGATAGGTAAAAATATGGAACTTAAATTTGTGATTCCCAACATGGAAAAAACATTCGGCAATTTAGAATTTGCTGGCGAGGATAAAGTCGTTCAGCGAAGAATCAACGGACGGCTAACTGTCTTATCAAGAAGCTATAATCTCTATTCTGATGTTCAAAGAGCAGATGATATTGTGGTGGTGCTTCCTGCTGAAGCTGGCGAAAAACATTTCGGCTTTGAGGAACGTGTGAAGTTAGTCAATCCACGTATTACCGCAGAGGGCTACAAAATCGGCACTCGTGGTTTTACAAATTACCTTTTACATGCTGACGACATGATAAAAGAATAAAGAAAGAGAGGAAAAATGATGAGATTAGCAAATGGCATTGTATTAGATAAAGACACGACTTTTGGAGAATTGAAATTCTCTGCTCTACGTCGTGAAGTGAGAATCCAAAATGAAGACGGGTCGGTTTCAGATGAAATCAAGGAACGTACCTATGACTTAAAATCCAAAGGACAAGGACGCATGATTCAAGTAAGTATTCCTGCCAGCGTGCCTTTGAAAGAGTTTGATTATAACGCACGGGTGGAACTTATCAATCCCATTGCGGACACCGTTGCTACTGCCACCTATCAAGGAGCAGATGTTGACTGGTATATCAAGGCAGACGATATTGTGCTGACAAAGGATTCTAGTTCATTCAAAGCTCAACCACAAGCAAAGAAAGAACCGACACAAGACAAATAGTCGCTAGGTAGAAAGGAGACTTTTTCGCATGAAACAGCGTGGTAAAAGGATTCGCCCATCTGGTAAAGATTTAGTCTTTCATTTTACGATAGCGTCACTCCTGCCTGTTTTCCTGCTGGTTGTCGGACTGTTTCATGTGAAGACAATCCAGCAGATCAACTGGCAGGATTTTAACCTATCACAAGCAGATAAGATTGACATTCCCTATTTAATTATCAGTTTCAGTGTCGCAATTCTTATCTGCTTGCTGGTAGCGTTTGTATTCAAACGGGTTCGCTATGATACGGTTAAACAACTTTACCACCGTCAAAAACTGGCAAAGATGATACTTGAAAACAAGTGGTATGAATCTGAACAGGTCAAAACAGAGGGTTTCTTTAAAGATAGTGCTGGTCGTACAAAGGAAAAGATAACCTACTTCCCTAAAATGTATTATCGACTTAAAAATGGCTTGATACAGATACGGGTGGAAATCACGCTGGGAAAATATCAAGACCAACTCTTACACTTGGAAAAGAAATTAGAGAGTGGCTTGTACTGTGAGCTGACGGATAAAGAGTTAAAGGATTCCTATGTGGAATATACTTTGCTCTATGACACCATAGCCAGTCGTATTTCTATTGATGAAGTAGAAGCTAAAGATGGTAAACTTCGCTTAATGAAAAACGTATGGTGGGAATATGATAAGCTCCCTCATATGTTGATTGCTGGTGGTACAGGTGGCGGTAAAACTTACTTTATACTGACACTGATTGAAGCCTTGCTTCATACAGATTCAAAACTGTATATTCTTGACCCGAAAAATGCTGACCTTGCGGACTTAGGTTCTGTGATGGCAAATGTCTACTATAGAAAAGAAGACTTGCTTTCTTGCATTGAAACATTCTATGAAGAAATGATGAAACGTAGTGAGGAAATGAAGCAGATGAAGAACTATAAGACTGGCAAAAATTATGCTTACTTAGGTCTCCCGGCACACTTCTTAATCTTTGATGAATACGTCGCTTTCATGGAAATGCTGGGAACAAAAGAAAACACCGCAGTTATGAATAAGCTGAAACAGATTGTCATGTTAGGTCGTCAAGCTGGCTTCTTTCTAATACTGGCTTGTCAACGTCCAGACGCAAAATATTTAGGCGACGGAATCCGTGATCAGTTTAATTTCAGAGTGGCTTTAGGTCGTATGTCTGAAATGGGCTATGGCATGATGTTTGGCAGTGACGTACAAAAGGATTTCTTCTTAAAGCGAATCAAAGGTCGTGGCTATGTTGATGTAGGAACAAGTGTCATATCAGAGTTTTATACTCCCCTTGTACCAAAAGGATATGATTTCTTGGAGGAAATTAAAAAGTTATCCAACAGCAGACAGTCCACGCAGGCGACGTGCGAAGCGGAAGTCGCAGGTGTGGACTGATCTTGCTGGCTGGTGTGGCAATAGCCACGCCAGCACTTAACCCCCCGTATCTAACAGGGGGGTACAAATCGACAGGAAACAGTCAAAAAAACATTAGAAAATCCTTTGGTTACAAGGGATTTACAAAATTTCAGCGTATGTCAAATGGGCTTTAAAAGTTGACATACGCCTTTTTGATTGGAGGGATTTTTACTGAATGAACAAACTTGGTTACAGCATTTAAAAGAAAAACGCTTGGCTTATGGACTATCTCAAAACCGTTTAGCTGTTGCGACTGGTATTACAAGGCAGTATCTAAGCGATATTGAAACAGGAAAAGTCAAGCCATCAGAGGATTTACAGCAGTCCCTTTGGGAAGCTCTGGAACGCTTCAATCCCGACGCTCCCCTTGAAATGCTGTTTGATTATGTAAGGATTCGCTTTCCGACAACAGACGTACAGCAGGTGGTCGAAAACATCTTACAACTGAAACTGTCCTATTTTCTTCATGAGGACTATGGTTTCTATTCTTATTCAGAGCATTATGCTTTAGGCGACATATTCGTCCTTTGCTCCCATGAACTGGACAAAGGAGTTCTGGTGGAATTGAAAGGTCGTGGGTGCAGACAATTTGAAAGCTATCTTCTGGCACAACAAAGAAGCTGGTATGAGTTCTTTATGGACGTTTTGGTGGCTGGCGGTGTGATGAAACGCCTTGACCTTGCCATTAACGATAAGACAGGGATTTTGAATATCCCTGTACTCACTGAAAAGTGCCAACAGGAAGAATGTATCTCCGTCTTCCGCAGTTTTAAAAGCTATCGCAGTGGCGAACTGGTACGCAAAGAGGAAAAGGAATGTATGGGAAACACCCTCTATATCGGTTCATTACAAAGTGAAGTTTATTTCTGTATCTATGAAAAGGACTACGAGCAGTACAAGAAAAATGATATTCCCATTGAAGACGCAGAAGTAAAAAACCGTTTTGAGATTCGATTGAAAAATGAGCGTGCCTATTATGCAGTCCGTGATTTACTCGTCTATGACAATCCAGAGCATACCGCCTTTAAAATTATCAATCGGTATATCCGTTTTGTAGATAAAGACGATTCCAAACCTCGTTCTGATTGGAAACTGAATGAAGAATGGGCTTGGTTTATTGGGAACAATCGTGAACGATTAAAACTAACCACAAAACCAGAGCCTTACTCCTTCCAAAGGACGCTGAACTGGCTATCTCATCAAGTTGCCCCGACCTTAAAGGTTGCGATTAAACTTGATGAAATCAACCAGACGCAGGTTGTAAAAGACATTCTCGACCATGCGAAACTGACAGACCGACACAAGCAGATTTTGAAGCAACAGTCAGTAAAAGAACAGGACGTGATAACAACAAAAAAATAACTCAAATACAAATTCATTGAATATAGAGAGGAGAACATTTTTATGAATTTTGGACAAAACCTTTATAACTGGTTTCTATCAAACGCTCAATCACTGGTGCTTTTAGCAATCGTTGTGATTGGCTTGTATCTTGGCTTCAAGCGTGAGTTTAGCAAACTGATTGGCTTTTTAATTATTGCGATTATTGCGGTTGGCTTAGTCTTCAACGCTGCTGGAGTAAAAGACATTTTACTAGAGCTATTCAATCGCATTATTGGTGCTTAAATAAAACCGTTCTTTTGTGGAATATAAGTGGTTTTCTTATGTTCCGCAAAGGAATGGTACACCAAACGAAGTGCGGTAGGGATTTTTGAATCTCTACAAAGAAAGGACGTGAATATATGGACGATATGCAAGTCTATATTGCGAATTTAGGCAAATACAATGAGGGCGAATTGGTCGGTGCGTGGTTTACCTTTCCCATTGACTTTGAGGAAGTCAAAGAGAAAATCGGCTTGAATGATGAATATGAGGAATACGCCATTCATGACTACGAGTTACCCTTTACGGTTGACGAATACACTTCCATTGGCGAACTCAATCGACTATGGGAAATGGTATCGGAATTACCCGAAGAATTACAATCGGAGCTATCTGCTCTGCTCACTCATTTTTCAAGCATTGAAGAACTAAGCGAACATCAAGAGGATATTATCATTCATTCCGATTGTGATGATATGTATGACGTGGCACGCTACTACATTGAAGAAACGGGTGCTTTAGGCGAAGTACCAGCTAGTCTTCAAAACTATATTGATTATCAAGCCTATGGTCGGGATTTAGACCTTTCAGGAACGTTTATCTCAACCAATCATGGGATTTTTGAAATCGTCTATTAAATCTGTCGGTACATTACTACTGGCAGATTTTCTATTTTACGGGGTGGCTCAATCAGCTACCCCTATTTTTTATGAAAGGATTGATTACATGAAGAAAATACGAAGCTATACCAGTATCTGGTCTGTGGAAAAGGTACTGTATTCTATCAATGATTTTAGACTTCCGTTTCCCATAACCTTTACGCAAATGACATGGTTTGTCGTGTCACTCTTTGCAGTGATGATACTTGGCAACTTGCCCCCTCTTTCCATGATAGAGGGAGCATTTCTCAAATACTTTGGGATTCCTGTGGCTTTCACATGGTTTATGTCTACAAAAACTTTTGATGGTAAAAAGCCTTATGGATTTTTGAAGTCTGTCATTGCTTATGCACTGCGACCAAAGCTGACCTATGCAGGAAAAAAAGTAACGCTTGGCAGAAACCAGCCACAAGAAGCCATTACAGCAGTTAGGAGTGAATTTTATGGCATATCCAATTAAATACATTGAAAACAATCTCGTCTGGAATAAAGACGGGGAATGTTATGCTTACTATGAGCTTGTTCCTTACAATTACTCATTTCTAAGTCCAGAACAGAAAATACAAGTGCATGATTCTTTCAGACAGCTTATCGCACAAAATCGTGATGGCAAAATTCATGCTTTACAAATCAGTACAGAATCCAGCATACGTTCTGCACAAGAGCGTTCCAAAAATGAAGTCACTGGCAAGCTCAAAGCGGTTGCCTATGACAAAATCGACCAACAGACAGACGCTTTAATATCCATGATTGGCGAAAATCAAGTGAACTACCGTTTCTTTATCGGCTTTAAGTTGCTTCTCAACGATCAGGAGTTTTCTATGAAAAGTCTTACCGTTGAAGCAAAAAATGCTTTGTCTGATTTTGTCTATGATGTGAACCATAAGCTGATGGGCGATTTTGTTAGTATGAGTAATGATGAAATCCTGCGTTTTCAGAAGATGGAAAAGCTCTTAGAAAATAAAATCTCTCGTCGTTTCAAAATCCGCAGGTTAGATAAGGACGACTTCGGCTATCTGATTGAACACCTTTACGGACAGACAGGCACTGCCTATGAAGAGTATGAGTACCATCTATCAAAGAAAAAGCTGGATAATGAAACGCTGATTAAATACTATGACTTGATTAAGCCTACTCGCTGTTTGGTGGAAGAAAAACAGCGATATTTGAAAATCCAGCAGGAAGATGAAACCGTCTATGTAGCTTACTTTACCATTAACAGCATTGTCGGAGAACTGGACTTCCCGTCCTCTGAAATCTTCTACTACCAGCAACAGCAATTTACATTCCCGATTGATACGTCAATGAATGTGGAAATTGTAGCGAATCGTAAAGCCCTATCTACTGTCCGCAATAAAAAGAAAGAACTGAAAGACTTGGATAACCACGCTTGGCAAAGTGATAATGAAACCAGCTCCAATGTGGCGGAAGCTCTGGAAAGTGTGAATGAGCTGGAAACCAATTTAGACCAAAGCAAGGAATCTATGTACAAGCTGTCTTATGTGGTAAGGGTATCAGCAAATGATCTTGACGAACTCAAACGTCGTTGTAATGAAGTGAAAGATTTTTATGACGATTTAAGCGTAAAACTGGTACGACCATTTGGGGATATGCTCGGCTTACATGAAGAATTTTTACCTGCCAGCAAGCGTTATATGAATGATTATATTCAATACGTGACCTCTGATTTCCTCGCTGGTTTAGGTTTTGGTGCTACTCAAATGCTGGGGGAAAATGAGGGGATTTATGTTGGCTACAGCTTAGATACTGGACGCAATGTCTATCTGAAACCTGCTCTTGCCAGTCAAGGGGTTAAGGGTTCAGTAACCAATGCGTTAGCGTCGGCTTTTGTTGGTTCGCTGGGTGGTGGTAAATCCTTTGCGAATAACCTTATCGTCTATTATGCGGTGCTTTATGGGGCACAAGCAGTGATTGTAGACCCAAAAGCAGAACGTGGCAGATGGAAAGAAACCTTGCCAGAGATTTCCCATGAAATCAATATCGTCACTCTGACTTCTGATGAGAAAAACAAAGGCTTACTTGACCCTTATGTGATTATGAAAAATCCCAAAGATTCTGAATCACTGGCTATTGATATTCTGACATTCCTTACGGGGATTTCCTCTCGTGATGGGGAACGCTTCCCAATCCTTAGAAAAGCCATTCGTGCAGTAACCAATAGTGAAGTACGAGGGTTGATGAAAGTGATTGAGGAATTACGGGTTGAGAATACGCCACTAAGTACCAGTATAGCCGACCATATCGAAAGTTTTACAGACTATGACTTTGCACATTTATTATTCAGTAATGGTTATGTGGAGCAGTCTATCAGCTTAGAAAAACAACTGAACATTATACAGGTTGCGGACTTGGTACTTCCCGACAAGGAAACTTCCTTTGAGGAATATACCACTATGGAGCTTTTATCCGTTGCTATGCTGATTGTCATTAGTACCTTTGCTTTAGACTTTATCCATACAGACCGAAGCATTTTCAAGATTGTAGATTTAGACGAAGCATGGAGCTTTTTACAGGTAGCACAAGGAAAAACACTATCTATGAAGCTGGTTCGGGCTGGTCGTGCTATGAACGCTGGGGTATATTTCGTGACCCAAAATACAGACGACCTCTTAGATGAAAAACTGAAAAATAACCTCGGCTTAAAATTTGCATTTCGTTCCACTGACCTTAACGAGATTAAAAAGACCTTAGCCTTTTTTGGTGTAGACCCAGAGGACGAAAACAATCAGAAGCGATTGCGTGATTTGGAAAACGGGCAATGCCTTATCAGTGATTTATATGGTCGTGTCGGTGTGATACAGTTCCACCCTGTATTTGAAGAACTGCTCCATGCCTTTGATACCAGACCACCTGTGCGAAAAGAGGTGTAAATGTGAAACCATCAATAGTAAACAGAATAAAATCAAACTGGACGCTGAAACGTCTAGGTAAAGTGGCAATGACAGTGGCTTTCACACTTGTGATTGCCATTTTTCTTTTAGCCATGCTGGGAACGGTGGTTCAAGCTGCGGGCTTGGTAGATGATACGGTCAATGTGGCAAATGAATACAGCCGATACCCACTTGAAAACTATCAACTGGATTTTTATGTGGATAATAGCTGGGGCTGGCTTCCGTGGAACTGGTCGGACGGGATTGGAAAACAGGTCATGTATGGACTATATGCCATTACCAATTTTATTTGGACAATCAGTTTGTATGTTTCCAATGCGACAGGTTACTTAGTACAGGAAGCCTATTCCTTAGACTTCATTTCCGCTACAGCAGATTCCATTGGTAAGAATATGCAGACCTTAGCTGGTGTGAGTGCAAACGGATTTTCAACAGAGGGTTTCTATGTTGGATTCCTCTTACTCTTGATTTTGGTTCTTGGGGTTTATGTTGCCTATACGGGACTGATAAAGAGAGAAACCACAAAGGCAATTCATGCCATTATGAATTTTGTGCTGGTGTTTATCCTATCGGCTTCCTTTATTGCCTACGCTCCCGACTACATTAAAAAAATCAATGACTTTTCATCAGACATCAGTAATGCCAGTTTATCACTTGGCACGAAGATTGTCATGCCCCATTCCGATAGTCAAGGCAAGGACAGCGTGGACTTAATCAGAGATAGCCTGTTTTCCATACAGGTTCAGCAACCGTGGCTACTGCTTCAATACAACAGTTCAGACATTGAAAGTATCGGTATTGACCGTGTGGAAAGCCTGCTCTCCACCAGCCCAGATTCCAACAATGGCGAAGACAGAGAAAAAATTGTTGCGGAAGAAATTGAAGACAGAAGCAATACCAATCTAACCATTACAAAGACCATTAACCGTTTAGGTACAGTCTTCTTCCTATTTGTCTTCAATATTGGGATTTCCATATTTGTATTCCTATTAACAGGAATCATGATTTTCTCGCAGGTACTTTTTATCATCTATGCTATGTTTCTGCCTGTGAGCTTTATTTTAAGCATGATTCCATCATTTGATGGTATGTCAAAACGAGCCATAACAAAGCTCTTTAATACCATTTTGACACGAGCTGGAATCACATTGATTATTACGACAGCATTTAGTATTTCAACCATGCTCTATACCTTATCGGCTGGTTATCCGTTCTTTTTGATTGCTTTTCTACAGATTGTGACCTTTGCAGGAATCTACTTCAAGCTGGGCGATTTAATGAGTATGTTTTCTCTACAGAGTAACGATTCTCAAAGTGTGGGAAGTCGTGTGATGAGAAAACCTCGTATGCTTATGCACGCTCACATGCACCGTCTACAGCGGAAACTTGGACGTTCCATGACTACTCTAGGGGCTGGGTCTGCCATTGTTACAGGTAAAAAAGGACAGTCGGGTTCGGGGAGTTCTGCAAGGACACAAGCAGATCACTCCCGACCAGACGGAAAGGAAAAATCAACACTTGGAAAACGTATCGGTCAAACCATCGGTACAGTAGCTGATACCAAAGACAGAATGGTAGACACTGCTAGTGGTTTGAAAGAACAGGTTAAAGATTTGCCGACCAATGCAAGATATGCAGTATATCAAGGAAAATCCAAAGTAAAAGAGAATGTCCGTGATTTAACCAGTAGTATTTCTCAAACCAAAGCGGACAGAGCCAGTGGACGCAAGGAACAGCAGGAACAAAGGCGAAAAACCATTGCGAAGCGTCGCTCTGAAATGGAACAGGTCAAACAGAAAAAACAGCCTGCTTCTTCTGTTCATGAAAGACCGACTACAAGACAAGAACAATATCATGATGAACAGACCTCAAAACAGTCTAATATTCAGACTTCATATAAGGAATCTCAACAAGCCAAACAAGAGCGTCCAGCAGTTAAGTCCGATTTTTCAAGTCCAAAAGTGGAACGCCAAGGCAATACCGTTCAAGAAAAAACCGTTCAAAAGCCAGCAACTTCAACCACTACAGCAGATAGAACTTCACAACGTCCAATCACAAAAGAACGTCCGTCTACTGTTCAAAGAGTACCACTACAAAATACAAGAAGTAGACCACCAATCAAAACCGCCACCATTAAGAAAGTCGGTAAGAAACCATGAAGTTGAAAACTTTAGTGATTGGTGGTTCTGGATTATTCTTGATGGTCTTCTCACTGCTTCTGTTTGTTGCCATTTTATTTTCAGATGAACAGGACAGCGGAATTTCCAATATTCATTATGGAGGTGTGAATGTTTCCGCAGAAGTGCTGGCTCATAAGCCTATGGTAGAAAAATATGCCAAAGAATATGGCGTTGAAGAATATGTCAACATACTTCTTGCGATTATACAGGTGGAATCGGGCGGTACTGCGGAAGATGTTATGCAGTCCTCGGAATCCCTCGGTCTTCCACCTAATTCATTGAGTACAGAAGAATCCATTAAGCAAGGTGTGAAGTATTTCAGTGAATTATTAGCCAGTAGCGAAAGGCTCAGTGTAGATTTAGAATCGGTTATCCAGTCCTACAATTATGGTGGTGGTTTCTTAGGGTATGTGGCTAATCGTGGAAATAAATATACCTTTGAACTGGCTCAAAGTTTCTCAAAAGAGTATTCAGGTGGCGAAAAAGTGTCTTACCCCAATCCCATAGCCATACCTATCAATGGGGGCTGGCGATACAACTATGGCAATATGTTTTATGTGCAACTGGTAACGCAGTATCTTGTCACAACAGAGTTTGATGATGATACGGTACAAGCCATCATGGACGAAGCACTGAAATATGAGGGCTGGCGATACGTTTACGGTGGAGCTTCCCCGACTACTTCTTTTGATTGTAGCGGACTGACACAATGGACGTATGGAAAAGCTGGAATTAACTTACCACGAACCGCACAACAGCAATATGATGTGACCCAGCATATCCCACTATCGGAAGCACAAGCTGGCGATTTGGTTTTCTTTCATTCTACCTATAACGCTGGCTCTTATATTACTCATGTTGGGATATACCTTGGCAATAACCGTATGTTTCATGCAGGCGACCCAATCGGTTATGCCGACTTAACAAGCCCCTACTGGCAACAGCATTTAGTGGGAGCAGGACGAATCAAACAATGAGAAAGGAAGATTTAATGATGAAATTTAGAAAAAATCAGAATAAAGAAAAACAGATACCAAAGGAAAAGAAACCTCGTGTCTACTATAAGGTCAATCCTCATAAAAAGGTTGTGATTGCCTTGTGGGTACTTTTAGGGCTTAGTTTCAGCTTTGCGATATTCAAGCACTTTACAGCTATAGATACTCATACTATTCACGAAACAACTATCATAGAAAAGGAATACGTTGATACTCATCATGTAGAAAATTTTGTAGAGAACTTTGCGAAAGTCTACTATTCATGGGAGCAATCCGATAAGTCCATTGATAATCGAATGGAAAGTCTAAAAGGCTATCTGACAGATGAACTTCAAGCTCTCAATGTTGATACAGTACGCAAAGATATTCCTGTATCGTCTTCTGTAAGAGGATTTCAGATATGGACGGTAGAGCCAACTGGCGACAATGAGTTTAATGTAACCTACAGTGTAGACCAGCTCATTACAGAGGGAGAAAATACAAAGACCGTCCACTCTGCTTATATAGTGAGTGTCTATGTAGATGGTTCTGGAAATATGGTACTGGTTAAGAATCCGACCATTACCAACATACCTAAGAAATCAAGTTATAAACCAAAAGCCATTGAAAGTGAGGGGACGGTTGATTCCATTACAACCAATGAAATCAATGAGTTTTTAACGACGTTCTTCAAGCTCTATCCTACAGCGACAGCCAGTGAACTTTCCTACTATGTGAATGACGGGATATTAAAACCAATCGGAAAAGAGTACATCTTTCAAGAACTGGTAAATCCTATTCACAATCGTAAGGATAATCAAGTCACGGTATCGCTGACAGTGGAGTATATCGACCAGCAGACCAAAGCAACGCAGGTATCTCAATTTGATTTGGTACTTGAAAAGAACGGGAGTAATTGGAAGATTGTAAAATAACAAATATTGGTACATGATTACAGATACTTTGTAATCATGTACTCTTTTTGATAAAAAATTGGAGATTCCTTTACAAATATGCTCTTACGTGCTATAATTTAAGTGACTATTTAAAAGGAGTTAATAAATATGCGGCAAGGTATTCTTAAATAAACTGTCAATTTGATAGTGGGAACAAATAATTGGATGTCCTTTTTTAGGAGGGCTTAGTTTTTTGTACCCAGTTTAAGAATACCTTTATCATGTGATTCTAAAGTATCCAGAGAATATCTGTATGCTTTGTATACCTATGGTTATGCATAAAAATCCCAGTGATAAAAGTATTTATCACTGGGATTTTTATGCCCTTTTGGGTTTTTGAATGGAGGAAAATCACATGAAAATTATTAATATTGGAGTTTTAGCTCATGTTGATGCAGGAAAAACTACCTTAACAGAAAGCTTATTATATAACAGTGGAGCGATTACAGAATTAGGAAGCGTGGACAAAGGTACAACGAGGACGGATAATACGCTTTTAGAACGTCAGAGAGGAATTACAATTCAGACAGGAATAACCTCTTTTCAGTGGGAAAATACGAAGGTGAACATCATAGACACGCCAGGACATATGGATTTCTTAGCAGAAGTATATCGTTCATTATCAGTTTTAGATGGGGCAATTCTACTGATTTCTGCAAAAGATGGCGTACAAGCACAAACTCGTATATTATTTCATGCACTTAGGAAAATGGGGATTCCCACAATCTTTTTTATCAATAAGATTGACCAAAATGGAATTGATTTATCAACGGTTTATCAGGATATTAAAGAGAAACTTTCTGCCGAAATTGTAATCAAACAGAAGGTAGAACTGTATCCTAATATGTGTGTGACGAACTTTACCGAATCTGAACAATGGGATACGGTAATAGAGGGAAACGATGACCTTTTAGAGAAATATATGTCCGGTAAATCATTAGAAGCATTGGAACTCGAACAAGAGGAAAGCATAAGATTTCAGAATTGTTCTCTGTTCCCTCTTTATCATGGAAGTGCAAAAAGTAATATAGGGATTGATAACCTTATAGAAGTTATTACGAATAAATTTTATTCATCAACACATCGAGGTCCGTCTGAACTTTGCGGAATTGTTTTCAAAATTGAATATACAAAAAAAAGACAACGTCTTGCATATATACGCCTTTATAGTGGCGTACTGCATTTGCGAGATTCGGTTAGAATATCGGAAAAGGAAAAAATAAAAATTACAGAAATGTATACTTCAATAAATGGTGAATTATGTAAGATTGATAGAGCTTATTCTGGAGAAATTGTTATTTTGCAAAATGAGTTTTTGAAGTTAAATAGTGTTCTTGGAGATACAAAACTATTGCCACAGAGAAAAAAGATTGAAAATCCGCACCCTCTACTACAAACAACTGTTGAACCGAGTAAACCTGAACAGAGAGAAATGTTGCTTGATGCCCTTTTGGAAATCTCAGATAGTGATCCGCTTCTACGATATTACGTGGATTCTACGACACATGAAATTATACTTTCTTTCTTAGGGAAAGTACAAATGGAAGTGATTAGTGCACTGTTGCAAGAAAAGTATCATGTGGAGATAGAACTAAAAGAGCCTACAGTCATTTATATGGAGAGACCGTTAAAAAATGCAGAATATACCATTCACATCGAAGTGCCGCCAAATCCTTTCTGGGCTTCCATTGGTTTATCTGTATCACCGCTTCCGTTGGGAAGTGGAATGCAGTATGAGAGCTCGGTTTCTCTTGGATACTTAAATCAATCATTTCAAAATGCAGTTATGGAAGGGATACGCTATGGCTGTGAACAAGGATTGTATGGTTGGAATGTGACGGACTGTAAAATCTGTTTTAAGTATGGCTTATACTATAGCCCTGTTAGTACCCCAGCAGATTTTCGGATGCTTGCTCCTATTGTATTGGAACAAGTCTTAAAAAAAGCTGGAACAGAATTGTTAGAGCCATATCTTAGTTTTAAAATTTATGCGCCACAGGAATATCTTTCACGAGCATACAACGATGCTCCTAAATATTGTGCGAACATCGTAGACACTCAATTGAAAAATAATGAGGTCATTCTTAGTGGAGAAATCCCTGCTCGGTGTATTCAAGAATATCGTAGTGATTTAACTTTCTTTACAAATGGACGTAGTGTTTGTTTAACAGAGTTAAAAGGGTACCATGTTACTACCGGTGAACCTGTTTGCCAGCCCCGTCGTCCAAATAGTCGGATAGATAAAGTACGATATATGTTCAATAAAATAACTTAGTGTATTTTATGTTGTTATATAAATATGGTTTCTTGTTAAATAAGATGAAATATTTTTTAATAAAGATTTGAATTAAAGTGTAAAGGAGGAGATAGTTATTATAAACTACAAGTGGATATTGTGTCCTGTATGTGGAAATAAAACACGATTAAAGATAAGGGAAGATACTGAATTAAAAAAATTCCCCCTCTATTGTCCGAAATGCAGACAAGAAAATTTAATTGAAATAAAGCAGTTCAAAGTAACTGTGATTACAGAGCCAGACGCAAAGACGCAGAGCCGATAAAATGAGATTAATACAATCTCATTTTATCGGCTCTTTCCGTTATGTATGGATTCTTTTAATTAGTCTTCGATGTTTCTTGCTTCGTTGATACCGCTGGCTAAAGATTCCATTAAGGATAGTTCTTTGTCTGTAAAGCTATCCATGTATTTCTCTATCTGTAATCGTCGGGTGCTTTTTACCAAGTTATTAGCAGGTAAGAAAAATTCATCAACGGAAACATGAAGTAACGATACAAGGTCATAAAGAACTTGTATGCTGGGGTGTTGCCCTTTATTTTCAATATTAGTTAAGTACCGTGGGTCAATTTCAATCAATGCTCCCACTTGTTCACGAGTTAAACCTCGTTTCAATCGAGCTTCTTTAATGGCTAAACCAAAGGCTCTAAAATCATATTTATCTTCTTTTTTACGCATAGTAGACCACCTCTATACATTTTATTGTTCCTACTGAATTAAAAACAGGTATAGAAAAACGTGTTATATGGTTTATAGGTTTATATTTAATAAAAAGCACTACTAAACGCCAATAAAAAAAACCGTTATATGGTAGTGCTATTTACGCTGTTAAAATATTGTATATTACTTCCAAATGGCGGTTTGTTGGAGGTCAACGTCGCCATGAAGTACATCATATACAATAAATTTCCTTACATTGGGTTCTTGTCAAAAAAAGTCGTCTATCTGCAATAGATAAGTACGTCCACCAATGTGGTTTTATAAATCATATAGATAGAATAACAGAAGCATGTAAACAGAGAAATAAATCTGTTTATATGCTTTTTTGGCTATTCAGAACTTTTTTACAAAGTTTATTTATCAGTAATGCAACAAATCCCCCTTTCACATTGGGACTAAGAGTGAAAGGAGATAAACGAGCAAGGCTCACTTCCTTTCCTAGACAGAAAGGGGGTGAGAAACATGAAACCATCTTCTTTTCAGACCACAATAGAAAATCAGTTTGACTATATCTGTAAACGTGCTATGGAAGACGAGCGAAAGAATTATATGCTTTATCTTTCAAGGATTGCAAAGCGTGAGGTGTCCTTTTCGGATGTTGGCGATTATCTTGTTAGCCAGTTTGCGACAACAGATAACTATTCAACTGACTTTCAGATTTTTACACTCAATGGGTTATCAGTAGGCGTTGAAAATGATTTGTTGAGTGAAGCATTACGTGAGTTGCCAGACAAGAAACGTGAAATTCTACTGCTGTTTTACTTTATGGACATGAGCGATTCAGAAATTGCAGACCTGTTGAAATTGAACCGTTCTACTGTCTATCGGCATAGAACCAGTGGACTAGCCTTAATTAAAAAGTTTATGGAGGAATTTGAAGAATGAAAACACAATATCCTATGATTCCCTTTCCTCTCATTGTAAAGGCAACAGATGGCGATACCGAAGCGATTAACCAGATTCTACATCATTACAGAGGGTACATAACGAAGCGTTCCCTACGACTTATGAAAGATGAATATGGCAATCAAAGTATGGTCGTTGATGAAGTCTTACGTGGAAGAATGGAAACCAGACTGATTACAAAGATTTTGTCATTTGAAATTAAGTAATATCCTCTCTCCTTTCGTGGAAGCGTGCTAAACCATTCCACGCTTCCCGAACAGGGAGGTTTGTTATTCCACCAAAGCATATTGAGCTTTCAATGTGTTTTGATAGGCTAACGAGCCATTGTTCTTTGAAAACTGAATAAAAGTAATCGAATACGTTTCGATAAGAAAAGAGCCAACGGAACTAACCGCCATGACCTATCTTATAAAGATAGCGAGCGATTCATGTTAGTGATCCGAGAAGCAATCTTTAGCAGGATTGCCTGCAACGACATTCTTATCGTGATAATGATACTCCCATACAGTCAATAGTCCGAGCGTGATAAAACCGTCGCAGGCAATGAGTATGGCTACATGAGAACCATGCAGGGGTGGAACTCCCGTGAGCTTTGCTAAAGCTGTTCGATTGCTGGTAAAACAACTTTTATGAAATCCAAATAAGTGATTTGGAAAGGAGGATTTTATGAAGCAGACTGACATTCCTATTTGGGAACGTTATACCCTAACCATTGAAGAAGCGTCAAAATATTTTCGTATTGGCGAAAACAAGCTACGACGCTTGGCAGAGGAAAATAAAAATGCAAATTGGCTGATTATGAATGGCAATCGTATTCAGATTAAACGAAAACAATTTGAAAAAATTATAGATACATTGGACGCAATCTAGCGTCGCCAAAGGGTCTTGTATATGATAAAATAGTATTAAGTCGTATCAAGGCTCTTTCCATAAAGGAAAGGAGCAAATGCCATGTCAGAAAAAAGACGTGACAATAAAGGTCGAATCTTAAAGACTGGAGAGAGCCAACGAAAAGACGGAAGATACTTATACAAATATATAGATTCATTTGGAGAACCGCAATTTGTTTACTCGTGGAAACTTGTGGCTACAGACCGAGTACCAGCAGGAAAGCGTGATTGTATCTCACTTAGAGAGAAAATCGCAGAGTTACAGAAAGACATTCATGATGGTATTGATGTTGTAGGAAAGAAAATGACACTCTGCCAGCTTTACGCAAAACAGAACGCTCAAAGACCAAAGGTTAGAAAAAACACTGAAACTGGACGCAAATATCTTATGGATATTTTGAAGAAAGACAAGTTAGGTGTAAGAAGTATTGACAGTATTAAGCCATCAGACGCTAAAGAATGGGCTATTAGAATGAGTGAAAATGGTTATGCTTATCAAACCATCAATAACTACAAACGTTCTTTAAAGGCTTCATTCTATATTGCTATACAAGATGATTGTGTTCGGAAGAATCCATTTGACTTTCAACTGAAAGCAGTTCTTGATGATGATACTGTCCCTAAGACCGTACTAACAGAAGAACAGGAAGAAAAACTGTTAGCCTTTGCAAAAGCTGATAAAACCTACAGCAAAAATTATGATGAAATTCTGATACTCTTAAAAACAGGTCTTCGTATTTCAGAGTTTGGTGGTTTGACACTTCCAGATTTAGATTTTGAGAATCGTCTTGTCAATATAGACCATCAGCTATTGAGAGATACTGAAATTGGGTACTACATTGAAACACCAAAGACCAAAAGTGGCGAACGTCAAGTTCCTATGGTTGAAGAAGCCTATCAAGCATTTAAGCGAGTGTTAGCGAATCGAAAGAATGATAAGCGTGTTGAGATTGATGGATATAGTGATTTCCTCTTTCTTAATAGAAAGAACTATCCAAAAGTGGCAAGTGATTACAACGGCATGATGAAAGGTCTTGTTAAGAAATACAATAAGTATAACGAGGATAAATTGCCACACATCACTCCACATAGTTTGCGACATACATTCTGTACCAACTATGCAAATGCAGGAATGAATCCAAAGGCATTACAGTACATTATGGGACATGCTAATATAGCCATGACGCTGAACTATTACGCACATGCAACATTCGATTCTGCAATGGCAGAAATGAAACGCTTGAATAAAGAGAAGCAACAGGAGCGTCTTGTTGCTTAGTAGTACAAATGAATTTACTACTTATTTACCACTTCTGACAGCTAAGACATGAGGAAATATGCAAAGAAACGTGAAGTATCTTCCTACAGTAAAAATACTCGAAAGCACATAGAATAAGGCTTTACGAGCATTTAAGAAAATATAAAAAGATAATTAGAAATTTATACTTTGTTTATACAAAAAAGAGACAAAATAATTGACTCATCCTTTGGTTAGGAGTAAAATACGGCTAACCTAGGTTAATAATTTTTAGTATTTTTTGTCAAAATTTTCTGAATAATCCTCATTTAAATGTTGGAATATTTCTAAAAAAATGATAAAATAGGTCTTATAATAGATAAAAGGAGTTACTATCTTGGCTAAACAATACAAAAACTATGTCAATGGTGAGTGGAAAACATCTGAAAATTCAATTACTATCTACGCACCTGCAAACGGTGAGGAACTTGGGTCAGTTCCAGCTATGAGCCAAGCTGAAGTAGACGAAGTCTACGCAGCAGCTAAAGCAGCACTCCCAGCATGGCGTGCGCTTTCATATGCTGAACGTGCAGCTTATCTTCATAAAGCAGCTGATATCTTGGAACGTGATGCAGAAAAAATTGGACAAGTTCTTTCTAAAGAAATTTCAAAAGGTTTGAAATCTGCAATTGGTGAAGTTGTTCGTACTGCTGAAATTATCCACTATGCAGCTGAAGAAGGTTTGCGTTTAGAAGGTGAAGTACTTGAAGGTGGTGCTTTTGATGCTGGTAGCAAGAAAAAAATTGCTGTTGTTCGTCGCGAACCAGTAGGACTTGTCCTTGCTATCTCACCATTTAACTACCCAGTAAACTTGGCTGGTTCTAAAATTGCTCCTGCCTTGATCGCTGGTGACGTTGTTGCCTTCAAACCACCAACACAAGGTTCTATCTCAGGGCTTCTTTTGGTAGAAGCGTTCGTTGAAGCTGGTATCCCTGCTGGTGTCTTGAACTCTATCACAGGACGTGGTTCGGTTATTGGTGATTACATCGTTGAACACAAAGCAGTTGACTTTATCAACTTCACAGGTTCAACACCAGTTGGTGAAAACATCGGTCGTTTGGCAGCTATGCGTCCAATCATGCTTGAACTTGGTGGTAAAGATGCCGCTATCGTTCTTGAAGATGCTGATCTTGACTTGACTGCTAAAAACATTGTTGCTGGTGCCTTTGACTATTCAGGTCAACGTTGTACAGCTATCAAACGTGTCCTTGTAATGGATAGCGTTGCAGATGAGTTGGTAGAAAAAGTAACTGCTTTGGTAGGTAATATCACTGTTGGTATGCCTGAAGAAAGCGCAAGCGTTACACCACTTATCGATACAAAAGCAGCTGACTTCGTTCAAGGTTTGATTGATGATGCCGTTGAACAAGGTGCTACTGCTAAAACTGAATTGAAACGTGAAGGCAACCTTATCTACCCAGCTGTCTTTGACCATGTGACAACTGACATGCGTCTTGCTTGGGAAGAACCATTTGGTCCAGTATTGCCATTCATCCGTGTATCTTCAGTTGAAGAAGCAATCAAGATTTCTAACGAATCTGAATTTGGACTTCAAGGTGCTGTCTTCACACAAGACTACCCACGTGCATTCGCAATTGCTGAGCAACTTGAAGTTGGTACAGTTCACATCAACAATAAAACACAACGTGGTACAGATAACTTCCCATTCCTTGGTGTTAAAGGATCTGGTGCCGGAACTCAAGGTGTGAAATACTCTATCGAAGCTATGACTCGTGTGAAATCAACAGTATTTGATATTGCAAACCACTAAGCGTTAAGCCAGTCAATAATTGTAAAAAATAAAGAGGGCCTTAGTTATAAGGCTCTTTTTCTGTAAAAATTTGGTATAATAGAATAAAATTTTGAATAGAGTGAGTTTTCTGACAATGAATAAATCTTATTTTTATTTGGTGATGAAGACGCATGAGTTAGAAGTTCCTTACACTGGTAAACTTCGTCGTGTGCGTGTTCTTCTACCTAAAAATTATGAAACGGATACAGATCGTTCTTACCCTGTCGTGTATTTTCATGATGGTCAGAATGTTCTTTATAGTAAGGAGTCATTTTCTGGCTATTCTTGGAAGATTATCCCAACAATCAAGCGCAACCCTGATATTTCGCGTATGATTGTTGTAGCCATTGATAATGATGGTCCTGCCCGTATGAACGAGTATTCTGCATGGAAGTATCAAGAATCTAATATCCCAGGTGTGCAGTTTGGCGGTAAGGGCGTAGAGTATGCTGAGTTCATTATGGATGTGGTAAAACCCTTTATCGATAAGGAATACCGAACACTTTCAGACCGACAACATACTGCCATGATTGGATCTTCACTTGGTGGTAATATCACTCAGTTTATGGGGCTTGATTACAAGGATCAAATTGGCTGTTTAGGGGTATTTTCTTCAGCTAACTGGTTACATCAGGAGGCCTTTGATCGATATATATCCCGTCAAGATCTAGATGCTAATCAACGTGTCTATATCTATGTAGGCACAGAAGAAGCTGATGATACAGACAAAACTTTGATGGCTGGTAATATTAAGCAGGCTTATATTGATTCGTCTCTGAGATATTATCATGATTTGATTGATCGTGGGGTTGATTTGGAGAATATCAAGATTCACATTCAATCCGGAGCTGAACATAATGAGGAGGCCTGGGCAGAGAATCTACCTGACTGTCTTCGCTTTTTCGCTGAAAACTGGGAATAGTTATACTTGCCATAACTATTTAAATTGTAATAAAGGAAAAGGAATTAAAATATGAATACCGAACATCTTAGCCACTGGAGTGGTCAGCTTAATCGTGAAATGTATGTTAACCGTTACGGGCACGCTGGTATCCCTATTGTGGTTTTTGCCTCATCAGGTGGTAGCCATAACGAATACTATGACTTTGGTATGATTGATGCCTGTGCACGCTTTATTGAAGAAGGACGCTTACAATTTTTTACACTTTCAAGTGTAGATAGTGAAAGTTGGCTTTGCGATTGGAAAAATCCACACGATCGTGCTGAAATGCATCGTGCTTATGAACGTTATGTTATTGAAGAAGCTATTCCATTTATCAAACACAAAACTGGTTGGTTTGATCCAATGATGACAACAGGATGTTCAATGGGTGCTTACCATGCGCTTAATTTCTTCTTGCAACACCCTGATGTTTTCAATAAAGTAGTAGCTCTAAGTGGTGTCTACGATGCTCGTTTCTTTGTGGGTGAGTTTGGAGGGGATGAAGCTATTTACCAAAATTCCCCATCAGATTATATCTGGAACCAAAATGATGGTTGGTTTATCGACCGCTACCGTCAAGCTGAGATCATCGTATGTACAGGTCTTGGTGCTTGGGAACAAGATGGACTTCCATCTTACTATAAACTTAAGGAAGCTTTTGAACAAAAGAATATTCCAGCTTGGTTCTCTGAGTGGGGCCACGATGTTGCTCACGATTGGGAATGGTGGCGCAAACAAATGCCTTATTTCCTTGATAACATGAATCTATAATATCGTATCTAAGCTATCTAAATAACTATCAAAGAGGAATCACTAATGAATTATCTTGTTATTTCACCATACTATCCACAAAACTTCCAACAGTTTACAGTCGAACTTGCTAATAAGGGAATTACAGTTCTTGGTATTGGTCAAGAGCCTTATGAACAGCTGGATCAATCTTTGAAAGATGCTTTGACTGAGTACTTCCGTGTAGACAATTTGGAAAATTTAGATGAAGTTAAACGTGCGGTAGCCTTTCTTTTCTACAAACATGGTCCAATCGACCGTATCGAATCTCATAATGAATACTGGTTGGAATTGGATGCAGCTCTTCGTGAACAGTTTAATGTTTTTGGTGCAAAGCCAGAAGATCTTAAGAAGACCAAATTCAAGTCCGAAATGAAGAAACTTTTCCAAAAAGCTGGAGTGCCAGTTGTACCTGGTGCTGTCATTAAAACTAACGAAGATGTGGATAAAGCTGTGAAAGAAATCGGTCTTCCAATGATTGCTAAGCCAGATAATGGGGTTGGTGCAGCTGCAACCTTCAAACTTGAAACAGAAGATGATATCAATCATTTCAAGGCTGAATGGGACCGTGAAACCGTTTATTTCTTTGAAAAATTTGTAAATTCCAGTGAAATCTGTACTTTTGATGGTTTGGTTGATAGAAATGGTAATATCGTATTTTCAACTACCTTTGATTATGCTCACACTCCACTTGACTTGATGATTTACAAGATGGATAATTCTTACTATGTTCTTAAGGAAATGGATCCTAAATTGCGTAAGTATGGTGAAGCCATTGTCAAAGAATTTGGTATGAAGGAACGTTTCTTCCATATTGAATTTTTCCGTGATAGTGATGATTATATTGCTATTGAGTACAACAATCGACCAGCAGGTGGTTTCACGATTGATGTATATAACTATGCCCACTCTATCGATTTGTACAAGGGTTATGCAGATATCGTTTCTGGTGATCAATTCCCTGCATCTCCCTTTGAACCACTTTACTGCTTGGCGACTTCACGTCGTGCAAGTTCTCATTATGCTTATTCAGAAGAAGAACTTTTCGACAAGTATCGTAAACAACTCAAAGTTAAGAAAATCATGCCAGCTGCCTTTGCAGAGTTGCAAGGTGACTACCTCTATATGTTGACTACTCCAAGTCGTGAGGAAATGGAACAAATGATTGAGGACTTTGGTAAAAAAGCTTAATCTGTATATGTTAAAAGCACTTCAGCGTTTGATCTGAAGTGTTTTTGTCATGTCTTATTTTTCGTGAAGTTCTTGGTTTTTCAGAACCAGTTCTGAAACTTTGGCGAATTTTTTAAGTTTTTTGAGATCTTCTGGATGGGTTACCAAGCTGATGACACTACCTTCATTTCCCATACGACCAGTACGTCCTGCACGGTGAGTGTAGGCTTCACGGTCTCGAGGAATATCGAAGTTGATGACCACTTCAAGGTTTTCAATATCAATACCACGTGCTAAGAGATCAGTCCCTAATAAGAGTGAAATCTCATGGTTCTTGAATTTTTCCAAGATAACCTTACGGAATTTGACGTTGATGTCACTAGCCAATGATACCGCTGAAGCTCCGTTAAATTGGAGGCGCTCTTCAGTAGCCCCAAGGTCAGAAAGACTGTTGAAAAAGACAAGGCCACGGAAATCAGGAATATTGGAGAACTTACGGAGAAGTTCGACACGGTTACGTTTATCAACACTGATATAATAATGTTTAATAGTGTCTAGTTTCTGATCAGACAGGTCATAAACGATAGTATTTTCGATAAGATCTTGATCGTCAATTTTGTTGGTTGCTGAAATATAGATCATTTGATGGTCACGAGGAACATGGTGGCTGATTTTTGTCACAAAGTGGTATTGGCTATCACTGAGAAGCTCGTCAAATTCATCGAGAACGATAGTATTGACGTTCATCATCTTGATCTTTTTGAGTTTAATCAGCTCAAAGACACGGCCAGGGGTTCCAATGATAATTTCTGGTCCTTTCTTCAGGCGTTCAATTTGTCGCTTTTGACTAGAGCCCGAAAGAAAGAGTTGGGCAGTGAGTCCTAGTGGCTCAGCCCACTGTTTGGTTACGTCGAAAATCTGTCCAGCAAGTTCAGAATTAGGTGCTAGGATAAGCAGTTGCTGAGCTTTTTGGGGCTTAAGAGAGAGAAGAAGTGGGAGAAGGTAGGCTAGGGTCTTACCTGTTCCAGTTGGACTGATACCTAAGATATTGTCCCCTTCAGTGATTGGTGCAAAGAGTTCTTTTTGAATGGCAGTCTCTGTAGTGATTCCTTTGTTTTTAAGGAGGTCTTGCCATTGTTCAGGAAAGTTTTTAAACATAAAAGTCTCATTTTCTATATGGATTTGCTTTTATTATATCATGATTTAGTGTAGAATAGATAAGAAAGACTATATTAGATAGGAATTTATCATGCCTAAAAAACCGATTATTATTGGGGTTACGGGTGGTTCTGGTGGTGGTAAGACCAGTGTTTCCCGTGCCATTCTATCAAATTTTCCAGATGAGAAAATTGCCATGATTGAGCATGATTCTTATTATAAGGATCAGTCACATTTGACTTTTGAAGAGCGTGTGTCAACGAACTACGACCATCCTTTTGCCTTCGATACAGATCTTATGATTGAACACATCAATGAGCTGATTGCTGGGCGTCCTGTAGATATTCCGATTTATGACTACACCCAACACACTCGCAGTGAAAAGACTTATCGTCAGGAACCACAGGATGTCTTCATTGTTGAAGGGATTTTGGTACTTGAGGATAAACGCTTGCGTGATTTGATGGATATCAAGCTTTTTGTAGATACTGATGATGACATTCGTATTATTCGTCGTATCAAGCGTGATATGGAAGAGCGTGGCCGTAGCTTGGATAGTATCATTGAGCAATATATCAGTGTGGTTAAACCTATGTATCACCAGTTTATCGAACCTACGAAACGCTACGCAGATGTGGTGATTCCTGAAGGTGTTACAAATACTGTTGCTATCGATTTGATTAATACTAAGGTAGCAAGCATTTTGAAAGAAAGTCAGAAAGCCTAAGCAGGAGCTTGGCTTTTTTGGTATAATTGAAACGTTATGATTATTTTACAAGGAAACAAGATTGAGCGCTCTTTCTCAGGAGATGTGCTCTTTGATAATATTAATATTCAGGTAGATGAACGTGATCGTATTGCCCTGGTTGGCCGTAATGGTGCTGGAAAATCAACCTTATTGAAAATCTTGGTTGGAGAGGAAGCACCGACAAGTGGTGAAATCAATACAAAACGTGATTTGAACCTGTCTTACTTGGCTCAGGATAGTCGCTTTGAGTCTAGTAAGACCATCTATGCGGAAATGTTAAATGTCTTTGCAGGTCTTCGTGCAGACGAAAAACGTCTTCGTGACATGGAAATGAAGATGGCCGAGTTGACTGGGGCAGAATTGGACAAGTTAATGACTGACTACGATCGCCTTTCCGAGGATTTCAGACAGTGTGGTGGTTTTACCTATGAATCTGATATCAAAGCTATTCTCAATGGTTTTAAGTTTGATGAAAGCATGTGGGAAATGCCCATTTCAGATCTTTCTGGAGGGCAAAACACGCGCTTGGCTTTGGCGAAAATGCTGCTTGAGAAGCCTGAACTCTTGGTATTGGATGAACCGACCAACCACTTGGATATTGAAACCATTGCTTGGTTGGAGAATTACTTGGTCAATTATCAGGGGGCTCTAATCATTGTCAGTCACGACCGTTATTTTTTGGACAAGGTGGCAACAGTAACCTTGGATTTGACCAAACATAGTTTGGATCGTTATGTCGGAAACTATTCAAAATTCATGGACCTTAAGGCTGAGAAGTTGGCCACTGAAGCAAAGAACTTCGAAAAGCAACAAAAGGAAATTGCTAAGTTGGAGGACTTTGTTAATCGTAATATTGTTCGTGCCTCTACAACTAAGCGTGCCCAAGCCCGTCGTAAACAGCTTGAGAAAATGGAACGCCTGGATAAGCCAACAGAAGGCCAGAAGTCGGCAAATATGACTTTCCATGCGGACAAGGTCTCTGGAAATGTGGTCTTGACAGTGAGGGCTGCTGCTATTGGTTATGACGATGAGATTCTCTCAGAGCCGATTTCTCTGGATGTTAAGAAAATGGATGCCATTGCCATTGTGGGACCTAATGGTATCGGAAAAACAACCTTTATCAAGTCGGTAGTCGGTAAATTGCCTTTTATCAAGGGAACGTCAACCTATGGTGCCAATGTTGAAGTGGGTTACTATGACCAAACCCAATCTGCCTTGACACCGTCGAACACTGTTCTTGATGAGTTGTGGAATGATTTTGCGACAACTCCTGAAGTGGAGATTCGTAACCGTCTGGGAGCCTTTCTCTTCTCAGGTGATGATGTCAAAAAGTCGGTTTCTATGCTTTCAGGTGGTGAGAAGGCTCGTCTGCTCCTAGCTAAATTATCAATGGAAAACAACAACTTCCTCATCCTAGATGAGCCGACCAACCACTTGGACATTGATAGTAAGGAAGTCTTGGAAAATGCCCTTATTGACTTTGATGGAACGCTTCTCTTTGTCAGCCACGACCGTTACTTCATCAACCGTGTGGCAACCAAAGTGATGGAAATTTCTGAGGATGGGGCAACCATTTATCTTGGGGATTATGATTACTACCTTGAGAAGAAGGCGGAGCTTGAAGAATTAGCACGACTTGAAGCGGAAGAAAATCAAGGGCAAGAGGAGAGCCAAGTAGCTTCAGCGGGTGCTAGTGATTATCAAGCTCAAAAAGCTAGTCAAAAAGAGATACGCAAACTAAGCCGACGTATTGAGCAAATCGAAAATGAATTAGAAACCATCGACGAACGCTTGGGAAAAATCTCTGTTGTCATGCTTGAAACCAATGATGTGGCGGAATTGTCTGACTTGCAGAAAGAACTAGATGACTTATCAGTCAATCAAGAGGCTCTGATGGAAGAGTGGAGTGACCTTTCGGAACAGTTGGAAAGTTAAACAAACATGGGAACCTTTTTATATTTTAAGTTGTAAAAGGATTTCATTGTTGTCATACTAGTCTTAGTATATAAAAGGAGACTAGATTTATGAACAAAGTGAAGAAAAAAGTGTATCGTAATATGACATCTTTCAATATGATGGCATGGGGATCATTTGCCTTCTTTGTAATCTTGATGTTGGTAGACCTCTATACTCATAAATATCCGTTGATGGTTAAGGGGGACTATCTTATGGGATGTGTTGGTTTGATTTCATCTTCATTTACGGTATCTAAGGTTGTCCGTGATAACCAAAAGATGAGGAAAACTATAACAAACTCATTGTCCCAAAAACTTATGAATAATAATAGGAGAAACCTGGAAAGGCTTTTTCTTTTTTGTAGAAAATGTACTAATATTCTGAGTTTTACTAAATAGAAGTGTTATAATGGGATGAGAGGGTTTGACACTTTGTTTTATGGTATCGGACCCAATGCCTTATAAGACTAATCATCGTATAAGAATACGTTAGTGAAAAGGTAGGTAATATTATGGAATTCAAAGTGAAAGATGGTCAAATCATCTATTATCGTGACCTCGGTAAAGGCTTTCCAATTGTCTTCTTGCATGGCAATAATTTATCAGGAAACTACTTTGGTAAGCAAGGAATTCTATATCGAGACTATCGTTTAATTTTCATTGATAGTCGTAATCATGGCAGATCCAGTCGTCAGAGTGCTAAGATGACCTTTGAACAGATGGCTGCCGATTTGGAGGAAATTTTGCAATTTTTAAATATCAAAAAGGCTCTGTTTGTTGGTCACAGTGATGGGGCTAATCTAGCTATGGTTTATGCCAGTCGCTTTCCTGACCGGATTGCAGGGCTCTTGCTTAATGCGGGGAATATGACCTTTAAAGGATTGACCAGACGCTCAAGATTTCTGGTTTATATACAGTATTATTGCCTAAAAGCCTTATCGCCATTTTCATCTAAAATGGACATCATGGCTCAGATAACGGAGCTCATGCTACATGATTTGCCACTTGATAGGGAACGACTACATCAGGCTTCTTATCCTGTTTGGGTAGTTATGGGACAAAGAGATGTCATTAGTATTAGTCATTCAAGGGAGATTTCGGACCTCTTCCCAATTCATAAGCTCTATGTTGAACGGAGACAGGGGCATCGTCTAGCTCAACGAAAATATAAGGTTTTTAATCAAATGATCTGTGAGTTAGTTAGAATTAGTCGAAAAGAGGTGGTGGCATGAAGCGACTTATAGAAAGACTTCAACCTTTAAAAACTGCCGTTAAATCTGTCTTCTTTATTTCTATTACGGTTCTTGTTGTTGTAGAGTTGGTTCGTTTAAAACGAACGATCACTTTAGAATCGCTAGAGTCAGCTTTATCAGGTCTGTCAATTTGGCATCTTGCTTTGATGGTGGTGATAGGTTTAGTTGCTGTGTCACCTATGCTCTTTTATGACCTTATCTTGAACAGGGAGTTAGAGACGGATTTTTCCAAATCCTATATACTAGAAACGAGTTGGGCTGTCAATACCATTAATAACTTGGCTGGTTTTGCCGGTTTAGTCGACGTGGGGTTGAGGTATTCCTTTTATTCTGAAGATGGGCAGGAGAAGTCTGGTGTTAAGGCACTATCACGTTTATTGCCTTACTTTATGTCGGGCTTGTCACTCCTAAGCGGCTTGGTGTTTGCTACCTTTTGGTTTTTCCCTCTAAGTCCAGACTTGAGAAAGTATTGGTTACTGTTATTGGGTATTTTCCTTTATCTGCCTTTTATTTTCTTTGTTTCTAGTCGTGAAAAGTTAACCTATTTTGGTCAAGTACCATTGAAAACGAGGCTAAGTCTTCTTTTAGCTTCTACAGCTGAATGGGGAACGGCCCTTGGGAGCTTTGTAAGTGTGGCTTATTTAATGGGTTTGCATGTTCCTCTTTATAATCTGATTCCTCTTTATTTCCTAGCGGTTATTATTGGTATCTTCTCTATGATTCCGGGCGGGATTGGTAGTTTCGATTTGATTGTGATTACCGGTCTGACTTCTATGGGGGTTAGTAATGCTCTAGCGGTCAGTCTACTATTGCTCTTTCGTCTAACCTACTACATCATTCCATTTTTATTAGGTGTTGTCTTCTTTTTCAAACACATGGGAGGCCACATCAATGAGAAATACTTCAAGATTCCTTCACGAGTATTTGGTGGAAGTTTCCATCGTATCCTTGTTTATTTGTTACGTTTTTTAGGAATCTTCTTGATTTTATCTGCCCTAATCCCAGAACGCTTGGCAAATGTTTACTTTATTAACCGTTTTGATCCTATTCAGGAACAGTTGATCTGGCAGTTTCCAAGTATTTTATTTGGAACCCTCTTTGTTTTCATGGCTCGTCTGATCAGACGTCGGGTTAAGGGAGCTTTCATTGCCTCCTTGATAACCTTTGTCTTGGCTTTAATTTATGTCAATCTCAATGGTATTTCTTGGGCAATGTCATTCCTAATTGTACTCTCTTTGGTGCTTATGTTGATCATCAGAAAGCGGTTGTATCATCGTTACTTTGTTTATAGTTGGGAAGACAAAACTAAGGATTTCCTTTTCCTAGCCTTTACTATTCTGGTTCTTCTTGTTCTGGGTGGCAGCGGTTTTTGGTCTCATTTATTGCCACCTAAGAACCGGGATGTTCTTGGACATTTTGTTCATATTTGGTTTGATATTTTACTGGGATCGGTAATCATTGCAACCATTGTTTGGGTTGTTTTGAGAGTTTTGACGCCTCGTCAGCATTTTGGTCAAAGCATGGATAATGAGCGCTTCACAGCACTTCTTGAGAAATATGGGGGTGCATCAGAAAGTGCTCTAGCTTATTTACATGATAAACGCCTCTTTTGGTATCGTATCGATGGACAAGACCAGGTAGTTTTCCAATTTGCACAAACCAGTAACAAGTGTGTGGTTATGGGCAATCCTATTGGTAATGAAATATATTATCGTCCAGCTTGGGAAGCTTTCTTGAAAAACTTATCTGATTGGAATTTACAGGCTTTATTTTATGAGGCGGATGAGAGTGTGACCCTTATGCTTCATGATTATGGCTTTGACTTCATGAAATTTGGAGAAAATGCCATGGTTGATTTGACGACATTTTCTGTAGATGGTAAGCATGGTAAGAAGTTTCGTAAACCAACCAATCGTGTGGAAAAAGCAGGCTTCCAGTTTAAATTACTTAATCCTCCATTTTCGGAGACCCAGATGCAGGAAATGAAGGCAGTCTCAGATATTTGGCTTAATGGTCGTAAGGAGAAAGGTTTCTCTCTTGGTTTCTTTGATGAAGCCTATCTACAACAAGCACCGATTGCTATCGTTGAGAGTGAAGAAGGCGAAATTGTGGCCTTTGCTAATATCATGCCAACCCAAAATAAACAGGTGGCGACCATTGACCTTATGCGTTACGACTTTGAGAAGGCTCCTGAAGGCATTATGGACTACCTTTTCGTCAAACTCTTCCAATACTTCCAAGCAGAAGACAAGAAGTACTTTGATATGGGAATGGCTCCCCTAGCCAACGTTGGTACTGAAGAAGATAGTTTCTTAGAGGAAAAGGTTGCCAATTTAGTTTATATTTTTGCTCAGCGTTTTTACTCTTTTAGTGGGCTCCAACGTTACAAGGAAAAATTCTCTCCAATTTGGTCTCCAAAATACATTGTCTATCCAAAAAGAACCTGGCTCTTGTTTGATATGATTGCTATTCTAAGGATTGATAATCGTAAAATTGAAGATAAAATGAAGAAAAGACGTCTTTGGAAGTAAATACGACAAAAAAAGTGACCCTCCAAGGTTCACTTTTTTTGTTTAAAAGAATTATTTCTCGAATTCAGCTTTTGATTTAGTATCTGCATACTCTTCAGCAATCTCGCTTGAGAGTATGTCATCATAACTTGGTAATTGAATATCCTGACCATATTTGTTACGAAGGGCAGTTGTTACCAAGCGGTAAGCAAGGTTAGCATTACGAGAAAGAATCGGACCATGGAAGTAGCTACCATAAACATTTTTATAGTGGACACCTTCAGTACCATCTTCTTTGTTATTACCATTACCGTAGACAACTTTACCAAGTGGTTTTTCATCATCGGAAAGGAAGGTACGTCCTTGGTGATTTTCAAAACCATAATAGGTTTCATTGAACTCTTCGTTATGGATTTTGATGTCACCGATGTAACGGTTATTTTCTTGATTAAGGGTGTAGTGGCCCATAACACCGATACCATCAATGCGGACACCGTTAGCCTGAATGTAATATTGTCCAAGAAGTTGGAAACCACCACAGATGGCTAGGATCACTTTATTATCTTGGATGAATTGACTAATGGCATCACGTTTAGATGGGAGATCTTTGGCAACGATAGATTGTTCGTAGTCTTGACCACCTCCAAAGAAGACCATGTCGTAGTGGTCCTTGTCGAAGTCATCTCCAACTGAAACGATGTCGAAGGTCATCTTAGCACCAAGCTTTTCCCCCACGTATTTCATCATAAGGACATTACCGTTGTCACCATAGGTATTGAGCAGATTACCGTAAAGGTGGGCAACATTTAGGTCATAGGTGTAGTCACGATTTTCTGGAGATTTGAGAGAAGTATAGGTCATTAGTTCATCTCCTTTCCAACAGCATGACGTTGAGCAAGAATGTCACGGAATTCAAGCATGGCAGTATAGGTCGCTAGGATATAGGCATGGTCGCAATCTTGTTTTTCAATCAAGGCCATAATATCTTCAAGTTTTTCTGCTTGCGTAATCTTGTCCTCTGGATAGCCAGTCACACGAAGACGGCGGGCAATTTCAGAATGGCGAACACCACCAGCATTAATCTCAGGGATATCCATTTCGAGAATGCTTTCAAAGTTGGCATCCCAAATCCAGCTAGTATCAATACCATCAGCATAATTGGCGTTAAGAAGGACTGACAAGCTAAATGGATAATCTGCAAGTTTAATCATGTCAAGAGCTTGGCTAGCTCCTACGGGATTCTTAATTAGTACGAGGGTACATGATTTGTCACCAATCTTAAAGGTTTCTTGGCGTCCAAAGACAGCACGACTCTTATCAAAACCAGCTTTGATTTGCTCTGGAGCCACTCCGAAGAATTCAGCGACAGAAACCGCAGCAAGGGCATTGTAGATGTTATAAAGACCACCGACATTAATCTTGTAATCTTGTCCATCAATGACAAATTCAGAAGTAGTGTTGGTAATTTTAGTCAACTCTGTTAGCTTATAATCTAATTCTGGACGGTGGAAGTCACAGTTAAGGCATACATAGTCACCCAAGTTAGCGTAAGTATTAAGGCGATACTGAAGAATGCTCTCGCACTTAGGACACACAATTCCTTCAGTATTATAATGAGCCAGCTCAGGATCATGTTTTTCAGTGTCAAAACCGTAGAAACGCACGGGATTGACTATCTCTTTAGAATTAAAGAGAGGACTGTCCCCATTAGCCAAAATAGTAGCCTCAGGTGCCTTAGCAGCACCGTCTAAAATCATCTGATAAGTGGTATAGATTTCACCATAGCGGTCCATTTGGTCACGGAAAATATTTGTGAAAACAAAAAGACTTGGAGTGATGTATTCAGTGATTTTTGGAAGGCTGGCCTCGTCAATTTCCAAGACAGCAATTTTCTTACCAGACTTGGCTTTTTTAGCTGTTAGGAAGGTAGAAGTGATCCCTGTGATCATGTTAGCCCCACTAGGATTGGTCACAATCTCACCAAAAGCTTCCTTAAGAATACCTACTGTCAAAGCTGTTGTCAGAGTCTTACCGTTGGTTCCAGTGACAACGACAATTTCGTAGTCCTTAGCTAAAGTGTCTAAAATATCTTTGTCAAATTTAAGGGCAATTTTTCCAGGCAGGGTTGAACCACGTCCCAATTTTGAAAGGACGAAATGGCTAGCTTTACCCGCCAGAATTCCCATGGTAGTTTTCATAGTCATGAATTTATTTTATCACAAAAAGTAGTGATTGTAGTCTCAAAATAGTTAGAATTCGTGGTATAATAGAAACTGTTTAAAAATTAAAAGAAAGTGTGATATGTATGGGAATACTTTCGTCCATTGATATTGATTTTTGGCGGTCACTCTTCGATAGTCCGCTGAAAGTTATCGTTAATAGTTTGGACATATTAATTGTTGCTTTTTTAATTTATCGCTTTATTAGGGCCCTACGAGGAACAAAAATTATGACCCTTGTTCAAGGGGTTGTCTTATTTATTTTAGTCAAACTGATTTCTGATTTTATAGGCTTCACGACGATTTCTTATTTGATGAATCAGGTCATCAACTATGGAGCTATTGCGGCGGTTGTAATCTTTGCACCAGAGCTTCGTTCTGCACTTGAAACATTTGGACGGACACCTCAGCATTTTTTGCAAAATAAAGAGGTCAGTTCAGATGAAAAATTGGTTCAAGCCTACGTTAAAGCTGTTAAGTACATGAGTCCTCGTAAGATTGGGGCCTTGGTTTCTATTGAACAGACTCAGACCTTACAAGAGCAGATTGCGACTGGGATTCCACTTGATGCGGTGGTGACTGGGGAACTGTTAATTAATATTTTCATTCCAAATACACCTCTTCATGATGGTGCAGTAATCATAAGAGATAATAAGGTTGCAACAGCTTGTTCTTATCTGCCATTATCAGAGTCTAATAAGATTTCCAAAGAATTTGGGACAAGACACAGGGCTGCTATTGGTCTTTCGGAACAAACAGATGCACTTACCTTTGTTGTATCTGAGGAAACGGGTGCGATTTCCATTGCGTACAAGGGCAATTTTTTGCACGGACTCTCAGTTCAAGAATTTGAACAAGAGTTAAGTCTTATCTTGTTGAAAGAGCAGGAACCACGTCAGTTATTCTTTCAACGTTGGATGGGAGGTGGTGAAAAATGAAGCGTTTAGTAAGATTTTTCACAATTGATCGCTTGTGGCAGATGGTAGTTGCCCTCTTCTTTGCTATCACACTCTTTTTCACAGCATGGTCGGGGAATACGCAAAATAAAAATAATAGTTCAATTGCATCCAATACTTTCACACAAACTGTTGAGTCGGTACCTGTGGATATCAAATACGATAGTGATAAGTACTTTATCAGTGGCTATTCCTATGATGCTGAGGTCTATCTGACAGCGACGACACAATTGGCCTTGACGACTGAAGCAACAAGTGATACACGTCATTTTAAGTTAGTTGCCGATTTATCAAATCTTGGCCAAGGGACAAGTCGTGTTCCTATTCAGGTTAAGAATTTACCGGCTGGAATGTCTGCCCAAGTATCACCATCGACCTTGACAGCAACCATAGGTAAAAAAGCTAGTAAGACATTTGATGTAGTTGCAAATATCACACCGGATAAGTTGGCTAATGGCTATGAAGTGAAAAAGGTTAGCTTGGATGAAACCAAGGTAGAGGTGACGTCAAGTGAGGATATCATTAATCAAATTGATCACGTTCAAGCAGTCTTGGAAGGCGATGACAACTTGTCTGATGATTATGATGGTAACTTGGTTCTTCAAGCAGTTTCGTCTAGTGGAACGATTCTAGCTAGTTCAATTTCCCCAGCTAAGGTTCATGCCAAGATTAGCTTGAGAAAATTGAGTAAATCAGTTCCAGTTAAGCTAGAGTTGACTGGCGATAAGGCTAGCAACGTGTCTAGAATCAGTTATAGTTTTGATCGTGCTCATGTGACCATTGTTGGTAGTCAAGAAGATATGGATAAAATCGATAGCATCACAGTCCCTGTAGACATTAGCCAAGTAACTAAGGATACATCGAAAACCTTAGAGCTTACAGCAGAAGGTGTCACAGTGCAACCAAGTACTGTGAAGGTTAACTTGAAAGTCACGCAAAAGTGAGGGAGTTACATTTTCATCAAATTCAGATATAATAGATTGGATTGAGAGGGAATAGTCTCATAAAAATGTAACCAATTAATAATATTTTAAAACAAGGGTTGAAAATATTGGTGCCATCTTATACAGTTAAATTATCTAGATAGGGTTCACTAGATTAGATTGACTCTTGCTAAACGGCATCAAAGTTTAAGGAGGATTTAGTGCACAGGCACTAATAGTAAATTTATGGGTAAATATTTTGGAACAGACGGTGTTCGTGGAGAAGCAAACGTTGAGCTTACGCCTGAATTGGCTTTCAAATTAGGTCGTTTTGGTGGTTATGTGCTTAGTCAACATGAAACTGGCCGTCCTAAAGTTTTTGTGGCTCGTGATACACGCATTTCTGGTGAGATGTTAGAATCTGCTTTGGTAGCGGGACTGCTCTCAGTAGGTATCGAGGTCTATAAACTTGGGGTACTTGCGACACCAGGTGTATCATACTTGGTACGTACAGAAAATGCTAGTGCTGGTGTAATGATTTCAGCCAGCCACAATCCAGCTCTTGATAATGGTATCAAGTTCTTTGGTGGTGATGGCTTTAAATTGGATGATGCGCGTGAAGCGGAAATTGAAGCTCTTCTTGATGCTACAGAAGATACGCTTCCACGTCCTTCAGCTGAGGGACTTGGAACACTTGTGGATTATCCAGAAGGTCTTCGTAAATACGAAAAATTCTTGGTGTCTACTGGTCTTGACCTCGGTGGTATGAAGGTTGCCTTGGATGCAGCTAATGGTGCGGCTGCGGTATCTGCACGTAACATTTTCCTTGACTTGAATGCAGAAATCGCTGTTCTTGGTGATCAACCTGATGGCCTTAACATCAATGCCGGTGTAGGTTCTACACATCCAGAGCAATTGCAGGCTTTAGTTAGAGAAACTGGTTCAGCAATCGGTCTTGCCTTTGATGGTGACAGTGACCGTCTCATTGCCGTTGATGAAAATGGCGATATTGTCGATGGTGACAAGGTGATGTATATCATTGGTAAATACTTGTCCCAAAAAGGTGAGTTAGCTAAAAACACCATTGTTACAACAGTTATGTCAAATCTTGGTTTCCACAAGGCTCTCGACCGTGAAGGTATTAACAAGGCTGTGACTGCTGTTGGTGACCGTTACGTTGTTGAAGAAATGCGTAAAAACGGTTATAACCTTGGTGGCGAACAATCTGGTCACGTTATTATCATGGATTACAACACAACTGGTGATGGTCAATTGACAGCTATCCAATTGACTAAAGTCATGGTTGAAACAGGTAAGAGCTTGTCTGAGTTGGCAGAAGAAGTGACAATTTATCCTCAAAAATTGGTTAATATCCGTGTGGAAAATAGCATGAAAGATAAAGCTATGGAAGTTCCTGCAATTGCCGCTATTATTGAAAAAATGGAAGCTGAGATGGCTGGAAATGGCCGTATCTTGGTTCGTCCAAGTGGTACAGAACCTCTCCTTCGTGTTATGGCAGAAGCACCAACAGATGATGAAGTGAACTATTACGTTGATACGATTGCTGATGTTGTTCGTGAAGAAATTGGATTGGACTAAGTATGATAGCTAAACTGAGAGCCTTCATAGCTACCGAAGTTTTCAAGTACCTTTTCTTTGGTGTCTTGGCAACTTTGGTTTACATGGTTAGTCGTACTTTGATTTTTCAGTTTACCCAACAAGGAACACTTTCAGCGGTCTTAGCAAATGCGATTGCCATTATCTTTGCCTTTTTTACAAATGACATCTTTGTCTTTAATCAGGAAACGACCGGTATGGCCACGCGCTTTGTTAAGTTCGTAGGAGCCCGCCTTTTGACCTTGGTCTTGGATTTGGCATTAGCCTTTTTCTTGGTAGATACCTATCCAGAAATTATTGGTCAATTCGTTGGCCATAGTCAGGCATGGGTAAATGGTATAGAGAGTGTATTTGCTCAGGTCCTTATCATTGTGTTGAATTATATTATTTCTAAATTCTTTGTCTTTACGGGCGAAAAGGTATAAATAAAAAGGAAGTTGTTAGGAAATGTGTTAAAACCATTTCTTACCAACCTCCTTTTTTGATATAATTGAAGAGACTTTAAAAAATAGAAAGATGAAACATGTACGTACAATTATCTCAACGCCTCAAGGACGTAGCAACCTACGTTCCCAAAGGCGCAAAACTCTTGGATGTAGGCAGTGATCATGCCTATCTTCCGATTTATTTACTTGAAAAAGGCTTGATTACTTCAGCTATTGCTGGTGAAGTGGTAAAAGGCCCTTATGAATCTGCTCTTGCTAATGTCTCATCCTCTGGTTTCCAAGATAAAATCGATGTGCGCTTGGCTAATGGCTTGGCTGCCTTCGAACCTGCTGATGAGGTAACAACTATCACGATTTGTGGTATGGGAGGACGTCTTATTGCGGATATCCTAGATGCTGGAAAGGACAAACTAACAGTCGTAGACCGTTTGATTTTACAACCTAATAATCGTGAAGATGATCTCCGTATTTGGTTGATGGAAAATGGTTTTGAGATTATTGCCGAATCCATCATGACTGAAAATGGCAAATACTATGAAATCATGGTGGCAGAAGCTGGTCATATGAGCCTTTCAGACAAGGAAGTGCGTTTTGGTCCTCATTTCATGAAAGACCAATCTCAGGTTTTCCAGCTCAAATGGCAGCGAGAAATCAATAAACTAGAGATTGCCTTAGGTTCCATTCCTCTTGCCAATCAGACTGACCGTGCAGCTATTGAAGATAAAATTCAAACCATTAAGGAGGTTTTGAACCATGTTAGCTAGTGAACTTATCAAGACTTATGAGGAATTTTGTCCACAGGAGCTTTCCATGGAAGGCGATGTGGTTGGCTTGCAGATTGGTAGTCTGAACAAGGAGATTCAGAGGGTCATGGTTACCTTGGATGTTCGTGAAAATACAGTAGCTGAAGCTATTGAAAAAGGTGTAGACCTCATCATTGCCAAACACGCTCCAATTTTCCGTCCAGTTAAGGATTTGGTGTCTTCCCCTGACCGAGATATTTTGCTTGACCTGGTTAAGCATGGTATTGCAGTCTATGTGAGTCATACTAATATTGATGTTGTCAGTGATGGACTTAATGATTGGTTTTGTGAGCTACTTGAAATTAAAGATACGACTTATTTGACGGAGACTTCTGAAAATCATGGAATCGGTCGAGTAGGTGATATCGCGCCACAGACCATTGAAGAACTTGCTCTTAAGGTTAAGGATGTTTTTGGTTTGGACAGTGTTCGTTTGGTGCGTTATGACCATGATAATCCTCTTGTTAGCCGTGTGGCTATTTGTGGTGGTAGCGGTCAAGGATTTTACCAGGATGCTTTGAAAAAGGGCGCACGAGTCTTTATCACGGGTGATGTTTATTACCATACAGGTCAGGAAATGATTACTAACGGTCTCTTGGCTATTGACCCTGGGCATCATATCGAAGCACTCTTTATCGCAAAGATTGCTGAGAAACTTGAAGTCTGGAAACGTGAGCATGATTGGAATGTAACCATACTTGAGAGTCAGTCTTCAACAAATCCTTTTGACCATTTGTAGGAGGATGTGTTTGTGACTTGGCTTTTACATCAAAATGTGGTCTTTTTAGCCTTGCTTGCTGGTCTTTTTACTTGGGGGTGTACCATTGTCGGCTCGGCCATTGTTTTCTTCTTCAAGAATATTAGCCGTAAATTATTAGATATCATGATGGGCTTTGCGGCTGGTGTCATGATTGCGGCCTCTTTTTGGTCGCTCTTGGATCCCTCTTTAACTTATGCGACTCAAAATGGCTATGGGAAGTGGTCATGGTTCCCTGCGGCAGCTGGTTTCTTGCTTGGAGGTGTGGCCCTTCGTTTGATTGATGCCGTCGTTCCCCATTTGCATTTGGGAAATGATATCTCGAAAGCTGAAGGGATTCAACCCCGCAAGAAAAAGTTGTCAAAGACAGCCTTGCTCTTTTTGGCTATCACCATTCATAATTTTCCAGAAGGATTAGCGGTTGGTGTTACCTTTGGTGCCCTAGCTGGTGGCAATATGACATTCGCGGGTCTTGTGGGAGCCATTGGTCTAGCTATAGGTATTGGTATGCAGAATGTCCCTGAAGGTGCAGCCCTCTCTATTCCTATTCGGGCAGATGGAAAATCTCGTATCAAGGCCTTTTATTGGGGCTCTATGTCAGCCATTGTAGAGCCTATAGGGGCTGTTATGGGAGCTGCTCTTGTTATGTGGATGATGACGATTATTCCTTATGCTTTGGCCTTTGCGGCTGGTGCCATGATTTTTGTGGTAACGGAGGAATTGATTCCTGAATCACAAACCAATGGTAATACTGATGTCGCCACCTTGGGACTCATGGTTGGCTTTGTCGTCATGATGGTCATGGACGTGGCCTTAGGTTAAAAATACTAGAGAGCTGTGTCTATTGATATAGGACTCAGCTCTTTTCAAATAGATGGAGTAAAAAATGGAAATTGCAATTGTTGGTGCAGGTATCGTCGGTTCAACGGCTGCCTACTACTTATCAAAAGAAAAAGACGTAGAGGTTACGGTATTTGATCATGGTATTGGACAAGCAACCAAGGCAGCAGCAGGGATTATCAGTCCCTGGTTTTCTAAACGCCGAAATAAGGCCTGGTATCGCATGGCCCGTTTGGGAGCTGATTTTTACCAAGATTTAGTTTCAGCTCTTGAAAAGGATGGTTATGACACGAGTTTCTATGATCAGTCTGGTGTGGCCCTTCTCAAGAAAGACGATAGTAAATTGGACGGTTTGTATCAGCATGCAGAAACTAGGCTAGAAGAGTCACCTATTATTGGTGAACTCTCCATAAAAAATGCTGACAACCTCCCTGAATTCACTGGATTTGACCGTTATCTCTATGCCTCAGGAGGAGCCAGAGTCGAAGGGGCAGAATTAACAGCGACTTTGATTGAGGCCTCTGGTTTTGAAAAGGTAGGGGGGCCAGTCACACTCTCTCCTCTTGATAATGGGACTTATGAGATTAATGGTCAAACTTTTGACAAGGTCATTCTCGCTTGCGGTGCCTGGCTAGGTCAAACGCTTGAACCCCTTGGTTTTGAAGTGGATGTTCGCCCTCAAAAGGGTCAATTACGAGATTATTTCTTTGAGGGGTTAGATACGGGTAAGTTGCCTGTTCTGATGCCAGAGGGTGAATTAGATATCATTCCTTTTGCGGGTGGAAAGATTTCGGTAGGGGCCAGTCACGAAAATGACAAAGGCTTTGATTTGACGGTTGATGAAGCTGTTTTAGAAGGTTTGGAGGAGGAGGCTAAGACCTATTTTCTTGACTTAAGAACTGCTAAGTCCTTCTCTGAACGTGTGGGAACTAGAGCATACACCAGTGATTTTTCGCCTTTCTTTGGAGAAGTTCCAGAGCTTAAAAACGTCTTCGTTGCTTCAGGTCTAGGTTCCTCAGGGCTTACAACAGGGCCACTGATTGGAAAAAATCTAGTTGATTTGGCCATGAATCGCTCTGGTAACTTGGACAGTTCAGATTATCCAGTGACTCAGTACGTTAAGAAGAAAGATCAATAGTTGTAAAGCCCCTCAACATATTAAAATTTAAGAAAAGGATGACAATCACTATTTCCAAGAGTAATAGTGCAAGAAAAGGATTGTATTCGAAATTCTTATTCTATTTGATTAAGAAAATGGACACTTGTGATTTTCTTAATGAAAGCTTAAGAACATAGGGTTTACCGTGACAAGAGGGCTGAAAAATGCTAGAATATAGGTAATATATTAGAGAAAAAAGGAGCCTTCTTATGAAAGGTATTATTCTTGCAGGCGGTTCAGGGACACGTTTGTATCCATTGACACGTGCTGCATCAAAACAACTGATGCCGATTTACGATAAACCAATGATTTACTACCCACTCTCAACGCTTATGTTGGCTGGTATTAAGGAAATCCTCATCATCTCAACGCCACAGGACCTTCCACGTTTTGAAGAGCTCCTTGGTGATGGTTCTGAGTTCGGTATTTCACTTTCTTATGCAGCACAACCGAGTCCAGATGGATTGGCTCAAGCCTTTATCATTGGTGAAGACTTCATTGGTGACGATAGTGTTGCCCTTGTCCTTGGGGACAACATTTTCCATGGCAATGGTCTTTCTGCCATGCTTCAACGTGCTGAAGCTAAGGAAAAAGGTGCCACAGTCTTTGGTTATCAAGTTAAGGACCCAGAACGTTTTGGTGTTGTTGAGTTTGACGACAATATGAATGCCATCTCCATCGAGGAAAAACCTGAGCATCCAAAATCAAACTTTGCTGTAACTGGTCTTTATTTCTATGACAATGATGTCGTGGAAATTGCCAAAAATATCAAGCCAAGTCCTCGTGGCGAACTTGAAATCACGGATGTTAACAAGGCTTACCTAGAACGTGGAGATCTCTCTGTTGAGCTTATGGGACGTGGCTTTGCTTGGTTGGATACAGGCACTCACGAAAGTCTCTTGCAAGCTGCTCAGTACATCGAGACAGTTCAACGTTTGCAGAATGTCCAAGTAGCTAACCTTGAAGAGATTGCCTATCGTATGGGTTATATCACTAAAGAACAGGTTCTTGAATTGGCACAACCACTTAAGAAAAACGAATACGGACAATATTTGCTCCGTTTGATTGGAGAAGCATAATGACTGAACAATTTTTTGGTAAAGAACTAGCTGCCCACAAGATTGATGCCATCCCAGGTCTGATTGAATTTGATATTCCTGTTCATGGAGATAACCGTGGATGGTTCAAGGAAAACTTCCAAAAGGAAAAGATGTTGCCACTTGGTTTTCCAGAATCATTCTTTGCAGAAGGAAAATTGCAAAATAATGTTTCTTTCTCACGTAAAAATGTTTTGCGTGGTTTGCACGCTGAGCCTTGGGATAAATACATCTCAGTAGCAGATGAAGGAAAGGTTCTTGGAACATGGGTTGACCTTCGTGAAGGCGAAACGTTTGGGAATACTTATCAAACAGTCATTGATGCCTCAAAAGGAATCTTCGTTCCTCGTGGTGTTGCCAATGGTTTCCAAGTTTTGTCTGACAAAGTATCATATAGCTACCTCGTAAACGATTACTGGGCACTTGAGCTAAAACCTAAATACGCCTTTGTCAACTATGCTGACCCAAGCCTTGATATCAAGTGGGAAAACTTGGAAGAAGCAGAAGTCTCAGAAGCAGATAAAAATCACCCATTGCTCAAAGACGTTAAGCCACTAAGAGCAGAAGATTTGTAAAAATAAACCTTGCACAGCATTTTTGCGACTGCAAGGAGCCTGTTAGGATAGTTCCTGCCCTAGTGGAAACAAGATTCCCATAAGGGAATCTTGTAGGAGAATCCGGAGACTTCGGCATCGGATTTAGCCATGAAACCGAAGGGTTGCTGGCGTCCCTCGCTAGCGAAAGGAACGATTAAGAAAAAACAATATTTTTTGGAGAAAAAATGACTGAATATAAAAATATCATCGTAACTGGTGGCGCAGGTTTCATCGGTTCAAACTTTGTACACTATGTCTACAACAACCATCCAGACGTACATGTGACTGTCCTTGACAAACTCACTTACGCTGGTAACCGTGCTAACATTGAAGAAATCCTTGGTGACCGTGTTGAATTGGTTGTTGGTGATATTGCTGATGCTGAATTGGTTGATAAATTGGCTGCTAAGTCTGATGCTATCGTTCACTATGCGGCTGAAAGCCACAATGATAATTCATTGAACGACCCATCACCATTTATCCACACAAACTTCATTGGGACTTACACACTCTTGGAAGCTGCTCGTAAATACGATATTCGTTTCCACCACGTGTCAACAGACGAAGTTTATGGTGACCTTCCATTGCGCGAAGATCTTCCTGGACACGGTGAAGGTCCTGGTGAAAAATTCACAGCAGAAACAAAATACAACCCATCATCACCATACTCATCAACTAAGGCTGCTTCAGACCTTATCGTTAAAGCATGGGTGCGTTCATTTGGTGTTAAGGCAACAATTTCAAACTGCTCAAACAACTATGGGCCATACCAACACATCGAAAAATTCATCCCACGTCAAATCACCAACATCTTGGCAGGAATTAAACCAAAACTTTATGGTGAAGGTAAAAACGTCCGTGACTGGATTCACACTAACGACCACTCAACTGGTGTTTGGGCTATCCTCGCTAAAGGTCGTATCGGTGAAACTTACTTGATTGGTGCTGATGGTGAAAAGAATAACAAGGAAGTTCTTGAACTCATCCTTGAAAAAATGGGTCAACCCAAAGATGCTTACGACCGTGTCACAGACCGTGCTGGTCACGATTTACGTTACGCTATTGACTCAACAAAATTGCGTGAAGAACTTGGTTGGGAACCACAATTCACAAACTTTGAATCAGGTTTGGAAGAAACGATCAAGTGGTACACAGATCACCAAGACTGGTGGAAAGCCGAAAAAGAAGCTGTTGAAGCTAACTACGCTAAGACACAAGAAGTGCTTAAATAATTGGAAAATCTATCACTTATAAGCTAGTGATAGATTTTTCTATTGAGAATTGTTAGGAGAGATGACGAATCGAAAAGAATGTCTTGAATATTTTGAAGCGATTAATGATCGTAAGCCCACTATTCAGGAGTGTCAGCAGGCCCTTCTAAATGGTGAATTTGTTATGGAAGGAAAACAAGCTACTTTTTCCAACGATGGGAAATCTGTGACTGAAGGAGTCATGCCTTTACCAAATCAAACGACTGGTCAAATGGTTAACCCAGCTTCTTTACAGCAAATGGTCTTTGTTTAGAATAAAAAGTTTGGGAAGAAGACTTTTATTGGTCTTGGGATTGCTTTATTTCTTGTTATAGCAACAAGTCTTGGATTCTTTTTGTTTTCTTCCAAAGAAACAAACTTGGGTGGCTTGTGGGTAAATGGTAATAATGACGGACTTGTTTATGATTTAAAAGAATTCAAAACTTTTTACTGGCTATACGGAAGATAATATTAAAGAAGTTTCTCTCGGTAAGAAGGTTCGACAAGAGTTTGAAAGAAGCATAAAGGCGGTAAGTGATTCAAAACTAAAATCTATTGCTGATTTTGACAAGAAGTACCAATTCCATACAAAAGAGGTCATACAGGTTAAGACTGAACGATATGGCTACTATAATCTGGTTCAGAAGGATGGGACAAATGTCATTTTAGACATAGGCTTATCAGAAGTATATTCCCACGGATCAAATACTAAAGAATTTAAAAAGAGATGTCTTTTTTGTAAGGCAGGGGATCCCAAAGTTTTTGTTGGAAAATGGAAGACATTTAATTATGAAGATGAATCAGAAGGAGAAGCAACTATCTCTGAAAATGGTGTTATTATTACTGAATCAGATGATTTATCTATCTTAATTGCTAAACCTTTGAAAGAATATCTGGTGGACAAAACTGGTAAAGTAGATAATGATAAGGTGCAAAAAGAGTTTGCTAGAATACAGAAGTCTCTTAAGTCACATCGTTACCAAGCTAAGAGTGTTAATGATATCTACCACGATGAGAGAAGTTCCTACTATTTAGCAGTTGTAGATGGTGGCAAGCGTATTGTTATCTTAGAGGATAGCTACGATCATTCCTATTCAGGTTATCCTGAAAGAGAAGGTACTCGCTAATATCAGATAAGATAAGGAGTACATAAATAATAGTCAAGAGTCTATCATTCCTGTGGGAGTGATAGGCTTTTTTGGTTAAAAGGACGTATTAACTTATGACAGTGACACAATTAATTACATAAATATTACAAAAATTACATAAAGTACTTGATATCTGTAACAAAATAGATATAATAGACATATAGAAAAGAGGTTTATGAAAATGAAAAGAAAAGCTATTCGTGTTTGTTCCCTTGTTTTGTTATCTGTAGCTGTCTCTACAGCGCTTGTCGGATGTGGCTCTAAGTCAGAAAAAGACACTGCAGCATCATCTACAACTTCAACTTCTAAAGTAGTGAAGCCATCTGCTAAAACAAAAACATCTGAGCAGCAGTCTGCTAAAAAGGCTAAGACAGAAGCTTCATCTTCAAAGGATTCTAAAGTTCAAGAAGAAGCGAGTGCTCCTGAAGCTAGCTCTTCAAAAAGTCAAGCCACAGCTGGAACTGATGGTCAAGCAGGAACAAGTAGCAGTGCTGCTTCTGAGTCAAACAAGTCTAGTCAAGCAACAGCTGATACCCAAAGTGACGCTCCTGTCCCAGCAGGTTTGGTTGGAACTTGGACAGGTACGAGTCCTCAAGCAACAGACATTAGTTTTACAGTTGATGCCGAAGGAAACATTACTTCAAAGGCAAATTTCAATGTTGATTACGAACCCTATCGTCAAAGCTCTACAACTGCAAAAGCTGTTCAAATTTCTGGAAATCTCTATGTTTGGGAGGGTGGCGATTTTTCTACCTTGCTTCCTGGTATTACAGGACTAGGGGGAGCTGGTTTCCAAGCTAAGCCTGGCTTTATTCTTAAAAATGGAACTTACACGCCAGTTCAATTCATCTCTGACTTGGGACCAACCTTTGATTATAGCAACTATAATGCTTTCCCATTCTCATTAACAAAATGAAGTAAAGAAGCTATCTGGAGAGGTGGCTTCTTTTTTGGATCAAACTCTTATCATTCAAGGTCTCATTTCTGCTTAAAAAATGGTAGAATAGTTACATGCAAACAAAACCAACGTCAGCCTATGTGCACATTCCATTTTGCACACAAATTTGTTATTATTGTGACTTTTCTAAGGTCTTTATTAAAAATCAGCCCGTTGATGACTACCTACGGGCTTTGATTCGTGAGTGGGAGCTTTTAGATATCAAGGAGCTTCGCACTCTTTACATTGGTGGTGGGACACCGACAGCTATTTCTGCGGAGCAATTGGACTACCTTTTAAGCAATCTTCAGAGGAACTTAGATCTGTCTAAGTTGGAGGAGTTTACCATCGAGGCCAATCCCGGTGATTTGACGGTTGATAAGATTGAAGTACTCAAAAAATCTGCTGTTAATCGCGTCTCTTTAGGGGTTCAGACCTTTGATGACAAGCATTTGCGTCAAATTGGTCGCAGTCACAATCAAGCACAGATTTATGAAAGTATTGATAGCTTAAAGGCTGCTGGTTTTCATAATATTTCCATTGACCTCATTTATGCACTACCAGGTCAAACCATGGATCAGGTCAAGGAAAATGTGAAAAAGGCACTTGAACTGGATATTCCACACTTAAGTCTCTATAGCTTGATATTGGAACATCACACGGTTTTTATGAATAAGATGCGTCGGGGTAAGCTTAATCTCCCGACTGAGGATTTGGAAGCAGAGATGTTTGACTATATTATCCAAGAGTTGGAAAAAAATGGTTTTGAGCACTACGAGATTTCAAACTTTACCAAACCTGGGATGGAGAGTTGTCACAATCTCATGTATTGGAATAATGATGAGTATTATGGTGTGGGTGCTGGAGCCTCTGGTTATGTCAATGGTGTTCGTTATCGCAATAGAGGACCTATCCAGCATTACCTTAAGGCTATAGCTGAGGATGGTCATGCGAGACTTCACGAGGAGCATCTGACTAAGGCGGAGATGATGGAAGAGGAGTTCTTCCTTGGTTTGCGTAAAAAGTCGGGAGTGTCCATCAAACGTTTTGAAGAGAAGTTTGGCTTGTCATTCGCGGATACTTATGGGGACATTGTGAAAAAATTACAGGAAGATGGACTCTTGGTCAAGGATTCAGAGGTGGTTCGTATGACCAAACGAGGACTTTTTTTGGGTGATAGTGTCGCTGAACAATTTATCTTGGAGGATTAGATGGGATTAAAATTTAGTATTCCTTATCAGATTCCGTTTTATGAGACGGATATCACGCATCAGGTAAAATTACCGCACTTATTGGCTTTTTCATTGCAAGTATCTGGTATGCAGTCAGAGTATCTGGGGAATACGGATAAGGAAGTTTTTGATAAATACGGTCTGGTTTGGATTGTGACAGACTATGCGATTGAGATTGACCGCTTGCCTCGCTACAATGAAAAGGTGACCATTACAACGGAAGCTATTTCCTATAATAAGATTTTCTGTTACCGTAATTTTTACATCACAGATGAAACTGGTCAACAAATCATGCTCTTTAAGACTACTTTTGCCCTTATGGATTATGAAACGCGTAAGGTAGCCGAAGTGCCAGATGAGGTGGTAGCACCTTATGGGGCTGATAAGACTAAAAAGTTGCTTAGAGGGCCTCGTTATAAGGCTTTGGAAAATCCAATTGAGACGCTTTATCGTGTGCGTTATTTTGACCTAGACATGAATGGCCACGTTAATAATAGCAAGTACTTGGAGTGGATGTTGGATGTTTTTGATTTGGCCTTTTTGACCAAGTACACACCAGCCCATATTGACCTCAAGTATGTTAAGGAAATTCATCATGGGTCAGAGATTATTTCAGGCTATGAGTTTGACCAAGAAAATTTGAGCAGTCAACACCAGATTTGTGTTGATGGTAATGTTCATGCCCAAGCCACTATTCAATGGAAAGAAATAGGAGACGAGTAATATGACATATAAAGGTTATTTGATTGATTTAGATGGAACCATTTACAAGGGTAAGGACCGTATTCCTGAAGGGGAGGCCTTTGTTAAGGAGTTGCAGAAGCGTAAAATTCCCTATCTTTTTGTGACGAATAACAGTATGCGTACACCAGAGATGGTCCAAGAGCTTTTGCGTAATCAGTGCGAGTTGGAAACACCTCTTGAAACTATTTATACAGCAACCCTGGCGACAGTTGACTACATGAATGATATGAATCGTGGTAAGACAGTTTATGTTATTGGTGAGACTGGGCTTAAATCTGCTATTGCGGATGCGGGATATACGGTAGATGAGGAAAATCCTGCTTATGTGGTAGTGGGATTGGACCGTGAAGTCACTTATGAAATGCTGGTTAAAGCAACCCTTGCTATCCATAAAGGGGCTGTATTTATTGGGACAAACCCAGATTTGAATATTCCAACTGAACGTGGTCTTCTTCCAGGTGCGGGTTCCCTCTTAGCTCTTATCGAGGCGGCTACACGTGTGCCTCCAATCATTATTGGTAAGCCTAAAGCTATTATCATGAACAAGGCTCTTGAAATCCTTGGGACAGAACGTAGTCAAACGATTGTGGTTGGTGATAATTACTTGACCGATATTACAGCTGGCATTAAAAATGACTTTCCAACACTTCTTGTGACGACTGGTTTCACCAAGCCGGAAGAGGTTGCGGATTTACCAGTAAAACCAGATCATGTGCTTTCTAGTCTAGCGGAGTGGGATTTTGATGCGAACTAAGATTGAGGCTGTTCTGACTCCGATTTGGCTCTTGGCCTTTTCTATTCTATTGACGATTTATCTGGCTTGGGTTTTTTATTATTTTGATATTGACTGGATGCATCTTTGGGACTATGTCATTCTTGGCAAGACAGAGCTCTGGCATAATTTCAATATCCTCATGAAGTACCTGACCTTTCCTTGGGTTGGTCATCTGTCCATGCCTGATTTTCCATCGTCGGAAAGTGGCCTTAAGCATTTTCATGATGTGAAGTGGCTCTTTCATTTGGTGCAGGGGCTTGTTATTCTACTAGCTTATCCAGCAGTAACCTCTCTTTGGCGTAATGTGAAGAAGGGGACCTTTGGTCTTTACGTTAAACTTTATATGAGTCTAGCACTCTTGCCGGTCCTTATTGGGGTTGTGGGGCTTTTTCTCGGATTTGATGAGTTTTTTACGCTCTTTCATGAAGCACTCTTTCCTGGGGATAGCAGTTGGCTCTTTAATCCAATATTGGACCCAATTATCAATGTTTTGCCAGAAGAGTACTTCCTTCAGTGCTTTGTGATTTTCTTTATTATTTATGAGGGAATCATGGTGAGTCTGACCTGGTTGGCCCGTAAGCAGCTTAAAATGTATTTGAAAAATAAGGAGTAGTTATGTCTATTCGTGATAACCATTTGCATACCCATCATTCTTATGATTCGGATGCGAACTTTACTGACTATTTGACGCATTTTGATGGGGAGATTGTAACGACTGAGCATTATGATCTTTCTAATCCTTATACTAAACAGGATGATGTGCCCGAGTATGAGGCCTATAGTCGTGAGATTGAAAGTCTTAACCGTAAGTATGGTAATCGTATTAAACGTGGCATCGAGATTGGTTATTACCAACCTAGGGAAAGGGACATTTTAGACTTTCTGGATGGCAAGGACTATGATCTCAAACTTTTATCTGTTCACCATAATGGGGTCAATGATTATCTTGATGATGAGGTTGCTGATATGGACAAGGCAAGCATTATTCAAGAGTATCTGGACAAGTTGGAGTACGCTATTGGCCGTGTGGATGCAGATGTTTTGGCCCACTTTGACTATGGTTTCCGCCTGTTTGACGTGACTGTTGATGAGCTAAAAGCTTATGAAGAACAACTCAAACGTATTTTCCAGAAAATGATGGCTAATGATTTGGCTTTTGAGCTGAATGCAAAGAGCATGTATCTCTATCATCACGAAGACCTCTACCGTTATGCCCTAGGCCTTGTTAAGGATTTGGGATGTCGCAAGTATTCTATTGGGTCTGATGGTCATAAATTAGAGCATTTCCGTCTGAACTTTGATAAAATTCAGAAGCTCTTGAGAGAATTTGATATTACTGAAGATATGATTATATAGTGAAGACAGCTTCAACTGAAGCTGTCTTTTTCTTAAGGGAAACTTAAAGAAAAGGCGTGGTTGTGGGAATTATAGAAGATTTTAAGATTTGCTTGTTATGCTAATTTCAAGCAAAAGAAACTTATGGTTTCTATCTTATCTTTCAAAATTGGAGGTTTTCTATGAAATTTCTCAAAAGGCATGCCTATGCCTTACTCTTTACCCTTTTTCTGATGGGGGCAAATGTTTACTCTCTCTTAAAGGTCTTTGTCATTCCCTCAGCGGTCTCAACGGTTTCAGCCAATACGACTAGCTCAACCACAGCTTCGTCGACAGCATCTACCAGCACTGGTAAGGTAACTAAGACGGATACGACTTATAAAGATGACAATATGGATATCAAAATCACGACGGGTAAAACCAGTGATACCACATACTATGTGGCAGATATCAAGCTTTCGAATGCAGATTACCTTAAAACGGCTTTGGCACAAAATACCTATGGGACCAACATCACCGAGACTACTTCAAGTATTGCCCAGCAAAACAATGCAATCTTTGCCATCAATGGTGACTATTATGGCGCCAACCAGTCGGGCTATGTGATTAAAAATGGTCAAGTCTATCGTGATACTGATCGAAACAGTGACTACGAGGACCTTGCAGTCTACTCAGACGGTAGCTTCAAGACCTTTAAGGAGAGGGATACAACGGCTCAAAAATTGGTCGATTCAGGTGTGGTCAATACCTTTGCCTTTGCTCCAACCTTGGTTGAAAATGGTAAAATAGCTGTCTCAAAAAATGAAGAGGTTGGTCAAGCCATGGCTGACAATCCACGTACAGCCATCGGGGTCATCGAAGAGAGTGATGGCAGTGTGCATTATATTGTCATTGTCTCTGATGGTCGTACCAGTGAATCGTCAGGGTTGACCCTCTATGAAATGGCAGAGTTGATGAAATCTTATGGCGTGACGACAGCTTACAACCTTGACGGTGGTGGCTCATCTACTATGTACTTCAATGGTCAAGTCATTAACAAGCCAACCACAAACGGAAACAAAATTTCAGAAAGGGCGGTGAGCGATATTGTTTACATCGGTTACTAAAAAATCAGCCACCAAACACTTTTTTACTTATATCGGTCTAACCATTTTTAGCCTTCTATTTACCTTTGTTTATGAACGCTTTTCTTATGGTGAATCATCCATGTTTATGCGTATGATGTTCTTTGCACCATTAGCTGGAGTACTTATCTATCTACTTACGGGACTGGGAATGTCTTGGGTGAGAAATCGTGCCTCGAAATTCTTATTAAATTCAGCAATCGCAGTTGTAGCAAGTGCCTGTTTAGTTAAAGGAATTGTTGAAGTGTCAGGACGTACAACTAGTGTAGATATGCCCTATTGGTATGTGGCAGCTGGATTACTTTGTTTGAGTCTTCTAACAGGATTTATCAGACCTAGAAAACTGGCTAAAAAATGAAAGCTTGGAGTAATGCTTCAGGCTTTTTATCTTGCTTTGAAAATTTATTTAGGATAAATATACAAATAATAAAATGAAGAAATTATTTTAAATGAAGAATTTGCTTAAAGACATTTTCATAAAAAATTACTGAGCCTGATTTTTTTGTGATAGGAATTTAGATAGAACGAGACTGTCTATAGTGATGGTATTGCCTGAATCTATCGTGTTTCCTGCGCTAGGAATTTTTGAGACATGAGGTTCAAAACTTAGGCATGGAACTTTTGGATGGCTAGAATTATCCACCGAATCATTTCACCCGCGTCCGTTATCACCTTAGGAAACTCTCAAAAACCTATGTGTTTCTTTATTAAATATACAAGATTTTTATTTTTTATAAAAATATACAAAAAAGGCTTGTATTGTTTTGAATTTTCATGTAGAATAATTTCAAATTAAATCGTTGAGAGAAAAAGTCAGATCGTTTCACAGAGAATGCGGGCAGCTGAGAACGCATGAGATCAAAGACGACACATTCTTGAGAGCGTATGCGAACTCTGGATGACAGTAGTGTACGACGGGTGGTTCCGTTAGAGACTGGGAGTTACAAGAGAGACCTTGTGACTTCATGAGGAAGAGGGGGTGACCCCTGTTCGAATTAAGGTGGAACCACGTGCCAACGTCCTTGCAAAAGTTGTTTTTGCGAGGGCGTTTTTTCGTTACACTTGCTTTTAGCATTTGTAGCTAGCCGTACACTTGGTTGGAGTTGAACAGAAAGGATAAACTATGGAAATCAAAGGATTACGAAAGATTGAACCCTATGTAGCGGGTAGTCAGCCTGCTGAGAAAAATATCATTAAGTTGAATACTAATGAAAATGCCTATGGACCAAGTCCAGCAGTCCATCAAGCTTTAGCATCCTTTGATGCCCATCAGTTACGCAAGTATTCGACTTTGGATCAAGCGGCTTTACGTCAAGCTCTGTCTAATCAGTTAGGTGTTCCTGCCGATCAAGTGATTATTGGAAATGGGTCAGACGATATCTTATCAATGGCTTTTCTAGCTTTCTTTAACAGTGAGGAAGGAGTCTTGTTTCCAGATTTGACCTATGGTTTTTACAAGGTATGGGCAGATTTGTATCGCATCCCCTTTAGAGAGGTGCCTTTGACCTCCTCATTTGAGATTGATACTCAAGATTATCTGGTTGAAAATACTGGAATTGTCCTTACTAATCCGAACGCTCCAACAGGTATTTATAAACCTTTAGATCAAATCGAGGAAATCGTAAAGGCCAACCAGTCAGTAGTTGTGATTATTGATGAAGTCTATATTAACTTTGGTGGGGAGACTGCCTTACCTCTCCTAGAAAAGTATGACAATGTGTTTATCACTAGGACCTTTTCTAAGGACGCCTCACTTGCAGGCTTGCGTGTCGGCTATGGCATCGGAAGTCCAAAGCTAATGGCTGTGATCAATGCCGTCAAGAATTCGGTCAATCCCTATAATGTGGATAGCATTGCAGAAGTCCTAGCGACTGCAGCCGTTAAGTCTTGGGATTATTATGAGGATAGCTGTGCTAAGATTATGGCTACACGTGACTGGTTTAGTCAAGAATTGAAGGCTATTGGCTTTGATGTTCTTCCTTCAAAAACCAATTTTGTTTTGGTCAAACCGCACGGAGTGACTGCAGGCCAATTGTTTGACTATCTCCAAAGTAAGAAAATTTATGTCCGTTATTTTCCAAAAGTGGAGCGTATTTCAGACAGGCTACGCATCTCTATTGGAACTCAGGATGAGATGGAGCGTGTACTAATGACAATACAGGAGTTACAAGCATGAAAAAAACGACCTTAGCCTTAGGAATGCACGATAAACTTTTCAAACGTGCCCGTACCATGTATCAGATTGAACACCGTATCTGTGATTTGTTGATGACAAAGGGCTTTCTTCGAATTGAGACACCAACCTTGGAGCATTTCGAAGTCTTTAGCGATGTTGTAGACAATGGTAACTACAATTTCTTTGATAAAAATGGAGATCTTGTTAGCCTACGTCCTGATATTACCAGCCAAATTGGGCGCGTGATTGCTTCGACACAAGTTCATACACCCATTAAATTTTCTTACTCTGGAAAAGTCTTTAACTACAATGAGGAGATGCGTGGCCTATCAAATGAGCATACGCAAGCTGGTATTGAAATTATAGGATTTCCCGTTCACCAGGCTATGGAAGAAGCTGTGATATCTGCTAAGGAGGCTCTGGATGCTGCCGGTGTCAAAAATTACAAGTTTGAATTTTCACATGCCCGCCTCTTGCAACTCATTTTTGAAGAATTAGACCTTCCAGTAGTAAAAGAAGCAGAGTTGGCGGCCTATATCCGTGACAAGTCAATCACAGGTCTCAAGGAATTCACCAAAGAAAATTCAAGTCAATATGACAAGGTCTTGGAGCAGTTGCCCTTCCTCTTTGGTGAGACAAAGACTGTTTTGACCAAGGCTAGACAGTTGACAGACAGTGAAGCCTTTTTGACAGCCTTGGATAGTTTGGAAGTCTTAACCAATCGTCTAGCAGATAGTCTCCCAGAGACGACGCTTGATTTGGCTCAATTGCCAGCAGTGCCTTACTACACAGGCATGATGTTTAAGGTCTTTGGTGACAAGGTGCCGGATGCCTTTGTATCTGGTGGCCGCTACGATAAACTGTTTGAACGCTTTGGTGCCACCGAACTAACAGCGGTTGGTTGGGCCATTGATGTCGATTCGGTCTATCAAGCAGTGCATGATGATGTGGAATTTGGAGGTGACTTGGATGACTAGCAATCAAATCACAATTGCTTTGACTAAGGGACGTATTGAGAAAGATACGGTTAAATTACTAGAGAAAGCTGGCTTTGACATGTCCTTCATGGCTGATAAGGGCCGTAATTTGATTTTCGAAAGTCCTGACAAACGTTTTCGTTTTCTCCTGGTCAAAGCACCAGATGTGACCACCTACGTCCGACATGGTGTCGCAGATATTGGGATTGTTGGGAAGGATGTTTTGGTTGAACATCCGACAGGCTATTTGGAAATGTTAGACCTTAATTTTGGCCTTTGTAAATTCTCCGTAGCATCAACAGAAGACTATAATCCTGATGACCATAAGCGTAAACGTATTGCTACCAAGTATCCAACTATTGCGACGGACTATTTTAATCAAAAGGGTGAGGATGTTGAGATCATTTCGATTCAGGGGAGTGTTGAGATTGCCCCGGTCATTGGTCTAGCGGATGCCATTGTCGATATTGTGGAAACAGGGAATACCCTTGTTGCTAATGGCTTAAAAGTTTATGAAGATATTTGCAGGATTTCAGCACGCATGATTGTTAATAAGGCTTCTTTGAAAAATAACAAGGAAGTTCTACCATTCATTTGTAAGATTGAATCACTTGTAGGGAACGAGGAGGTACCGTTCGAATGAGACGATTAACTGGAACAAATAAAGAAATTGCGGAGCTTCTTTATCAGGAGCAATTGGAACTGTCAAAAGAAAATAAAGACGTTGAAAGCACTGTTCAGGCTATCATTGAGGATGTCAAAAAACGTGGAGACGAGGCCCTTCGTGACTATTCAGCTAAATTTGATAAGGTTGACTTGACTGATTTTGAAGTTGGACAGGACTTGATTGATCAAGCCTTTAAAGAGATTGATCCAGAGGTATACCAAGCCCTAGTTAATGCTAAAGAAAACATTGAATCTTATCACAAACATCAGTTGGAGACTGGTTTTGAGGATCAACCAAGTGAGGGTGTTATTCGTGGTCAATTGATTCGTCCCATCAATCGTGTGGGTGTCTATGTGCCTGGAGGAACTGCGGCTTATCCGTCATCAGTTCTTATGAATGTCATCCCTGCTAAAATTGCTGGGGTTAAAGAGATTATTATGATTACGTCGCCTCAAGAGCACTTTGTTCCTGCGATTCTGGTAGCCGCTAAATTAGCTGGTGTGGATAGCATTTACCAAGTTGGTGGGGCTCAAGAGGTTGCGGCCTTGGCCTTTGGTACAGAAACGATTCCAAAGGTGGACAAGATTACAGGTCCCGGAAATATTTTCGTGGCGACTGCCAAGAAACAAGTTTACGGTATTGTCGGTATTGATATGATTGCAGGGCCATCAGAAATTGGTGTCATTGCTGATAGTAGCGCTAATCCAACCTATGTGGCGGCTGACCTCTTGTCTCAAGCAGAGCACGACACACGCGCACGCGCCATTTTGGTCACAGATTCTGAAGCCTTGGCTGATGCGGTTGAAAGTGAGATTGAACGTCAACTAAAGCTTTTGCCACGTGAGGCAATTGCCCGTCCCTCTGTCGAAAATAACGGCCGTATTATTATTGCCAATGATACAGATGCCATGTTCGAACTCATGAACTTGGTTGCGCCAGAACATTTGGAAATTGCTATGGACAATGCCTATGATTACTTGGAAAAAGTGGAAAATGCTGGTTCCGTCTTTCTTGGTCACTTTACCAGTGAACCAATTGGCGACTACTATGCAGGTGCCAACCACGTTCTTCCAACGACAGCGACTAGCCGCTTTTCATCAGCATTAGGCGTGCACGATTTTGTCAAACGTATCCAATATACACAATACGATAAGGCAGCAGTCAATAAGGCTCAGCACGATATCACAACCTTGGCTTATGCGGAAGGCTTGCAGGCCCACGCCAAGGCAATTGAAGTCAGAAACGACAATAATTGAGAGAGTAGAGGAAGAAGTTATGAGACAAGCAGAAATTGAACGTAATACCTTTGAAACCAAAATTAAGTTAAGCCTCAATTTGGATGCTCAAGAACCTGTAGACATCCAAACAGGTGTCGGATTTTTTGACCACATGCTGACCTTGTTTGCCCGTCACGGTCGTATGTCTTTGGTGGTTAAGGCTGATGGCGACCTCTGGGTTGATAGTCACCATACCGTTGAAGATGTCGGCATTGTCCTTGGGCAAGCTCTTAAAGAGGCCTTGGGCGATAAAGCAGGGATCAACCGTTATGGAACGGCTTTTGTCCCTATGGATGAAACTCTCGGAATGGCAAGTTTAGACTTGTCTGGACGTAGCTTCCTGGTCTTTGATGCTAGTTTTGATAATCCAAAATTGGGTAATTTTGACACAGAATTGGTAGAAGAATTTTTCCAAGCCTTGGCCTTTAATGTTCAAATGAATCTCCACCTCAAGATTCTCCACGGAAAAAATAATCACCACAAATCAGAAAGTCTTTTCAAGGCTACAGGACGTGCCTTGCGTGAGGCAATCACAATCAATCCTGATATTCACGGCGTAAACTCGACAAAGGGGATGCTATGATTATCGTCATTGATTACGATGCGGGGAATACCGCAAATGTTCTGCGTGCCCTTGAAAAAATAGGTGTGACTGCAGAATTGTCTGCTGACAAAGAAAAAATCCTAGCTGCAGATGGTTTGATTTTACCTGGTGTAGGTGCCTATCCAACAGCCATAGCAGAGTTGGAGCGAAGAGGCTTGGTAGCTGTTATCAAAGAGGCGATCGCACAGGGAGTTCCCTTTTTAGGAATTTGTTTAGGCATGCAGATTTTAACAGAAAAAGGGCTGGAACATGAAGAAACAGCTGGTCTTGGCTTTATTCCAGGTGTCTGCCGTCCTATTCCAGCTAGCAAGGAGCAACCTGTCCCACATATGGGGTGGAATGATTTGGCTGTTAAGCAAGCCAGCCCTTTAACAGATGGTTTAGATGGCCAAGCCGTCTACTTCGTTCACAGTTATTTCACAGATGTCCCTAGCCAATACATTGATGTTACCGCAGATTATAGTATTGAGGTGCCAGCCATGATCCATAAAGATAATGTTTATGGGGCCCAATTTCATCCCGAAAAATCAGGTGATATTGGCTTAGGTATTCTTGAAAAATTTGCAGGTTTATGTAAAGCCTAGAAGCTAGTGAGAGCAAAGACTTTTTAGTTAGAAAGGATGGTAGGGGAGATGCAAATTCTACCAGCAATTGATATTAAGGATGGACAGGCTGTTCGTCTCTTTAAAGGAGATTTCAATCAACAAACCGTTGTCAATCCCGATGTTATTGAGCAGGCAAAGACCTTTAAGGATGCGGGTATTCAGTTTATTCATGTCGTCGACTTGGACGGTGCCCTAGATGGTCGTGCCACTAACCGTGACTTGATTGCAGAGGTCAAGAAGGTTTCTGGACTTGGCATCGAAGTTGGTGGCGGTATCCGTACCTTGGAGCAGATTCGTGACTATTTGGAAGTTGGTATCGACCGTATCATTATCGGTTCAATGGCTGTTAAAAATCCTGACTTCGTTAGAGCAGCTTTAGAGGAATTTGGTGCCGATAAAATTGTCGTAGGTATTGATGCCAAGGCAGGGTTTGTCGCTACTGAAGGCTGGTTGGAAACAAGCAATGTGGACTATATCACCTTGGCCAAGGAAATGGAAAAGATGGGCGTAACCCTCTTTGTCTATACAGATGTTGATCGAGATGGCACACTGACAGGACCCAATCTTGATCACTACAAACGTTTGGTAACTGAACTGACGACCGCCAAAGTCATTGCTTCTGGTGGAATTGCAGAAGTAGCTGACTTAAATCATCTAGAAGAGATTGGTGTGGCAGGAACCATTGTCGGTAAAGCCTACTATAACGGCAATATCACTCTAGATCAGCTCAAGTCTTTCGGAGGTTAATATGCTTAAAAAACGTATTATTCCCTGTTTGGATGTCAAGGATGGCCGTGTCGTCAAGGGGGTCAATTTTGTGAATCTGACAGATGTTGGTGACCCTGTTGATTCTGCGCGTGCTTATTATGAAGCTGGTTGTGACGAACTTGTTTTCTTGGACATCACAGCGACTTCAGATCATCGTGAAACAACGGTTGACATGGTGCGTCGTGTTGCCGACCAGGTCTTTATTCCTTTCACGGTTGGTGGTGGTATCCGTTCAGTTGAAGACATGAACAAGATGCTCAAAGCCGGTGCTGACAAGGTTGCCGTCAATTCCTCAGCCCTAGCCAATCCGCAACTAATCGCTGATTGTGCTCAAAAATTCGGGAACCAGTGTGTAGTGGCTGCGATTGATGTGAAAAAGATGGCTGATGGGAGCTGGCATGTTTTTGTGGCTGGTGGCCGTAAGGATACAGGTAGGGACGTCATCCAATGGGCTCAAGAAGTCGTCGCTTTGGGGGCTGGAGAACTCCTCTTAACCAGCATGGACAAGGACGGCACTAAGTCTGGTTTTGACTTAGAAATGCTCAATCGTGTGGCGGAGGTCGTCGATGTTCCGATCATTGCCTCTGGTGGTGCAGGAAATATTGAGGATATTGTAGAAGTCTTTGAAAAGACAACAGCAACGGGTGCTCTGGCAGCCTCTATCTTCCACTTTGGTGAGGTAAATATAGGCGAAACCAAACAAGTCTTGGCAAATGCAGGAATTGAGGTGAGACGATGACAGAGGTTAAACTTGATTTTGACAAACAAGGAGGACTGGTGCCAGTCATTGTGACAGATTACAAGACGGGGCAGGTGCTCATGTTGGCCTATATGAATGAGGTGTCCTATCAGTTAACCCTTGAGACCAAACAAATGCATTATTGGAGCCGTTCTAGAAATGAACTTTGGCATAAGGGAGCCACGTCTGGCCATTTTCAATATGTCAAAAGCATCAAGACAGATTGTGATCAGGACACCCTGCTTATCGCTGTGGAACAAGAAGGAGCAGCCTGTCATACAGGAGCCTACAGCTGTTTCTTTACGGATATATATGATGACAATCAAGATAGATAGGAGTAGCTATGTTAGAAACACTTTATAAAGAAGCCTTAGATCGTAAAAAAAATCCCAAAGAAGGATCTTATACCAATTACCTTTTTGACAAGGGCCTAGACAAGATTCTTAAAAAGGTTGGCGAAGAAGCAACAGAAGTTGTGATCGGAGCCAAAAATGCTGATAAAGAAGAAATTGCCAACGAGACAGCAGACGTCCTCTATCACCTAGCAGTCATGCTCGTTGAAACAGGGGTTAGCCCTGAAGACGTTGAAGCCGTTCTTAAAGCACGTCAGGGCAAGCAAAGCAATGTCCATGACCGAAAAGAAGTAACGGATTATTAAGGATTATCTCAACCGATTGATATTAAGAATAAAAGCTTGAAGTGAATGTATTGAAAAGTATTCAAAAAAGTTTAAGTAATTAATTTCTCTTTGAGAAATCATTTGTAAAACCAAAAGACATCTCCGAAAATCAGTCGGAGATGTCTTTTGGTTTTACAGATTCTTTTTCTTCTTAGCTTTTTTGGTTAGGGCAAGGTTACAATTTTCAATATTTGAGATTAGGTGATTCGTCAATTGGAAGTCATCCACTTGAGGATTCAAGTCCACTTCGTAGACCAGTTGCATGGTTTCACCTCCACCTGTGGTATTAAGGGAAATCAAGTCACACTCGCTAGTGAAATTGAGCAAGGCTTTAGTGATTTTTTGATCAATCAAGTCTTGGTAGGAGACGTTAATGGTCAGGAGTCTACGACGTTGGTTGTCGGTACGACTTTGACGATTTTCCAAAAGGAGCCAAACAGCCAATAGAAAGGCGGTGAAGAGGACTGCCAGTAGCAAATATCCTGTCCCAGATGCTAGACCAATAATCATGGCCATGAAGATGGCGATTATCTCTCTGGAACCACTAGTCGCTGATCGAAAACGAATGAGACTAAAGGTCCCTGCCACGGCGATAGAGGTCCCCAAACTCCCATTGACAAGGAAGATAACTAGGGTCATCAAACATGGAAGTAGGGTCAAACTGATGACAAATTCTCTGGTGTAGAGGGTTCGGTATTTGTAAGTCCAGGTAAGAGCTAAGCCTAAAACAAGGCTGACCAGTAAGGCCAGCATGAGTTGAAGGGGACTAGCGGTTGCGGTCGCATCATTAAAAATAGAGTTGAAGAGATTAGACATAGGTGGCAGCTCCTTTTTCCTGAACTGGATGTGGACCGTAGTCCAGACCTTGAGACTTATGATAGGCACAGCTGTATTTGGAGAATTTCTGCTCTTCCAAACCATGTTTATCTAAGATAGCTTGAAGCCAGTCAGGTTTTTTGCCAGGTGCCTTGATTTCCATGATAATCGTATCTTCATCAAGAAGGGGAAAACCATGATTCCCCTTAAAGAGACTGACGTCTTCATCACGGTAAGTCAAATTTTGGTCAAGGGTAACACGTACTTTATTGTAGGCATAGCCTTCGATAGTCTCTTTTTCTTTCATCGAAAAACGGTCGTAGTAGATATACATACGAGGTTTGAGCCCCTCATCATAGCGTTGACGTAAGTGGTGGATATCCTGTAAGAGCTGGCGGTCAGTGATTTGACCATGATTCTTACCGTCTGTCATCAAATTAGTGATGGCAAGCGGAGTTGAAACGAGACGAAACTTATGACCGATTCCTTCATCATCTTTGGCTTTAACCTCTAAAAAGACCTTACTATCAATTTTGGGATTGGCTAGGTAGGTGCGCATACGGATTTTTTCTTGACGGTGATTACCATCTAGGGCATCTTGAATGACGTCAAAATTATCCGTATCAAAGTAAATATTTGAAATGGTAGATGTCGGATAATCATCCTCTACCAAATACTCCTTAAGATCAGTGAGCAGGTCTTCAAGATTTTCCTTTGAGACCACATATTTTGTTTCAATACGTTTAAAACGTGTTTCCAATTGTTTAACCATGAAAAAACTCCTTTTATTGATAAGATACAAATCCGTACAGCAACTCACAGGAAAATAGGGGGCTGTGGCAGGAGCTTTAGCTCCAATCAGAGTCCATCTTTTTCCACTGAGTTGTAGGCGTGTTCAATTAGATAAGATACAAATCCGTACAGCAACTCCCAGGAAAATAGAGTGTTGTCGCAGCACACCTACCCTTAAACAGTCGCCTTATTCTTTTTTGTTTTATAGTAAAAAATTGAGTGTAAATGTACTATTTCTATAAAGCACTTACTTGCTCGCCTATTAGTCTATGGGACTTTTCTGAAAGTTTTCCTAAGCTAAACTTTCACCAAACTTAACTTAAGATAAGTTTCAATTAACCTTCAGAAATGTTTTAGCTAAGTCCCGTAAACTGTAATCATCAAAAAGAACCCGAGAGGAAAAATATGAAATCAAAAAAACTAAAAAAAATGGACGGCTTTATTAACCTGTGCAACAGCCCTAACAGTCATGACAGCTTGTAGCCAATCAAGTAGTCAAGCAACTGGGACGACGTCAAGCACTACATCAAAAACGAGTGCAGTGACAGCAACGACCAGCAAGGAAACAAATAAGAACAACAGCAACTATTTTACTTCTAAAGATTCTGATACCTCTTATAATGAAAGTTCAGCTACTAAGATTAAGTTATCAGGCTCATCTGCGGATATTTCAGGTGATGGTGTAGCCCTATCAGGTTCAACTGTAACCATCTCTAAAGCGGGTACCTACGTCATTTCAGGAAAATCCGATGGACTCCAAATCAAGGTGGACGCCGGCGATTCAGATGATGTTCATATTGTTCTAGATGGTGCTACCATGACAAACACAAATGCAGCCATCAATGCCACAAGTGCTGGCCATGTCTATCTGACACTTAAAGATGGCACTACAAACACACTTTCTGATTCAAGTTCTAATAGTGATCAAGATGCGGATGCTGTGATTTTTTCTAAAGGAGATTTGACCATTAATGGTTCAGGTACTCTTAACATTGATGCCAAGAAAAACAACGGTATTAAAGCCAATGACAGCCTTCATATGACTGGCGGTACCTATAAGATTTCCTCAGTCGGTGATGCCTTCAATGTCAACGATGAACTCAACATCACAGGAACAACTATGACCATTGAAGCCGAAGAAGATGGTGTTAAGGTCGACAATGATGACGACACCTCAGTAGGCACCATGTATCTGTCTGATAATACTATGACTATCAATGCTGGTGATGATGGTATTCATGCCTCTGGTGACCTGATTATCGATAGTGGTACTTACAAAGTTGAAAAATCAACCGAAGGTATCGAAGGTAAATCTGTGACTATAAATGGTGGAAATATCGATGTCTATGCAACGGATGATGGTGTTAATGCCGCCAATTCTAATGCTAGTCAAAGTGAGATTTTCTTCAAGATGACCGGTGGAACCCTAAATGTTGAGGTTGGCCAGGGCGATACTGACCCAATTGATTCTAACGGCGATATTATTGTATCGGGTGGAACAATCAATTTGACTGGTCAGTCTGGCTTTGACTTCGATGGTTCAGCGACCTATACCGGTGGTGACATTACTATCAATGGTGAGAAACAAACTAAGATTGAGAACTCAATGCCTGGTGGTGGAGGCCCTCAAAGTGGCGGTGGTCCCCAAGGTGGTGGCCCAGCAGGTGGCTTTGGTGGAGACCAATAAAGCATCATAGGATGAAACAGAAAGGAAGTGCCTATGTATATTGTTATTCCAGCTTATGAACCAGACATTCGCTTGATTCAGGTGGTTCAAGATATTACTTTAAAACTCCCTAAAGCGCGCATTATTGTTGTTAATGACGGGAGTAGTCCATGCTATGACGACTTTTATGACGAAACGGCTCTTTTTGGAGCTACAGTCCTTACACACCCTATTAATAAAGGAAAAGGAGCTGCTCTAAAGACGGCCTTTGCTCACATTCAAGAAGAAGTAGTCAGTCAGCACCTTTCGGCGCAACCTATTGTCACAGTTGACAGTGATGGTCAGCATCTGATTAAGGATATTGTCCGTGTGGCCAAGGCGACTAAGGAAAATCCAAGTCATCTTGTCTTGGGTGCGCGTGCCTTTGTTGGTAAGGTGCCAGCACGAAGCCGTTTTGGAAATAAAGTGACTGCTGGGCTCTTTCGTCTAGTAACTGGTCAGAAGGTAACGGATACCCAGACTGGTCTTCGAGGCATATCAACAGACCTTATCCCATGGTTGCTTAATCTGGATGGTAATCGTTTCGAATACGAGTTTAATATGCTACTTGAAGCTAAAAAGTCAGGTCACCAAATCTCGGAAGTCCCCATCGAAACGGTTTATTTAGAGGAAAATAAAAGCTCGCACTTTCGGCCCATTCGTGATTCCATCCGTATTTACAGCCCTTTTTTAAAGTTCTCTGGCACAGCTGTTTTGGCCTCAGTCATTGATGCAATAGCCTTATTTGTGCTCTTTGCCTTGACGAAGAATCTGCTCCTTTCGGTCGTGCTAGCGCGTGTGATTTCGGCTTCCAGCCAGTGTCTACTGAACGCTAATGTGGTCTTTAATCCGACAAGCTCCCTCTTTAGATCGAGTGTTCGCTACTTTATGTTGGTCTTGGTTCTCTTAGCTTGTAACTATTTCTTGCTTAGTAGCTTAGTGGCTATTGGTTTAGGACTGGTTCTGGCTAAATTACTTACAGAAACCTTACTATTTTTAATCAGCTATAGGGTTCAACATGACCTTGTCTTTGCTTGATATCTGAATTGAAAATTGTAATCTAGTTAAATAACTGTATTTAATTCTCTCATAGCTTTAAAAAATTCCTAGAAAATAGAAAAACTACCGTTTTCAAGATTCGGTAGTTTTTAATGTTTATCGAAATATAAATCAATTTAAATTACGATTAAAAGAATATAATGATATGAAAAATGAGATATTTGAGTGAAAAAAACATGATATAATGAAAATGTTTGAATTATGTAGATTTTCATTTAAACTAGGAAAATGAAATGAGGATCTAAAATGGGGAAAAAGGTACATTACACGCTTCACAAAGTTAAGAAGCAATGGGTGACGATTGCCGTAACTAGGGCAGCAATTGCTGCTATGTGTAGGTGGTGCTACAGATACACCAGCAAATGGAGCAGCAACGACAGATACGATGCTGACAGTAGCTGAAAAACCAAAATCTGGTGTTACTGAAAAAGAAAAACAGCATCGCTCTCTTTGGACGACATCAAGCAAGTTGATGGTAGGTACTACTATGTCAAAGAAGACGGTTCATATAAAACGAATTTTGCTGTTTCTATTAATGCCCAGTTGCTTTACTTAGGTAAAGACGATGTTTTGACAAGCGTTTCAATACACTTATTAGCATCAGGAACAACTAACCTGGTTGATGGCTTCTTTTCACATAACCGGGCCTATGATTGTGAGAAAAAAGCTTGGTGTTGGTAGATGATTACTTAACACCTAACAGTTGGTGCCGTCCAGTTACTATTTTGGAAAATGGTGAAAAAATGGCATGTATCAACAGAGAAAGGCTTCCGTCCACTTTTGATGGCAATGAAAGAAGTCAATCACTTTTGTGGTTGCTTTTTTCGTTAAAAATTAACAACTTTTTATACATTCAGGTCATTTGTCCGCCCGAAAAAGTGGTATAATAACTCTTGCTAAATCTTTATTTTGGAGTACACATGGCTAAGTCAAAAAATACTATTGAAAGTCGGATAGATTACTCGATTCTCTTGCCAGTCCTCATCTTACTGCTGATTGGTCTGGTCTCGGTTTTTATCGCGACAAATTTTGATTACCCAAAGAATCTCGTGCAAGTCATGTCTCAGCAAGTACTATGGATTTTTCTTGGTTCGGTACTTGCTTTTGTTGTCATGTTATTTAATACAGAGTTTCTTTGGAAGGTAACTCCCTGGCTTTATATTTTTGGCCTGGGACTTATGGTTCTGCCTCTTGTTTTTTATTCATCTGCTTTGGTTGCCTCGACAGGAGCAAAAAATTGGGTCAGTATTGGATCAGTCACCCTTTTTCAACCATCAGAATTTATGAAGATATCTTACATCCTTTTTCTTTCGAGAATAGGTGTTTGGGCTAAACAAGGAAAAGAAGTAACTGAGCTTAAGGATGACTGGTTGTTACTTTTCCAATATATAGCGGTCACGCTTCCTGTCTTAGGCTTACTGGTTCTTCAAGGTGATATGGGAACGGCCTTAGTCTTCCTCGCTATTTTAGCGGGTATAATAGTGGTTTCGGGAATATCCTGGCGTATCATCCTACCGGTAGTGCTAGCATTTGCAGCTAGCATAGCTCTGTTTATAATGGTGTTTATCACAGATTGGGGAAAGGAAGCCTTGATCAAGTTAGGGGTTCAGACTTATCAGATTAACCGTATCTCAGCTTGGTTGGACCCATTCACTTATGCGGATGGCATAGCCTTTCAACAGACACAAGGGATGATATCGATAGGTACTGGGGGTATTTACGGAAAAGGTTTTAATCATCTTGATTTGAATGTACCAGTTCGTGAGAGTGATATGATTTTCACAGTTATTGCAGAAGACTTTGGTTTGGTAGGTGGTGGATTGGTTCTGTTGACCTATCTCTTCCTCATTTATCGCATGTTGCGAGTGACTTTTAAGTCTAACAACCGTTTCTATACCTTTATTTCGACAGGTTTTATCATGATGATTGTCTTCCATATTTTTGAAAATATTGGGGCAGCAGTTGGAATTCTTCCTTTGACAGGTATTCCTTTGCCCTTTATTTCTCAAGGGGGATCATCACTCATCTCAAACTTGATTGGTGTTGGTCTGGTGCTTTCCATGGCTTATCAGACTAACCTCAACGAGGAAAATAAAATTCTCCTGGCTATGTCTCGTCGTATGCGTACGTCTGGAACTAGTCAAGTGAAACCTATTTCTAAGAGTAAGTCCAAGAAAAACAAGTCTTCGAAGAGTCTTACCAAGGCCTCTCAAGAATTGGTCAAGGCTAAAGATAAGGTTGATAAGGCCACTGAGAAAATGCGTCAAACCATTTCTCAAAATACGCCAAGCATTCATCAAGGCAAGCGTCGTAAGGGTTCGAAAAAGAAACCGACACGTAAACATTAAGAGAAAGCAAGTTGGTTAATCCAACTTGTTTTTCTTTGAAAAAAATTAAGGTCTGTGACCTTTTCTTTGCCCCTGCCTGTGGTATAATAGAAGTTGACTATTTTGAAAAGGGGTTTGCTATGATAGAGACAGCCAAACAGCAAGAACGTGCTATTTTAGTAGGTGTTGAATTGCAAGAAACAGAGCATTTTGACATGTCAATGGAGGAACTTGCCAGTCTTGCCAAAACTGCAGGAGCAGAGGTTGTAGCTAGCTATACCCAAAAACGTGAACGCTATGATAGTAAGTCTTTCGTAGGTTCAGGAAAATTAGAAGAAATCAAGGCTATGGTAGATGCGGATGAGATTACTACGGTCATTGTCAATAACCGTTTAACGCCTCGTCAAAATACCAATCTTGAGGCGGCATTTGGTGTAAAAGTTATTGATCGTATGCAATTAATTTTGGATATCTTTGCCATGAGGGCTAGAAGCCATGAAGGGAAACTTCAGGTTCACCTAGCTCAACTTAAATACATGTTGCCCCGTTTGGCTGGTCAGGGGATTATGCTCAGCCGTCAAGCAGGAGGCATTGGTAGCCGTGGACCTGGTGAAAGTCAGTTGGAGCTTAATCGTCGTTCGATTCGTAACCAGATTGCTGATATTGAACGCCAATTAAAGATTGTTGAGAAGAATCGAGGAACCATTCGTGAAAAGCGTGTTGACTCAAGTACCTTTAAAATTGGTTTGATTGGTTATACCAATGCTGGAAAATCAACGATCATGAACCTTATGACGGATGATAAGCAATATGAGGCTAATGAACTTTTCGCGACCTTGGATGCAACGACTAAGAAAATTTACTTAAAGGATCAGTTTCAAGTGACCTTGACAGATACGGTTGGTTTTATTCAGGATTTGCCAACAGAATTGGTTGCTGCCTTTAAGTCAACACTTGAAGAAAGTCGTAATGTGGACCTTCTTTTGCATGTCATTGATGCGAGTGATCCTAATCACGAAGAACATGAGAAGGTGGTCTTAGACATTCTCAAAGACTTAGACATGACTGATATTCCTCGCCTAGCAATCTACAATAAGATGGATGTAGCTGATAATCTGGTAGCAACAGTCTTTCCTAATATTCGTCTCTCAGCACGTGACAAGGAAAGTCGTGAGGCCCTTAGAAGACTCTTGATTGATGAAATTCAACAGATTTTTGAACCCTTTAGTATTAAGGTCCATCAGGATCAAGCTTATAAACTTTATCAATTGAGTCAATTAGCCTTGTTAGATAGCTACACTTTTGAGACAGAAGTGGAAGAAATTACAGGTTATATTTCACCGAAAAAAAAATGGAAATTGGAAGAATTTTATGACTGATTATATGGATTTAGCTTTAAAATATGGTGGTTTTACAAGTTTAGATAAGGTCTATTTGGAAAATACCTTGTCAGACCTTTCGGACAGTCAAAAATTGGCTTTCATTACGCCACCACCAAGCGTGATTAATGCTTATTTTGCAGAGATTTACCAAAAACAATCTCCTGAAGCAGCGACGGATTACTACTTGGACCTTTCAAAAGAGTTGAACCTCTTTAACCCTGCACCATCTTTTGATGAGCACAAGCCATTTATTCGTCTCAATTTGTCAGGAAAATCTTATGGATTTTGCTATGAAAATGTTGATGAGGTGGCTTTAGTCTTTGCCGAGCATTTAGAGGTTCCAACGGCTAGTATTTTGTTTGAGCTTGCTCAAGTTTTCCCGCAGTATAAGGTTTATCTTGAAGGCACTCAGATTAAGATGGCCAAGGTTGACTTTGATGAAAAAGTATTGGAAGAGTTAACACCTGAGACACAGTTACTTAGTCGTGTAACTAAGTTGAAGGGGAATGTCATTAAGTTGGCTAGCTTCAATCAAGATGAATTAGTGGAACTTTTGTCTCAATATAAAGGGCAAACTGTTTATTACGGATTTGCTCAGCGTGAATGCCTGGCTTATATTGTCCAGAAATAAGAAGAACGATAGATAGAAAGTATAGGAAGTCATGGAATTACAATTTTTAGGGACGGGTGCAGGGCAGCCCTCCAAGGCCCGTAATGTGTCGAGTCTGGTTCTGAAGTTACTCGATGAAATCAATGAAGTCTGGATGTTTGACTGTGGAGAAGGTACCCAACGTCAGATTTTAGAAACAACAATCAAACCTCGTAAAGTTAAAAAAATCTTTATCACACATATGCATGGAGACCATATCTTTGGCCTACCTGGTTTCTTGGCTAGCCGTTCCTTCCAATCGAGTGAAGAACAAACTGACCTTGAAGTTTATGGACCAGTCGGTATTAAACAATATGTTATGACCAGTCTTCGTACCTCGGGGACACGCTTGCCTTATCATGTGCATTTTAAAGAAATTGATGAACATAGTCTAGGCTTGGTTATGGAAGATGACAAGTTCGCTGTTTATGCAGATAAGTTGGATCACACCATTTTTTGTCTTGGTTACCGTGTGGTTCAAAAGGATCTCGAAGGCACCTTGGATGCTGAGGCCCTTAAGGCAGCAGGCGTACCATTTGGTCCGCTTTTTGGACAAATTAAGAATGGACATGATGTGGTTCTTGAAGATGGAACGAAAATTATTGCCAAAGACTTTATTTCCGCACCTAAGAAAGGTAAGGTTATCACTATCTTAGGTGATACCCGTAAGACAAATGCCAGTATTCGACTTGGATTGGGGGCAGATGTCCTGGTCCACGAGTCTACTTATGGTAAGGGTGACGAAAAAATTGCCAAGAGCCATGGGCATTCAACCAACATGCAAGCAGCACAGGTTGCAAAGGATGCGTCAGCTAAGCGCCTTCTTCTAAATCACGTATCAGCTCGTTTCTTGGGGCGTGATATAGGTAAGATGGCAGCAGATGCTAAAACGATTTTTGAAAACACCCACATCGTTCGTGACTTGGAAGAGGTAGAGATTTAATGGCTAGACAACGTATTATCGCTATTACTGGTGCCTCAGGAGGCCTTGCACAAGAAATTGTCAAGCACCTCTCACCCAGTGATGGGATTATTCTCTTAGGACGAGACAAGGACAAACTTGAGAAATGTTATCGCCATGTGGAAAATAAAACTTGTCTTGCTATTGACATTAGAGATGACAATGCCATTAAAGAAATGGTCGATTATCTCTATCAACGATTTGGACGTATTGATGTCTTTATCAATAATGCTGGTTTCGGTGAATTCAAGTCTTATGATAATTACACTAGCCAAGAGGTACGTGATATGTTTGATATCAATACTTTTGCGACGATGACCTTTTCACGTCTGATGGCTGAGAAAATGGTGAAGCAAGGCCATGGTCATATTATCAATATTGCCAGTATGGCAGGGAAAATTGCGACAGCTAACTCAAGTGTCTATGCAGCAACAAAGTTTGCGGTAATTGGCTTTTCAGATGTCCTTCGTCTAGAGTTGGCTGATAAGGGGGTCTATGTGACAACAGTCAATCCTGGTCCAATTGAGACAAGCTTCTTTGACCAAGCCGACCCCTCTGGAGCTTATCTTGAGAGTGTTAGAAAGTTTGTCCTCAGTCCTAAATACGTGGCTAAAAAGATTGTCCGTATTCTGGGGAAAAACAAACGTGAAGTCAATCTACCACGACTCTTATCAGTCGCCCACAAAGGCTATACGCTCTTTCCCAAGATGGCCGATTATCTTGCACGAACAAGCTTTAATTATAAATAAAGAAAGAAGAACATGATTACATCAACGTATGATTGGAAAATAAACACAAAAGAGCCAGATGCTGGCTTTTTTAAACTTGCCAAAGAACATGGGCTGGCAGAAACAGCAGCCAAGATTGCTTATGAACGTGGCATTACGACAGAAGAGGCTCTTGAAGACTTTCTAAAGGCTGATTTATCACACCTTCATGACCCTTATCTTCTTCATGATATGGATAAGGCAGTGGCTAGAATTCGTCAAGCCATTGAAAATTATGAGCAAATCTTAGTCTATGGGGACTATGATGCGGATGGGATGACATCAGCATCTATTGTCAAGGAAGCTCTTGAAATGATGGGCGCTGAGGCTCGAGTCTATTTGCCTAACCGTTTTACAGATGGCTATGGGCCAAACGAAAGTGTCTACAAGTATTTCATTGAGCAGGAAGGCATTTCACTCATTGTTACAGTGGATAATGGGGTATCGGGTAATGAGGCTATTGCTTATGCGCAAGAGCAAGGTGTGGACGTTATCGTTACAGACCACCATAGCATGCCGGCACAGCTTCCAGATGCCTATGCCATTGTCCATCCAGAGCATCCAGATGCCGATTATCCTTTTAAGTATTTGGCAGGATGTGGTGTAGCTTTCAAATTGGCAGCTGCCCTTCTTGAAACTATTCCTACAGAGATGTTGGATTTGGTAGCCATTGGTACCATTGCTGATATGGTTAGCCTAACGGATGAAAATCGTATTATGGTCAAGGTCGGCCTGGAAATTCTCAAGACTACTGAGCGAATTGGGCTTCAAGAATTGCTCCGCATTTCAGATGTGGACCCAACAACGATTTCCGAAGAAACGGTAGGCTTCAAACTGGCTCCTCAACTCAATGCTTTGGGTCGCTTAGATGATCCAAATCCAGCCATTGAACTACTGACCGGATTTGACGATGAGGAAGCACAAGCCATTGCTCTGGAAATCAATGCCAAAAATGAAGAACGCAAGGAAGTTGTTCAAAAAATCTTTGACGAAGCTATGACCATGGTAGAATTGGACAAACCAGTTCAGGTTTTGGCCAAGGAAGGTTGGCATCCTGGCGTTCTAGGTATTGTGGCGGGTCGCATCATGGAGCAAATCAGCCAGACAGTAGTGGTTTTGAATATTGAAGATGGCTTGGCTAAGGGTTCGGCACGTAGTTTGGAATCAATCAATATCTTTCATGCCCTTGATGACCACCGAGACATCTTTACTGCTTTTGGAGGACACGCTGGAGCAGCTGGGATGACCCTTCCAGAGGAAAATCTTGGTCAACTATCAGAGATCTTGTGTCAGTATGTCTACGATAATAACATTGATACGAGTGCCAAAAATACGCTTAATTTAGACGAGGAGCTCCAACTCAGCGAGCTTAGCTTGGATACCATTAAGAGTCTAGAAAAACTAGCACCTTTTGGTATGGATAATAAAAAGCCAGTCTTTTGGCTACATGATATTACTGTCACTCAAGCTAGGACAATGGGACAAAATGGAGCCCATCTTAAGTTTAAGGTTAAGCAAGGTAAGGATAGCTTTGATGTTGTCGCTTTTAATAAAGGGAATCTGCTTCAAGAATTCCAACAAGCTCAAGGTTTGGAATTGGCAGTGACCTTATCTGTTAATGTTTGGAATGGTCAGACAACGCTACAGCTCATGCTAGAAGATGCGCGCGTGGACGGTATTCAGTTATTTGATTTTCGCTCAAAAAATATGTCACTACCTGAGGGCCTACCAACGGTAGAAGAAGCAGCAGACACAGAGCCTGCGGTTGTCCTCAACACCCTACCGGATTCAGCGACGGAATTAAAAGCGTGGTTTGAAGGTAAAGCTTTCCAGGCTATCTATTTTAAAAATAATATAAAGGAAGCCTATTATCTGACAGGTTATGGCACAAGAGAGCAATTTGCAAGGCTCTATAAAACCATTTACCAATTCCCAGAATTCGATGTTCGCTATAAATTGGATGAACTCAGTCATTACCTTAAAATCGACAAGATTCTTCTGATTAAGATGATTCAAATCTTTGATGAATTGGACTTTGTGACTATTGATAATGGTGTTATGACAGTCAATAAAGAAGCTGAAAAACGTGAGATTGAGGACAGTCAGATTTTCCAAGATCTGAAACGACTCGTTAAGTTCCAAGAACTCATGGCTCTGGGAACACCACAGGAAATTTATGATTGGCTCTACAAACAGGAGCAGTAGTGACTAACTAAGATAACTGGTTTAGAATCTAGAGGTTAGCATTTTCTAAATCCACGGATTCATGCTATAATAATATGTAAATATTTTTTGGCAAAATGCCTATAGGAAGAACAAATGAAATTAGAAGATTATATTGCATCTATTGAAAACTACCCTAAAGAAGGGGTTACTTTCCGTGATATTAGCCCGTTGATGGCTGATGGAAATGCTTATAGCTATGCTATTCGTGAAATCGTTCAGTATGCGACTGACAAGAAGATTGACATGATTGTTGGTCCTGAAGCGCGTGGTTTCATCGTTGGTTGTCCAGTTGCTTTTGAACTTGGTATTGGTTTTGCTCCAGTTCGTAAACCTGGTAAATTGCCACGTGAAGTGATTTCAGCCGATTACGAAAAAGAGTATGGTGTCGATACTCTTTGCATGCATGCCGATGCAATCAAACCAGGCCAACGTGTACTTATCGTTGATGACCTCTTGGCAACTGGTGGTACCGTCAAAGCTACAATTGAAATGATTGAGCGCTTAGGTGGTGTCGTTGCTGGTTGTGCCTTCTTGATTGAGCTTGATGGTCTTAATGGACGTGAAGCAATCGAAGGTTATGATGCTAAAGTATTGATGAACTTCCCAGGATAAATCTATTTATGTTTTACAAAAGAAGGCCTCAGGGCCTTTTTAACTCTTTTAAAAAATAAGTGTGTCATCATATAGTTTAAAGTTATAACTAACTAGAGAAAATATATATTTGATAACAATATTTACCCGGTTTATAATATGAAGATAGAATAAACAAGGATGGAGATGTTGTTATGCCTATAAAACTTGATAATAAGTTACCAGCTCTTGATGTATTGCGTTCGGAAAATGTCTTCATCATGGATGAGAATAGAGCTAGTAGCCAGGATATTAGACCAATGGAGGTCTTGATCCTTAACCTAATGCCAACTAAAGAAGTGACAGAAACTCAGTTGCTACGTCTTCTAGCAAATACACCACTCCAAATTAACGTAGAGTTTCTGTATATGGCTAGTCATAAATCAAAAAATACCCATGCCGAACATATGGAAACCTTTTATAAGACTTTTGATGAAATTAAGCATAAGTATTACGATGGTCTTATCGTAACGGGGGCTCCTGTTGAACAAATGCCTTTTGAGGAAGTTGATTATTGGCAGGAATTAACACGAGTTTTTGACTGGTCTAAAAAGCATGTTTATTCAACTCTTCACTTGTGTTGGGGAGCTCAAGCAGGTCTCTATTATAAACATGGGGTTGATAAGGTTCCCTTGTCAGAGAAATTATCAGGTATCTATAAGCAAACGGTTGACATGCCAGAAAATTTCCTCATGAATGGCTTTGATGATAGCTTTGTGTCACCGCACTCACGCTATACAGAGGTAACTCTGGAAGATATCAAGAATAAAACAGATTTAGACGTTGTTGTATCAGGTCAAGAGGTAGGTCTGTCCATTCTGGCAAGCAAGAATCTTCGCGAAGTTTATAGTTTTGGTCATTTCGAATATGATTATGATACTCTGGCCAGAGAATATCGAAGGGATTTGGATGTAGGCATCAATCCAGATGTGCCAGCAAACTATTTTCCTGGGGATGATCCAAGTCAGGAACCTAAACTTCGTTGGAACCTTGCGGCATCAGCATTCTTTAGTAATTGGATTAACTACGCGGTATATCAAGAAACACCCTATCGTTTAGAAGAGTTGGAAGACGATTTTTCATTCTACGGTTATTTGTAGTAGGTCTCTCAAAAGACTTATGTTGAAACATAAAATTTTTGAGTTTACCTATCTAATCTGAAAGGTAAATATGAGTTTTTTTGAACAATATCGAACAGGAAATCTAGTCCTTCCAAATGCCTTATTTTTTCACTTTAAGGATATTTTTCCATCAGCGGATGACTTTTTAGTTTGGCAGTTTCTCTATCTACAAACGACTACTCAGATTGGAGAAGTGGCCTCTAGCCAGATAGCGCAGGCAACTGGAAAGACCCTCACTGAGGTTAATAAAAGTATTACGACATTAACTGAGGCTGGACTCCTTGATTTTACGACTATTAAAGTTAATAATGAAATTGAGATGGTCGTTGATGCTTCACCTGCCTTAGCAGTATTAGACAAGCTAGTGAGTAGTGAAAAGCCAACGACAGGTCCTGTTGTTGGCCAACCAACAAATACACAGCTTATTAAACAGCTGACATATGAGTTGGAACAGGCTTTGGGAATCTTGAATCCTATGGTAATCGAAGATTTAAATAAGGAAATTCAGGAAGAACACACTGACCCGGAATTAATCCGTGAAGCTCTGAAAGAGGCAGTATTTAACCGAAAAACCAACTGGAATTATATCAAAGGGGTTCTTCGTAACTGGAAAACAAGTGGTATTACTACTAAAATTCAAGTTGAAGAACGTCGTTTGGAGCATCAAGGAAAGAAACAACATCAGCAGGTTTCGGATGAGTTCAAAACTGGTATGGATGCGGCCCGTCAATTGTGGGGTGGTCAATAATGTTAGGTAAAAAACGAGTTAATGAAGCTCTGGCCTTAATGGGAAAGATGTTTCCAGATGCACATGGCGAGCTGGAGTGGGAGACTCCCTTTCAACTACTAGTTGCTGTTATTTTATCTGCTCAAACAACAGATAAAGCCGTTAATAAGGTAACACCAGGTTTGTGGGCACGTTATCCAGAAATTGAAGATTTAGCATCTGCTAATCTTGATGATATTGAAATGTGCTTAAGAACCATTGGGTTATATAAGAATAAGGCAAAGAATATCATCAAAACTGCTAGAGCTGTTTTAATGAATTTCGACGGACAAGTTCCCAAAACTCACAAGGAATTAGAGAGTTTACCTGGTGTGGGACGAAAAACAGCTAACGTCGTATTGGCTGAAGTCTATGGTATTCCTTCTATTGCTGTAGATACGCATGTCTCACGTGTTTCTAAAAGGCTAAATATCGCACCAGAGGATGCTAGTGTAGAGGAAATTGAAGCGGAATTGATGAAGAAAATCCCAAAGAAGGATTGGATTATCAGTCATCACCGTATGATTTTCTTTGGACGCTATCATTGTTTAGCCAAGAATCCTAAATGCCAGACCTGTCCTCTTCAAAGTTATTGTAAGTATTATAAAGAAACAACTAAGAAATAAGCTGGAGAATGTCGTTTTCTGGCTTTTTGTCAACTGTAGTGGGCGAAAAGCTAACATCTAGAGAGGACCTGATAGGTCTTCTCTTTTTTTATGTTCAGAGTGATGAAGACACGCTTCTTAAAGTTGATGAAGTTTCTAAAACCG
>NZ_CABQHE010000007.1:0-121896 GCF_902463925.1 uncultured Streptococcus sp. | reverse complement strand
AGTACGCCTGATGTAGTTGGGGGTTGCCCCCTGTTAGATACGGTAGTTGCTTAGCCTTTATCCGCCATAGCTCAGTTGGTAGTAGCGCATGACTGTTAATCATGATGTCGTAGGTTCGAGTCCTACTGGCGGAGTATAGTTTTTGAAGCTAGACATTGTCTAGCTTTTTTTAGTTTATTTTCTTGTTAATTACCAATTTTTTAGATATTATATGATTAGATTTTTTATTCGAGAGGTATTATTATGTCAATTTTTGCATCGGCTTTTACGCCCATTTCTGTCTCTTTGGCTAAGGAGAATATTGCTTCAGCTGAAAAATTTATTTTGTTTATTGGTCGTTCTTCGTGTCCGTATTGTCAGCGTTTTGAGCCTAAATTATCAAATGTTGCTCGTAAATCTGAATTTAATATTTTTTATATTAATAGTGAAAATAGTGATGAACTGGGAGAGATTCAGGCTTTACGTAAACGCTATGGTATTGCGACTGTACCTGCACTGTTTGTCTCAGAAAAAGGTGCTACGAAGGTTGTTTGTGACTCTTCGCTCTCTGAGGAAGACATTTTAGATTTTATTTCTTAAGTTATTTTTTGGAGGTTCTTATGTTTATTTCTAAACACGAGGTCCAGTATTATGTAACAGATCGAATGGGCATTACTCATTATTAAATTATGTTCGATGGATGGAAGAGGCTAGAACTTTTTTCTAAGGAAGATAGGATAGTCTTATGAAAAAATTGAAGAGGAGGGAATTCTTTCTCCTGTTATTTCTATGCGGACACTGGACTTTGAGTCCAGAGAGTCTGCCAATTCCGCCATGCCGGCAAAGTATAACTGGGGTAGCTGGATTCGAACCAACGCATTCGTGTTAATATAAAGCTACAATGACTTTCTTAGATCAGATTTCTATAGAAATTTCTGTAAAAAGTATTAAATCTGCTAAACTTTTTTTCTGTATAGAATGCTAAATCAAGATGGTGTTCTAGTTTGTACAGGTCTTTCAGAACATAGTTTTTGTCTTAAGAAGGTAGTTTTGTTAATCTAAAAAATGATTACCCTGCATTCTTTAAATTTATGAAAGAACAATCAATTTCATAATAAAAAAGAAAATCAATTTTGATTTTCTTTTTTATTATTAAAGGAGATCTTGATAAATATCTAAATTTTCATCATCAAAGACGTTAAAAATAACCTTTTTAACAATATCGGAGTAATCAATAAAGGTTTTAACAGTTTTAATTGCGATTTCTGCTGCTTTTTGTTTTGGAAATTTGAAATCGCCAGTTGATATACATGGTATGGATATTGATTCTATATTGTTTTTTTCCGCTAGTGCTAATACTGAAAGATACGATTTAACCAAAAGATCTTCATCAATTGGTGTTAGTTGGTTTTCAATTTTTGGACCAACTGTATGTATAACAAAGGCAGAAGGGAGATTATAAGCTGGGGTTATTTTAGCCATTCCTACTGGTTCTTCATATCCTTGTTCTAAGATGAGTTCGAAACAAGCTTGACGTAACTGGACACCTGCATATGTATGAATAGCATTATCAACACAATTATGGAGTGGTTTCATGCATCCAAGTAAGGTTTTATTTGCTGCATTTACAATTGCATCTACCTCTAGTCTTGTAATATCACCTTTCCATAGATAGATTCTCTTATCTTGAGGAATAGACTGGAGAGAGTTGAGTTGTACTATTCCTCGTTCACCTTTTCTAACTTGTAGGTAAAGGTCTTGAATGGTCAAGAATTGTGTTGATGCTGCCATTGGTTTACGTGTATTAAAGAGTGCTCTTAGGAGTTTCTGCTTTTCTTCGAGCTCTTCTGGAACAATCAAATCATGTAATTCTAGATTTTCTTTTTTGAGTTCACCTATGAGATAGGTAATCATTGCATCTTTATCCATGTTTACTCTTTTCTATTTTTTTAGCTTATTTATTATTATACTCTCAAGGTATTCTATGGGCAAGTGATGTCCATGATAGGAAATGACTAATATTTGATAAGAAATTCTTATGTATGTATCAAATTCTTGCAATGGCCTTTAGAATCATATAGAATAGGTCTACAAAAGTTTTATAATATTTAGGAGGATAATTAAATGACACAAGTAGTAACAGATTCTACATTTGAACAAGAAACAGCTGAAGGACTCGTCTTGATTGATTTTTGGGCAACTTGGTGTGGGCCTTGCTTGATGCAAGCACCAATTCTTGAGCAACTTTCTGAAGAGATTTCAGAAGATGAACTAAAGATTGTGAAGATTGATGTTGACGAGAATCCAGAAACAGCACAAAAATTTGGAATTATGTCTATCCCAACTTTGTTATTCAAAAAAGACGGTGAGGTTGTTAAGCAAGTTGCGGGTGTTCATACAAAAGAACAAATTAAAGCTATCGTTGCTGAGCTTAGCTAAGTAATCATCGCCATCCCATTTAGGAAGAGTTTAGTTTTTTCGAACGATGAGGAGAGTCAAATGTCTTATTCATTTCAAAACCCTAGTGCTGAGGTTATAGAATCTTATTTAAAATCGGCAAAGACTATCGCAATCGTTGGTCTATCTCATCGCAAGGAGGCAGCATCTTATCAGGTTGCTCATTTCCTACAAGCTGCTGGTTATCGTATCATACCAGTAAATCCCAAACTAGAAGGCCAGGAGCTTCTTGGAGAGCATGTTTATGCTTATCTTAAAGATATTCCATTTTCGATTGATATTGTTGATGTATTTAGACGAAGTGAGTTTTTACCAGATGTTGCTTATGATTTTCTTGAAACGGATGCAAAAGTTTTTTGGAGTCAAATTGGTCTTGAGAATGAGGAAGCTGAGACTATTCTTCGTCAAGCGAATAGACAGGATATTGTAATGAATCGTTGTACAAAGATAGAATATATGCGACTCTTTGTTTAATAAAATGAAAAGGTGAGTGAGCTAAGCTCGCTCCTTTTTGTTATAATAGATTTATGATTAAAATTTTTGATACACATACCCATCTTAATGTGGATAACTTTGCAGGAAAAGAACAAGAAGAAGTAAATTTTGCAGCTGAACTTGGTGTTGTTAAAATGAATATTGTTGGTTTTGATAAAGCGACAATTAAGAAGTCTTTAGCGCTGTCAGAGCAATATGACCAACTATATAGTACAATCGGATGGCATCCTACAGAAGCAGGGTCATATTCTCAGGAAATTGAGGATATGATTGTGTCACAATTGGGGAATCCAAACGTAGTGGCACTTGGCGAGATTGGTTTGGACTATTATTGGATGGAAGATTCTAAGGAGGTTCAGATTGAGGTCTTTAAGCGTCAAATAGCCTTGTCAAAGGAATATAATTTGCCTTTCGTTGTACACACACGTGACGCACTTGAGGATACTTACGCTGTTATTAAAGAAGTTGGTGTTGGTCCTCGTGGGGGGATTATGCACTCATACTCAGGGTCCCTGGAGATGGCTCAAAAATTTGTTGAGCTCGGTATGATGATTTCATTTTCAGGTGTTGTAACTTTTAAGAAGGCTTTGGATGTCCAAGAAGCTGCTCAGTACTTACCTTTAGATAAGATTTTAGTTGAAACAGATGCACCGTATCTAGCACCTGTGCCAAAACGTGGTCGTGAAAATCGTACAGGGTATACACGTTACGTGGTGGATAAGATTGCAGAGCTTCGTGGTTTAACAAGTGAAGAGGTTGCAAGAGTTACTTATGACAATGCGATGAGGATTTTTGGTCTGAATGAGTAAAATAAAAATTCAAGAAGTTATCGTCGTAGAAGGCAAGGATGATACGGCAAATTTGAGACGTTTTTATGAGGTGGATACCTATGAGACTAGGGGTTCTGCTATTAATGAGGATGACTTAGAGCGTATCGATAAGCTTAATGAATTACGAGGAGTGATTGTTTTCACAGATCCAGATTATAATGGAGAGCGTATTCGGAAAATCATCATGGAAGCTGTTCCGACAGCAAAGCATGCTTTTTTGAACCGTGGTGAAGCAAGTCCAAAATCTAAGACAAGAGGTCGTTCCTTGGGAGTTGAGCATGCAAATTTTGAAGATATTCAGAAGGCACTGGCTGGAGTTCTAGGTAGTTACGATGATGATAATCAGTTTGATATCAGTAAATCAGATCTCATGAAGTTAGGACTTTTAATGGGATCTGATAGCCGTAAACGTCGAGAATATTTGGGGGAAGCGCTTCGCATTGGTTATTGCAATGGAAAGCAGCTTTTAAAACGTTTGGAATTGTTTGGAATTACTTTAGAAGAACTTGAAGAGGTCATGGCGAAATACTAGGGTTATTAGTGCTCTTAGAAATTAAGAAGTCGCTAAAGTTGCTGCTAAATAGTTTCTTTTAGCAGTTAAGATAATTAAGAATCTGATTTAATTTTGAATTAAAGTAACAAGAATCCTGATATTAAAATAAGAAAAGAGAATAAATGAGAATTGCAGATTATAGCGTGACCAAGGCTGTCCTTGAACGTCATGGTTTTACCTTTAAGAAGTCTTTTGGACAGAACTTCTTAACAGATACAAATATTTTACAAAAGATTGTTGATACGGCCGAGATTGACAAAAATGTCAATGTTATCGAAATTGGGCCTGGTATTGGAGCATTAACAGAATTCTTAGCTGAAAATGCTGCGGAAGTTATGGCATTTGAAATTGATGAGCGATTGGTTCCGATTTTGGAAGATACTCTGCGTGATCATGATAATGTTAAAGTGATTAATGAAGACGTTCTCAAGGCAGATTTACAGACACGTGTCAAAGAATTTGAAAATCCAAATCTACCAATCAAGGTTGTAGCCAATCTACCATACTATATTACGACACCAATTTTAATGCATTTGATTGAGAGTAAGATTCCTTTTGCAGAATTTGTTGTTATGATGCAAAAAGAAGTTGCAGATCGTATTTCTGCTGAGCCCAATACAAAGGCCTATGGTTCGTTATCCATCGCTGTGCAATATTATATGACTGCTAAGGTGGCATTCGTTGTCCCTCGTACAGTTTTTGTGCCAGCACCTAATGTTGACTCGGCTATTTTGAAGATGACACGCCGTAAGCAACCTTTAGTTGAAGTTAAAGACGAAGATTTCTTTTTCCGTGTATCAAAGGCTAGTTTTGTGCATCGTCGCAAGACGCTTTGGAATAATCTGACAAGTCATTTTGGTAAGTCTGAAGAAGTTAAAAATAAGCTTGAGCAGGCTTTGAAAAATGCAGCTATAAAACCTTCTATTCGCGGAGAGGCGCTGTCTATTTCTGATTTTGCATGTCTCTCAGATGCTTTGAGAGAAGCTGGTCTATAATTCAAAAATCCCGCTGAATGTCAGTGGGATTTTAGCTATGCGGAGAAAGGGATTTGAACCCTCACGCTTGAAAAAAGCACATGCGCCTGAAGCATGCGTGTCTGCCATTCCACCACCTCCGCAGTGATAGGATTATTATACTGCAAATTAGTAAAAATTCAAGGAGTCCAAAGGAATTGTGTTCCGTGCTTGTTTTGGGTCAGAAATGCTTGTAGTTTTGTGATATAATAGGGCTATTAAACGAATGAGGAGTTCACTTGCAAGGAAGAATTATCAAAGCACTGGCAGGTTTCTATTATGTAGAGCATGATGGTGTTGTATACCAGACGCGTGCACGAGGAAATTTTAGAAAAAAAGGACAAACACCTTATGTTGGAGATTTTGTTGAATTTTCAGCAGAGGAAAATTCAGAAGGTTATATCCTAAAAATTGGTCAACGAATCAATAGTTTAGTGCGTCCACCCATTGTCAATATAGATCAGGCTGTGGTTATTATGTCTGCTAAGGAACCAGATTTTAACAGTAATCTTTTGGACCGTTTTTTGGTTTTACTAGAGCATAAAAATATAAAGCCTGTAATCTATATTTCTAAGATGGACTTGGTTGAAGATGATTCAGAAATGAAAGCCATTCAAAAACAGTATCAAAAAATTGGTTTTGATTTTATCTTCAGTTTGGAAGAACTATTGCCGCTCTTGACTGATAAAATAACAGTCTTCATGGGGCAGACTGGTGTTGGGAAATCAACCTTGTTGAACCGTATTGCCCCAGAGTTGAAGTTGGAAACAGGTGAGATTTCAGACAGTTTAGGTCGTGGTCGCCACACGACAAGAGCTGTAAGTCTTTATGATGTTTATGGTGGAAAGATTGCTGATACACCAGGATTCTCTTCGCTAGATTATGAAGTGGATAATGCAGAGGACTTGAGTGAAGCTTTTCCGGAAATCCGTCAAGCTAGTCATGGCTGTAAATTCCGTTCTTGTACTCATACCCATGAGCCTTCTTGTGCTGTTAAGGATGAGGTTGAAAATGGCCAGATTTGGCAAGTCCGTTATGATAATTACCTTCAATTTTTAAGTGAAATTGAAAATCGTCGTGAAACATATAAAAAAACTGTAAAAAGAAAGTAGGTCTCTCATGTCATATAAAATTGCTCCTTCTATCCTAGCTGCTGATTACGCTAATTTTGCTTCAGAACTAGCTCGTATTGATGCATCAGGTGCGGAATATGTTCACATTGATATTATGGATGGTCAATTTGTTCCTAATATCAGTTGGGGTGCAGATGTGGTTGCTAGCATGCGTAAACACAGCAAGTTGGTTTTTGATTGCCACCTTATGGTTGTTGATCCTGAGCGTTATGTGGATGCCTATGCACAAGCTGGTGCAGATATCATGACCATTCATGTTGAAGCTACTAAGCATATCCATGGTGCTCTTCAGAAAATCAAAGCTGCTGGTATGAAAGCAGGTGTTGTGATTAATCCTGGAACCCCAGTTGAGGCACTTATTCCTGTACTTGATTTAGTGGATCAAGTACTTATCATGACTGTAAATCCAGGTTTTGGTGGTCAGGCGTTCATTCCAGAAATGATGTCTAAAGTAGAGCGTGTTGTGGAGCTTCGTGAAAAAGGTGGCTATTCATTCGATATTGAAGTTGATGGTGGTATAGATAATAATACTATTGCAGCGTGTGCCAAGGCGGGAGCTAATGTTTTTGTAGCAGGCTCTTACCTCTTCAAAAATCCTGATTTGACAGCGCAAGTTCAAACGCTTCGTGATGCTATCGATGCCTAAAGTAGCTTTATTTGTCGGTGGTGAGCTAGAGTGGTTCACTACCGATTTTGATTATTTTGTTGGGGTGGATCGCGCGTGCTTACGTTTGTTGGAGTTAGGTTTACCTATTGATTTGGCTGTCGGAGACTTTGATTCAGTATCTCGGTCAGAGTTAGAGATGATTCAATCAGCTACCAAAGATTGTATGATTGCTCCAGCTGAAAAGGATGATACGGATACAGAGTTAGCTCTAAAAATTATATTTCAATTATATTCTGAGGCGGAAGTAACTATTTTCGGTGCTTTTGGTGGCAGAATTGATCATATGTTATCAAATATATTTTTGGTCAGCGATCCTGAATTAGTTCCTTTTATGAGGCGTATCTGTTTGCGAGATAAGCAAAATAAGATTACTTATTATCCAGAAGGAAGTCATAAAGTTTTACCAGAACCCGGAATGACATATGTTTCTTTTTTACATGAAGGTGATGGAAAACTGACGATTTTGGGAGCAAAATACGAATTAACTAGTGTAAATTATTTCCAAAAGAAAATCTATTCTAGTAATGAATTCGTTGACGGTCCAATTCAAGTGCTTGTGCCAAATGGATATGTGATTGTCATCCAGACTAAAGATAGGAGTTAGTATGATCTATCTACTTACACTTTTAACTTTATTAAGCTTAGGGATTCTTATTGCTCTTTTCTTGAAGAATATGGAGTTAAAAGAACAGATTAATAAGAGTTTGGAAGAAAATGCAGATAATCTTTCAGATCAAGTTTCGTTTCAATTGGAAAGTTTTGCTAAGACAAATCAACTGGAAACAACAAAGCAATTGAATCAATTACAGTTGGAACTATATCAACAGTTGACAGATATTCGAGAGGTTTTACATCAAAATCTGTCTGATAATCGAGACCGTTCTGACCAACGCCTTGAGCAAATAAACCAAAGCTTGACCAAAGCTGTTAAAGATATGCAGGATTCCAATGAGAAACGTTTGGAACAAATGCGTCAGACAGTTGAAGAGAAACTTGAGCAAACCTTACAAACACGTTTACAAGCTTCTTTTGAGACGGTTTCAAGACAATTAGAGTCGGTTAACCAGGGTTTGGGGGAAATGAAAAATGTAGCCAAGGATGTTGGAAGTCTTAACAAGGTCCTTTCAAATACAAAAACACGAGGTATTCTGGGAGAGCTTCAATTAGGACAAATTATTGAAGACATATTGACTGTTAATCAGTACGAGCGAGAATTTCCTACGGTATCAGGTTCAAGTGAACGAGTTGAATATGCAATCAAAATGCCAGGAAACCATCAAGATGAATATATCTACCTTCCCATTGATTCTAAGTTTCCTTTGGAAGATTACTATCGTCTGGAAGATGCTTATGAGTCTGGTAATAAAGAGGAAATTGAGAATCACCGTAAGTCACTTTTGACTAGTATTAAGCGATTTGCCAAGGATATTAACAAGAAGTATCTTAACCCACCTGAAACCACAAATTTTGGCATATTGTTTTTGCCGACGGAAGGACTTTATGCTGAGGTAGTACGCCAACCAGCCTTCTTTGACGCTCTTCGTCGCGAGGAGAATATTGTTATCGCAGGTCCGTCAACCTTATCAGCACTTTTGAATTCATTGTCTGTAGGATTTAGAACTTTGAATATTCAAAAGAATGCGGATGATATTAGTAAGATTTTAGGTAATGTCAAACTAGAATTTAGCAGGTTTGGAGATATGTTAGCTAAAGCTCAGAAACAATTGAATACAGCGAGTAAAACAGTCGATAGTCTTCTCAACACAAGGAGTAGGGCAATTGTTAGAGCTCTTGATACAATTGAAACCTATCAAGACAGTGCGACACAAAGTTTGTTGGATTTACCACGATTAGAAAACGAGGACAAGCATGAAGATTAATCAAATGAAAAAAGACGAGTATTTTGAAGGTTTTTATCTGATTAAGCGTGCAGAGGTACGTAAGACAAGAGCGGGAAAGGATTACATTGCCTTTACATTCCAGGATGATACTGGTGAGATTTCAGGGAACCTATGGGATGCTCAGCCTTATAATGTCGAAGAATTTACCTCAGGTAAAGTAGTGCATATGGAGGGACGTCGAGAGGTTTATAATAATACTCCTCAGGTAAACCAAATTACCTTACGCTTGCCTACATTTGGTGAGCCAAATGATCCGGCTGATTTCAAAGAGAAACCACCAGTAAATCCTTCCGAAGTACGCGAATACCTAGAGCAAATGATTTTCAAGATTGAGGAAGCAACTTGGCAGCGTGTTGTTCGTGCCCTTTATCGAAAGTATAATAAAGAGTTTTTCACTTTTCCAGCTGCTAAAACAAATCATCATGCCTTTGAAAGTGGACTAGCCTATCATACAGCTACTATGGTTCGCCTAGCGGATAGCATTGGAGATATTTATCCAGAGCTCAATAAGAGTCTACTCTTTGCCGGAATTATGCTTCATGATTTAGCTAAGGTTATTGAACTTACTGGTCCTGAAAATACTGAGTATACGGTTCGTGGAAACTTGATTGGTCATATTGCTTTGATTGATGAAGAAATCACCAAGGTGCTCATGGAGCTCAATATTGACGATACACGTGAAGATGTCGTTGTTTTGCGTCATGTCATTCTCAGCCACCACGGACAACTAGAGTACGGTAGTCCAGTACGCCCCCGTATTATGGAAGCAGAGATTATTCATATGATTGATAATCTTGATGCCAGTATGATGATGATGATGACAGCCCTTAACCTGGTAGGTTCAGGAGAAATGACAAATCGTCTCTTTGCTATGGATAATCGTTCCTTCTACAAGCCAAAATTTGATTGAAATCGAAAGTAAACGAACATTTTATATGAAAATGTTCGTTTTTTGCTGTATTATGGTATAATAGTTAAAAAGTACAGAAAATATAGGTAACATATGAAATTAAAACGAAGTGAACGCATGGTAGTGATTTCAAACTACCTAATTAATAATCCTTATCAATTGACAAGTCTCAATACTTTTGCAGAGCGATATGAAGCTGCTAAGTCTTCAATCTCAGAAGATGTTGCTATCATTAAAAAAGCTTTTGAGGAAAGTCAAATAGGAGAAATCGAAACAGTAACTGGTGCATCTGGCGGTGTTATGTTTACACCGACCATTTCTGATGAAGATGCAAGAAGTCTAGTTGAAGATCTTTGTAAACGTCTTTCAGAGAGTGATCGTATCTTACCAGGTGGTTATCTCTACCTATCTGATCTATTGAGTACACCGTCTATTTTGAAAAATGTTGGTCGTATCATTGCTAGTGCCTTTAAAGGACAAAAAATTGATGCCGTTATGACTGTTGCAACTAAAGGAGTTCCTTTAGCAAATGCAGTAGCAGATGTCTTGAACATTCCATTTGTTATTGTTCGTCGTGACCTGAAAATCACAGAAGGTTCAACCGTATCGGTAAACTACGTTAGTGGTTCAAGTGATCGTATTGAAAAAATGTTCCTATCAAAACGTAGTTTGAAACCAAATAGCCGCGTCCTTATTGTTGATGATTTTCTTAAAGGTGGTGGTACCATTACGGGTATGATTAGCTTACTTTCAGAATTTGATAGTGAGTTAGTAGGTGTAGCTGTATTCGCAGAGAATGCTAAAGGCGATCGTGATATCCATGAATATAAATCATTACTTACGGTTTCTGACATCGATGTAAAAGCACAGAAGGTAGAAGTTGAAGTCGGTAATATTTTTGATAAATAATTAATCTACGATAGTATTCCTAATTTAACGATTAGGAATTTTTCTTTTTAACAAGAAAGTCTTGACAATAATTATCAAAAAATGATACTATATTAGACGGTACTTTTTACTTTTGGTCTCTCAAAAGTGTACAGAGACGTGCTGACATAAGTTGCAAAAGTACACACAGATATGGGCTGTCACCAAGTGCCATATCAACCAAAAATAAAAAACACAGGAGAATGTAGATGCCTACAATTAACCAATTGGTTCGTAAACCACGTCAATCAAAAGTTGTTAAATCTAAATCACCAGCTTTGAACGTTGGTTACAACAGCCACAAAAAAGTTCAAACTAACGTATCTTCACCACAAAAACGTGGTGTTGCAACACGTGTTGGAACAATGACACCTAAGAAACCTAACTCAGCCCTTCGTAAATTCGCTCGTGTACGTTTGAGCAACCTTATCGAAGTTACTGCTTACATCCCAGGTATCGGACACAACCTCCAAGAACACAGCGTTGTTCTTATCCGTGGTGGACGTGTAAAAGACCTTCCAGGGGTACGTTACCACATCGTCCGTGGTGCGCTTGATACTGCAGGTGTAGCTGATCGTAAACAAAGCCGTTCTAAATACGGTGCTAAACGTCCTAAAGGATAAGAAGGGAGATAAGATAAAATGAGTCGTAAAAATAGAGCGCCTAAACGCGAAGTATTGGCAGATCCATTGTACAATTCAAAAATCGTTACACGTCTTATCAACCGTGTAATGCTTGACGGTAAACGTGGTACTGCTGCAACAATCGTATACGATGCTTTCGAGCAAATCAAAGAAGCAACTGGAAACGATGCTCTTGAAGTATTTGAAACAGCTATGGACAACATCATGCCTGTACTTGAAGTACGTGCACGTCGTGTCGGTGGTTCAAACTATCAAGTCCCAGTTGAAGTTCGTCCAGAACGTCGTACAACTCTTGGTCTTCGTTGGTTGGTTAACGCATCACGTGCGCGTGGTGAACACACTATGAAAGATCGTCTTGCAAAAGAAATCATGGATGCTGCAAACAACACTGGTGCATCAGTTAAGAAACGTGAAGATACTCACAAAATGGCTGAAGCAAACCGTGCCTTTGCACACTTCCGCTGGTAATCATAAGTTTCAAGCTGAATTACAGTCATATATTCATAAGCTAAGATTATGGATTTGTAATAGGCTGACTCTGAATTCAAATAATATCATTCATATCATTTGAAAACCAGTTAAATATTAGTGAAAAAACGGGTAGGTCCTGCCTATCCGTTTTTTGACAATAATGTTATAATAAATAAGTAAACTAAAATATTTATAGGAGAATAAACCTAATGGCACGCGAATTTTCACTTGCAAAAACTCGTAATATCGGTATTATGGCCCACGTCGATGCCGGTAAAACAACTACAACAGAGCGTATCCTTTACTACACTGGTAAAATTCACAAAATCGGTGAAACTCACGAAGGTGCATCACAAATGGACTGGATGGAGCAAGAACAAGAACGTGGTATCACAATCACATCTGCCGCTACAACAGCACAATGGGATGGTCACCGCGTTAACATCATCGATACACCAGGACACGTGGACTTCACAATTGAAGTACAACGTTCACTCCGTGTATTGGATGGTGCCGTAACCGTTCTTGACTCACAATCAGGTGTAGAACCTCAAACTGAAACAGTTTGGCGTCAAGCAACTGAGTATGGTGTTCCACGTATCGTATTTGCCAACAAAATGGATAAAATCGGTGCAGACTTCCTTTACTCAGTAAGCACACTTCACGATCGTCTTCAAGCAAACGCACACCCAATCCAATTGCCAATCGGTGCTGAAGATGATTTCCGTGGTATCATTGACTTGATTAAAATGAAAGCTGAGATTTATACTAATGACCTTGGTACAGATATTCTTGAAGAAGATATTCCAGCTGATTACGTTGATCAAGCAAACGAATACCGTGAAAAATTGATCGAAGCAGTTGCTGAAACTGACGAAGATTTGATGATGAAATACCTTGAAGGTGAAGAAATCACTAACGAGGAATTGAAAGCAGCTATCCGTCGTGCAACAATCAACGTTGAATTCTTCCCAGTTCTTTGTGGTTCTGCCTTCAAGAACAAAGGTGTTCAATTGATGCTTGATGCGGTTATCGATTACCTTCCAAGCCCACTTGATATCCCTGCAATTAAAGGTATCAACCCAGATACAGACGAAGAAGAAACTCGTCCAGCATCTGATGATGAGCCATTTGCAGCTCTTGCTTTCAAGATCATGACTGACCCATTTGTAGGTCGTTTGACATTTATCCGTGTTTACTCAGGTATCCTTCAATCAGGTTCATACGTAATGAACACATCTAAAGGTAAACGTGAACGTATCGGACGTATCCTTCAAATGCACGCTAACAGCCGTCAAGAAATTGAACAAGTATACGCTGGTGATATCGCTGCTGCTATCGGTTTGAAAGATACTACAACTGGTGACTCATTGACTGATGAAAAAGCTAAAGTTATTCTTGAGTCAATCGAAGTTCCAGAACCAGTTATCCAATTGATGGTTGAGCCTAAGACTAAAGCTGACCAAGATAAGATGGGTATCGGTCTTCAAAAACTTGCTGAAGAAGATCCAACATTCCGTGTTGAAACTAACCCTGAAACTGGTGAAACAGTTATCTCAGGTATGGGTGAACTTCACCTTGATGTCCTTGTTGACCGTTTGAAACGTGAACACAAAGTTGAAGCAAACGTAGGTGCTCCACAAGTATCATACCGTGAAACATTCCGTGCAGCTACACAAGCACGTGGATTCTTCAAACGTCAATCTGGTGGTAAAGGTCAGTTTGGTGATGTTTGGATTGAATTTACTCCAAATGAAGAAGGTAAAGGTTTCGAATTCGAAAATGCTATCGTCGGTGGTGTGGTTCCACGTGAATTTATCCCTGCAGTAGAAAAAGGATTGGAAGAATCTATGGCTAACGGTGTCCTTGCTGGATACCCAATGGTTGACATCAAAGCTAAACTTTATGATGGTTCATACCACGATGTCGATTCATCTGAAACAGCCTTCAAGATTGCTGCATCTCTTGCACTTAAAGAAGCTGCTAAGACTGCACAACCAACTATTCTTGAGCCAATGATGCTTGTAACTATCACTGTTCCAGAAGAGAACCTTGGTGATGTTATGGGTCATGTTACTGCTCGTCGTGGACGTGTTGATGGTATGGAAGCACACGGTAACAGCCAAATCGTTCGTGCCTATGTACCACTTGCTGAAATGTTCGGTTATGCAACAACACTTCGTTCTGCAACTCAAGGACGTGGTACATTCATGATGGTATTCGACCACTATGAAGATGTTCCTAAATCAGTTCAAGAAGAAATCATCAAGAAAAATTCTGGTGAAGCTTAATTAGAAGTTTTTAAGTTAAGGTGCTTATGAAAGTAAGTGCCTTTTTCTATTTGCATTTTCCTGAAAAAAATTATATAATAGGGATGTTAAAAGGTTAAATGAAAGCGCTCAAGTTAATCTTTTCACAATAGGGAGAGCTTGCTCTCAAAATTATATTTATTTGATTTTCATAAGGAGGAAATCACTAATGGTAGTTAAAGTTGGTATTAACGGTTTCGGTCGTATCGGTCGTCTTGCTTTCCGTCGTATCCAAAACGTAGAAGGTGTTGAAGTTACACGCATCAACGACCTTACTGATCCAGTTATGCTTGCACACTTGTTGAAATACGACACAACTCAAGGTCGTTTCGACGGTACTGTTGAAGTAAAAGATGGTGGATTCGAAGTTAACGGTAAATTCGTTAAAGTTTCTGCAGAACGTGACCCAGAACAAATTGACTGGGCTAACGATGGTGTAGAAATCGTTCTTGAAGCAACTGGTTTCTTTGCTAAGAAAGATGCTGCTGAAAAACACTTGCACGAAGGTGGAGCTAAGAAAGTTGTTATCACTGCTCCTGGTGGAAACGATGTTAAAACAATCGTATTTAACACTAACCACGATATCCTTGACGGTACTGAAACAGTTATCTCAGGTGCTTCATGTACTACAAACTGCTTGGCTCCAATGGCTAAAGCATTGCAAGATAACTTCGGTGTTAAACAAGGTTTGATGACTACTATCCACGCTTACACTGGTGACCAAATGATCCTTGACGGACCACACCGTGGTGGTGACCTTCGTCGTGCACGTGCTGGTGCTGCAAACATCGTTCCTAACTCAACTGGTGCTGCTAAAGCTATCGGTTTGGTTATCCCAGAATTGAACGGTAAACTTGACGGTGCTGCACAACGTGTTCCAGTTCCAACTGGTTCAGTTACTGAGTTGGTTACAATTCTTGAAAAAGAAGTAACTGTTGATGAAGTGAACGCAGCTATGAAAGCAGCAGCTAACGAATCTTACGGTTACACTGAAGATCCAATCGTATCATCAGATATCGTTGGTATGTCATTCGGTTCATTGTTTGACGCAACTCAAACTAAAGTACAAACTGTTGATGGACAACAATTGGTTAAAACTGTTGCTTGGTATGATAACGAAATGTCATACACTTCACAACTTGTACGTACTCTTGAATACTTCGCGAAAATCGCTAAATAATTCAATTGTATAGGAAGAAGAGCTTCGGCTCTTTTTTTATTTTCCAAAATAATAAAACAGTCGCATAAATAGGCTGTTATAATCTCAGTAGGATTGTGATTTATGAATAAGCTAGAAGGTATTCCAAACAAGTAGAAAGGGCATGACACAACCCCAGGAGTTCTTATTATGTTTTTGTATAGCTAGCATACCATAAATAAGTATAAAAACGGTAAGTGATTCAAATAGGGTATAGACATCAAAAACAATGTTTCCATGGATAAGGAGGCAAAAAAAAGCACAAGTTATTGCTCCACTATCTAACCAAGAGTAAGGAGATGGAAAATGTATGCGTATCTTTTCAGTGATAACTGCATAGTTAAAGCCTTCCCAGAATCCCCAAATAAGACAGATGAATAGGTATGCCAGGATATTACTAGGAAATGATTGGCTCATTACTGCTTTTATTAATTGTATTGATTGAAGAGGTAGATAGGAATGAATCTGATGAGTAATTCCTTTAAATATGATAAGTGGTAGGGCTACAAGAAGAGATTGAAAAAGGGTGATAACCAAATTTTTGGTGATTAATCCAAAGTGTCTGAAAGATTCTTTGCGATAAAGCATAACAGTGCTGGTTCCTAAGCCTGCGATGGAAAATTGACAACTGGCTAATAAGATTAATCGAAGCCATAGCGGTACTGATATTTGGTTAGTGTATGAAAAAAGAGTTGGTTTAAGAGTAAGAAAGAGGAGCAGAGGAAGAAGAGTAAGAATAAGGATTACATTTAGATCATGGTCAGCTTGTTTCTGCTTCGTGTTTAGCTGTTTTTTCATGGATATTCGACCTTTCGATTTAGATTATATGCTAAATGCCTTCTGCTAGTAATAAGCTAGAAATCCTTCTGATTTTGCTATCTCTTTTATGCATTTTGTGATATAATGAAAACGTATTAAAAAATTAAGGAGTCTGATCAAATGGCTAAATTGACTGTTAAAGATGTTGACTTGAAAGGGAAAAAAGTTCTCGTTCGTGTTGACTTCAACGTACCTGTAAAAGATGGCGTGATCACTAACGACAACCGTATCACTGCTGCCCTTCCGACTATCAAGTACATTCTTGAACAAGGTGGACGTGCAATTCTTTTCTCTCACCTTGGACGTGTAAAAGAAGAAGGTGATAAAGAAGGCAAATCACTTGCTCCTGTAGCTGCTGACTTGGCTGCTAAATTGGGTCAAGACGTTAAATTTATCCCAGGTGTTACACGTGGTGCTGAATTGGAAGCAGCTGTTAACGCTCTTGAAGATGGACAAGTTCTCTTGGTTGAAAACACTCGTTTTGAAGATGTTGATGGCAAGAAAGAATCTAAAAATGATCCTGAACTTGGTAAATACTGGGCATCACTTGGGGATGGTATCTTCGTAAACGATGCATTCGGTACAGCTCACCGTGCACACGCATCTAACGTTGGTATCTCAGCAAACGTTGACAAAGCTGTTGCTGGTTTCCTTCTTGAAAATGAAATTGCTTACATCAAAGAAGCAGTTGAAACTCCAGAGCGTCCATTCGTAGCTATCCTTGGTGGTTCTAAAGTATCTGATAAGATTGGTGTTATCGAAAACCTTCTTGCAAAAGCTGATAAAGTTCTTATCGGTGGTGGTATGACTTACACATTCTACAAAGCACAAGGTATCGAAATCGGTAACTCACTTGTAGAGGAAGATAAACTTGATGTTGCTAAAGCTCTTCTTGAAAAATCAAACGGTAAATTGATCTTGCCAGTTGACTCAAAAGAAGCTAATGCATTTGCTGACTACACTGAAGTGAAAGACACTGAAGGTGAAGCAGTAGACCCAGGTTTCCTTGGTTTGGATATCGGTCCTAAATCAATTGCTGAATTCGATAAAGCCTTGACTGGTGCGAAAACAGTTGTATGGAATGGTCCTATGGGTGTATTTGAAAACCCTGACTTCCAAGCTGGTACAATTGGTGTGATGGACGCTATCGTAAAACAACCAGGCGTTAAATCAATCATCGGTGGTGGTGACTCAGCTGCCGCAGCAATCAACCTTGGACGTGCAGATAAATTCTCATGGATCTCTACTGGTGGTGGAGCTTCTATGGAACTTCTTGAAGGTAAAGAACTTCCAGGACTTGCAGCTTTGACTGAAAAATAATTTTTAGTAAATTAAGAACGTTCTGTAGGGCGTTCTTTTTTGTTGAATTGAAGACTATTCAATTGTAAGATGTAAAATATCAACATTCTTTTTTATTTTTTAATTATGCAGTGAAATATCCCAAAAGCCAGCCAATCATGGTAAAATAGTAGAATGGGATTGAAATTTGAACCAAAAAAATTTAAGTTTGGTATGCGTACACTAAAGACCGGGATAGCCGTTTTTCTTGTTTTAGGATTGTTCTCTGCTTTAGGCTGGGAAGGGCTTCAGATTGGTTGTTTAACTGCTGTTTTTAGTTTGCGTGAGAATTTTGACCGTAGTGTTCAATTTGGAAAGTCACGTATTTTTGCGAATACAGTTGGGGGTCTTTTATCGCTTTTATTCTATTTTGTGAATATATGGTTTGACAATTCAGTTTGGGTGACTTTGCTATTGGTCCCTATTTTAACAATGTTGACTATTGTCATTAATGTGTCCTTTAATAATGCTTCTGGAGTTATTGGAGGAGTGGCTGCGCTTCTGATTATTACTTTGTCTATCCCACCTGATAATACCTTCACCTATGTGATAGCCAGAGTATTTGAAACGTTTTGCGGAGTCTTTATTGCAATCCTTGTTAATTATGATTATGATTGGTTACTTAAACATTTAAAATAAGAATAATAGAGTTCTCTTGAGCTCTTTTTTTATGGTTTTTAAAATAAAATCCTTGAATATAAGGTAATAAACAATATAATGTTCGGGATTTTCTTATTGTGTAAGAAAAAGTAACATTATCTGTTGACATGTAGTAACATTCAGAATATAATTGTTAGGAAAGGAGGATAATCATGGCAAGAGAAAAAGAACTAAGACGTTCTTTATCTGTTTTTCCGATTGGCACAGTTATGAAGTTAACGGATTTAACTGCTCGTCAAATTCGTTACTATGAAGATCAGGGGTTGATTCAACCTGAACGTACAGCTGGGAATCGTCGTATGTACTCATTAAATGATATGGATAGTTTATTGGAAATCAAAGATTTTTTGAATGACGGTTACAATATTGCAGCAATTAAGCATGAGTATGAGGAACGTAAAGTTCGTGCTCAACAAAAACAAGTAGCTTTAACTGATGCGGATGTTCGACGTATCTTGCATGATGAACTCCTTCAGCAAGGCCGTTTTACGACCCCATCACAACAATTTGGTAACTTGCGTATTTAATTACGCTTTGAATTTTTATTTTTGGTTTTTATAAAGGAGACCCCTATTATGGCAATCACAGCAGCTGATATTCGTCGCGAAGTCAAAGAGAAGAATGTTACTTTTTTGCGTTTAATGTTCTCTGACATCCTTGGTGTTATGAAGAATGTTGAAATTCCTGCGACAGATGAACAGTTGGATAAGGTACTTTCAAATAAAGCTATGTTTGATGGTTCATCAATCGAAGGTTTTGTTCGTATTAATGAATCTGATATGTATCTTTACCCAGATCTTGATACTTGGACAGTCTTCCCTTGGGGTGATGAAAATGGGGCAGTCGCTGGTCTTATTTGTGATATCTATACTTCGGCAGGTGAGCCATTTGCAGGAGACCCACGTGGTAACTTGAAAAAAGCTTTGCGTCATATGGAAGAAGTTGGTTATAAATCATTTAATCTTGGACCAGAGCCAGAATTTTTCCTTTTCAAATTAGATGAACAAGGTAATCCTACGCTTGAAGTTAACGATAAAGGTGGTTATTTTGACCTTGCACCAACTGACCTTGCCGACAACACACGTCGTGAAATTGTTAATGTGTTGACAGAAATGGGATTTGAAGTTGAAGCATCTCACCATGAGGTTGCGGTTGGACAACACGAAATCGATTTTAAATATGCTGATGTTTTGAAAGCATGTGATAATATTCAAATGTTTAAGCTAGTTGTTAAGACAATTGCTCGTAAACATGGTCTTTATGCTACATTTATGGCGAAACCTAAATACGGTATTGCTGGTAGTGGTATGCACTGTAACATGTCTCTCTTCACTGATGAAGGAAATGCTTTCTTCGACCCAGAAGATCCACGTGGTATGCAATTATCTCAAGATGCTTATTACTTCCTTGGTGGATTGATGAAACATGCCTATAACTATACTGCAATTATTAACCCAACAGTGAACTCTTATAAACGTTTGGTACCAGGTTACGAAGCTCCTGTATATATTGCATGGGCAGGTAGCAACCGTTCACCATTGATCCGCGTCCCTGCTTCTCGTGGTATGGGTACACGCTTGGAATTGCGTTCAGTAGACCCAATGGCAAACCCATACTTGGCACTTGCCGTTCTTTTGGAAGCAGGACTTGATGGTATCATTAACAAGATTGAAGCACCAGAGCCAGTTGAAACAAACATCTACTCAATGTCTCCAGAAGAACGTAAAGAGGCTGGTATCATTGATTTGCCATCAACACTACGTAATGCTCTTAAAGCATTGGAAACGGATGAAGTGGTTCGTCAAGCTTTGGGTAATCATATCTATACAAACTTCCTTGATGCGAAACGTATGGAATGGGCAAGCTATGCTACTTTCGTTTCACAATGGGAAATTGATAACTACTTAGATCTGTATTAATAAAATAATTTGAAGATCAGGGTTACCTGGTTTTCTTTTTGTTTAAAAAGGAGTTTATTGAGTTCTTGGATAGATTACGTACTTCTAACAGATTTGTTTGCTTTTGTCATATTTTTTTCTCTCTTAATTACAGTAAAATATCAATATGTTAAACTCAGTTCATATTACTCTTATTCAGGGGGAAATATAAAAACAATAAAAAAGCTGCCTTAGCAATAGTCCCAAGTACATTATTGCTCGGTCTTACAGTCGCTCAAACAACTGATGCTGATTCTTATACTTTTCAAAATGGAGACTTGTTCTTCTCAATTGCTAGCCAAGGCTATGCTGTTGGTTCGATATGTGCTGCTCGTTCGATTGTATGTTGGACTGATGGTGGATATGGATACGTTGGTTATGTTACACCAGTTGGTTAGATTCAAATCTTGGAGTTGAACTATAACAATTAGCAACACATTGATAACTATCGTGCTTGGTTTAATCTGTAAAATTCAACAATATCAGGGGCGGTACCTTATATTTATCCAGGTGCATAAAAGAAGAAGTGTTTATGGAACTTTTTTACTTACTGAAGATTTGTATCGGACTAAAAAATGGTAGCTGTTAAGCTACCATTTTTTAGTTATCAGGTGTGAGAATCATTGGAATGATGATTGGCTCACGTTCTGTTTTTTCATATAGGAACGGTCGTAATGCATTGACGATAGCTCCGTTAACGGATTGAATACTGGCGTCTTTATTTTTAAGAGCAATACGAATAGCGTTGAATAGAATGCGTTGGCTATCACGAATAAGATCACCAGATTCACGCATATAGATAAAGCCACGACTGAGAATATCTGGACCAGCTAGAATCATCTTAGACTTGAAATCAACAGTTGCGACAGCAAGGACGACACCGTCTTCAGAAAGATCACGACGGTCACGAAGAACGGCCGCCCCGATATCACCGATACCATTACCATCGACATAGATGTCTTGAGCATTGAAATGACCTGCACGACGAGCAGAATCTTTTGTTAGGGCTAGGACATCACCATTTTCCATGATAAAGATATTATCTTTTGGAACACCACAATCAACAGCGAGACCCGCGTGGACTTTCTGCATGCGGTATTCACCGTGAACAGGCATGAAGAATTTTGGTTTGATCAAACGAAGCATGAGTTTTTGCTCTTGTTGACCACCGTGTCCAGAGGTATGGATATTGTTGATTTTACCGTGGATAACATCGACGCCAGCTTCTTGAATAGTATTAATCAAGCGGTTAACGCTGGTTGTATTTCCTGGGATAGGGCTAGATGAGAAAATAACAGTGTCACCAGGTTGCAGTGTCACTTGGCGGTGCATCCCGTTAGCGATACGTGCAAGGGCCGCCATAGGCTCTCCTTGAGAACCGGTACACATGATAAGAATCTCACTGGCATGGTAGTTTTTCATCTCACTAGGGTCAATAATAGTTCCTTTTGGAACCTTGATGTAGCCTAGTTCAACCCCATTAACGATGGCTTTTTCCATAGAACGTCCGAAGACAACAATCTTACGGCCAGTTTTTACAGCGGCTTCGGCAGCTTGTTGCAGACGGAAAATATTTGAGGCAAATGAGGCGAAGATAATACGTCCGTGGATGCCTTCAATAATTTTCATGATGGATTGTCCAACGACCTTCTCGGAATTAGTGAAAGTTGGGACTTCAGCATTGGTTGAGTCTGAGAGGAGGCAAAGAACGCCTTCTTCACCAAGTGCAGCCATACGGTGAAGGTCTGCTGGCTCACCCACTGGGGTGAAGTCAAACTTAAAGTCACCGGTACACACAATTTTACCTTGAGGTGTATGGATGACAATACCGAGAGGTTCTGGAATTGAGTGCGTTGTGCGGAAGAAGGTAACGCTCATATTTTTGAAAGTAAGCTCTGTATTAGCGTTAATTTCATAGAGTTGTGCGTCACGAAGTAGTCCGTGTTCTTCCAATTTTCCTTTAATAAGAGCAAGAGCAAGCGGTCCTGCGTAGATTGGGATGTTTGCTTGCTTAAGAAGGAAGGGAATACCACCAATATGGTCTTCGTGACCGTGAGTAATGACAAGTGCCTTTACACGATCAACGTTTTCAACGATGTAAGAATAGTCCGGGATAACATAGTCGATTCCGAGAAGATCATCCTCGGGGAATTTAATACCTGCATCGACGATGATAATCTCATCTTGGTATTCAATACCATAGGTGTTTTTACCGATTTCCCCCAAACCACCAATCGCATAAACCCCAACTTCTTCAGGTTTTAGATTGATTTTTGATGCCATGGTCTTAGAACTCCGTTACTTCAAAAACGCCTGTTTCTTTTTCGTATTCAAGGGCTTTTTCTGAGAGGAGCTCGATGAATTCGATGTTATAGGCAGTGTTTTTTTCGATGATTTGACGAGCTTGGATACGTCCCTCAAGTTCAGTTTCTGCATCGATATCTAGGTAGAGTGATTTTGTCTGTTCACGGCGTGGATTACGCTCTTTAGTTTCTTGGTAAAAGACTTTATAAATCATGGTTTTCCTTTCTTTCCAAAAGGCTCTGCCATTCTATAAAAAAACCGGTCAAGTTAATCTTTCTATGATTTACTTGACGTTATGATATTCACTTTATGAGTAATAGCTAGTAGCCTTGATTCGTTTAACAATTACTATTATTGTATCATAAGATAAGGGCTAGATAAAGAAAATGGCGGAAAAAGTTGGAAAATGTTCGTTTCTGGGAAACAGTGACTTGTGTTATAATAGAAAAGCATAGAAGGAAACAAGGGAAAAAGATGAAAATATTAGCATTTGATACTTCTAGCACGGCTTTATCAGTAGCCTTGTTGGAAGATGAGAACTTAGTGGCAGAGGCAACCGTGACAGTGAAAAAGAATCACAGTATTAGTCTGATGCCCACCATTGATTTTTTGGTTGCTCAGGCGAGCTGGCAACCAGCTGATTTAGAGCGTATCGTTGTTGCTCAAGGACCCGGATCCTACACAGGGCTTCGTGTGGCTGTCGCAACAGCTAAGACTTTAGCATATGCCCTGGACATTGATTTAGTGGGAGTTTCAAGTTTGCAGGCCTTGATGGATCTTTCAGCTGATGGTGTTGTGATTCCTATCATGGATGCCCGTCGTAATAATGTTTACGTCGGAATTTATCAAAATGGCCAAGCAATTGTCCCTGATCGTCATGCTGCTTTTACAGATGTTATTGAGCAAGCTAAAGGTTATGAAAAGGTGACATTTGTCGGTGAAGTGGCTAATTTTGTGGATCAGATTAAGGAAAGCCTTCCAGAGGCAACTATCTTGTCAAGTCTTCCGTCAGCCCTGTTAATTGGTCGTTTAGGTTTATCATTGCCTCCTGTTAATGTTGATGCCTTTGTCCCACATTACTTGAAGCGGGTTGAGGCAGAGGAAAACTGGCTTAAGACACATGAGGAGACTAACCGTGACAACTACATCAAGCGCGTCTAGATTGAGTTGCCAGGAACAGGCTCAACTGATTTATCAGATTTTGTTGGATGTTTATGACAAGTCTCCGTGGACGATAGAACAAGTGGTAGCAGACTTGGCTTTGGATACTACGGAGTATTTCTATGTTTATGATCAGGAAGAAGTTGTTGGTTTTTTAGCCCTTCAAAATTTAGTTGGTGAGCTTGAGGTTACCAATATTGCGGTTCTAAAAGCTTATCAGGGACGTGGTTATGCCAGTCAGCTGATGAAGTATTTAGAAGAGCGTAGTGAGCCAATCTTTCTTGAAGTTAGGGATTCAAATCAAGTCGCTCAGGCGCTATACAGAAAATTTGGATTTGAAAGTTTAGGAATTCGGAAAAATTATTATCATGAGCCTCAGGAGGATGCTATTATCATGAGGCGAGAGGAAATCTAATGGCAGATAGATATATTTTGGCGGTGGAGAGCTCGTGTGACGAGACTTCAGTTGCCGTTTTAAAAAATGAGAAAGAACTTTTAAGTAATATTATTGCCAGTCAGGTAGAAAGCCATAAACGATTTGGTGGTGTTGTTCCTGAGGTGGCTAGCCGTCACCATGTGGAAGTAGTGACTCTTTGTATTAAGGATGCTTTATCTGAGGCGGGAATTACTGCTGAACAACTAGATGCTGTAGCAGTAACCTATGGTCCTGGTTTGGTCGGGGCACTCTTGGTCGGGATGGCAGCGGCTAAGGCCTTCGCTTGGGCACACGGATTGCCTTTGATTCCAGTTAATCATATGGCTGGGCATCTTATGGCGGCGCGTGAGGTTAAAGAATTGGAATATCCCCTCCTAGCACTTTTGGTGTCCGGGGGACACACAGAGTTGGTTTATGTGTCAGAACCGGGAAATTACAAGATTGTTGGTGAGACACGTGATGATGCAGTTGGTGAGGCCTATGACAAGGTCGGTCGTGTGATGGGGTTGACCTACCCAGCTGGTCGTGAAATTGATGAATTGGCTCATAAAGGGAAAGATGTTTATGATTTTCCACGCGCTATGATTAAGGAAGACCACTTGGAGTTTTCATTTTCAGGCTTGAAGTCAGCCTTCATTAATTTGCACCATAATGCTGAGCAGAAAGGGGAAGTTTTAGTAACAGAAGACCTTTGTGCTTCCTTCCAAGCTGCTGTGTTGGATATTCTCCTAGCTAAGACGAAGAAAGCCTTGGAGCGTTATCCTGTCAAGACACTTGTTGTTGCTGGGGGCGTGGCAGCTAATCAGGGCTTACGTGAACGCTTGGCTGAGGAAATCACAGATGTAGATGTAGTCATTCCGCCTTTACGTCTTTGTGGTGATAATGCTGGCATGATTGCCTTAGCGGCTGCTATTGAATGTGATCAGAAACATTTTGCTGAGTTAGATTTGAATGCAAAGCCAAGTCTAGCCTTTGCAGGATTTGAAGAATAAGAAGAACCTCTTACTCGTCTGGTAAGAGGTTCCTTTAGAAAGGAATTGAGAGTGTCTGACTTTCGTTTAGGTGTAAAAGCCGCGGTACCGACAGCTTTAGGCTATGTAGCTATTGGCTTAGCCTTCGGTGTTGTAGCGGCCGCTTCGGGTTTATCAGCCCTTGAGGTTGCCCTCATGTGTGCCTTGGTCTATGGTGGATCGGCCCAGTTTGCCATGTGTTCTTTAGTAGTTGCGGGAGCTGGCCTAGGTGAGTTAACCTTGACTGTTTTCTTAGTTAATTTGCGTAACATGTTGATGAGTTTACATGCAACGACGATTTTTACAAAAACAAGCCTCTGGAATCAGCTGGGAATTGGTAGTCTGATTACGGATGAAAGTTATGGTGTCTTATTAGGAGAACATGTGCATCATAAAGATATTTCTGCTAACTGGATGCATGGGAACAATATTTTTAGTTATCTGGTTTGGATTGTATCTTCAGTTGTTGGCTGTTTAATTGGCTCAATGATTCCAAATCCTGAGCTTTTTGGTTTGGATTTTGCCTTGATTGCCATGTTTATTGGTTTGTTAAGTAGTCAGTTTGATGCCTTGCTAGGTGAAGGCGTGCGTAAGCTGTTTCTGATTCTGTTATCTATTGCTGTGGCATATCTGAGCTTTAGTATCATCTTATCAGAGTCTTTGGCTGTTCTAGTGTCTACTTTGATTGGATGTAGTGTGGGGGTAATGTGTGATGGTCGTCAATAGGTTTATTCTCATTGCTATCTTACTTGGATTTGTGGTTAGTTGGGTTCCTCGTATTCTCCCCTTTGTACTGGTTAAATACAAGGGCCTACCAGATATAGTTGTTCGTTTCTTACATTACTTACCAGTTTCTATTCTTTTTGCCCTGGTTCTCTCTAGTCTCATGACTGAGAAGATTGGTCACTTGCCGCAGCTTAAGTGGATGGAAATACTGGCTACGGTGCCAACGGTAATTGTAGCGTTTAAGAGTAAAAATCTGCTCTATGCAGTAATAGTCGGTATAGTGTCTATGGCCCTGATTCGTTTAGTATTTTAGCAAATGAAAAGACTTGGAGTTGCTCTTAGTGAGTCGCTTTCCAAGTCTTTTTTAGTTATTGTTAAAAAAGGCAGCAATATCATCTTCACTGAGACCAATCATTGGATCTATAGTTGCCCAATTTTCCTCAGTTAAACGACTGTTTTCTTCTGTTTGCACAGCTTTGTTAACAGACTTATCCACAGGGTGTGAATAAGTGTTAATAAGAGTTTGGGATGGTTTGATATTTTCCGAGAAGCCTTTGTTTTTAAGGGTTTCTGAGGGTCTATCGTTTTCTGTTATTGTTTGATTGGAGGCGTCTGTTGCCTCGCTTTTAACAATCTTTTCGACAGACTTATCAACAGCTTGTGTATAAGTTTGTTCAAAACGTTGGATGAGATAAGTATTTCGTTTAGCTCCCTCGTTGTGAACGGCAAAATCAAAAGCTGCGATTTCCCCCAACATGACCAGTTTACTCTTGGCGCGTGTGATAGCGGTGTAGATGAGGTTACGTTGAAGCATACGTCCACTTTGCCGTGTGATAGGAAGGATAACGACTGGAAACTCACTACCTTGGGATTTGTGGATTGACATGGCATAGGCCAGAGTAATCTTATTCCATTCGTTACGGGGATAGATAACCTCATTGCCATCGAAGGACATGTAAATTTCGTCCTGCTTACTTTCAGTATATTTACCAGGGATGAGGTCAGTGATGATTCCGATATCGCCATTGAAGACATTGAGTTCTGTATCGTTGACCAGATGGAGAATCTTGTCATTCTTACGGAAGAAAATATCATTAAAGGCAAATTGATTGGCTTTTTCTTTGGGATTGAGTAGGTCCTGCATAATGGTATTGAGATTGTTGATGCCAGCCTGTCCTCGGTACATGGGGGCCAGAATCTGAACATCCTGAGCAGCAATCCCGCTCTTTATAGCGGCAGAGACAATTTTAGGAACCATCTGTGGAATATGGTTGGCATTGGCCTCAAAGTAAGAGCGGTCAGCCTTTTTCTCTGTGAAATCAGCGGGTAGTTGGCCTTTGCGCATCTGGCTAGCTAAGGTAACAATGGTGGAGTCCTCGGATTGTCTGAAAATTTTGGTTAGAGAAACCTTAGGCAAGTCATCAATCTGCAAAAGGTCAGCCAAGACTTGGCCAGGACCTACGGAAGGCAGTTGGTCTTGGTCACCTACAATGATGACTTGGGTTGAATCAGAGATACTTTCAAAGAGTTGATTGGCCAACCAAGTATCAACCATAGAAAACTCATCGATGATAATCAAATCGCAATCGAGATAGTCATCTAAGGTCTTGAAATCGTCCTCGCTATTGAGGCCCAAATGCCTATGAATAGTGGCGCTAGGGAGTTGGGTGAGTTCGTTCATTCGACGAGCAGCCCGTCCTGTTGGCGCCGCTAAAATAATAGGCAAATCATACTTTTTGAGATCTAGACCATGAAGGTCGGCATAGGTTTTAATAATGCCGTTAATAACAGTGGTTTTCCCTGTTCCGGGACCACCTGTCAGGATGAAGACCTTGCTTTGTAGGGCTTTGATAATGGCATCTTTTTGAACCTTGTCATAAGTAATACCAAGATCCTCTTCCACCTCTTCAAGACTTGATTGGATTTTGTCCTCTGCATTAATGTCAGGTTGGTCTTTCATGATACGAGTTAGGTGGGTATAGATGCCCTGTTCTGCAAAATATAGAGTATTATCAAAGATTTTAGTCTCTACATTTTGCACCTTGTCCTCTTGTATGAGATTGGTTAATTCCTTAGCGACCAAGGCAGGGTCAAGTTCAATCTGGCGAGCACTTTCCAAAAGGATGATAGTTCGTTCAAGCAAGGCTTTGGCTTCGATATAGGTGTCGCCTTCTTCCATACTGGCTTCTAGCAGACAATGAATCAAGGCAGCTCGTAAACGTTCAGGAGCATCACTAGCAATTCCGAGACGTTCAGCCAGTTGATCAGCCATTTTAAATCCGATTCCTTGAACTTCCTCTACCAAGAGATAAGGGTGTTCCTCAATAAGATTAAGCGATTCTTCCTTATATTGGTTGAAAATTTGTGAGGCAGCCTTTGGCGTGAGTCCATAGCTAGAAAGTTTGGACAAGATTTGCTCGGTCCCATAGTTGATTTTTAACTTTGCAAGGAAGGCTTCTCGGTTTACCTTTGAAAGGTTAGAGATCTGCTCTAACTTGCTAGGATCCTCGAGAATCTTGTCAATAGGGTCTTCGCCATAAATCTCGACAATACGCTCAGCTGTTTTCTTACCAATCCCCTTAAAATTGTCGCTGGCGAAATACTTGATAAGACCACTGGCAGAAGGCTTTGAACGTTCATAGCGAGTCATTTGTAGCTGTTCACCATATTTGGGATGATTGGTTAGCTGACCCCAGAAGGTATAATCTTCACCCTCCATGACATCTCCCATGGTTCCTGTGACAATGATTTCATAGTCCTCAAAATCGCTGTCTGTTTCGTCAATTTCTAAGAGTAGGATACGAAAAAAATTACTAGCGTTTTCGAAAATGACGCGTTCGATAGTTCCTGAAAAATAAAATTCTTGCATGTGTTTTTCCTAGATACATAATAAGGCTGGGTTTCCCCAACCTTATCTTATTCAGTGTTTTTAGTTGTCCTCAACGGTACCAATTTTATTAAGTGGCCAGAAGCGGAATTTAACTTCTCCTACAAGAGCACTCTTGTCAAAGAAACCAACTGCTCGACTATCTTTGGAAACAATACGGTTGTCTCCAAGTAGGAAATATTTGCCTTCAGGAACAGTGACAGAGAAGGTCGTGTTACCGTCAGAATTGGTTGTAAAGGCCTTGGCATCCTTAGCTAGTTGTTGAAAGTAGCCACTCTTGCTCTTGTCGTCGTTGTAAGCATACTCTTTTTGTAGCTTATCTTTGGCAAAGGCAGCTTGGAATTCTTTGAGGTATTCTTCCTTAACTTCTTTGCCATTGACAGTAAGTTTATCGTTTTGATAGGTAATGGTGTCACCTGGCATACCAATGACACGTTTTACAATTTGTTTCGTCTTACCATTTTCAACTTCCTTGGCAACGACAATATCGAAGCGTTCAATGGATGTGTGTTTCAAAACGATCACACGTTGTCTATCTGCCATGGTTGGGTCCATTGAGTGTCCGTCAACCTGAACAGGGAGCCATAGGAAGAGGCGAGTCAAGAGGAAGAATGTGATAAAGAGGAGAAAGAGTCCCCATTCACGAAGGAAAATGAGGAAGTATTGGGTCCATTTGTTTTTCATAGTTAAGGCCTTTCAGGGTTATTTTAAGCGTTGGTAGGCTTTTTTAGTATTAGCGAAATGGTATTTAGCAGTAGCTTGGAGAGCCTGATCTCCATAGGCTTGAAGAAGCTTAGTTGCGACCTGGTCAGATTTAGCACCAGCACCTGAAGGAAGGGTGTAGCCAACCTCTTGGCTGAGTTTGTCCAGATTTTCCAGGAAGAGATTGCGAGCGATGATAGAGCTCACCGCGACAGCTAAGTATTTCCCTTCAGCCTTTTCTTCTAAAGTGATAGGAAAGTCAAAGCAATTGCGTTCATTCTTGAGGTATTTCTGATAATTTTTCTCACTGGTGAAGGCATCAATGACAATCTTATCTGGTTTAGCACCTGATTGTAACAATAGGAAGATAGCCTGATTGTGGAGGGCTACTTTAACGGACACAGCATTATGTGCTTTACCGTCTCCAACTACCTCATTGTACTTTCTAGGCGAAAGAAGGAGTGCCTTGTGAGGAATCTTCTCCTCCAATATAGGTGCAATCTGACGAATCTTGATATCATTAAGATTTTTAGAATCATCGACTCCTAGAGCTTTCAAAAAAGCATGATCAGCGGGAGTAACTAGGCTAGCTACAACAGCTAAACCACCAAAATAGGAGCCGTTTCCGACTTCGTCTGATCCAATTAGGGCTAGGTTTTGCCCATCAGGTGACTGCTTAGGCGTGGCTTGGTAACCAAAACGGCTAGCTAGGATTTCTGGTTTAGCACCCTGGAAGGTCACCTTACCTGAAGTATAGGCGATGACACTTGTTCCATCGACCTTAGCTGAAAAACTAGCGTATGGATTTTTAGTCGCAGTTGCATAGTTTGCCAGGTCCTTTTGGAGTGTCGAAATCTGCTCTGCTGTCATTTTTAATACGATTGTGCCCATGGAATCTATTTTAGCACAAAAAAGGAGAATTGGTAGATATTTTACAGGTTAGGAATCCTTGAAAATTATTTTTCTGGAGAAGGGCAAAGTCTAAAATTTACGAAAGTTAAAATTTAGGATATAATGATTAGGAAGAGAATGCCTAACCATGCCCTTTTTTCCACAATTAGAGGAAATGGGTTGGCATTCAAGTGTCGAACACGCCCCAGAGTAAGTGTCTGAATCTTGCTAAAAAATGGCGATATAAAATAAGGAGAAGCTGCGGTGGGGACTCCCTGCCCACCATTGATTAGGCAGTTAACAAGCAAATGGCAAACAAAAACCGTTACAAATTTCATTTTGGAGAGAAGAACCTCACGCTAACAACTGATAAGGACAACCTTTTCATGGAAGAGGTGGAGCGTGTTGCTTATGAGAAATATAAAATTATCAAAAAGCAGATGAAAAATGCTGATAATGAAACGATTGCTATCCTAATGGCCATCAACTCTTTGTCAACTCAGTTGGAACGTGAAATCCAAGTTGAAGATATGGAAAAAGAGTTGGAAATTTTGAGAGCTAAGCAACTCGAACAACTTAAGGTCAAGGCGACAGCTCAAAGTGATGACGATGAGGATGACGCATGATTGGACTCCTTGTCTTAGCCCTCGTGGCTTGGAATTTCTACATTGGCTACCGAAGAGGTCTCTTTATGCAAGCCTATTACGTGGTTTCAGTCATTATTGCCATGTGCGTCGCGGCCTATTTTTACAAGTCATTAGGTGAGGCTATTAATCTTTGGGTACCTTATGCTAATCCAACCAAAGATGCCAGTGTAGCTTTTTTTACAGACCAGAATATTTTCTCACTTGACCGTGCCTATTATGCGGGCGTTAGCTACTTCGCCATCTATTGTGTGACCTATTATGGTTTGCGCTTTCTTGGGATTTTCTTCCATTTTGTGAGAATTGAGCGTCTTGACCAGACACGGTTCCAAGTGGCAAGTGGTTTTTTGGCTTCCTTGGTAAGTCTAGTACCTTTGACTATGTTGGGGAATATACTTGCGACCGTTCCCATAAACAATATTCAAACGGTCTTATCATCTAGCTGGTTTTTGCGTTTTTTGATTAATTGGAATTTTCCAGTTAGCCAGATTATCCAACACTTGTGGACAAGTGTGATATAGAAAATAGACGTTTTCCTTGATTAAGGTAGTGTTTTGATTGAAGACAAAGTCCTCAGAAGTTATCTTCTGGGGACTTTTCTTGTGTTATACTTGAGAAAAATGAAAGTCCAAGATGGAAGATACGGTTGGTCTTACTTTGGTATATCTAAATATCAAAAAATTAGTAAAATGATGGTAGGCAAGACCTATTATTTAATCCAAATACCTCAATATTATTGGATTGTGCGAGAATTAAGTGTGAATATAAAAAAGGCAAACATCATTTTTGATGTTTGTTTTCATTCTGAAGGGAAACTCTATCGAGTTCTCTTTTTGAAAATTAACTTGACTTAATTTTTTTATTCATGTATATTAATGTTAAAGGAGTGAAATTATGATTCAAATTGAACATCTAAGTGTTTCTTACCAGAAAACACTGGCCTTAAAGGACCTTTCCCTCACCATCCAGGGTCCAACCATCCTAGGAATTCTTGGACCTAACGGAGCAGGGAAATCAACCCTTATCAAGGCCATGCTAGGACTTTTGCCTCATTCGGGAAGAGTCCAGCTTGATCAAAAAGATATCGGCCAAGTTCTTCAACGAGTGGCCTATGTCGAACAAAAGACAGCTATCGATTTCCACTTCCCCATCACGGTGCGAGAGTGTGTCTCACTGGGACTCTATCCCCATCTTTCTATCTTTAAGAAAAAAAGAAAAGAGAACCTCCAAAAGGTGGAAGATGCCTTAGAGCTTGTCAATCTCCTTGATTTAGCGGATCGCCAGATTGGCCAGCTTTCGGGAGGGCAATTCCAACGTGTCCTAATTGCCCGCTGTTTGGTTCAAGAAGCAGATGTCATCTTTTTGGATGAGCCCTTCGCTGGTATTGATTCCGTTAGCGAAGACATCATCATGCAGACACTACACACCTTGAAAAAGGAAGGCAAGACCATCTTGATTGTCCATCACGACCTCAGCAAGGTTCCAGCTTATTTTGATCAGATCATCTTCCTCCATCGCAAGCTGATTGCTTTTGGGAAAACAGAGGATACATTTACCAAAGAAAATCTTCACGCAGCCTACGGGCATGAACTCTTTATAGGAGGTGGAGTCGAATGATTACAGAATTTATCAATGGATTACAGCAATTCCACTTCTTACAGAATGCCCTAATCACAGCCATTGCCATAGGAATTGTCGCTGGAGTTGTGGGATGTTTCATCATTTTGCGAGGCATGTCTCTTATGGGAGATGCTATCTCACACGCGGTCCTTCCGGGGGTAGCTATGTCTTTTATCTTGGGCATCAATTTCTTTATTGGCGCCATTGCCTTCGGGCTTTTAGCTTCCATCTTGATCACCTATATCAAGAGCAACTCCATCATCAAGAGCGACACTGCAATTGGGATTACCTTTTCTTCTTTCCTCGCCTTAGGGGTCATTCTGATTGGAATTGCTAAAAGTTCTACCGACCTTTTCCACATCCTCTTTGGGAATATCTTGGCTGTGCAAGACCAGGATATGTGGATGACCATCGGTGTTGGGGTGGCTGTTTTACTGGTGATTTGCCTGCTCTTTCGTCCCTTACTGCTCACTTCTTTTGATCCTGTCCTCGCTCAATCCATGGGCGTACGGGTCAAGGTCTATCACTACCTCCTCATGGTGCTTTTAACCTTGGTTTCTGTCACTGCCATGCAGAGTGTCGGGACCATTCTCATTGTCGCCATGCTCATCACACCTGCTGCGACAGCCTATCTCTATGCCAAAAGCCTCTGGTCCATGATGCTCCTTTCATCCGGATTAGGTGCTCTTGCATCCATCCTAGGACTCTTTATTGGCTATAGCTTCAACATCGCCGTCGGGTCTTGTATTGTCCTCACTTCTGCAGTCTTCTTTCTCATCAGCTTCTTTATCGCTCCTAAGCAGAGAAAGAACAAGCATGCTCTCTCGTCTCATGAAAGGAAAAACACATGAAAAAAATCGCTTATGTCCTCACCCTCTTTGTGGTGCTCTTATTTGGTCTTATGGCTTGTAGCAAGAGCTCTTTTTCCAAATCCTCATCCGATAAGTTGAAAGTCGTTACCACCAACTCAATCCTTGCAGATATTACCAAAAATATCGCTGGGGATAAGATCGACCTACACAGTATTGTCCCTGTCGGTCAGGATCCCCACGAGTATGAACCGCTACCAGAAGATGTCAAAAAAACTTCACAAGCAGACCTGATTTTCTACAATGGGATTAACCTCGAAACCGGTGGCAATGCTTGGTTTAACAAACTAGTCAAAAATGCCAATAAAGTAGAAAACAAGGATTATTTCGCAGTTAGCGATGGAGTCGACGTCATCTACCTAGAAGGTCAAAACCAAGCTGGAAAAGAAGACCCTCATGCTTGGCTCAATCTCGAAAACGGTATTATCTATGCTAAAAACATTGCCAAACAATTGATCGCTAAAGATCCAAAAAACAAGGACTTTTACGAAAAAAATCTAGTAGCTTATACTGAAAAACTCCATAAGCTAGACCAAGAAGCCAAGCAAGCATTCAAGAACATTTCAGAAGAAAAGAAGATGATCGTGACCAGTGAAGGGTGTTTCAAGTACTTCTCGAAAGCCTATGGAGTCCCATCTGCTTATATCTGGGAAATCAATACTGAGGAAGAAGGGACACCAGAACAAATCAAAACTCTGGTAGAGAAATTGCGTCAAACCAAGGTTCCGGCCCTCTTTGTCGAATCCAGTGTCGATGAACGCCCTATGAAAACTGTGGCTAAAGATACCAATATTCCTATCTTTGCAAAGATCTTCACTGACTCTATTGCTAAAGAAGGGGAAGAAGGTGACAGCTACTATAGTATGATGAAATGGAATTTAGAGAAAATTGCAGAAGGTCTGAACCAATAAGGCTCCAAACCCATTAGCTTCTCAAATAAATCAGTATCTTTTCCCCTCAAACACGTCACTTCAACCAGAGGCTCTCTCTGACATGGAGAGCGCTGTGGTCTTAACGGTTTCTGTAAATTTTCCTTGCGCTTAAGGCAAATGGTATGCTGCAGAAGGAATTGAAAATGCCATCATGCTCTTAAACTATTTTGACTATTCCTTCGGAAAAGCCTACGGACTCTTAATAAATGAATGGCGTTTACTTGCACGTACTGTTTTGGTTTTAGATGCGAATAACAAGGCCACTTACGTTGAGTACCTAGACAACATCAATAGTGAACCAAATTGCGATGCTGCAATCGAAGCCATTAAAGCACTTAGAAAAAGAGGTCGTAGACCTCTTTTTCGTTGCTATAGAATACGATGGAGACCATCACGGAGAAGGACTCGTCAACGAGAGTGAGGGATGCGTTGTAGAAATCTTCGCATGCGCTTTACTACCTATTGCTTGTAGTTCCTACCTCCTTGTGCAAAGGTTTCCTTTCGGCTCCAATAAATCCTGTGATATAAGACAGGGGTGTATGGTCCCTTCTAAGAGAGCTTGGGAACGGACTCCTGTCAACTCTTGCAGTTCTCTCTGACACATATCTTGGAAAAGAGGGCTGGCAAAGACTGAGACAGAGCAGTAGCAAGTTTGCCGTATTGCTTCATACGTACAATTCTGCAATCGGTTTTCTAAGTGGCTGAGACATCTGGTCGTCCAGAGCTCAGCATTTCTAATTCCTGTCGCTGCATCTACATCCTCCTTTTTATTTTGTTCTCATTTTTTTATATTAGAATCTTTTACCCCCAGGCAATTCCTATCCACTGGCCAAGCCATTTTGCTCTTTTTTTGATATACTATATACTAGAAGGAGAGAAGAAAAGAGGAACCTATGACACCAAATAAAGAAGATTACCTCAAGTGCATCTATGAAATTGGTGCGCAACATGAAAAAATTAGTAACAAAGAGATTGCGTCCCGGATGCAGGTTTCACCTCCAGCCGTGACTGAGATGGTCAAGCGCATGATCTCGGAGAATCTCCTCATCAAGGATAAGCTCCACGGCTATCTGCTCACCGAGCTCGGCTTCCAAACGGTTTCCGATCTTTTTCGCAAGCACCGCTTGATTGAAATGTTTTTACTAAAAAAGCTGGACTATACTACTGAAGAAGTCCATGAAGAGGCTGAAGTGCTCGAGCATACGGTCTCCGATCGCTTTATCGATAAACTAGACCAGATGTTAGACACTCCTAAGACCTGTCCCCATGGAGGGACCATTCCACCGAAAGGAAAACTTCTCATCGAGGCTTACCAGGACCGTTTGAGCGATGTCAGCGAACCAGGAACCTATCGTTTGCGAAGAGTCCAGGATACCTTTGAATTACTCAAATTTTTAGAACAAATCCAACTGAAGATCGGGGATGACATACTTCTAAAGGGGTACGATGATTACACGGGTCTCTTTCAGCTCAAGATTAAGGGGCAAGAAGTTCAAATCAATCACCTAATCGCCCAACAACTTTACATAGAAAAACATGACCTTTGATTAAGGGCATATCAGATTGAAGACAAAGTCCTCAGAAGTTATACTTCTGGGGACTTTTCTTGCGTTATACCAGAGAAAAAGGAAAGTGCAAAATGGAAGATAAGGGTGGTCTTACTTTGGCGTGTCTAAATACCTTTTAAAATTGAATTGAGTTGATTGCAACAACAATTGTAGCTGCAATACTTACTGATACAGAAGCTAGTCCGCCAACACAAATCAGCTTGCCATTTAGTTATCGGCTTGTTGTGCATTCTGGTTTTTCTTTCCTTGGAAAAACTCAATTGCACCTAAAAAGGCCCATCCTAGGCCACCAATAGAGACCAATGCGCCCATGGCAGTAATAATTTTTGTAACAACTTCCATTTTTATTATTTCTCCGTTGTCTTGCAAAAAAAGACTGGACACATAGTCTCAGTCTTTCTTAACTATTTTTACCCTAAGGTTGCAATGGTACATCCGGAACCACCAGCACTCTGTGGGGCATATTCAAAACTTTTAACATGGCGATGACGGCGAAGATATTTGGTCACTGCGTCACGGATGACACCGGTACCAATACCGTGGATGATGTCCACCTGACTCATGTTATTAAGTAGGGCTTGGTCAATAAAGGCATCAAGTTCTTGCATGGCTTCTTCGTAACGTTTCCCACGAAGGTCTAGACGGGCACGAGGACCGCCAGAAGCCTTCTTGGCTTTTTTAACCACGTTAATCTGTTTCTTCTTGGGTTGTTGGGCTTCAGCTTGGGCACGAACGAGAGTGAATTCATCCGCCTTGAGGGTCATCTTGATGAGACCTACTTGGGCTTCCCAGTTACCATTTTTGGCCTGACTAGTAAGAGTACCTCGTTGACCATAGGCGGTCACGATGATATCATCACCGACACGAGGAGCACGCGCAGCCTTTTCTTTCTTGGCCTTACGAAGGACCTTATTCTTAGAGAGGTCCAATTGTGGGGCAAGTTTCTTGAGTTTTCCTTTGGCATCGATAACTTCATGAGGCTTGAGTTGACTCTTATCATGGAGATTTTTGAGAATACTATCGCTCTCAGCCAAAGCTGTATCCACCATCTCTTGAATGTCTTTTTGAGCTTTTTCGAGTTCCTTGTCGTACTCATGGGAGAATTCGTTATAGAGTTTCTTAACCGCACGGTTGAATTTAAGGTTCTCTTGCTCAACGTCCTTGATGTGTTCCAGACGTTTTTGTGTTTCCACAGTTTGGGCTTCAAGTTGCTCGATGATACGATTGACATCACTATCAGTATCAGTGAGGTTTTCTGCTTCCTTGACAATAATTTCATTCAAGCCGAGACGGCGAGCAATCTCAAAGGCATTAGAACGACCAGGAACCCCCTGCATAAAACGATAGGTAGGGCTTAAAGTCGCTGTGTCAAACTCCATGCTGGCATTTTCCACATGTTGGGTCTCAATTCCATAGGCCTTAAGCTCAGGATAGTGAGTAGTAGCCATGGTTTTAATCTGGCTTAAACGGAGGTGCTCTAGGATTGCCATGGCTAGACTAGCCCCTTCCTGAGGATCAGTACCAGCCCCGAGCTCATCGACCAAGACAAGACTGTTGCTGTCGGCAGCGTCCAGAATCTCGACAATGTGAGTCATGTGACTAGAGAATGTTGACAAACTCTGTTCGATAGACTGTTCATCTCCGATGTCCGCAAAAATCTCTTGGAAAATGGCTACACGACTGCCCTTATCAGCCAAAATTGGAAGACCAGATTGAGCCATCAGTTGAGCTAGTCCTAGAGTTTTAAGCATGACCGTTTTACCACCCGTATTAGGACCTGTGATGACAATGGCTGTAAGATTCTCATCGAATCTCAAATCGTTGGCTACTGGATTGACCAAGAGAGGGTGACGAACGTTAAGCAGTTGGAGTGTTTGGTTGTCACTAATCTTTGGAATAACCGCCTTCTTATCTTGGAGATAGAGGTATTTTCCACGAATAAAGTCCATGTGGCCCAAAATCCAAGCGTTGTTGGAAATTGCAGCAGCCTGTGGACGGAGTTGATCAGACAGTTCATGTAGGATACGGGCCATCTCGTGGCGTTCGTCTGCACGTAATTGTGTAATTTCTTCGTTAAGCTGGATAACGGCGCGTGGCTCGATATACACTGTGTTTCCAGAGCTTGAGATGTCATGTACAACCCCAGCGATACGGTTACGGTAGGTATTTTTTACAGGAAGCACTGAACGGCCATTACGACTAGCAATTAAGCTCTCAGCCAACATGTGGCCAGATTTCTTGAGAATGTCTTGCAAGGTCTGGCGAATGGCATCATCGCAAGATTTGAGTTGACGACGGATATTTTGCAACTCAGGGCTAGCAAAATGCTCAATGAAACCACTATCATTGATACTTTGAAGGCTACCTTGTAGACTTGGGAAGGCTTCAATCTTTTCAAAAAGACGTTTAAGAGCCACGAGCTCAACATTTTCAAGGTCAGCGTAGAAGCGGCCAAGGTCAGCTGAAACTTGCAAGACCTTCTTGATGGCAATGAGCTCCTGGATGTTGAGGTCAGCATCCAGTTCCAAGCGACGCAAGGACTCAGAAATATCTCTTAAGCTCCCAATGGCAAAGCCATGATGCTCTACGAAAATCTCAGACATTTCTTGGATTTCTGTAAATTGATTTTGAATTCTTTCTGGATTGGTCATAGGTACCAAGTCACGTAACTCTGCCTGAGCCTGATCAGTCTGTAGGTATTCTGTGAACTGGTCCTTGACCTTATTAAATTCTAATTGATCTAAAATCTTTGTGTTCATAACTCCTATTATAGCATATTTGACCATAGGACGTGGAGATGGTAAATACTTGTAACAATACTGTTGACTGATTCGCTCTAAAATTTGTCGATGGTCAATTCTCCTTGTGGCTTATTATTTATGAATGATTATTTTACAAAAGAGTCTCCCTAAAATAAGAGGATTTCAATTAAAACCAATGCTCCCATCTATGCTATAATAAACCTATGACTAATCAGAAAAAATTACTCCTAATCGACGGTTCATCCGTTGCCTTTCGTGCCTTTTTCGCACTTTATAATCAAATTGACCGTTTTCGTAACAATAATGGCTTGCATACCAATGCTATCTACGGTTTCCACCTCATGTTGGACAACCTGCTTGAGCGTATCCAACCGACTCATGTTTTGGTAGCCTTTGATGCGGGGAAAACAACCTTCCGTACAGAGATGTTTGCGGACTATAAGGCTGGTCGTGCCAAGACTCCAGAGGAATTCCGTGAGCAGTTCCCTTATATCCGTGAGATGTTGGCTGCACGTGGTATCGCCTATTATGATCTGGCTCAGTACGAGGCAGATGACATTATCGGTACCTTGGCTAAGATGGCTGAAAATACCAGTGAGGACTATCAAATTACTGTTGTCTCTGGGGACAAGGACTTGATTCAGTTGACTGATGTCAATACCGTCGTTGAGATTTCGAAGAAAGGTGTAGCTGAGTTTGAGGCCTTTACACCTGACTACCTCATGGAGAAAATGGGAATTACTCCAGCGCAATTCATCGACCTCAAGGCCCTCATGGGTGATAAGTCCGATAATATTCCAGGAGTTACTAAGATTGGTGAAAAGACTGGTCTCAAGCTCCTCTTGGAACACGGTTCTCTTGAAGGTATCTATGAGCATATTGATGAGATGAAGAAGTCCAAAATGAAGGAAAATCTCATCAATGATAAGGAACAAGCTTTCCTTTCTAAAACTCTGGCGACCATTGATACCCAGTCTCCTATTGAAATTGGCCTAGATGATACGGCCTTTACGGGACCTGACCTTGAAAAATTGTCAGCCTTTTATGATGAAATGGGCTTTGTTCAGTTTAAAAATGCCCTTGGTGGAGAGGCTGTGCCGCAGGATTTTGATGTGGCCTATGCAGAGCCTAGTCAAGTGACAGTGAATCACTTTAGCTCTGACGATTTCTTCTATTTTGAAATCCTCGGTGACAATTATCACACAGAGCCTATCATCGGTTTTGCTTGGGGGAACGACAAGCAGATGTATGCGTCTACAGATACTGAACTACTCAACTCAGAAGCCTTCCAGGCAGCTCTTTCTAAAGCTGTTAATATCTACGATTTCAAGCGTAGTAAGGTCCTCTTGAGCCATCTAGGTATTGACTTGCCTACGGCTAATTTCGATGCCCGTCTGGCCAAGTATCTGCTCTCAACCGTTGAAGACAATGAATTGTCAACCATTGCCCGTCTCTATACGGACCTACCGTTGGAAACAGATGAAGTGGTCTATGGCAAGGGAGCTAAGCGTGCAGTTCCTGAAAAAGAGGTCTTACTCAGCCACCTGGCTAAGAAAGTCAAAGTCCTTCAGGTCGCTAAACCGGTTATGCTTGAAAAATTGGCTGAACACGGTCAATCAGAGCTTCTCTTTGACATGGAGTTACCACTGGCAAATGTGCTAGCCAAGATGGAAATCGCTGGTATTAAGGTCAAGGGACAAACCCTTAACGAGATGGCAGTGGAAAACCAAGTAGTCATCGATAAATTGACTCAAGAAATCTACGAGATGGCGGGCGAAGAGTTCAATATCAATTCACCTAAACAATTGGGTGTTATCCTCTTTGAAAAAATGGCTCTACCTTTGGAATACACTAAGAAAACCAAGACAGGTTACTCAACGGCTGTGGATGTCCTTGAACGTTTGGCACCAATTGCTCCAATCGTAGCTAAGATTTTGGAGTACCGTCAAATCACTAAGCTTCAGTCTACCTATGTCTTGGGGCTTCAAGATTATATCCTTGAGGATGGCAAAATCCATACCCGTTATGTGCAAGATCTAACTCAGACAGGACGTCTGTCATCAGTGGATCCCAACTTGCAAAATATCCCTGTTCGCTTGGAGCAAGGTCGTCTCATCCGTAAGGCCTTTGTCCCATCGACTGAGGATGCAGTGCTTTTAAGCTCGGATTACTCACAGATTGAGTTGCGCGTGCTTGCCCATATTTCGGGAGATGAGCATTTGATTGCAGCCTTTAAAGAGGGGGCAGATATCCATACCTCAACAGCCATGCGTGTCTTTGGTATTGAAAAGCCAGAGGATGTCACACCTAACGACCGTCGTAACGCCAAGGCTGTTAACTTCGGTATCGTTTATGGTATTTCTGACTTTGGTCTATCCAACAACCTTGGTATTAGCCGTAAGAAGGCCAAGGAGTATATCGATACCTACTTTGAACGTTATCCTGGTATTAAGGCTTATATGGATAATGTGGTTCGTGAAGCCAAGGATAAAGGATATGTAGAAACCCTCTTCCACCGCCGTCGTGAGTTGCCAGATATTAATTCTCGTAACTTTAACGTCCGCAACTTCGCTGAGCGTACAGCCATCAACTCGCCTATCCAAGGCAGTGCTGCTGATATCCTCAAGATTGCTATGATTAACCTAGACAAGGCTCTGGTAGAAGGTGGCTATAAAACTAAGATGCTCCTACAGGTGCATGATGAAATCGTCCTTGAGGTGCCGAACGATGAACTTGTAGCTATGAAGGCCTTGGTTAAAGAAACCATGGAAGTTGCAGTCGAACTCGCTGTCCCTCTCATCGCAGATGAGAATGACGGCCGCACATGGTATGAGGCAAAGTAATACATGAAAGAAAATTTTCCATTCACCTATTTTCTCTTGCGCTACATGCTAGGATTTCTGGCCGTTGTCCTAGCTATCGTAGCAGTATTGGTGATTATCACCTACTTTATGACCAAGTAGAAATAGACAGATAAAAGCTGGACTGAGGTCCGGCTTTTTTGGTAGAACTACTTGTAATTATAAAGGAATACCTCTCAATCTATAGATAATTTAATCTAGTTTAGAATTGCTAAAACTTAGTATTTAGTCCAATGGCATAAACGATTAGAGATATAAAAATAATGAAAGGAGATAGAATAGACAGTTAATGTTAGTATGTCTCTGAGTGGTTAATGAGAACACTAAGAGATTTGCAACTCACAATTACCATAAATAGAAAAAATAATATAAGGAGAAAATATATTAAAACATTAGAATTGACACAACAAGTATTGACACATGAGAAATTATCACTAATGGTCCCGGAGGAGCCTTGTTGGGAGTAGCTGGAGGAGCAGTCAGTTATGGAGCGTTGTGTTGGGTATGATTGAATTTTTGATGTCAAAAAATGTGACTTATTTGGAGTTGTTTTATGTCTTTGTGGGAGTAGTTCTTTCGAAGATATACCTTGCTTTGCGTAGCCGTAAGTACGATAAACTTGACGCATAAGAAAAAGGGTAGCACTCACTGCTATCCTTTTTTGCTATTTTCATAAGCCTTAATCATTTTCTTTTGTGGTGTGGCCATCGGGAACTGGTCGAAGTTCTCAGCCGCTACCCAGCATAGCTCCTTATCGGTAGGGAGTTTGTCGTTATTAACGTTACCTTCCACCATCTCGATGGTCCATTTTTGGTGGCTGAAGGTATGTTTTACAGGTGTAAAATTGCTGTTCGTCCACTCCGGTTTGAGGGCATAATTTTCCTCAAAAATAGCCTTTTGAGAGACTGTCTCGAGAATACTATCATCCTTTTCAAAAAGGCTGAGTTGTTGGCCAATAAAGTCCGTTTCCATGATAGGGAAGGACCAGAAACCACCTAGTAGACGTCCCTCGACATTTTTTTCGAGCAAAAACTCTCCCTTTTCATTTTTAATAATAAAAGCCTGAATTTGCATAGGTTTAGGCTTCTTCTTAGGTAATTTTATGGGGTATTTATCATAAGTTCCGTTGAGATAGGCTGCACAGAAAAAGCGAATTGGGCTTTCGTCTGGTCTCGGATTTTTAGCTGATTCGATATCAGTTCCAAGGTCCATAAGCGCCTGATTAAAGTCACCAGGACGGTCAGGGTCAATTAAAATGTCCATAATCGCTTGGAAAATCTTACGATTTTTGGCATCTCCAATATCGTAGTTAACTTCAAAGAGACGAGCCATAACTCGCATAACATTACCATCAACAGCGGGCTCTGGGAGTCCAAAAGCAATGCTAGAAATAGCACCAGCAGTATAGGGGCCGATCCCCTTGAGCTTTGCAATATTGTCATAAGTATCTGGGAACTGACCAGCAAAGTCGGTCATGATTTGTTGTGCGGCCTTTTGCATGTTTCGGACACGTGAATAGTAACCTAGACCCTCCCAAGCTTTGAGGAGTTTCTCTTCTGGAGCCTCAGCCAAATTCTTAACTGTTGGGAACCAGTCTAAAAAGCGCTCGTAATAGGGAATGACAGTCTGAACCTGGGTTTGTTGTAGCATGATTTCACTGACCCAGATATAGTAGGGATTTTTAGTTCTACGCCACGGTAGGTCTCGTTTCTCTCGATCGTACCAGTCCAGGAGGGTACGACGAAAAGAGGCGATTTTCTCAGCATCCCACATGACAATGCCGTATTCTTTTAAATCTAACATATCTCTATTGTAGCAAAGAAATCTTTTTTCAAAAAATTATGCGTTTTTTCTGTTAAAAAGATTGACAAAAGTAAGCGTTTACATTATACTAAGAGTGTAAAGAAGAGAAGGATTCATCAAGGAGGTAAAAGCCATGGTGAGAGTCAATATTTCAAGGTACAAAAACGGAGACTAAGGTTTCTAAATAAAACAGTAGGCAAAATAACTAACTTTACCAATCATCTCTGAGGAGCGTGGTCATATGACAGTAGGGCGTTACAAGAACGGCGATTAAAAATGTTGCATAAAATAGCTACGAGGGAGTGATACCACCAGAAGTCGAAAGCCAAACTCAAATCTGTTAACTTAAGAAAAAGTGAGGTAAAGCTCATGAGAAATGTTAGTAGGTATAAAAATGGAGACACTTAAGCAGTTGCGTAAAATAGCTTAAGGAGTGATACCAATGCCAAACAAGTGAACTATCGACAAAAGTTTAATGCTTAAATCTTGTAACAAAGTACCGAGGTGACGCTTATGTTGATGTTTGATGTAAGTCGTTATAAGAACGGCGATTAAAAATGTTGCATAAAATAGCTACGAGGGAGTGATACCACCAGAAGTCGAAAGCCAAACTCAAATCTGTTAACTTAAGAAAAAGTGAGGTAAAGCTCATGAGAAATGTTAGTAGGTATAAAAATGGAGACACTTAAGCAGTTGCGTAAAATAGCTTAAGGAGTGATACCAATGCCAAACAAGTGAACTATCGACAAAAGTTTAATGCTTAAATCTTGTAACAAAGTACCGAGGTGACGCTTATGTTGATGTTTGATGTAAGTCGTTATAAGAACGGCGACAAGTAAATCTCATTGAGTGGTCAATGGGGAGATAGGTCTCAAATCATACGAATCAGAGGTGATTACTATGATGATGAATTTAGGACGTTATAAAAATGGAGACACTTCAAGTTATTGCATAAAATAGCTTAGGGAGTGATACCAATGTAATAGAAAATTTACAATACAAAAAGTTATTTGTAAGTTGATGGAGGTAATCTATGATTGCTAGGTATAAAAATGGAGACACACAATGACTCCTCCTTATGAAAATATTTTTTACAAAATTCCAAAAGGATGTTCTAATGACAATTGAAAAATCTTAAAAGCTCATTCTAGCGTGTAAGAATGAGCTTTTTGATATGTTGAATTTAGCTGAAAGATACTTAATCCTTATTGTTTAACTGGACCTTTCGTAGGAGAGCCAGTCTTTTTTGTTCATCTACTAGAGCCATAAAGATTTGGTACTGTTTTTGGAGATGTGGCAGGAAGCTTTTAGGAATCTTGCTATCAAAGCTTAGGTTGTTCAGAAATACGGGGGCGCTACTATCTTTATAGATTTGTCCTTGGAAGAAGTAGTTGTCGGTCACGATATCAATTGAGATACGTGATGAGCGCCATCGGCGTTTGCGCATGTACTTGGGTTTCCAACGAATCTTAAGTTGTTGGTCCTTGATATACCACCCCATGATGTCTATTCTAGCGGTCTGTTTCGTTTTGTCATCACAGTAGGTTACTGGGACGCTTAAAACCTGTTGGCTTCTTGGTGAGGTTAAGAAGGGATGAAAATCGGGAATGAAGTCGTAGTCCTTGCTAGACACTTCCGATAGGCTGTCTTCTTCTCGTATTTTGCTACGACTGGCGTACTTGAAGAAGTCAAAACTCTTACCTTGTCTTTCTAGTTGATCAGCCTCTAATTGATATTTTGTTACCTGGTCACCGATATTTTTTGTGGTCTTGAGGTAACGCATGATTTCTTCATCCTTGTAGTAAAGAGCGACGAGATTTTTTAGACGCTGACTAGGGTTCAGAGAGTGTAACTTGTCTGGAAAAGACAAGATTTGTATGCTATGAACAGAGGCTAAAGGGACAGCAGCGATGCCTGATAAGAGATTGTCTTGTTCAAAGAGGGAGACGGTATCAAAATGACTGGTATGACCAAGCTGATGTCTTATGTCAACAACAAAGAGGTTGTTGTCCTGTTTAAAAGTAATAATGTAGGTATCACTCGGACCTAAGTTTTTAAGGTTATATTCTAGGGAAGTAATAGGAATATTATAGTAGTGGTTAAAGGTGGGAAGCCCTAGTTTTTCTCCTAATTTCTTTTTATGATAAAGCATTCTCTTATTTTAGCATGAAGTTTGATCGGAGAAAAGATAACGCATAGGGCTTAACTTTTTTTCTGAGTGATTCAAATTTCTAACTCTTTACTTTTTCCTTGCATTATCCCTCAAACTTTGGTAAAATTATATATTGTGAGTGCACCTCACTTACTCGTGGCGAAAGTCCATGAGTCATTAGACCAAAAGAGGAGGAAAATATCAATGGCTAAATACGAAATTCTTTATATCATTCGTCCAAACATTGAAGAAGAAGCTAAAAACGCTTTGGTAGCACGTTTCGATTCTATCTTGACTGACAACGGTGCAACTGTTGTTGAATCAAAAGATTGGGAAAAACGTCGTCTTGCATACGAAATCCAAGATTTCCGTGAAGGACTTTACCACGTTGTTAACGTTGAAGCAAACGACGATGTAGCTCTTAACGAGTTCGACCGTCTTTCAAAAATCAACGGCGACATTCTTCGTCACATGATCGTTAAACTTGACGCGTAAGAAGGTAAATTATGATTAATAATGTCGTACTCGTTGGTCGCATGACCCGTGATGCGGAACTTCGTTATACACCAAGTAACGTTGCTGTTGCAACATTCAGCCTTGCGGTTAACCGTAATTTCAAGGGTGCTAATGGTGAACGTGAAACAGACTTTATTAACTGTGTTATCTGGCGCCAGCAAGCTGAAAATTTGGCTAATTGGGCTAAGAAAGGTGCATTGATTGGAATTACAGGTCGTATTCAGACTCGTAACTATGAAAATCAACAAGGTCAACGTGTTTACGTAACTGAAGTTGTCGCTGATAATTTCCAAATGTTGGAAAGCCGTGCGGCACGTGAAGGTCACAGTGGTGGTTCTTACAACGCTGGAGGATTTGATAATTCAAATTCATTCGGTGGAGGAGCTTCAACTGGTGGTTCATTTGGTGGATCACAACCTGCACAATCTACACCAAACTTCGGTCGTGACGAGAGTCCATTTGGTAATTCAAATCCAATGGATATTTCAGATGACGATCTCCCATTCTAAGAATGGACAAAACGAATTAAATATATAAAGGAGAAATAAACATGGCTCAACAACGTCGTGGCGGATTCAAACGCCGTAAAAAAGTTGATTACATCGCAGCTAACAAAATCGAATATGTTGATTACAAAGATACTGAGCTTCTTAGCCGTTTCGTTTCAGAACGTGGTAAAATTCTTCCACGTCGTGTAACAGGAACTTCAGCTAAAAACCAACGTAAAGTGACAACAGCGATTAAACGCGCTCGCGTTATGGCACTTATGCCTTACGTAAACGAAGACTAAAAATAATACCCTCGACTGAGGGTGTTTTTTTATGCCTTGATTTTTTATGCTTGTGTGCTGACTTTTATTTTATACTTTAGGGAAAAAGAGAAACCAACTGGTCTTCTCATTTATCTTGAGGAGCTAGTTGGTTGTTTTGTGGTATATAGAGTGTGTTTTCTAAGAAATCATCAAATTTTTGGTCGTTAACGAGGATATCGACATTGTCTTTGAAAACCTTGAAACGATTGCTTAACCAGTGTGTTTTGATGTCGACCCAATTGTTGAAATGACTCCAGCGGTAAGGAAGTGTTGGATCTTGTTTTTCAAAAATATAGATACTACCATCTTTTTCGTAAGCTATAGCTGTGTGGAAGTTACTAACATCACCAGGGCTATTTTGAAAGACGGAGAGGAGTTTAACCTTTTCTGGAAACTTGAGTCCGGCTTCTTTCCAAGCTTTCAGGAGTTCATCTGTAGACTGGTAGCTGATATTATCCCCAAAGAGAAGGCTGTAGAGGGCTTGATCTTTGGCATTTAGCTCTTTGTGGCGTGACTTGAGATCAAGAAATTCATTTTGAAGGGGGAGGTCTAATTTAGTAAGGTCCTCTGAGCTTGTAATAAGGTTATGAAGGAGCAGGAAGGATGTTCGTCGGCAGTTTAAATCATCAGTAAAGTGCGATTTGTTATCTTCGAAAGTTTTTTCATTAAGGAAGGTGACAAATTGGTTTTGGTCTTTGCCGATTTTACTTTGGGTCCATTTTTTGACAACAGGTTGAAGGTTTGTATTTTCCTGATTGTAACGACTAATATAAGGGGCTAGATTGTTCCAGTCTTTTGTTGGAATACCCTTGCTTTTTAAGGCTTTTGCTAGCTGCTTTTCCTGAGTGGAAGTTGTCACATTGTTAAAACTATAGTAAGCTTGATAGTTTTTCTGAGTATTCTTGTGGCCACAAGCCATAAGTAATAGGCAGCAAGCAATGATTAGTAGAGGGAATTTGATACGCATCTATTGGAATTCTTTCTTTTGTCTATTAACTTTAACATTTTAGTATAGAATAGCCAACTGTGTCAAGATTTCTGACGTAAAAAAGCACCCATAAGGGTGCTTGAAGTTGAGATTGATTAAGATGCAGGTGCGTAAGTACTTTGAACGTTGTAGTGACGTTTGAAGAAGTATTTGGCAACACCAGCGATGACACCAATGATAAGGATCACAATTGGTGAAAGACCAGGGTTGAGGTAGCTTGGAAGAAGGGCTGTAAGACTAAAGAGAGCAAACCATGCAATAAAAGAGAGTGTGATGACGGTCATGCTGAACCACCATTTTGGACGTTCTTCTTTTGGTTTGTTATTGTGACGGTAGATGTAGTGATAAGGAGTGTACATAGCTAGACCACCGATGAATGATACGGATAGGAGAGTTGTGAGGCCGTAGCTTGTTTGCGTACCAGAGAAACCAAAGACTGCATTCATGATGGCAACAATGGCTAGAAGGAAAAGTGAGGTATCAAGCCACATCTTCCAAGGTGTTTTGTCTGTTTCTGGGACTTCTTTGCTGGTCTTTTCTGAGTTAGGTTGTGGATGTTTTTCAGGAGAGAAACTAGCTGCCCAGACCGTTGGAGCACCAAGAAGACTGCGTCCTGTGATTCCTTTTTTCTGATTTTCAAGGAGTTCGGGAATGACATTACCAAGGATGTCTTTGATTTCTTGGTCTGACTTACCGTCTCTGATAAGCTGATTGGTTGCGATGTGGATGAATTCTTGGTTTTTCTTGGTGAGTTTTTGGATGTCCATGAGATGACCTTTCGATAAATAATATTATTTTTAGTGTTGAAGTTTAGGGAAAAGAAGAGGTTCTATGTTAGAACCATTTTTTTCTGATAAAGTAGATAACAACGCAGGATGACCCTAAGGCTGCGATGAAGAAGATGACCCAAAAGGCGTTATCTAAATCGTTTAGTGGCATAGAATTGTTTTTAAAGTTCATACCGTAAGCGGAGAAGATAACGGTCGGGATGTCCAGAGCCATCGTCATAAGAGCTAGTGTTTTCATGATAGTGTTCTGGTTATTACCGATGATAGAGGCAGAAGTTTCGGCCATGGCATTCAAGACATTTTCATAGATGCCTGCCATTTCGATGGCCTGTTGGGTTTCGACCAAGGTGTCTTCCAATAGGTCCTCGTCCTCGATATATTTCTTCAAGCTAGAGGCGTTACCTGTTAGCTTTTTGACAATTCGTTCATTCATCTTAAGTGAGGCTTTTAGATAGACAATGGATTTTTCCAATTCCATCATGTCAATCAAGTGCTCGTTTTTAGTCGCATTTTCCAACTGAGCTTCCAATTTATCACTCTGACGGTCGATAGAACGTAGGGCGGTTAGGTAAAGTTGGGCATTGCGGTAAAGGATCTGAAAGACGAAGCGTGTCTTCATGAAGGTGTAGAAGTTACGCACACGGTGGTTTAGGAAATTATCCATGAGACTAATGTCCTCAAGACAGGTAGTAACAACCACCTCATCGGTAACGATGATACCCAATGGAATAGTGACGTAGTAGCTTTTGTTATTACGCTCTTCCTGGGTTGGAACGTCGACCAGAATCAAGGTGTAGTCATCTTCGACATCGATACGTGAAGTTTCTTCCACGTCCAGAGGGGCGCGGAGGTCTTGAATATCAATGTTAAACCGTTCTGCGACCTTCATGGCTTCTTCTTGGGAAGGGTTCACCAAATGAATCCAAGCACCAGGCTCGAATGTTTCAATTTCTTTGAATTCTTTTCCGGTGGATAAGAACATTTGTTTCAATGGGAACCCCTCCTTCGTCATTAAGTAAGTGCTAGCATCTTGATTATAAAAGGATTTGTAGAATCGCTTTTAAGTCCAATTAACACTGCTCTTAACTTTTTTTAGTGTTGTCAAATGAGGCTTGGGATGATGTTCCTTGCCTTTTTTAGACACTTCACCATTATACTATATTTGAAACATTTTTGGGCTGGATAAATTGAAATTTTGTTATAATTATGAGAGAAAGTCGGGATGGATTTTCCATCCGTCTGTAGAAAGGAGCGGCAGTGGCTTTTGGGCTAGGCCTCTTAAAAATATGCAAGATAAGTTAGTGATTCATGGAGCAAGAGCTCACAATTTAAAAAATATCGATGTGGAGATTCCGCGTGATAAACTGGTGGTGGTGACGGGCTTGTCAGGTTCTGGGAAGTCTTCCTTGGCCTTTGATACCATCTATGCAGAGGGGCAACGTCGTTATGTTGAAAGTCTCTCGGCTTATGCCCGCCAGTTTTTGGGAAATATGGAGAAACCTGATGTGGACTCGATTGATGGTTTGAGTCCTGCCATCTCCATTGACCAGAAAACAACAAGCAAAAACCCTCGCTCGACGGTCGGAACGGCAACAGAGATTAATGACTATCTTCGTCTCCTGTATGCGCGTGTGGGTGTCCCTTATTGTCCTAATGGTCATGGAGCCATTCAGTCGTCCTCTGTGGAACAGATTGTGGATGAGGTTCTAGCTCTTCCTGAGCGTACGCGTATGCAGATTTTAGCGCCGATTGTTCGTCGTAGGAAAGGTCAACACAAGGCCGTTTTTGAGCGTGTACAAAAGGATGGTTATGTTCGTGTTCGTGTAGATGGTGAGATTTACGATGTTACAGAAGTGCCAGAGTTGTCTAAGTCTAAGATGCATAATATCGAAGTGGTTGTGGACCGCTTGGTGAATAAGGAGGGTATCCGTAGTCGCCTCTTTGATTCGGTGGAGGCGGCCCTACGTTTAGCAGATGGCTACTTGATTGTGGATACCATGGATGATAATGAGTTGCTTTACTCAGAACATTATTCTTGTCCGGTTTGTGGCTTCACAGTGCCAGAGTTGGAGCCTCGTCTCTTTTCATTCAATGCGCCATTTGGCTCTTGTCCGACCTGTGATGGTTTGGGCAATAAACTGGAAGTTGATATGGATTTGGTCATTCCTGATGCTAGTAAGACCTTGCGTGAAGGTGCTTTAGCGCCTTGGAATCCTATTTCGTCCAACTATTATCCAGCCATGCTTGAGCAAGCTATGGAGCAGTTCGGCGTGGATATGGATACGCCATTTGGAAAACTGAAAAAAGAAGAACAAGATTTGGTCCTCTACGGATCTGGGGATCGTGAATTCCATTTTCATTATGTTAATGATTTTGGTGGGGTGCGTGATATTGACATTCCTTTTGAAGGGGTTGTGACTAATATCAATCGTCGCTATCACGAGACCAATAGTGATTTCACTCGCAATGTCATGCGAGGTTATATGAATGAGCTGTCATGTCCAACTTGTCATGGCTATCGTCTTAACGAAGCAGCACTCTCGGTTCGTGTTGGTGGCGAGAATGGCCTCAATATTGGTCAAATCTCTGATTTGTCTATTTCAGATCATCTTAAGGAAATCGATAACCTTGAATTAGGTGAAAACGAGGGAGTGATTGCTCGTCCAATTGTTAAGGAAATTAAGGATCGCTTGACTTTCTTAAATAATGTAGGCCTTAATTATTTGACTCTCTCTCGTATGGCTGGAACTCTTTCAGGTGGTGAGAGTCAGCGTATCCGTTTGGCGACACAGATTGGCTCTAACCTTTCTGGAGTCCTATATGTGTTGGATGAGCCTTCTATTGGGCTTCATCAGCGAGACAATGATCGCTTGATATCAAGTCTTAAAAAGATGCGTGATTTGGGCAATACCTTAATTGTGGTGGAGCATGATGAAGATACCATGCGTGAGGCTGACTGGCTTATCGATGTGGGACCTGGTGCTGGTGCCTTTGGTGGTCAAATCATGGCCTCTGGAACCCCAGAGGAAGTGGCTAAGAACAAGAAATCAATCACCGGGCAATATCTGTCAGGTGCTAAATCAATTCCTGTACCGAGGGAACGTCGTGTAGGTAATGGTCATTTTATCGAGGTTACAGGAGCTAGCGAAAATAACCTTAAGAATGTATCTGTCAAGTTTCCACTTGGAAAGTTGATTGCAGTCACAGGTGTTTCTGGTTCGGGAAAATCGACTTTGGTTAACGGAATTCTCAAGAAAAAAATTGCCCAAGAACTCAATCGCAATAGTGAGAAACCTGGTAAACACAAATCGGTGACAGGAATCGAGCATATCGAGCGTTTGATCGATATTGACCAAAGTCCAATTGGGCGTACACCTCGTTCTAATCCAGCGACTTACACAGGCGTCTTTGACGATATTCGTGATCTTTTTGCTCAAACCAATGAGGCCAAGATTCGAGGTTACAAGAAGGGGCGTTTCTCTTTCAATGTCAAGGGAGGCCGTTGTGAAGCCTGCTCTGGTGATGGTATTATCAAGATTGAGATGCATTTTTTGCCGGATGTTTATGTTCCTTGTGAGGTTTGTCATGGCACACGCTATAATTCTGAGACCCTAGAAGTTCGTTATAAAGGGAAAAATATCGCGGAGATTCTGGATATGACAGTTGATGACGCAGTTGACTTCTTTGCGGCTATTCCTAAGATTGCCCGTAAAGTGCAGACAATCAAGGATGTGGGGCTTGGGTATGTGACCTTGGGCCAACCAGCAACAACCCTATCAGGTGGTGAAGCTCAACGTATGAAGCTGGCTAGTGAGTTGCACAAACGCTCTACTGGGAAGTCTTTCTACATTCTGGATGAACCGACGACTGGTCTCCATACAGATGACATTGCACGTCTTTTGAAGGTGCTTCAGCGTTTTGCGGACGATGGCAACACTGTTCTCGTGATTGAGCACAATCTGGATGTTATCAAGACCGCAGACCATATTATCGATTTGGGTCCTGAAGGCGGTGTCGGTGGAGGTACTATCGTTGCTACGGGGACCCCAGAAGAGGTGGCAGCTGTTCCAGAAAGCTACACAGGACAATATTTGAAAGAAAAATTGACCTAAAGTAAAAAGGCTCTTTGAGTCTTTTTTTGCTTTAGGCTGGTTTAAGTTGAGCTTGCTGTTCTATGGTTAAGAAAAAACATACAGGAGTCAGACTATGGTTAAAAAGCGTTTTTTTATAGGCTTTAATGGTATTCTTCTAGCCCTATTTCTAGATATTTGTCTTTTGATTAGCATCCGTACAGTGGATCATCATGGCCATTTTCAATCAGCAACAGATAAATGGGAAACTTTGCTTTATGTTTTAGGACTTTATTTTAGTTTTCTCCTTTTTGAAGTGATATTTTATCTTATTCTGAAACACCGTAGAAATAAACAAGTTTTGGAACAGGCCTTATAGAGGCTTGGATTTTTGTGTTCAGTGATAATGACATTTATGTCACTATTGTTTTGAAAAGAGAGAACTTATAATGATCTTATACCCCAACCAACTAGGTCCCCAAGACGACTAAATCTTGTATAGTCCAAGTGGTTATTGCTGTATTTATTTTTGAAAAGAAAGGAGAAATAAGAATGCGAACTAAGGCATATGGTGAAGAGCTCAATGCTGAAACCTTAGAAAATGTCACAGGGGGTGGTTTTGTATCTAGACCTCAAACCTTGCCTGAACGATTAGGTTGGAACAAATGGTGGTTGAAAAGAAAACCTCCTTATGGCGATTAGAAGTTACCATGAGTACCAAATATGGGAAAGAGTAATATGGATAAACAGAAGAATAATCTTATTAGAAGTTTAAGCATTGTTATCGTGATTGTCTGGCTATTTATTGTGATGATAAATGCTACGCTAAGTTTCAACGAAGGCGTTGCCTTTATTGACCATTGTCTCGTCTGGTCAACACTTTCGCTAGCTTTTTCTTTGTTTGCGCTTAGAGTAGCGGGTAAGGACAAGGAGAAATGATTTTCTCTGTTGATTACTATAGTCTCAGGTTGAGTTTATTTGCTTAGCCTTTTCTTTTTACCTTTAATTCTATGGAATGGTGACATTTATGTCACTACAGAACGTAGACAAACCCCACTAGCAATAGAAAAATTGTCATTTTGTCGGTTGGGTACCACTTAGCGAAAACTCATGGAAATGCTGTTTTAACGCTATTCTTAAGAGTTTTTCTCTTTTTCTAGTAAAAGAAAAAGACTGAAGCAAATTGTCCAAAATGGACTTTTTCTTCAGTCTTTGGTGACATAAATGTCACTATTTTTTATCTTGTTAAGCTCTTATAATGAAGTCATAGCTTGGACTTAGTAGCTAAGAGCTGGTGAGAGAGCTAACTTTAGAATTTTATTTAGAAAGGAGCTTTGTAATGTTAGAAGAAAAACAATTATTTACGGTGTTGTCCAATGATGATTTAGAGCAAATCAGTGGTGGTTTCAATCCAGTTAAATATGGTAAGTACGTTATTAACGAATTTGTAAAAGGTTTTCGTCAAGCGTGGTAGGTAGTCGAAGTCAATGAAATAAAGAATAGGAGAGAACATGAAAAATACATTTCAAAAAATTGATATTAAAGATCTAGCAGTTGTAGTTGGTGGAAGTATTTACTCATCTGTAGGATATGGAGTCGGAGTAGTTACCCACACGGTTTATGATTTTGGTCGTGGATTTGTAGATGGGTTTAGAGGTTAAGGGGAAATATATATGGATACAATGATGAATAGATTTGATTCTTTAACCTTTGATAAGCTTTCTGAAATTGTTGGTGGAAATGTAGCATATGACATTGGTTATGGAGTTGGACAAGTAAGTTATATTGCAGTTGAGATTTTAAAACTGAGAAAAATAAGATAGCAGGTTATTAAATAACTCTTATTTTCATGAGAGTCAAAAAGAATAAGCATTATAAGTTTTCATCGTCCAAGTGAACTATTCACTTGGATGTTAAAGATTTATATTAGAAATATATTTAAACAAAGAAAGGTAAATACATGACAGTGCTAGCGGTGAAAGGCTTAACCTATAGTTTTGGAAAGCAAACCGTTTTGGATAATATCTCATTCACGTTAGAGAAGGGGGATATTGCCGGTTTGATTGGTAATAATGGTGCAGGGAAGACAACCCTGATGAAACTAGTTTCAGGTATTTTGGCAGGACCCAAGGATATTATTGACTTAAAAACAAAAACTGTAGGAGCCTTGATTGAAGCCCCAGCCCTATATCCTAACATGACTGTTGAAGCTAATCTTAAATTCTATTGTAAATTGTACAGTAAAGATTACGCATTGATTGACCGTTATAAGGACGAGTTGGAGGTGGCAGCCTATCTTAAACGCAAGGCTTCCAAATTGTCTTTGGGAATGAAGCAACGTGTGGGGTTGTTTATCGCCTTAATTGCTTCAGATGAACTCATCCTTCTTGATGAGCCTACAAATGGTCTGGATCCTAATGGAATCAACAGTCTTCTCACATTAATTAAAAAGTTAGCTAAAAATCATGGTCTAACCTTTATTATCTCGAGTCATATCTTGTCTAATCTTGAGCAGGTTTGTACGAAAAACTATTTGTTGAAGAATCATAAGCTGATTTACTTAGATGATAGTGATAATGTCAAATACAAGATTTATACTGAGGATTTAAGTTTGAAGTCATTAATGTCTCTGTTCAAATTAAATGGTATACCTTTTGAACGACAAAAGCATGACATCTTAGTCAAAGGATTAGCAGCTGTTAAGCAGGTTATGGATCGGGAGGGAATTCCTTTTACTTATGAAAAAGAAGGATTAAGTGAGGTGCTATTCAATGAAAAGTAAATTGAGAACCGTATTTTTACAGCAGGAATGTGTGACGAGGAGTGTCTTTATTTGTCTCGGATTGGTAGCCTTGATTGGTGCAATTGTAATCTTATGTGATGGCTATAAGGGAGATTATCTTGGGCCATCAGCGATTATTGCCAGTTATTCCTTTATCGTGGATATCGTTTTTACTTATCTAGCAGTATCTAGTCTTGGACGAGAATTTCAGAATCGAACAATTAATATGATTCGGGTGTCTTCCTTATCTGGACGCGAGGTTATTCTTCGAAAACTCTTAAGTTTCCTTGTGTTGTCCATAGTTGCTGCTACTATCTTGGTTTTGGAGTTGGCCTTCTACAAGTATTCTGTGCAACATGTAGATTTTTCTTTGTGGGATTATATTAGAAACATCTATATTGATTTCCTAGTTTATGGAGCCTTTATTTATATGATTTCCTCTTTGCTTGTCTTGTTTGTAAAAAATACCTTGACAGCCTTTGTAACGACCTATTTTGGTGTAACAGGAATGACTTTCTTTACGCTCTATTTGGCTAGTTTAGGGGATACCATGACTAAGCTGATGACTTATGTGCCATTTAGCTTTATGCGAGCAGTCTTTACTAGCGGTCAACAGTTCTTCAGTCTTCGCGAAGCCTTTGTTTTGTTTGCTTGGACTTTGGTTTTGCTCCTCTTTGCGCCAATTATCTACGAAAAGCGAGCCTATGTGTAGTGCTAATAAAGTCAGAGTTTCATCTGGCTTTTTCTTAATGCCATCAAAAAAACACGATAAAGTATCAATTTCGTCCTTTAAAATCTGAGAATTTGGTATAATTAACCTAAAATACCAAAGGAGTCATTCAAATGCAACGTAGACTTGAGCGATTTGATGCTAAACTTGCCCAATCAGGCCTTGATGCCTTGTTGGTGACAGGACAAAATAATATTTACTATTTGACGGATTTCTGGGGGACAAATGCGACTGTTTTCATTACGAAAAATCGTCGTCTCTTTTTAACAGATTCACGTTATACGCTTATTGCCAAACAATCTGTACACGGCTTTGATATTATCGAAAGTAAGGATCCACTAAAAGATATCGTTAAATTTGTCGAGGCTGATAACCTTGAGACTATCGGTTTTGATAATCAGGTGTCATTTGCTTACTACCAAGGTCTTCAAGCGATTTTTGAAGGCTATACTTTGTCGCCACAAAGTAACTTCATGGAAGAGTTGCGTATGATCAAGGACGAAAAAGAATTGGCAACTATCCGTAAGGCTTGTTCTATCTCAGACCGTGCCTTTACAGATGTGCTTGATTTTATCAAACCAGGTCAAACAACAGAACTACAAGTGGCTAACTTCCTAGATTTCCGTATGCGTGAATATGGAGCTTCAGGTATTTCCTTTGAGTCTATCATTGCTTCAGGTTACCGTTCAGCTATGCCTCACGGTGTTGCTTCAGACAAGGTTATTCAATCTGGTGAGACCTTGACTATGGACTTTGGTTGTTACTACAATCACTATGTTAGCGATATGACTCGTACTATCCACATTGGTGACACGACTGATGAGGAGCGTGAAATTTATGATATCGTTTTACGTTCTAACCAGGCCTTGATTGACGCGGCTAAGGCTGGCATGACACGTCGTGACTATGATAAGGTTGCGCGTGATGTTATTGTCGAAGCAGGGTACGGTGATTACTTTACACATGGTATCGGACATGGTATCGGTCTTGATATTCACGAGATTCCTTACTTTGGTAATTCTGATGAAACCATCGAAGCTGGTATGGTCTTGACGGACGAGCCAGGTGTTTATTTGGCTGATAAATATGGTGTTCGTATTGAAGATGATATCATTATTACTGAAAATGGTTGCGAATTGATTACTCTTGCACCTAAGGGATTGATTGTACTCTAAGATTTGGAGGAATATTTTATGTCAAACCGTCTATCTTGGCAAGACTATTTTATGGCTAATGCAGAGCTGATTTCTAAACGTTCTACCTGTGACCGTGCCTTTGTTGGTGCTGTTTTGGTCAAGGACAACCGCATTATTGCTACAGGTTATAACGGTGGAGTCTCTGAGACAGATAACTGTAATGAGGTTGGTCACTACATGGAAGATGGTCACTGTATTCGTACGGTCCATGCGGAGATGAACGCTCTTATCCAGTGTGCCAAAGAGGGGATTTCTACCAAAAATACAGAGATTTATGTGACGCATTTTCCTTGTATCAACTGCACCAAAGCTCTCCTGCAGGCTGGCATTGTTAAGATTACTTATAAGGCTAATTATCGCCCCCATGCCTTTGCGATTGAGTTGATGGAACAAAAGGGAGTTTCTTATGTGCAACATGATGTTCCAGAGGTACACTTGGGAATGGATGACTAGATTCTCCTTGGAAAAGCCTAATGATTAGCTCTGATTCTATAAAACATTTGAGCCATGCTGTCATTTATGGTAAAATAAACTGATAATAATTTTTACAAAGAGGTATTTAATAATGATTGAAGCAAGTAAACTCCGTGCGGGTATGACTTTCGTAACAAATGATGGCAAATTGATCAAAGTCCTTGAAGCTAGCCACCACAAACCTGGTAAAGGTAACACAATCATGCGTATGAAATTGCGTGATGTTCGCTCAGGTTCAACTTTTGACACTAGCTACCGTCCAGAAGAAAAATTTGAACAAGCAATCATCGAAACAGTACCAGCACAATACTTGTACCAAATGGATGATACTGCATACTTCATGAACACTGAAACATATGACCAATATGAAATTCCAGTAGCCAACGTCCAAGAAGAATTGAAATTTATCCTTGAAAACTCAGACGTAAAAATCCAATTCTACGGAACAGAAGTTATCGGTGTGCAAGTACCAACAACTGTTGAATTGACAGTTACTGAAACGCAACCATCAATCAAAGGTGCAACAGTTACAGGTTCAGGTAAACCTGCAACACTTGAAACTGGTCTTGTGGTTAACGTTCCAGACTTCATCGAAGCTGGTCAAAAATTGGTTATCAACACAGCTGAAGGTACTTACGTATCACGTGCCTAAGCCTAACTAAGTCTTTCAAACCACTGGTTAGAAAGCTTTATTTTCCAAACTAACGGAAAGGAACTATGCGATGACTACAGAAAATATCGGTGAAATCGTGATTGCCCCTCGTGTTCTTGAAGTGATTACTGGTATCGCTGCAACTAAAGTGGACGGTGTTTACGCCCTTCAAAACAAAAACGTTACAGATAGTCTCAGCAAAACAAGCTTGGGACGTGGTGTTTATCTTCAAACTGAGGAAGATGGTACAGTAAACGCTGATATCTACGTTTCTCTTCAGTATGGAGTTAATGTGCCTGCGGTTTCAATTGAGATTCAAAAGGCTGTTAAAGCAGCTGTCTATGATATGGCAGAAGTGGCAATTTCAGAAGTCAACGTTCACGTTGAATCTATTGTTACTGAAAAGTCGCAAAAACCGGACTTGGCTGAATTGTTTAACGAGGATTTTTTGAATGACTAATATCTTTAAAGATTCACGTCGTGACCTTCGTGAGCGTGCTTTTCAAACGCTTTTTGCTCTTGAATTTGGTGGTGAAGCTCTGGAACAAGCACATTTCGCTTACACTTATGACAAGCCAATTGACGAAGAAACTGAAGTTGATGTACCAGCTTTTCTCCTTAGCCTAGTAACAGGCGTCCGTGAAGAGTTGGCTCAACTTGATAGTCAAATTGAAGAAAAATTGAAAGAAGGTTGGAGTCTTTCACGTTTGATTGTGACAGATCGTACTCTCCTTCGTTTGGGACTTTATGAAATCACGTCTTTTGAAGAAACACCAGGACGTGTGGCTATCAATGAAATTATTGAAATTGCTAAAAAATATTCTGATGAAACATCTGCTAAGTTCATTAATGGTGTTCTTAGTCAGTTCGTGACAGACGAAGCATAAGCAAAAGAAGTTGAGCACTGTTTCAACTTCTTTTTTCTACAAATTTAACAAGGAAAAAGTCGCAAACGGAGATTTCTTGCGACTTTTATTTATATACTGCCACCAGAAATCAAATTTACTGGTAGCACATAATCACGACTGACTATTTCGCCTTTGATTTTCTTCAAAAGAATTTCGACACAAAGTTTAGCAATTTCATCCAAAGGCTGTTGGATGGTTGCTAGCTCTGGATAGAAGTGTCGGATAAAGGCAGTACCGTCGTAACCGATGATTTTTAAGTCATCGGGGATGGAAAGTTCTAGTTGTCTAGCTACTTTCATAACTAAGATAGCTGTTAAATCATCTGAGACAAAGATACCATCCGGTTTTTCACGAGAAATAATAGATTTGATTTCCAATTCTCGTCGCATGAGAGATAAATCGTTTGGGACAGGGCAGACAATACCGTGCTTATTCAATTCGTAATTGAACCCAAGTTGACGGAGTCCAGTTGGAGATTCTGAATTATCATTACCTGTAATCATGACAATGCGCTGGCAACCAGCCTTGACCAAGGCTTTTGCGGCTAATTTTCCTCCTTCAAAGTTATCAGATGAGATAATAGGAATCTTTGGAGCGAGATTACGGTCGAAGGCAATGATAGGAGCTTCAACCTTCTCATAATCTTCAATACCAAGGTTGTGACTAGACGAGATGATACCATCACATTGGTTGGCGGCAAGCATCTCCAAATAGTCCTTTTCCTTGTTAGGATCGTGTTCACTATTACAAATAATGGTTTTATAGCCTTGCTTAAAGAGTTCATCTTCAAGACGTTCAATAAGTTCAGCATAAAATACATTGGAAATATTTGGGAAAATCAAGCCAACGAGTTTGGCTGATTTTCCTTGAAGACCACGAGCCAAGTTGTTAGGTTTATAGTTTAGCTCATGCATAGCAGCGTGAACCTTGTCAATGGTCTTTTGTGAGAGGTAGCCCTTTTTGTTTATGACGCGAGAAACTGTGGTTGGGCTTACACCAGCAAGTTCGGCAACGTCAGTAAGCTTTGCGACCATAAATCACCTTAGTATTTTAAGTCGAAGTAATGCCCAGAAATGTTTCCTGATGACACTTTGATACCAGTTTGTTCTGCACTTGGGAAGACACGACTAGTGAAGACTTTTTCACCTTTGTTGAAGAAAATTTCAACGATTGAATTGTCTACAAAGATGTTTGCGGTTGCAGTTTGACCGGCTTCAAGAGTACATTCACGGCTTGTACCAAAGTCAGTGGCATATTGCTCCCCAGCTTTAGAACGGTCAAGGATGACTTTTCCATTTTCAGTATCAACCGTAAGTGACAAGCCATCTCCTTCTTGGTCAGCAAAGAGGACAAGTTCAGTTTGAGAGTTAGCTTCGAAGTTAAGTTCAAGCTCATAAGTGTTAGTTGTTGACGTTTTTTCAGAGAAATCTTCTTGGCTAGCACGTAAGCTTGTAATGGCTTCGACTGGATATTGGTAGAGTTTGCCATCCTTAATAGACAATTCTTTAACCAAACTCATAGCCCCTTGGTAGTCATACTTGTCAGTTGGATAGTCCACATCTGGAAGACCAATCCAGCTAACAATAAGGGCACGACCATCTGGGGTATTGAAGCCTTGAGTCGCATACGCTTCAAATCCGTAGTCCAAGTTGATAATTGGTGTGCCATCAACGAGGGCAGGTTTCTCTGCATCGAAATATTGGAAAATCTTATAAGTGTTAGGGTAGATGTTACCGTAGTCAAGTTCAGCTTTATCAAGACCTTGTGGGCTATAAAGAAGAACAGCTTTGCCATCTACAAAGACAAGATTTGGACACTCAATCATGTACTCTGAGCCAGTGCCACCAAAGTCTAGGTCTCCAACTTCAACCCAGTTTTCGACATCATTATCAACTGCTTTGTAAAGTTTGATAAAACCCTGTTTATCATGATTTTGAGCACCTACGATAGCGTAGAATTGTCCCTTGTAATCGAAGATTTGAGGGTCACGGAAGTGTTCAGTAGCATCAGCAGGTTGTTTGATAAGAACTTTATCGAATTTTTCGATTTCACCGTCTTTATCCATCCAGGCACCAATTTGGCGTGGGTCACGAACCCAATTGTCATCACGAACGTTCCCTGTGTAGAAGATAAAGAGTTTATCACCAATTTGATAAGCAGAACCTGAGTAGGCCCCATGACTATCATTTTCATGGTCTGGCAAGAGTTTAACACCAGTTTCTGTGAAGTGAACCAAGTCTTCAGATTCAGTGAGAACCCATTGTTTCAAACCATGAGCTGCTCCAAACGGCCAGTTCTGGTAGAAAAGTTGGAACTTACCATTAAAGTAAGAAAAACCATTTGGGTCATTTAGAAGCCCTGTTTCTGGTTCAATATGGTAGCTTGCGCGCCAAGGTGATTTAGCAACATTTTCTTTAATTTTTGTTTTTTCTTCGTTTGTCCAATCCGCGTATGGACGGTAACGAACTTCTGTTGGTAGATTCATATAAAGGGATCTCCTAATCTATTTGTTAGTAATATAGTAAACGTTTTACCTAGAAAAATCAACGATTTATCATAAAAAAATAAAAAATATGCTAAACGGTTGACATATGACAGAAAGATGCTAAAATAGTTACCGTAAAGAAAAGCTAAACGCTTTCAAAAACAAATTTTATTAAGGAGAATTTTGCAAATGGATAACAAACAAATTGCAAAAGAAGTCATCGATGCCCTCGGTGGACGTGAAAACGTTAACAGTGTTGCTCACTGTGCGACTCGTCTACGTGTGATGGTTAAAGATGAAAACAAAATCAATAAAGAAAAGGCTGAGAATATTGAAAAAGTTCAAGGTGCTTTCTTTAACTCAGGTCAATACCAAATCATTTTTGGTACAGGTACTGTTAACAAGATTTACGACGAAGTCGTTGCTCAAGGTCTTCCAACAGCATCTAAAGACGAACAAAAAGCTGAAGCTGCTAAACAAGGAAACTGGTTCCAACGTGCCATCCGTTCATTCGGTGACGTTTTCGTTCCATTGCTTCCAGCTATCGTAGCGACAGGTCTTTTCATGGGTATCCGTGGAGCAATCAATAACGATACAGTTCTTGGTTTGTTCGGTACAACATCAAAAGCTTTTGCTGCTACTGATTTCTACACTTACACAGTTGTATTGACAGATACAGCCTTCGCCTTCTTCCCAGCCTTGATTTGTTGGTCAGCCTTTAACGTCTTTGGTGGTTCACCACTTCTTGGTTTGGTTCTTGGTTTGATGATGGTTAACAACGTTCTTCCAAATGCTTGGGACGTTGCATCAGGTGCAGCTAAACCAATCTACTTCTTTGATTTCATTCCAGTAGTAGGTTATCAAAACTCAGTCCTTCCAGCCTTCTTTGTAGGTTTGCTTGGTGCTAAGTTCGAGCAATGGGTTCGTAAATGGGTTCCAGATGTTCTTGACCTTCTCTTACGTCCCCTTATCGTCTTCGCTGTAATGTCAGTTTTGGCCCTCTTTATTATTGGTCCTGTCTTCCATACTGTTGAGAGCTACGTTCTTGCTGGTACAGAGTGGATTCTTGCCTTGCCATTTGGTCTTGCGGGTCTTGTTCTAGGTGGTATTCACCAAGTTATCGTCGTTACAGGGGTTCACCACGTCTTCAACTTGCTTGAAGCTAACCTTATTTCTAATACAGGTAAAGACCCACTTAACGCAATCATCACAGCTGCTATGACTGCACAAGCTGGTGCGACACTTGCAGTTGGTGTAAAAACTAAAGATGCTAAATTGAAAGCACTTGCTTTCCCTGCAACTCTTTCAGCGGTACTTGGTATCACTGAACCAGCTATCTTTGGGGTTAACCTTCGTTTCGGTAAACCATTTATCATGGGTCTTATCGCCGGTGCTGCTGGTGGTTGGTTGGCATCAATCCTTAACCTTGCTGGTACAGGATTTGGTGTAACAATCGTTCCTGGTACACTTCTTTACCTTAACGGTCAAGTACTTAAGTATGTTCTTATGGTACTTGTCACTCTTGCTCTTGGTTTCGCTCTTACTTGGATCTTCGGTTACAAAGAGGAAGAAGTTGAAGCCCAAAAAGAAGTTGTTGCTGAAGATATTGCATCAGCAGAATCAGCTCCAGTTGCATTGCAAGCTGAAACAATCGCTGCACCACTTAAAGGTGAAGTTGTAGCTTTGGAAAATGTAAATGACCCAGTCTTCTCATCAGGAGCTATGGGTAAAGGTGCCGCTATCAAACCTTCAGGGAACCAAGTTGTTGCACCATTTGACGGTGAAGTGCAAATTGCCTTCCCAACAGGTCACGCTTACGGTCTTAAATCTGATAAAGGTGCTGAAGTACTTATCCACATCGGTATCGACACTGTCTCACTTGACGGTAAAGGATTTGATGCTAAAGTTCAAGCAAATCAACGCATTAAAAAAGGTGATGTCTTGGCTACCTTCGATAGCTCAGTTATCACTGAAGCAGGTCTTGACGATACAACTATGGTTATCGTTACAAACACTGCAGACTTCGAAGATGTTTCATCAGTAGCGACTGGTTCAGTTGCTGAGGGTGCTGACTTCATCGCAGTTAAATAATAAGCTAGAAAAGTCGAATCCAATTCGGCTTTTTTAGTTAAATAGCTCATAAAGAAAAGTATGAAGCAGAGTAGTCTGTGCCTCCTTAAACAAGGTCTCATTTAGATTGTCTTTTGCCTAGCTTTTCTTTATAATAGTATAAATAGTTATTATTGATCATAAAAGGAGATAGCTTTACATATGGCTAAACTATACGGAAGCTTGGAAGCTGGTGGTACAAAGTTTGTTTGTGCTGTTGGTGATGAGAAATTCCAAGTCATTGAAAAAACTCAATTCCCAACAACAACACCTTATGAAACCATTGATCGTACGGTTGAATTTTTCAAACGTTATGAAGACCAATTGGCTGGAATCGCTATTGGTTCATTCGGTCCAATTGATGTTGATCCAAACTCTGAAACATATGGTTTTGTGACTTCAACACCAAAACCACATTGGTCAAATGTCGACCTTCTTGGTTTGATTGCTAAAGAGTTCAATATTCCTTTCTACTTTACGACTGATGTGAATTCATCTGCTTATGGTGAAACACTTGTTCGTAAAGGTGTTAAGAGTCTTGTTTATTACACTATCGGAACTGGTATTGGTGCTGGTGCTATTCAAAATGGAGAATTCATTGGTGGCTTAGGTCATACTGAGGCAGGTCACGTTTATGTACCATTTCACCCAAATGATGTTGCTAATGAATTTAATGGAACGTGTCCATTCCACCGCGGATGTTTGGAAGGTTTGGCTGCTGGTCCATCGCTTGAAGCCCGTACAGGTATTCGTGGTGAATTGATTGAGCAAAACTCTGAGGTTTGGGATATCCAAGCTTACTACATTGCTCAAGCTGCTGTCCAAGCAACTGTGCTCTACCGCCCAGAGGTTATCGTCTTTGGAGGTGGTGTTATGGGACAAGAACACATGCTTCGTCGTGTTCGTGAAAAATTCACAACTCTTTTGAATGGTTACCTTCCAGTGCCAGACGTGACTGAGTATATTGTGACACCGGCTGTTTCAGGTAATGGCTCTGCGACACTTGGTAACTTTGCACTTGCCAAAGATGTAGCTGATAAATACTCACGCAAATAACACAAATATGTAAAATCGCTTTAAGACATGATCTTAAGGCGTTTTGCTCTATACAGGAGGATGTAATGGAACCTTTACTTTTAGATTCGCCAATGCATGAAAAAATATGGGGAGATAATCGACTTAAGACAGAGTTTGGTTATGATATTCCTAGTGTACACACTGGAGAATACTGGGTAATCTCTGCTCATCCTAATGGTGTATCTTTTATCATATAGTGGAAAATTGGAGATGATTGTTAATCATCCTAACGAGGCTTGAGTATGAGTAATGAACAAGTATTATCAGCTCTTTTTGAGCGTATTGAGGTTGGAAAATCCTACTATTTTGAAGGAGCTTATTATCGTCTGAAAGACTATGGAGACCACATTTATGGTTTGCAACGGGCAATTCCTGGTATGTGTGGTGAAAAAACAGCTTCCCCTAGCATCAAATTTTACTGGGAAAATGGTGTTCTGGAATACGAATTTTACGTGGATTTTGAGGCCAGTCCTATGATTATGAAGGCTTATAGTAGTAGTGATAGAGCTTTCTTTGAACAGGCCTTTGAAAATCTCTTACATGACTTTGAGGATTTCTTAGAGAATCAAGAAATCACTGAGAAATAGCCTTGAAGTGTTATTGTCGATATTTTCAGTGAATCTAATAAAGAAGCTTTAGTTTATTTGCTAATCTGTTGTGAAAGCCTTTAAAATGGGGCTTTTTTCTTCGTCAATACTTGAGTGATTTCTTGTTTAAAAGGGGCATTTGTGGTAAAATATGGAGATAAAGACTGTCGAAAGGAAAAAAGATGGCAAATATATTACGCAAAATCATTGAAAATGATAAAGGCGAAATTAAAAAACTAGAAAAAACTGCCAAGAAAGTTGAGAGCTATGCTGATGCAATGGCGGCTCTTTCAGATGAAGAACTTCAGGCAAAAACAGAAGAATTTAAACAACGATATCAAAACGGAGAAAGTCTAGATCAGCTCTTGCCAGAGGCATTTGCGGTTGTTCGTGAGGGAGCGAAACGTGTCCTTGGACTTTTCCCATATCGTGTGCAAATTATGGGTGGTATTGTGCTTCACCATGGTGACGTACCGGAGATGCGTACAGGGGAAGGGAAAACCCTGACTGCGACAATGCCTGTTTACTTGAATGCTATTTCAGGTGAAGGTGTACACGTTATCACCGTTAACGAATACCTTTCAGAGCGTGATGCGACTGAAATGGGTGAGCTTTATAGTTGGCTTGGTTTGTCAGTAGGGATTAACCTTTCAGCTAAATCACCAGCTGAAAAACGTGAAGCTTATAACTGTGACATCACTTACTCAACCAACTCAGAGGTAGGTTTCGACTATCTTCGTGATAACATGGTTGTTCGTAAGGAAAACATGGTACAACGTCCATTGAACTATGCCTTGGTTGATGAGGTTGACTCGGTTCTTATCGATGAAGCTCGTACGCCATTGATTGTATCAGGTCCTGTAAGTTCAGAAACTAACCAGTTGTATCATCGTGCAGATGCCTTTGTTAAGACCTTGACAGAGGATGATTATGCCATTGATATTCCAACAAAAACGATTGGTTTGAATGACTCAGGTATTGACAAGGCTGAGGAATTCTTCAACTTGGACAACTTGTACGATATTGACAATGTTGCCTTGACTCACTATATTGACAATGCCCTTCGTGCCAACTACATCATGTTGCATGATATCGACTATGTGGTAAGTCCTGAGCAAGAAATTCTTATCGTTGACCAATTTACAGGTCGTACCATGGAAGGTCGTCGTTTCTCAGATGGGCTCCACCAAGCCATCGAGGCTAAAGAAGGTGTACCAGTCCAAGAGGAAACCAAGACTTCTGCCTCAATCACTTACCAAAATATGTTCCGTATGTACAAGAAATTGTCAGGTATGACTGGTACTGGTAAGACTGAAGAAGATGAATTCCGTGAAATTTATAACATGCGAATCATCCCAATCCCAACAAACCGTCCAATTCAACGTATTGACCATGACGACCTTCTTTACTCAACTTTGGATGCAAAATTCCGTGCTGTGGTACAAGATGTTAAGCGTCGTTATGAGAAGGGGCAACCAGTCCTTGTTGGTACGGTTGCCGTTGAAACATCTGACTTGATTTCTAAGATGTTGGTTGACGCAGGTATTCCTCACGAAGTGCTTAATGCCAAGAACCACGAAAAAGAAGCGCATATTATCATGAATGCGGGTCAACGTGGTGCCGTTACGATTGCGACCAACATGGCCGGTCGTGGTACCGACATCAAACTTGGTGAAGGTGTTCTTGACCTTGGTGGACTTTGTGTCATTGGTACAGAGCGTCATGAAAGCCGTCGTATCGACAACCAGTTGCGTGGTCGTGCGGGACGTCAAGGGGATCCAGGGGAGTCTCAATTCTACCTATCTCTTGAAGACGAATTGATGCGTCGTTTCGGTTCTGACCGTATCAAGCATGTCTTGGAACGTTTGAACGCCGATGACGAAGATATTGTTATCAAATCACGTATGTTGACCCGTCAAGTAGAATCAGCTCAAAAACGTGTCGAAGGGAATAACTACGATACTCGTAAACAAGTCCTTCAGTATGATGATGTTATGCGTGAACAGCGTGAAATCATCTACGCTGAGCGTTATGATGTTATTACAGCAGAACGTGACCTTGAACCTGAAATCAAGGCTATGATCAAGCGTACTATTGACCGTACGGTTGATGGACATAGTCGCAACGATCAAGAAGAAGCTCTTAAAGGTATCTTGAATTTTGCACGTCAGGCCTTGGTTCCTGAGAATGCCATCTCACTTGAAGATTTACAAGAAGTGGGAGAGGTAACGAAACGTAGTGTTAACTATGAAGCTATTAAAGTTTACTTGAATGAGTTATCAGATGATGTTTATGATCGTCAAATCAAGAAATTGCGTTCAGAGGAAGCTATCCGTGAGTTCCAAAAAGTCTTGATTTTGATGGTTGTTGATAACAAGTGGACGGATCACATCGATGCCCTTGATCAATTACGTAATGCCGTTGGTTTGCGTGGTTATGCACAAAACAACCCAATCGTTGAGTATCAATCTGAAGGGTTCAAGATGTTCCAAGATATGATTGGGGCAATTGAATATGATGTGACACGTACAATGATGAAAGCACAAATTCATGAACAATCTCGTGAACATGTGAATGAACGTGTTTCAACAACAGCAACAGGCAATATCCAGGCTCACCAAGCAGATGCTAATGGTCAAAAAATTGACTTTAGTAAGGTTGGTCGTAATGACTTCTGTCCATGTGGCTCTGGTAAGAAATTTAAAAATTGTCACGGTCGTAAACAATTTTAGGAAAAAAGAAATAGGTAATTATTATGGTTTTTAAAGCAGTAAGTGAAAAAATTGATTTTGATGCAGTTAAAGAATCAACGACATTAACAGGTGAAGCCCTTGCCAAGAAACAAGCTCGTGATAAAGAGCTTGAAGCAATCATCAAGGGTGAAGATGACCGTACGCTTTTGGTTATTGGTCCATGTTCATCTGATAATGAAGAAGCCGTTCTTGACTATGCTCACCGTTTGGCTAAACTTCAAGAAGAAGTGAAAGATAAAGTCTTTATGGTTATGCGTGTCTATACAGCTAAACCTCGTACAAATGGTGATGGTTATAAAGGGCTTGTGCACCAACCTGATGCTGAAGGTAAACCAAACCTAATCAATGGTATCAAGGCTGTGCGTAATCTTCACTACCGTGTTATCACTGAAACTGGTATCACAACTGCTGATGAAATGCTTTACCCAGAAAACCTTCCTTTGGTAGATGACCTTGTGTCATATATTGCCATCGGTGCACGTTCTGTAGAAGACCAACAACACCGTTTTGTTGCATCAGGTATTGATGTTCCAACTGGTATGAAGAACCCAACATCAGGGAACCTTAACGTGATGTTTAATGGTATCTACGCTGCACAAAACAAACAAAACTTCCTCTTTAACGGTGAAGAAGTTGAAACTTCAGGTAATCCATTGGCACACGTTATTCTTCGTGGTTCAACGAATGAATATGGTAAAAACGTGCCTAATTTCTACTATGATGATGTGCTTGAAACAATCGAACACTATGAACAAATGGGCCTTGAAAATCCATTCATCGTTATTGATACAAACCATGATAATTCAGGTAAACGTTACTTGGAACAAATCCGTATCGTTCGTCAAACCTTGATTAACCGTGATTGGAATGAAAAAATCAACAAAGTTGCACGTGGTTTCATGATTGAATCTTACCTTGAAGATGGCCGTCAAGATGCGCCAGATATCTATGGTAAATCAATCACTGACCCATGTCTTGGTTGGGATAAGACAGAAGAATTGATTCGTGAAATCCACGATACTTTGTCAAAATAATAAGGTAACAGAAACCATATATGGGGAGTGAACCGTTTGGATGACCAAGCGGTTCGCTCTCTTTTCACAAAGAGAGGGAAATAAATGGGAATTCACCAAAATAGTCCGCTGATTGATGTAGCGGAAGTAAGGAAATTGCATGCTCTTACGGGAGATGCTCTAGTAACTAAACAGGCTAATGATGAGGTTTTGGCAAAAATTATCAAGGGTGATGACAAACGTATTCTATTGGTTATTGGTCCATGTTCGTCTGATAACGAAGAAGCCGTTCTTGACTATGCTCACCGTTTGGCCAAACTTCAGGAAGAAGTGAAAGATAAAATCTTTATTGTTATGCGTGTTTATACAGCTAAACCACGTACTAATGGGGACGGTTATAAGGGGCTTATCCACCAACCAGATGCAGAGGGTGATGTAGATCTTCTTGCTGGGGTTAAGGCGGTTCGCCACCTTCAGTCACGTATTATTACTGAAACAGGCCTTCCAATCGCTGACGAGATGCTTTATCCATCAAATCTTTCCTTCTTTGATGACCTACTTAGCTACCACGCTGTTGGAGCACGTTCGGTTGAGGACCAAGAACACCGCTTTGTAGCTTCAGGTATTGATGTGCCAATTGGTTTGAAGAACCCAACGTCAGGGAATTTGAATGTCATGTTTAATGGTATCTATGCTGCGCAGAACCAACAGCATTTCCTTTACAATGGTGCTGAAGTTAAAACAGATGGTAACCCACTCGCTCACGCTATCTTGCGTGGTGCCAACAATGAAAATGGTCAAAACATTGTCAACTACCATTACGAGGAATTGGTTAAGGCTCTGGACAAGTACAGTGCATTTAATTTGGAAAACCCATTTATTCTTGTTGATACTAACCATGATAACTCTGGTAAAAACTTCATGGAACAAGTTCGCATTGTGCGTGAAGTCCTTCTTAACCGTGAGTGGGATGAGCGTATCGCGGATACCGTACGTGGCTTTATGATTGAGTCTTACCTTGAGGATGGTCGTCAAGACACACCTGAAGTTTATGGTAAATCAATCACAGATCCATGTCTCGGTTGGGAAAAAACCGCTAACCTTATTCATGAAATCCATGCTACCCTTTCAAAATAGTTTATGATTTTTGGACATGGTATAGACTTGCAGGAAATTTCAGCAGTTAAAAAGGCCTATGACCGAAACCCACGTTTTGCAAAGAAAGTATTGACACCAAAAGAATGGGAGCGTTTTGAGTCCCTTTCTGGAAATCGTCAGATGTCATTTCTGGCAGGGCGTTGGGCTGGTAAGGAAGCTTTTTCAAAGGCTTGGGGTACTGGAATCGGAGCAGTTGGTTTTAAGGATATTGAAATTCTAAACAATGACAAGGGAGCTCCCGTGGTCACTCAGTCGCCTTTTGAAGGCAATGTTTTTATCTCCATTTCCCATAGCGGTGATTTTGTTCAGGCAAGTGTTATTTTAGAAAAAAACTAAGAGATAGATGTTGGAAGAGGATAGCTTATGATTTCGAGTTTACATCGACCAACCTTGGCAAAGGTTGATCTGTCAGCAATTTCAGAAAATATTGAACAAGTGGTTAGCCACATTCCTAAACAGGTAAAGACTTTTGCAGTTGTTAAGGCTAATGCCTATGGTCATGGGGCTGTTGCGGTGGCCAAGCATTTGTCTAAACAGGTAGATGGTTTTTGTGTTTCCAACCTAGACGAGGCACTTGAACTCCGTCAGGCTGGATTAGAGCAACCGATACTTATTTTAGGAGTCGTCTTGCCAGCCGAGGTTCCTTTGGCTATTCAAGAAAACATCACTCTGACGGTAGCTTCGCTTGAGTGGTTGGAAATGGCTAAGGATCAAGGGCTTGATTTGACTGGTTTGACCTGTCATATTAAGATTGATTCAGGCATGGGACGCATTGGAGTACGTAACCTAGAGGACGCAGATAACTTGATTGCTGGTCTGAAGTCACTTGGTGCCGATGTCGAAGGTATTTTTACTCATTTTGCAACGGCTGATGAGGCAGATGATAGTAAATTCAAGCGTCAATTGACCTTCTTTACGGATTTGGTTAATAACTTGGTGGACCGCCCTCGCTTGTTACATGCTAGCAACTCTGCGACGAGTATCTGGCATGCAGAAACGGTCTTTAATGCGGTACGTCTAGGTGTCGTTATCTATGGTCTCAATCCTAGTGGCAGTATTTTAGACCTTCCCTATAACATTCGTCCTGCTTTAAGTTTGGAGACAGCACTTGTTCATGTTAAAACCCTGACAGCAGGTCAAGATGTGGGTTATGGTGCAACGTATACGACGACAGCTGATGAGGTTATTGGAACTATTCCGATTGGCTATGCGGATGGTTGGACCAGAGATTTACAAGGTTTCCATGTTATTGTGGATGGACAGCTTTGTCCTATTGTTGGTCGCGTGTCTATGGACCAAATCACTGTTCGCCTTCCTAAGGTTTATCCTCTAGGAACTCCTGTCACTCTTATGGGTGAAAATGGGGGAGCAAGCATCACTGCGACAGAGGTGGCTGAAAAACGTGGCACTATCAACTACGAAGTTCTTTGTTTGCTTAGTGATCGTGTACCTCGTAGCTATGATTAATATAAATAAAGAGAAATCCAGTTTGATACTGGATTTTTTGATTTTAGTGAAGACCATTTGTATGTGTTATAATAGCTGATAAGACTTCCTCTTTCACGAGGAGAAGAACACGATAGAAATGATAGAGGATATGATTCGACTAGATTCACCAATTGCGGATTTGAAAGGCTTTGGTCCTAAGTCCGCTGAAAAATTTACCAAATTAGATTTGCACACGGTTGGGGACCTCTTGCTTTATTTTCCTTTCCGATATGAAGATTTTAAGAGTAAATCTATCTTTGAACTGATGGATGGCGAAAAGGCTGTTATTACGGGAACGGTGGTGACACCTGCCAATGTGCAGTATTATGGCTTTAAACGTAATCGTCTGAGTTTTAAAATCAAGCAAGGAGAGGCAGTGATTGCCATTAGTTTCTTCAACCAGCCTTATCTTGTGGACAAGATTGAGATGGGGGCAGAAGTGGCTATTTTTGGCAAATGGGACCAGAAGAAGTCGGCTGTGACTGGTATGAAAGTGTTGGCCCAAGTTGAGGACGATATGCAGCCAGTCTATCATGTGGCCCAGGGTGTTAGTCAGGCCCAGCTGATAAAGGCTATAAAGGCAGCTTTTGATAGTGGGTCCTTGAATTTGTTAGAGGAGAGTCTCCCACAGGTGCTGATGGACAAGTATCGTCTTATGGGACGCCAAGAGGCTGTGCGTGCCATGCATTTTCCGAGAGATTTGGCTGAATATAAGCAGGCTCTACGTAGGACCAAGTTTGAGGAGCTCTTTTATTTCCAGATGAACTTACAGGTGCTGAAGGCTGAGAATAAGTCCGAAACCAATGGTTTAGCAATTGATTACGATGAAGCCAAAATCAAAGCCAAAATTGCAGAATTACCATTTCCCTTGACAGAAGCCCAACAGCGCAGTTTATCGGAAATCCTAGCTGATATGAAATCTGGTGCTCATATGAACCGTCTCTTACAAGGAGATGTGGGCTCAGGGAAAACAGTTATCGCTAGCCTTGCCATGTATGCAGCCTACACGGCAGGATTGCAGGCTGCCCTCATGGTACCGACGGAAATCTTAGCAGAGCAGCACTATCAGAGTTTGCAAGGGCTTTTTCCTGAGCTGGAGGTAGTGCTCCTAACTTCTGGGATGAAGGCGACGGACAAAAAAGTAGCTCTTTCCAAAATCGAATCTGGGGAGGCTCAGATGATCGTGGGGACTCACTCACTGATTCAGGATGCAGTGACTTATCACAGGCTTGGGCTAGTAATTACTGATGAGCAGCACCGTTTTGGGGTTAATCAACGTCGTATTTTCCGTGAGAAAGGTGATAATCCTGATGTCCTTATGATGACAGCGACACCTATTCCTCGGACTTTGGCGATCACTGCCTTTGGGGAGATGGATGTGTCAATCATTGACCAGATGCCGGCTGGACGTAAGCCCATTATTACCCGTTGGGTTAAACATGAGCAACTAGATACCGTATTGGCTTGGATTAAGGGTGAGTTGGAAAAAGATGCTCAGGTCTATTTTATTTCACCTTTGATTGAAGAGTCTGAGGCTCTTGATTTGAAAAATGCTGTTGCCCTTCATCAGGAACTCACAGAGTTTTTTGGCGATTCAGCTACGGTGGCTCTGATGCATGGTCGGATGAAAAATGATGAAAAAGACCAAATTATGCAAGATTTCAAGGATAAAAAATCTCAGATTTTAGTATCAACCACAGTTATTGAAGTGGGAGTTAACGTACCTAATGCTACGGTTATGGTCATTATGGATGCGGATCGTTTTGGACTTAGCCAGCTTCACCAGCTTCGAGGCCGTGTAGGGCGTGGCGACAAGCAGTCCTACTGTGTTTTAGTGGCTAATCCTAAAAATGATACTGGAAAAAAACGCATGCAGGCCATGTGTGAGACTACGGATGGTTTTGTTCTAGCAGAAGAGGACCTTAAAATGCGTGGTTCAGGAGAAATCTTTGGAACACGTCAGTCAGGAATTCCTGAATTTCAAGTGGCTGATATTGTGGAAGACTACAATATCTTAGAAGAAGCAAGGCGCGTGGCCAGTCAAATTGTATCTGACCCTAACTGGCGTGAGAATCCTGATTGGCAGGTGCTAGAAGCTCATTTGAGAAGTCAAAGTGAGTTTGACTGAGGAGGAAACCAATGAAAAGAAGCGGTTAAAAATCGATTTTTTTGCTATCTTCCATGCCTTCTTTCTTACGATGATAGGTCTTATATTTTATTTTGCAGGTTTTACCTTATTTTATCCATGATAACAAAAACTCTCAGTAAACTCACTGAGAGTTTTAAGTTTCCTTCAAGCTTATTACAAGCTTTCTTTAAGTTAGGCAATCTATAATAAAACCATCAAAACGAGATAGGTTTTGATAATAAAACGTTTTGGCTAGGCCAAACCATTCCTAAAAAGGAGGACATAACAATGACAGTAAAAATTAAAGTAACCTACAACCGAAATTTCCAGAAGCATCCTCAAGACTTTAAGGTTTATCAAAACTAGTATTGATGCTAGGAAGAGGCCAAATTTACCCATATTCTACAACTTTCATCCCTCATTTTCCAAAATCCTTTTTCCTTTTTTTCATAACGTAGAATCCCTCTTCTTAAACTCATAAAAAGTCTAGACGGAAGAATGACCAGTCTAGGCGATTAACATAAGTAAGCTAACCAGTTGAGATTTTCTTGACTGGTTTTTATTTTTTGATTTTTAGATAAAAAATATCGAAAAACGATAAAAATGTGTTGACAAGGAGAAATAAAGAGTGTAACATGTAATTATCGATAAACGATAATAAGTTTTCGATAAAGATAATCTTATTCGCGAAAAAGAGAAATTATACACTAAAACTATTTAATAAAGGAAATACTTATCATGAAAACACTTAAATCAATCATCAACGTAGTTCTTATTCTTCTTATGGCAATCTACGGTCTTGCAATGCTTGCTTTACTTATCCTTCCTTTTGTGGATGTGACTAATCTTTTCCCAGGTGCTGAGGTTCATTACCTTTCTGGATGGGGTTACTGGCTAGTCTCAGAGTTACAATTCGCCTTCTATCTTGCCTTGATTTGGCTCCTTCGTAAAGAGCTTAAAGACTTTACTTGGAAGTTACTTTGGACAGAAGATTTTTCTCTCTTATTGAAAAAGGCTGCTCTCTTAACCTTTGTGCCATCAGCCTTGAATATCTTCTTGCAGTTGGGAACGACTAATCACCTTGTAGTGGACTTCAGCACATCAGTCTGGCTCCTCTTGGTCTCTCTAGCTTGTGATGCTGTCCGTCTTCGTAAGGGACAAACAGCTGTCAAATAATTGAAGGAATCTTATTTGAAAAGTAGTAAAAACTTATCTATAAACTAGTATTTTATATTGATATTCGATATAATTGATACTGTTAATAGTTAGCTCATGATTTAGTATGAAGTCAAGGGATCCTAGAGGCACCTTGGCTTTTTCTAATCTATGCTCAAAGAAATCAAATGAATTTACAATCGAGGTAACACATGACAACTATCTTATTCTATTTTTTAATCATCCTAGCCTTGGCTGGCTCTAGTTATTATGGTTGGAGATCAGCTAAAAGTGCTAAAAATCGTCAGGAAATGCAAGAACAAAAACGTCTGCGTAGTGTTCTCTTGTTCGTTAATGTCCTCCTTTTTGCGGGCTTTTTAAGCCTTGTTATTACCATTCTTAATGATGCCTTTATCCTGACTGGTCATGAAGGACTCTTACAACAAGGTTTACGTATGCTTCTTGGGTCGGGAGTTACCGTGAAAAGTAGTAGCACTAGTCTGACGCTTTTTGCAGCAATCATTGATTTCCTTCGTATGTCAGTCAACATAGGCTTCTTGTTGTGCCTACGTGTCTTTCTGATTAATCTTTATCGTTCTGATATTTTTATCGCTAAAAATGCTAAGTTGGTTCGTTGGTCAGCGCATTTGCTCGTTCTTGGAGCCTTTATCAATAATGGTATCTTTACATTTGGGACAGGCAACCATAGTTATAGTTTCTTTAATATCAGTTATTTGCTAGTTAGCTTTGTTCTCTATGCTGTTGCTATGATTTTGACTAAGGCTAATGCCATTGCTGAGGAAAATGAGTACACGATTTAGGAGGGCTTATGATTATTGTCAATTTGGACGTTGAACTTGCCAAGAAGAAGATGCGCTCGGGTGAGCTGGCAGAACGTATTGGTATTACCCCAGCCAATCTTTCAGTTCTTAAGACAGGCAAGGCCAAGGCAATCCGTTTTACAACACTGGACGCTATTTGTAAGGAGTTAGATTGCCAACCAGGAGATATTCTTGAATATAGACCAGATGAAGAAAACTAAAAGCCTGAAGCAGTTCAGTCACTTCTATAGTGACCATGCTTCAAGCTTTTTTATTTTTTCTTCAACCATGCGACCAAGGCTACACTGGCTAGCACGGTACCACAGACTATGGCGATATATGTTTTTGAGACTGTCAGCTCATAGTGGAAATCTTTATTTTTCAATTTATCGGTTGCTTCAATACTAAGTTTCATGTTTTATCCCTCAATATAGTCTTTCAATTCTTGGCCTTTGAGTCCCGCACTAAGTGCAATGAGAAGTTTGAGACGAGCCTTTGGTGCGTTGAGTTCTTTAACAAACATAACGCCTTCTTCTTGGAGTTTAACGCCGCCCCCTTCGTAGGCGTAGACTGGTTCGGCGATACCGTTAAAGCAACGGGAAACGAGTACAACGGGAACTCCCTTGTCCATAAGTGACTTAATTTCTCTTGCAGCTAGTGGTGGGAGGTTTCCAGCACCTAGAGCCTCGATAACCACACCGTCAATCTTTTCAGGGTCTAAGAGACTGATGATACCATCTCCAATCCCCATTCCAGCATAGGCTTTTATGATTGGTACTGTTCCTGTAATTTGTTCCAAGTCAAAGCGAACACGAGGCTCAGCAGTTTTGAACCAGAGGATATCATACTTCATGATGATGCCTAGTGGACCGTGGGTTGGTGTGTGGAAGGTTGCCACGTTTGTGGTATGAGTCTTGGTTACATACTTGGCCGCATGGATTTCATCGTTCATAACGACTAGGACACCCTTATCGGCAGCCTTGTCATTGCTTGCGACACGAAGGGCTGAGAGATAGTTGTAGACGCCATCGCTTCCTAGCTCGTTTGACGAACGCATGGCACCAGTTATGACGATTGGAATTTCAGGGATGTTCATGGTATCTAGGAAGTAGGCTGTTTCTTCCAGGGTATCTGTTCCGTGGGTGATAACCACCCCGTCATATTGTCCAGCTGTTTCCTTGATTTTTTTATAAATATCAAGCATATGGTAAGGCGTAATGTGTGGGCTAGGGATGTTAAGGAAGTCTAGGACAGTTAAGTCCAGATTATCTAAATCAAGTCCCACATGGTTCATGGGATTATCAGCGTTTTGACTGACCTTGCCATCATCATCTGCGGACATGGAAATGGTTCCTCCAGTATGAAGGACTAGGATTTTTTTTGTCATTTATATTACTCACCATTATATTATGTGTTATAATTTATTTTATCATAAAATGTTAGAAGGAGGGGAGCTCTGTGGCCATTAAAGCAGTCTTTTTTGATATTGATGGGACTTTTCTAAATGACCGAAAACGTGTGTCAAGTTCAACCAAAAAAGCTATCAGTCAAATGAAGGAAGATGGTATCTTGGTTGGTTTGGCAACAGGTCGTGGTCCAGGATTTGTTCAGCCTTTCATGGACAATCTGGGTCTAGATTTTGCAGTCACTTATAATGGTCAGTATATATTGACTCATGATAAGGTCCTGTATCAAAATCAGCTCCCTAAATCAACAGTCTACAACTTGATTCGCTATGCCACCAAGCACCGTAGAGAGATTTCTCTAGGGACGAGCACAGGTCTTGTTGGTTCCAATATTATTAGTATGGGAACGAGTAAGTTTGGGCAGATCGTCAGCCGTATTGTCCCTAAGTCCTGGGCTAAGATGGTGGAACGTAGTTTCAAGTCTTTGATTCGTCGTTTCAAGCCACAAAGTATTGAAACTCTTAAGACTATCATGCGTGAGCCAATTTATCAGGTGGTTATGGTAGCGACGGTGGGGGAAACACAAGATATTGAAGAAAAGTTTCCTCATGTGAAGATTACCCGTTCAAGCCCTTATTCAGCCGATATTATTTCAGCGGATCAATCTAAGTTGAAAGGTATCGATCATCTAGGCGAGGTTTTTGGTTTTGAACTCAGTGAGGTTATGGCCTTTGGGGATTCGGAAAATGACCTAGAAATGTTGTCTGGCGTTGGCGTTGGTGTTGCCATGGGTAATGGTGAAGACGAACTGAAAGACCAGGCTACCCATGTCACTGATACTAATAACCAGAATGGGATTGCTAAAGCCTTGTCACACTATGGTTTGATTCACTTTGAGACAGAAAATTCATTTACCAGTGATGATGACAACTTCAACAAGGTTAAGGATTTCCACCATTTGATGGATGGCTCAACTACTGATATGCCTCGTGTTTACGGTATTGAGGAAGCTAGTCACCGTTCGGACTTCAAGTTGGAAGAAATTGTCGAATTCCTTTACGCTTCATCAGGTGGGGACAAGCGTGTCTTTGGTCAGGCTGTCCTGGATTTGCATGCTGCTCTTGACAAGGCAGCCCTCAAAGTTAGTTCTAAAGAGCATTCAGAATCAACTATGGTTGGTCAGGTGGATGCTTTGACTGACTTGCTTTATTTGACCTATGGTTCATTTGTCCTTATGGGGGTAGATCCTAAGCCTTTCTTTGATACGGTTCATGAGGCTAATATGGGTAAAATTTTCCCAGATGGCAAGGCACATTTTGATCCTGTGACCCACAAAATTCTTAAACCAAGTGACTGGGAAGAGCGATTTGCACCAGAACCTCACATTAAACGTGAGCTAGATCGTCAGATTCAAAAATCCCTACAAAGAAGTAAATAAGAAGATATAAAGGTTTGGACAGTTTGCTCCGAACCTTTTTCTAATAAAAATGACATTTATTAATGGATTTATTTGTGATAAAATAAAGCCGTTCTATGTATTTTTAAGGAGATTATTATGACTAAAGCAGATTGGTTAGATTTTTTTGAAGCCATCAATGGTCGTTCAGCGACTGAAGAAGAAATTGCAGCGGCACTTGCAGCTGGTGAGTTCCAAGATGACGCCCCAGAAGTAGAAACTGCTCCAGTACAAGAAGCGCCAGCGCAACCAGCTTTCGCCAATGTTCAAGAAACACCAGCCCAAGAGTCGCACCCACAGCCAACTTTCGCTGGTGCCCAAGAAGCGCAACCTCAACCGACTTTTGCGAGTGCACAAGATGCACAACCACAAGCTCCTTTTGCAACTGCTCAGGCAGCACAACCTCAACCAACCTTTGCGGGGGTGCAAGCTGCTCCAGTACAAGGAGTGCCAAATCAAGCGACGCAACCACAAGCTGTTTTTGCGAATGCTCAAGCTGGTCAACAAGCATCTTTTGCTAACGGTCAACCTCTTCAACCAGGTCAAAATGTTCAATTTATCAATGGTCAAGCTGTAGTTGTCCCTGCACAACCATCAGCATTTGCGACAACTTTCAAAAACTACTGGACATGGTTGCTTAATGCATGGCGTCGTCCAGCTGATATGACAGATTATGGGAAACACAATGGTTGGCTTAACTATATCTTCTTGTCACTCTTCACTGGACTTGCCTTCTTTGCAATCTTGAGCGCTGTGGCACGTAAATTTGTTAGCCCAGTTGTATCAACAACAAACGCATTGTCTAGTATGTTTGGTTCTTATGGAACAGATAGTTACTCATCTTCATTTTCAAGTCATACATCTAGCATTGGTTTTGGAGCTTTCTTTGCAAGTATCCTAGCTGCCTTCCTCTTTATCTTTGCCTTTATCTTGGCAGGATTTGTAACACGTAAGGCCATCTTCCGTGATCCTGAGACTACTTTCTTGAATAGCTTTGATCGTTTTGGTCGCTTGACATCATCGGCCTTGCCAATCTTGCTCGTAACAATCTTGTTCGGAGCTATTGGACTTGTTGGCTTCCCACTTTTCTTGTTCTATGTTGTTTACTTCTTATTTGCACTTGCAAACCTCTTTACAATTGTTCCTGTAACAACAGCGTGGAAGGCTGATAAGTTCTATCAAATGATCTTGGCAGCACTTTTGAACGGTGTCATTTTGTCTATCTTATTTGCAATCGTATTTACTATCATGTCATCATTTACAATAGGTCTTCTATTCTAAGTAAAGCTCTAGCATTTTTTGAAAAAAACAAGTTTATAGGAGTCTTTATGGCAACAAAAGAAAAGTGGATTGATTTATTTGAAAAGTCAGTTGGTCGTCCGCCCCGTGTCTTGGAAATTGAAGAAGGCTAAAAAGAAGACTTTGATTTAAAGGTGACCTTCACAGCTGTTTATGATTTCTACTATGGTTATGATTCAAAATTCAAGTCATCAGGAGATATCAAAGATAAAATCTCTTGGTCATGTAATGTGGAATATGTTGGTGACGATGATAGCGATTCTAACTACAGCAACTATCGTATCAACGGCAAGGCTGGTGAATCGCAAAATGTGAGCCGTGAAAATACTGTGAAATAACAGTTGCTTGCTCAGCTAGTCAGCATTGAACGGATTACAAATAGGAGGTTAGTCCTCCACACTAAAAAATGGAGAACTTGGCAATTGCCAGGTTCTTTTGTTTGTCTGTTTTTACCTCTTAGGGGCTAAACTGTGCCACTTACCTGAAAAGCCTTGTTTTGTTGAAAGCAGCTGTTATAATGAAACCATCAAAAGGACAGGAAAGGAGTATTATGAAAGTTAGCATCGAATTAGACCCATTCATGGATGAGCCTGAAATCTTGATTAGAGCTCCTCAATTAACAGAAGAAATAGCGTGGCTCCAGGAGTCCATTTTTAAGCAAAAATTGGTCCCTTTAGCCTTTTACAAGGATCGTAGTGAGTATTTTCTAGATTTGGAAACGATTCTCTTTTTTGAAACAGATGGGGAGAAGATTTATGGGCATACCAGGGATGAGGCTTATGAGGTCAAGCAGAAGCTCTATGAGTTAGAAGAACTGCTTCCGGTTGCCTTTTGTCGGATTTCCAAATCAACCATTGTCAACGTAAAGCAGATTTATTCTTTAGAGAAGTCTTTTTCAGGGACCAGCACGGTCAATTTCTATCAGACCCACAAGCAGGTTCATGTATCAAGACGCTACTATCCAGTCTTAAAAGAACGATTAAACGAAATGAGGTAAGATAATGAGAAAGAAATTAATTGGGATCCTCTTGATCCTTTTGGCAGCTTTGGTAATTGTACAAGACTATTTTATACAATGGGAAATTAGTTTTTGGATGTTAGCTTGGGTAGTCTTACTGGCTATCTTGTCCCTTTCTAGTTTTTTGAAACGACATTTTGGTCTTGGTTTCGCCTATGGCATTGTGGCTCTTTTTTCACTCAACGGGCAGTTCCATTTTCTTCCAGTATCTAATTCGGTCCTTATCCTCTCTTCTATTCTTGCAGTCATTGGCTTGAACATTCTCTTCAATTCTTCTAGTAAAACAAAGAATCGTTTTGGATTGGGTTCTACTGGCTCAGACGCTAATAATGGTGGAAATGATATTGATGTCACTTTTTCAGCAGTGACCAAATATCTCAATGATCAACACTTTACTCATGGAAGTGCGGATGTAAGTTTAGGACAGGCTTCCGTTTATTTGGATAATTGTCATATCGAGGGGCCATCTGCCCAGTTTGATGTGGACGTTTCTCTTGGAAGTCTTAGTCTCTATGTGCCCAGTGATTGGCGAGTACATGTGAATGTGGATAATTCTCTTTCAGCTGTACAGCATGAGGAAAATCCTAGTAACCTGACTAGCAAGGACTTCTACATCAAAGGGGAAGTTTCCTTGGGTAATTTAGAAATTATTTATGTTGGTTAGAATGCGGTTGATTAAGTTAGGAGGGAAGTTGCTAAGAGCATGACATTAGGGAGATAATATCTTCTGTATTTATAAGTTCATCCAATCTATCAGATTGATTGACACTCAAGGGAGTGGGACAAGAAACAATTTTTAAAAAGTTGTTCGGTCTCACTCTCTTTTTTACTATTTTGTAGTCTCTTTATTTGTGATAATAGAGTATAGTGAAAAACTATATTGGAATGATTATACTCTATTGGAGTTTTATGTGACAAAAATGACATTAAAAAATCTAGGCGAATGCATGCTAAGACTGAAAGTCAGATAAACAGAAAATGAGGCTAGCAGGGAAATTACTATGTGAAAGAAAGTGGTTGGTCTTGATTTAGGAACAACTAACTCCGTCATGTCTGTTGTTAGTGAAGATGTGCTAGAGATTATTCTGATGGAGACGAATGACGATCATGTTTTGCTATGAATGTGGTTGACTTGACCCTACGAGTGTCCATTTTCTTTAGTAATGCGATTGATGAGAGTAAGCAGGTGCCTGTAAGTCAAATCAATTTTAGTTTTCATAGCCATGATAAGGATAGTAGCTACCATTTCGTCATGGGAAATACGACGCAAGAAGAAAAAGTTGACCTTGATGCCATTATGCAGGAAGAAAATCAGAAGAAGACCTCTGGTCTTAACCTTCACTCAGCCAAGAATATTCTTAGGAAGTATAGGGATGCCAAGCTGATTACAAGCAGTGGTGACAACCTTTTAGGAATTAATTTTTAAATAAAGTTGTGGAGCTAAATCTTTTGATTTGGTTCTTTTTTGGGCTATAGGACCAGATATTTGGGACTTTTACTGTAGGGGATAAGCTTATGTCTGGCCCATAGTCCAGAGGGCTAAAAAGGGATGAGGGAGGAGTCTGATTGTTGATTAATTCTGTGTTATAATAGCAAGGATTAGTGGTTGTTAGGGCTAAGTGAATGGCAATTCTTGCTTAGTCCGAACGACTGGTGCAGAGACAAGAAAGGGACGTCTTATGAAATTACTTTATACGGATATGTCTCAGGATTTAACAGAAATTCTGACGGAGCAGGCAACCAGCTATGCTCAAAAGGGGAAGAGGGTCTTTTATATTGCCCCTAATGCCCTGTCATTTGAGAAGGAGCGTAAGGTCTTGGAATACCTGCCTCAGTCAGCATCCTTTGAGATTACGGTGACTCGTTTTACTCAGATGGCGAGATATTTTATTCTCAATACGAGCAACCCCAAGATGCAGCTGGATGATACTGGTCTGGCCATGATTTTTTATAAGGTGTTGTCGCATATGGGCGATGATGAACTCAAGGTCTATGGCCGTTTGCGTAAGGATAGCAACTTTATTAATCAATTGGTAGACCTTTATAAAGAGTTGCAGCAGGCTAATATGACGGTTCTGGATTTGCAGCATCTGGATCAGGTTGAGAAACAAGAGGATTTGATAAGGATTTTTAGTGCCGCTCAGGACCTCTTGTTGGCAGGGGATTTTGACAATCAATCAAAACTCAGTGCCTTTTTTAAGGAAATTACCTCAGGTCATTTGGATAAGGTCCTGGGCAACACGGTTTTGGTCATTGATGGCTTTACGCGTTTTTCTGCCGAGGAGGAGGCTCTGGTTGCCCTCTTGAATGATAAGTGTCATCAGATTGTCATTGGAACTTATGCCAGTCAAAAAGCTTATAGGGCTAACTTTGTTTATGGCAATGTTTATCAGGCCTCAGTGGATTTTTTGAGAACTTTGGCTCAAACCTATAAGGTGACACCCGACTATGTAACGACAGACAAAGAGGGCAATCCTTCTTTTGCTCGCATTAGCCGTCTTTTGGAGAGCCGTCATGATTTTAGTATGGTAGATGAGCAGCTGACTGCTCAGGACAAGCAAGCCTTGCAGGTCTGGGAAGTGGTCAACCAAAAGGAAGAGGTGGCTCAGGTTGCCAAGAGTATTCGTCAGTTGTTGGCAGATGGTAAGCGCTACAAGGATATTCTAGTCTTACTTGGTGATGAGGAGAGTTATAAGCTTCAGGTGGGGCAGATTTTCCGAAAATTTGATATTCCCTATTATTTCGGTAAGGAAGAAACCATGTCTAGCCATCCTTTGGTGCAGTTTGTGGATTCGCTGGAACGTATCAAGCGCTATAATTATCGTGCCGAGGATTTGCTTAACCTCGTAAAATCTGGTCTCTATGGTGGTTTTGCTCAAGAGGAATTAGACCTTTTTGAGTATTATGTCAATTTTGCAGATATCAAGGGGCGTCACAAGTTCTTGTCTGATTTTACGGCTAATAGTCGTGATAAGTATGATTTAGACCAGCTCAATGGCTTAAGGTTACAGCTGGTAGAGCCCTTGGACAAATTGCTTAATAGTCGCAAACAAAAGGGATCTAGTCTACTCAAGAAACTAGTGGTCTTTTTAGAGGCTGTGCAAGTGCCAAGTCAGATGGCTGCTTTGACTGCCAAGGCCAGTGAGGCCGAAAAAGAACAGAATGAACAGGTCTGGAAGGCTTTCACACAACTCTTGGAGCAGGTTGAGACTATTTTTGGGGAAGAAACACTGTCAGTCGACGACTTTTTGTCCATTTTGCGTTCAGGAATGTTGGCCTGTGATTACCGTACTGTCCCAGCCACTATCGATGTGGTCAATGTGAAGAAATACGATTTGATTCAACCACATTCTGCTCCTTATGTTTTTGCCCTGGGGATGACCCAGTCACACTTTCCTAAGGTAGGGCAAAATAAGAGTCTCCTGTCTGACGAGGAACGTAGTCGTATCAATGAGGCGACGGATGAACACAGGAGTTTGGATATTGTTACGCAGAGCAATAGTCAGCGGGGGCATTTTGTAGCTATGTCACTTTTTAATGCGGCTAGTGAACAATTGGTGCTTAGTCAGCCACAAATTCTCAATGAGACTCAAGATGACATGTCGGTTTATTTGAAAGAGCTGCTTGACCTTGGCCTTTCTTTGGTTGAAAAGGGACGTAATCGTTTCGAGGCTAAGGGTGACCAGATTGGGAACTACAAGGACCTTCTATCAACTGTCATTGCCCTTAACAGCAGCCATCTAGATGCTGATTTGGATAAGGAAACGCAGACTTTCTGGTCCGTTGCTGTGCGTTATCTCCGTAAGCGACTTGATAAGGACCAAGTCTTGATTCCAAATGTGATTGACGATGTGACGACAACCAAGGTGGATGATCAGGTCATGCAGCTGGTTTTTCCGGGGGAAGAACCACTGAAATTATCAGCTTCGGCTCTGACGACCTTCTATAACAACCAATACCTTTATTTCTTGCGTTATGTTTTGGGGCTTGAAGAGTTGGAGTCCATCCATCCGGATGCTCGACACCACGGGACTTACTTGCACCGTGTCTTTGAGCGTGTGATGGGGGATTCTTCGTCAGAAAACTTCGATGATAAATTGGAAAAGGCTATTGCTCAGACCAATCAGGAACAACCCTTTGAAATTCTCTATACAGAGGACCAAGAGAGTCGCTTATCTCGTCAGATTTTGGAAGATATCGCCCGTTCAACTGCCAGTGTTTTACGTGACAATGCGGCCGTTAAGGTTGAGCGTGAGGAAGCCAAGTTTGATTTGCTTTTAGCAAATAGCATCAAGATTACAGGGATTATTGACCGTGTGGACCGTTTAACAGATGGGGCTCTGGGTGTCGTTGACTACAAGTCAGGTAAAAATATCTTTGACATTCAAAAATTCTACAATGGCCTCAGTCCGCAATTGGTGACCTATCTGGAGGCCCTTCGCCAAACCTATAAGGTTGATGCTGCTCAGCTTTTTGGGGCCATGTATCTTCACATGCAGGACCCACAGCTTAACCTAGCTAAGTTTGGTCTGGATAAGCTGGCAGCTCAGGCTCATAAGGAATTGACCTATAAGGGACTTTTTGTGGCTTCAGAAACAGAGCATCTGGCTGGTGGAAACTATGATTTACAAAAGACCGTCACCTATGACAAGGAGGACCTAGAAACCTTGCTAGACTACAATATCAAGCTCTTTACAAGTGCTGCTGAAGTTATTCGAAGCGGGAATTTTGCGGTTAATCCTTATACTGAGGATGGTAAGTCTGTCCAAGGAGATCAAATCAAGGCAATTACTCATTTTGAGGCCGACCGACACATGGGACAGGCTCGAAAACTCTTGCGTTTACCAAGTAAGGGCAAGAAGGAAGCCTATTTGGAGCTGATGGCAAAAGATGAGGACGATAATGAGATGCAAGTTGCTGAAAAAATCATCCCCTCTACAGTCACTGATCAAGCTGTGACAGCAGACAAAAAAGACCAGGAGGATAACCATGTTGACTAAAGCTTTTTTAAGTCCAACAGAGATTGAGGAACGTATTGCCCAAGAATCAGCTTCTAACAAGGAACGCAAGTTAACACCTGAGCAGATTGAGGCCATTTACAGTAATGGTAGCAATATTCTTGTATCAGCTTCGGCTGGATCAGGAAAAACCTTTGTTATGGTTGAGCGTATCCTTGATATGATTGGACGTGGCGTTGGCATTGATCAACTCTTTATCTCAACCTTTACGGTAAAGGCCGCAGGTGAGTTAAAAGAGCGTCTGGAAAAGCGTCTGACAGAGCAGTTGGGACAGGTTGAGACGGATGAAGAGCGTGCCTTTCTTTCAGATCAGATTGCCAAGATTGGAACGGCTGATATTGGAACCATGGATGCCTTTACCCAGAAATTGGTCAATCAGTATGGCTATCTCCTGGGTGTGTCACCTATTTTCCGCATCATGACAGACCCTGCCGAGCAGACACTTATGAAAAATGAGGTTTATGCTGACCTCTTCAACGATTACATGCAAGGGAAGGATGCCCAACTTTTCCAAAAATTGGTCCGCAATTTCACTGGACATAGCAAAACTAGTAAGGCCTTCCGTGATTTAGTTTACGATGTCTATAACTTTTCTCAGGCTACTGCAGGTCCTGAAAAATGGCTACGTCAAAATCTCTTAAAGGGGCAGACGGAGGCCAAGCCAGAACAGGCTAAAAATGATCTTTTAGACGGTCTTAAAGTTGGCTTGTTGGCTGATTTCCTAGCTTTCTTAAGAGACCATTTAGGTCTAGCTCAGCGTGAATTTGCCAAGGCTAAGTATCTGAATAATGTGTCGGATGCCATTAGCCTTCTTGAAGGAGCTCTGGCCAATGACCAAACGGATATGGAGGACTTGCTCAAACAACTCTTGACTTTGTCAGGAGGTACTGGTTTGACCAATATGACCCGTCCTAAAGACGAGGAACTCAAGGCCTACAAGGAAGCTTACAACAAGACCAAAAATGAGTTTGTGGCCCAGTTGCGAGAGGTTGATACCCAACTAACGGTCCTCGAGGTTTTGACCAAGCATAATGATGACATCCTACCTCTGTTGGAGTTGCTTCAGTCCTTTGTACTTGATTTTTCGGACCAGTATTTACAGGCCAAGATTCAGGAAAATGCTTTTGAATTCTCGGATATTGCCCATTTTGCCATCCGTATTTTGGAGGAAAATCCAGAGGTGGCAGCTAGCTACCGTGACCGTTACCATGAAGTAATGGTAGATGAGTATCAGGACAATAGCCATACCCAAGAACGCATGTTGGAACTCCTATCTAATGGACACAACCGATTCATGGTGGGAGATATCAAGCAATCCATCTATCGTTTCCGTCAGGCAGACCCTCAGATTTTTAATGGTAAGTTCCAGCTTTTCCTTGAAAATCCAGATGCAGGTAAACTTATCCTTCTAAAGGAGAACTTCCGTAGTCAATCTGAAGTTCTTGATGCGACTAATGGTGTTTTCAGCCACCTCATGGATCAGGAAATCGGGGACATCCTCTATGACAAGACGCACATGCTGGTAGCGGGTAGCGAGAAGCAAAGAGAGCCCCATCCTGAAAATCAGACAGAGGTTCTGATTTACAATAGTGATGAAGCAAGTGTGACTCCCGACGAGGAAGGTGCGGATCAACCTATTAGTAGCGGCGAGATTTCCTTGGTTATCAAAGAAATTATCAAACTTCACGAGCAGGGTGTACGTTTTGAGGACATTACCCTCCTAGCACCAACCCGCAACACCTATCTGGACTTGATGGCAAGCTTTGAGGAGCACGGAATTCCTTTGGTTCCTGACGAGTACAAGTCAAGTTACCTTGAGTCACTAGAAGTTATGATTATGTTGGATACTCTTCGTGCCATCAATAATCCTCTCAATGACTACGCCTTGGTTGCTCTCCTTCGTTCACCGATGTTTAACTTCAACGAGGACGACCTGGCTAGGATCGCTGTCCAGGCTGACAAAGGCCAATTCTACGATAAGCTTCTTGCAGCTCATACTAAATCAGGACTTCATCCAGAAGTTGTCACCCAAGGACTTGAGACCAAGTTGACTCTCTTAATTGAGACTCTATCAGATTGGCGTGATTACAGTAAGTGGCACTCGCTCTATGACCTCATCTGGAAGATTTACGACGATCGCTTCTATTATGATTATGTTGGCAGTCTTCCACGAGCTGAGCAACGCCAGGCCAATCTCTACGCCCTTGCCTTGCGTGCCAATGCCTATGAAAAGACTGGCTTTAAGGGACTTTCTCGTTTTATTGGTATGATTGATAAGATTATTTCTAGCGGTAACGACCTAGAGGAAGTAACAGACTTGGTTCCCAAAAATGCCGTTAGACTCATGACCATTCACAAGTCCAAGGGTCTAGAGTTCAAGTATGTCTTTGTCTTGCAGATGAATCGCAAGTTCATTGGTCACAGCAAGGATGGCCTAAGTGGTAAGTATATTATCAACCGTGAAAAAGGACTTGGTATTAAGTATCTAGCTGACCTCAAAGACCAGGTAAATACCAATTTGCCTAAGTTAAATGTTGTTCTCGAGACCTTAACCTTCCAGGAAAATCGTAGGGAAGAGCGTCGAGCAAGTATCTCAGAAGAGATGCGTCTGCTCTATGTTGCAATGACCCGTGCAGAGAAAAAACTCTACCTGGTTGGTAAGGGCAGTAAGGAGAAATTGACCCAGGAATTTGGCACGGATGTTGAAAATAATCGCCTACCAGTAGCCCTACGTGACCAAATCGCTACTTATCAGGATTGGGTTATGGCTTTGGATACCGCCTTTATGAGAAAGGATCTCAAGTTTACTGTTCGCTTTGTTGAGGCTGAGGAGTTAACTCCAGAGGCTATTGGTCAGGTTGAAGTTCAAGCGGCAGTAGATGCTGATGATCTATCTAACAATCGCCAGACGGAAGACATTAAGCGTGCCCTAACTGTCTTAGAAAGTGTTGAGAAACTCAATCAACTTTATGCACCAGCGATTGACCTGCCATCTGTGCGTACCCCAAGCCAGCTCAAGACCTTTTACGAACCAGTTATGGATACAGAGGGCGTAGATATCATGTATAAGAAAGAGGAAGTGCAACCTCTTGAGACAGCAACCACTTTTGAGTTACCAGACTTTGGACAAAAGATTAAGGTAACCGGAGCTGCAGTTGGTTCAGCAACCCATGAACTCATGCAACGCTTGATTCTTTCTGATACAGTGACTCTCCAAGATTTGACACAGGCCTTGAGTCGAGTATCGGCAGATGATCGAGTCAAGGCGCGTGTTCAGTTAGAAAAACTTTTAGGATTCTTTGATACAGAGCTCGGGAAGCTCATTTTAGCCAATCGTGATAAGTTGCGTCGTGAAGCACCATTTGCCATGTTGGCAGAAGACCCAGCTAGTAAAGAAGACTTTGTCGTCCGTGGTATCATCGATGGCTACCTTCTTCTAGAAGACCGTATTGTCCTCTTTGACTATAAGACAGACCGCTTCACTCAACCTGGTGAGCTTAAGGAACGCTACAAAGGGCAAATGAGCCTATATGCTAAAGCACTCAGCCAAGCCTATCAAATAGATAAGATTGATAAATACCTTATTCTCCTAGGTGGAAAAAACTTGGAAGTTGTAGAAGTATAAGTTATCACAGAACCATTCTTTCATAGTGAGAGAGTGGTTTTTGTGTCCCGAATCCACCAAAAAAGACCAGTGTCTCCACCAGGCTTTCCGATAAATTTCCATCAGTATTGTAAGTTCATTAAAATATTAGAGGGTGGAAACGGTTATGAAAAAAAGTATCTTGTAGGTCGCTTAGACCTACGAAGGTTATTATAACAAGATCTAAACAAGGTTAGAAAAATTACAATTAAACACTATAAACATTACTAGTTTTTAATAGTTTGTATCCATAACGGCAATAAATAGAGACCAAAACCGCCAGGAGTTAAGTACTAACGGTATTTCGTTATTTCGATGGTAATTTCAACCAAGAAAAGGCAATATCCAATTAACCCAAGCCCAGGAAATAGGCATAGCCAGAATCATGGCTGGAATCATATCTGCTGTTGGGAATTGACGCAGTTTCATAATACGAAATCCCGTCGCAATCATGAGGAAGCCCCCACAAGCCTTAAAGTCACCAATCATGGCTTTTGTTGTTAGAGGAAGAATGAACCCAGCGCTCAAGAAGAGAAGGAAAAAAATGATAAATTGTGGGATGGCAATCATGGAAACGATGTAGCCCAGACTGCAAGAGAAAATCATGGCTGTAAAGAAATCCAGGATAGACTTAGAAATTAAGATAGAAGCATCACCAGTCATTCCAGACTCAAGACTCCCGTAAATTCCTGTCCCACTCGCACAAAAGAGGACGATAACTGTCAGAAGTTGTGCATAGAATTCATCATGAGCCAGTCCGGTTTCCTTGCTTGGTGTAATCTTGGACAGGCCTTTTTCCATAAGTCCAGCTCCCTTGTTGATGAGGTTTCCAAACTTTAGCAAGAGGCCGATGATAGTACCGATAACCACCGCGAAGATAACCGCAGGCATATTAACCATATTCATAATAGCACTAATCCCCATAACCATAGAGGCTAGTCCGAATATGAGATTAAGGTTCTCCTTGAAGTCTTCTCTAAGATAGTCGCCAAAGAGTCCTCCAGCGATTCCTCCCAGGATAATTGATAGCGAATTGATGATAATTCCGGTTGGCACCAGTGATTTTCCTCCTATTTGTTCTAAATACTATAAGTTTAGCATTATCAAAGGCTGAATGCAAAATTGTCTCGTATTTGCAATCGTTTTCTTGAAATTGTACCTTTAAAATGATACAATAAACGAAGAGGTAACGAAATAGCCTTATCTAAATCTATTTCCAGTATTTTTAGAGCGTTATTCATAAAAAATAAGGAAACAACTCTAACTCAAAATCTAATATAAATTATAAAATGAGGCCATCGTTAAATAGGTTCTCAAGAAAGGATAAAAGATGATTCACTTTGAACATGTAACGAAACGTTATGAAGATAAAGATGCTCTCTCAGATCTTAATCTCGAGATTCGAGATGGTGAAATCTTTGGTTTGATTGGTCACAACGGAGCTGGTAAAACTACTACTATTTCTATTTTGACGTCTATCATTGAAGCTAGCTACGGAGAAGTTTACGTCGATGATATGGCCCTTAGCCAACATCGTGATGCTATTAAGAAGAAAATAGCATATGTGCCAGATTCGCCGGACTTATTTCTAAATTTGACTGCTAATGACTATTGGTACTTTTTGACACGTATCTATGATTTGGAAGCTAGTCAAGTCGAGGAACGTTTGACTGATCTCATGTCTACCTTTGACTTGACTGAAAATCGATATAACCTCATTTCTTCCTTCTCTCACGGTATGCGTCAGAAGGTTGTTGTCATCGGTGCCCTTTTGGTTAATCCACAGATTTGGGTTTTGGATGAGCCCTTAACTGGTCTGGATCCACAGGCGTCTTATGATTTGAAAGAAGCCATGCGTCATCATGCCAAGGAAGGCAATAGTGTCCTTTTCTCAACCCACGTTTTAAGTGTAGCTGAGCAGCTCTGTGATCGGATTGCTATTTTGAAGAAAGGAAAACTTATCTTCCAAGGGTCTCTAGCTGAACTGAAATCTCAGTACCCTGATAAGGATTTGGAAACCATTTATCTGGAAATGGCTGGACGTAAGATTGAGGAGGTATAGTCATGAACTGGAACCATGTTTGGGAGCTTTTTAAAATTAATCTCCTCTACGCCAATCCTCAAGCAGTAACTAACCTACAGAAACGTCAGGAGAAAAAGAAAAAAGCTAATTTCTCCATCGTTAATGCCATGCTTAGACAACAACTCTTGATTCTAGTTGTTTTTACGGTTGTCTATAGCTATCTTTTTGTAGGTATCGATTATAAGGCCAATCCTGGAGTCTTAACCCTATATCTCTTGACATTTTCAATCATGGGACTTCTCCAGACCTTCACGGCTCTCTATAGTACCTTTTATGACAGTAAAGATAGCAAGGTCTATCTATCTCTCCCCTTGAAACCATCAGAAGTTTTCCTTGCCAAGACCTTGTCAGGTTTTATGGTTGGTATGAGCTTCATGGTACCTATCCTTAGTCTTTTGATTCTAGCTTACTGGCAATTTATTGGGCCGCTTGGGATACCTGTAGGTCTATTTGCCTTTATCCTTTGTCTTTTTGTCAATCTCGTTCTGTCAGTAGTTCTCGCTAATAGCATTGGGACAATGATTGTTCGTAGCTCTCGTCAAAAGCTCTATTCGAGTATCCTGATGACTCTGTCGACCATATTGATTATGTTGCCTATCATGATGGTTGGTTTTCTTAATGGTTATATTAAGGGTGCTGGGCATGTCAATTTTCCCTTGTTGCCTTATCTAAGAGGTTACTATGATGTCGTAGCTGCCCCTCTATCTCCAGAGGCTCTGCTAAATTTCTATCTTCCTCTTATCTTAGTGCTTATCTTGGGCTATTGGTTTTATAAAGTCAGAATGCCTCGTTATTTCCACGAAGCCATTTATAACCAGAAGGCTAGAAAGCCTCAGGCCAAAGCTGTTACCCGAAGCCAAAGACAGGTCTTGGTTCGCCATCATTTATCTACTTTGGGGAATTCAACCCTCATTATCAATACCTATGTGGTACCAGTCTTATATATGATCATGCTAGGTGGGGGTGCGGTCTTTTTGAAAGATCTGGGTCCAGACTATTTCGGACTCCTGCTTTTGGTCGGAATTGCCTTTGGTTTCTTTTCAGCTCAACCAACAAGTTTTCTTGGTGTAGCAACTTCCTTAGAGGGAACAAACTTTGACTTTATTCGTAGCTTGCCAATCAATATGGGTGACTATCTTCGTCAAAAGTTTTGGATTTTCTATGGCTTGCAAGTCAGTGTTTCCCTCTTATTAGGAGGACTTGGTTTAATATTCCTTGCACATCTCCATCCGGTTTTAGTACTGAGTTTCATCATTGGTTTCCTTGTGACAACCTATCTTGCAGGTGGCTATTTCTTTGAACGTGACCTTAAATTGTTGGAAGTGAATTGGCAGGAAGTTACCCAGCTCTTCAATCGAGGTGGCGGCCAGTGGCTTTATATGGGTATCTTTGTCCTTACCATTTTTATTGCAGCCTTGCTGGGTGGTGTGGTCTTCTTTGCAAGTAAGTTCTGGATTGCCCTAGTAGTCAATACTATAGTATCTGGGCTTATAGCTTTAATTGCCTTAATCGTTTATCTCTTTGTTGATCGCAGACGTTGGAAACGTATTAGAGCCATGTTGTTTGCCTAAAACAAACTGTTTAAAGAGTCTCTCCGATTGGAGGGATTCTTTTTTTGATGATGATGTTGGTTATTTAAAGTTATGCATTATATATGTTAAAATACAAGAATTTAGTGTATAATCATAAACATGAAACGAAATTTTGACTCAGTAAAACGCCTAGTTATCAAAATCGGGACCAGCTCTCTGGTTTTGCCATCAGGGAAAATTAATCTTGAAAAAATCGATCAGCTAGCTTTTGTTATTTCTAGCTTACACAATAAAGGGATTGAGGTTGTCCTCGTATCCTCTGGAGCCATGGGCTTCGGGCTCAATGTCTTAGACCTAGACAAGCGACCGGCTGAAGTCGGTAAGCAACAAGCTGTCTCAAGTGTAGGACAGGTGGCTATGATGAGCCTATATTCTCAGGTCTTTTCACATTATCAAACCAAGGTATCTCAGTTGCTTTTGACCCGTGATGTGGTCGAGTACCCCGAGAGTTTGGCCAACGCCATCAATGCCTTTGAAAGTCTCTTTGAGCTTGGAGTTATTCCAGTTGTTAATGAAAATGATGCTGTCAGCGTAGATGAAATGGATCATGCAACTAAGTTTGGAGACAATGATCGCTTGTCGGCTATCGTAGCTAAGGTTGTTGGTGCGGACTTACTTATCATGTTGTCAGATATTGATGGGCTCTTTGATAAGAACCCAAATGTCTATGAGGATGCAACCCTTCGAAGCTATGTACCAGAGATTACCGAGGAAATTCTAGCCTCAGCTGGTGGTGCTGGTAGTAAATTTGGCACGGGTGGTATGATGAGTAAAATTAAGTCAGCTCAGATGGTTTTTGAAAATCAAAGCCAAATGGTTTTAATGAATGGTGAAAATCCACGTGACATTCTTCGTGTCCTAGAAGGAGCCAAAATCGGTACACTCTTTAAACAGGAGGACTAATATGACATATATCGATACACTAGGCCAACAGGCCAAGGTGGCAGGTCGTCAGATTGCTAAATTATCAACAGCAGCTAAAAACGACCTTTTAAATCAGGTAGCAAAAGCTCTAGTAGCTGAGAGTGACTATATTATCACTGAAAATGCTAAGGATATGGCCAATGCCAAGGAAAATGGTATCTCCGAAATCATGCAAGACCGCTTGCTCCTAACGGAAGATCGTATCGCAGGAATTGCCGAAGGTGTCCGTCAGGTCGCAGATCTCCAAGATCCCATCGGTCAAGTGGTTCGTGGCTATACGAATCTGGATGGGCTCAAAATCGTTCAAAAGCGTGTTCCCATGGGTGTTATCGCTATGATTTTTGAGAGCCGTCCTAATGTTTCAATCGATGCTTTTAGCCTTGCCTTTAAAACTAATAATGCCATTATTCTTCGTGGAGGACGTGATGCTATCAATTCCAATAAAGCTTTGGTGGCGGTAGCTCGTAAAGCTTTGGAAAATGCAGGAATTACAGCAGATGCTGTTCAACTGGTTGAAGATACCTCTCATGAGGTAGCCGAGGAACTCATGGCGGCGACCAAGTATGTTGACTTGCTCATTCCTCGTGGTGGAGCTCGTCTCATCCAAACGGTTAAAGAAAAAGCCAAGGTTCCTGTCATCGAAACGGGTGTTGGTAACTGTCATATTTATGTGGATAAATATGCTAACTTAGATATGGCGACACAGATTGTCATCAATGCTAAGACCCAACGACCAAGTGTGTGTAATGCTGCAGAATCTCTCGTTGTTCATGCTGATATTGCGGAAGACTTCTTGCCTAACTTGGAAAAAGCTATTTCAAAAGTTCAAGCTGTTGAGTTCCGTGCAGATGAAACGGCTCTGAAACTCATGGAAAAAGCTGTACCAGCTTCACCAGAAGATTTTGCGACAGAATTTCTTGACTATATCATGTCTGTCAAAGTGGTAGACAGCCTTGATGAGGCCATTGATTGGATTAATACTTACACGACATCGCATTCAGAGGCTATCGTGACTCAGGATATCAGTCGTGCGGAGCAATTCCAAGACGACGTAGACGCTGCAGCGGTCTATGTCAATGCCTCAACCCGCTTCACAGACGGCTTCGTCTTTGGATTGGGGGCTGAAATCGGAATCTCAACCCAAAAAATGCACGCCCGTGGTCCAATGGGACTTGAGGCCCTAACTTCAACCAAGTTCTATATTAATGGCCAAGGACAAATTAGAGAATAAACAAAAAAGCTCCTCATGGGGCTTTTTTGGTCTATTTGCTAGAGTAAGAAGCTTCTGATATATTGGGGGTATCAAAAATGAGGAGCTTTGGTGATGTTTAAAGCTTATAAAAAATATTGGAGGGGCTATGTAGATTTTGAAGGACGTTCAAGCCACTCAGATTATTGGTTTGCGGTGTTAGCAAATATTTTAGTCATTTTCGCTGTAGAGATTTTAGCAGGTATATTTATAGGTGCTAATGATGGTAGTGTGGCCGGTCCACTAGGTACTATTGCAATCTTACTGATATTAGCTATGTTAATATATGGTCTTGCTGTTGTATTACCATTTACTGCAATCCAAGTCCGTCGTTTGCGTGATGCTGGTTATCACTGGGCTTTTATTTTCTTCCGATTTGCCGTGGGGATAGGTGGGATTGTACTTTTAATTTTGTTCTGTCAACCAACAAAAGTAGAATGCCATTCAACAACTTCAATAATCCACAACAATAACGACAATCAACCGACTCAAAGAGTTGGTTTCTCTGATGTCAAAAAGCTTTATGTCAATGTTGCACATTTTAATATTTCTGATATAATCTTATCTGAGATTAATCAACACTAAAATATAATTTAAGAAATGTGAATAACTTATGAAACTATTTCGTCACTTAAAAGAAAAACGTTACCTTATTTTGGCATTTACCCTACCAGCTCTTTTATTGGCTTTGGCTATTGTCTTTTTCCGTCCTACTCATCATCATGCCGAGGTAGGAGTGAGAGTCAGCACCAAACAGTCGTCATCAAAAGCTAAGGCTCCCTCTAAATCATCTAGCTCTAGCTCGTCATCGTCAACATCAACGTCTAGCGAGTTGTCAAGCTCTAGCACGACATCTGTAGCAGCTAGTCAGGCACAGGCAGCCACAACGACTACGGTTACACCGGCTCCTTCCTCAGCTCAAGGAACTTACCAAGCACCACAGTATAATTATGCCCCTCCAACAACTGATACCGACTCAAATAGTGAGACCTCAAGCTATACAGACCCTGCCTACGGCTCAGATATTAGCTCTGGGACAACAGAATAAGGGTAAGAGAAAAGGAATTTAGGATCAGCAATGAAAAATAAAGTTTTAGTATTAGTAACAGGATTATCTAGCCTAGTCTAGCCCTATTGGCTGCTTGTTCAAATCAGTCTAATCATTTATCATCTACCAATTCTTCATCATCAGTAGAACAGTCACAATCAAGTAGTAGTGAAAGCTCTAGCTCAAGCTCTAGTCAAGAGAAAAAAGTAGATACCTCTGCTTATGATGATATCATACAGCAAGTACCAAACAGCTGTAGCTGACAATCAAACTGACGCTTCAATTAATCCTTTGGTGGTGACCTATGCTAATTCTCAAATAAGTCCTGCTTCAACGGTCTATACTTACCGTGATTTGGATGGTAATGGGGTTGATGAGTTGATTCTTGCTTTTAAGCCAGGTAAACTCTTTAAAGAACATGTGATTACGGATATTTACACTATCTCTAAGGATAGTGGTCAGGTTATTCGTCTGACAGAAGGTCCACAACTGGGCATGTTGGGTGAGCGTATGACATTGGCCTACCTCATGGATAACACCTTTAGCTACTATGGTAGTGCCGGTGCAACAGTAGGCGGTGGTTCAGGTTACCACTTTAGTAGTGATGGCCAGTCTCTTGTAAAAGATGACAGTGATTCTGGTGCAGATGAGGTTGATCTCTCTAATTGGGGTTGGAAGGACCTGAGCAGTGCCTCTACTGAATCTAGCGCAGCGTCACAAACTCAAACAAGTTCAACAGCTCTCAAGCCTGATGAACTCAAAAATGGCAACTATAAATCAGCTGTAGGAACATGGAAATCTTCAAATGGACAGACTATCACCATTACTTCGGATGGACAGTTGAATCTCTGGGGTTCTACTTACCCTATCGACAAAGTCTCATCCAATCAATATGTGTCTGGAATATATAGTATAACTTATGTTGATTCCATTCCAACAGGTAATACCCCAATTGAGCTTTGTCCTAAAGGAGTTAGCGATGGAAGTGATGCGGGAGATAACAGTAAGGACCGAATTTTAGCGACTAATGGTAAGCCATCTGAGGAAAGTTATTTTTACAGAGTTGACTGATTTTCGAGAACCGATCTATCAATCATCAAGCCAGACCACAGGTCTGGCTTTTTTACTATCCTGTTAACTTACAGAACGAGACAATTTCTCCATCCTTGTGCTATAATAAAAGTTATGACTAATGAATTTCACCATGTAACCGTTCTTTTACACGAAACTGTTGATATGCTTGATATCAAGCCCGATGGCATCTATGTTGATGCGACCTTGGGTGGCGCAGGACATTCGTCTTATCTATTGTCACAATTGTCTGAAAAGGGTCATTTGTACTGTTTTGATCAGGATCAAAAGGCTATTGATAATGCTCAAGTGCGTCTCAAGGACTATATTGATAAGGGAATGGTGACTTTCATTAAGGATAATTTCCGTAACCTCAGATCTAACCTTGAAGCTCTGGGAGTGTCTGAAATTGATGGCATTCTCTATGACTTGGGTGTGTCTAGCCCACAGTTGGATGAGCGTGAGCGTGGTTTCTCCTATAAACAGGATGCCAAGCTGGATATGCGTATGAATGAGGAGGCGAGCTTGACTGCTTATGAGGTGGTCAATACCTATCCTTACATCGATTTGGTGCGCATTTTCTTCAAGTATGGTGAGGACAAGTTCTCTAAACAAATTGCACGTAAAATTGAACAGGCTCGTCAGGTTAAACCAATTGAGACCACGACGGAACTGGCAGAAATCATTAAATCAGCTAAGCCTGCTAAGGAATTGAAGAAGAAGGGCCATCCAGCCAAGCAAATTTTCCAAGCTATTCGAATCGAAGTGAACGATGAACTTGGTGCTGCGGATGAATCTATTCAGGAGGCTTTGGATCTCCTAGCTGTGGATGGTCGCATTTCGGTGATTACCTTCCATTCTTTGGAAGACCGGTTGACTAAGCAACTTTTCAAGGAAGCTAGCACGGTAGATGTACCTAAAGGCTTACCTTTTATTCCCGAAGACTTACAACCGAAGGTAGCTCTGGTTAATCGCAAGCCTATCCTACCTAGTCAGGAAGAATTAGAAGCCAATAATCGCTCGCACTCTGCTAAATTGCGTGTGGCTAAAAAAATCAGGAAGTAACTATGGAAAATCAGGAACGTCAGATTGTTAATAGGGCTATTAGAAACCATATTCGTTTTATGACACGTATGGAAAAGGCCTTCTATTCGGCAATTGTTTTGACAGCTATTGTGATGAGTATCGCTGTTGTATTTCTACAAGGGCGTAATCAGGCTATCAAGCAACAAATCACAGAACTTAATCGCAAGATTAGTGACGAAAAGACAGAGCTTAACAATGCTAAGCAGGCAGTAAATGAGTTAACTAACTCTGATCGTATCAAAGAGATTGCCACTAAGGCAGGACTGTCTATTAATAACGATAGTATTAAGAGTGTGAAATAGCCAATGAACAGACTTAAAAAACTTAAACATTTATTTCTAAACTATGTCGTAAGGGATAGGAAAAAGCCAGCCCAAAACCGACAGCATGTTGGTCAGAACCTGATGGTTCTCAGCATTTTTATCTTTTTTGTTTTTATTATCAACTTTGTGGTAATTATTGGGACCGATAGTAAGTTTGGTGTTGATTTGTCAACACAGGCTGCTAAGTCTTATAATACGAAAACCACAGTGGCGGCCAAGCGTGGGACGATTTATGACCGAAATGGAAATGTTTTGGCTGAGGATTCAACCAGTTATTCCATTTATGCTATTGTATCAACCAGCTATGTGTCAGCAACTCGGGAAAAACTCTATGTCCAAGATAGTCAGTTTGATAAGGTTGCCGATATTTTGAAAGACAAGCTAGGAATTGAAAAGAGTGATGCTTTGGCTCAATTGCGTACCAAGGGTGCCTATCAAGTATCCTTTGGACTAAAAGGAAAAGGAATCACCTACTCTGTCAAAGAGGACCTAGAAAAGACTTTTAAGGATGCAGGTATTAAGGGGATGGCATTTGAAGCGACAACCTCCCGTATGTATCCTAATGGAACCTTTGCTTCAGAGTTTCTTGGCCGTGCCGAAGCTGTTGAAAATAAAAAAGACGGTTCGTATTCATTGGTCGGTCAAACAGGTTTAGAGCGTTCGCTGAATAGCCTTTTGACAGGTAAAGATGGCGAAGCTATCTATGAGAAGGACAAGGACGGTAATACCCTTCTTGGAACGGAAACGATTACTAAAGAAGCTATCGATGGTAAGAATATCTATACGACATTGTCGGCCCCCCTTCAGACCTTCCTAGAAACGCAGATGGATACGTTTATGGAGCAGACCAAAGGTGTAAATGCTTCAGCAACAGTTGTCAATGCGAAAACAGGTGAAATCCTTGCAACGACACAACGTCCAACCTATAACTCGGATACGCTAGAAGGACAGACTAAAAAAGGTTACGACTGGGTCAACCGCCTCTATGAAGCTCAGTATGAGCCAGGGTCAACCATGAAAGTGATGCTCTTGTCAGCAGCTATCAATAATGGAAGTTTCAACCCGAATGCAACCTACAGTAACGCTAATGGTATTAAGGTTGATGATGTTGAAATCAATGACTGGTCAATCAATGAAGGTGTTTCAACAGGTCGAACGATGTCATTTGCACAAGGATTTTCATATTCAAGTAATGTTGGTATGACCATGCTGGAACAAGACATGGGAGACAAAGTCTGGTCTAACTACCTATCGCTATACAAATTTGGACTTCCAACCCGCTTTGGGATGGTTGGTGAGTCTTCAGGGATTGTCTCTCGAAACTCAGTTAATATTGCCCAATCATCTTTTGGACAAGGGATTTCAGTAACTCAAGTCCAAATGCTCCGAGCCTTTACCGCAATCTCTAACAATGGTATTATGTTAGAGCCTCAATTTATTAAACAAGTTGCCGATACTAATCAAGGTACTGTTCGTACAGCCAAGAAAGAAGTTATTGGTAAACCTGTTTCCAAGCAGACTGCATCTGAAACCCGTAACTATATGATTTCTGTCGGTACGGATCCAGAGTTCGGTACCCTATACAACAAGTCTGAAGGTTCGCCAATCATTCAGGTTGGTAACTATGATGTTGCGGTTAAGTCAGGAACAGCCCAAGTGGCTGATGAAAAGACAGGAACCTATAAAGTTGGGACTAACGAGACTCTCAACTCAGTTGTAGCCATGGTTCCTTCTGATGATCCAGAATACATCATGTATTTGACCGTTCAAGAGCCTAAGACCTGGGATAATAATTTCTTTGCGACTGTGGTGAACCCTGTTTTAGAAGAAGCCATGTCAATGGGTGCTACTTTGGAGACTTCTGTTTCTGAGGGGAGTGGAAATACTGAAGAGACTAGCTATCAAACTGGTGATATCATTGGTAAGACACCAGGAGAGACAGCTAATACTCTTCGCCAAAACCTAATTCATCCGGTTGTTCTGGGCGTTGGCAATAAGATTGAAAAGGTTTCTGTAGATGCAAAAGCTGATATTAAAGCTAATGAGCAGATCCTAATCATGACTAATGACTTCACAGAACTTCCAGACATGTATGGTTGGACCAAGAAGAATGTTGAAACATTTGCCAAATGGAAAGGCATTAAAATTACTTACAAAGGTGGCAAGTCAGGGACTGTGACCAAACAAAGTGTTGCGGCAGGAAAAGCCCTGTCTAAAACCAAAAAGATTACCATTACTTTAGGAGACTAAGATGACTATGAGTCTGATAGCAGGCGTGGCCGCCTTTGTGTTGACGGTGCTCGCCATGCCTCATTTTATTACTTACTACAAAATCAAAAAAATCGGTGGCCAACAGATGCATGAAGATGTGAAGCAGCACTTGGCCAAGGCTGGTACACCAACTATGGGAGGGACAGTATTCCTAGTGGTTGCCATCTTGGTTAGTTTGATTTTCAACTTCCATGTCTTTAGCAAGGGACACCAAGCCTATGGTGCCCCAGTAGGAATTCTCTTTGTACTCTTGATTTATGGTATTATCGGCTTCCTTGATGATTTCCTTAAGATTTTCCATCAAATCAATGAGGGTCTTAAACCTTGGCAAAAGATGGCTTTGCAGATTATTGCAGGTTTGCTTTTCTATTTCATCCATGTACTCCCTAGTGGGACAAATAGCCTATCTATTGGAGGATTGACAATTCACCTTGGTGTCTTCTATGTTCTCTTTGTCCTATTCTGGATTGTTGGTTTCTCAAATGCTGTGAACTTGACAGACGGTATTGATGGTTTAGCTTCTATCTCTGTGGTTATCAGCTTGATTGCTTATGGAATCATCGCTTTTGTCAAGGGTGAGTTCGCTATCTTGACTATCATTATTACTATGATTGGTGCCCTTCTTGGCTTCTTCGTCTTTAACCACAAGCCAGCCAAGGTCTTTATGGGGGATGTTGGGTCTTTGTCACTTGGGGCTATGCTTGCGGTTATCTCTATTGCCCTACGTGTAGAGTGGACGCTACTCTTGATTGGTGTGGTTTATGTCTTTGAGACAGCTTCTGTCATGCTACAGGTCAGCTATTTCAAATACACTAAGCGTAAGTATGGAGAAGGTCGTCGTATTTTCCGTATGACACCATTCCACCACCACCTCGAATTGGGTGGTCTTTCAGGTAAGGGCGACAAATGGTCAGAGTGGAAGGTTGATGCTTTCCTTTGGGCAGTTGGAGCACTTGCAAGTGCCATTACCCTTTGGATGGTTCTTGGAAACGTTATGAAATAAATGAAAAGAGCAGAAATGCTCTTTTTTTGTTATAATGATAAGGATAGACTAGATAGAAAAGAAGTAAGAAAAAATGTCATTTAAAGATTTTAATTTTAAAACATTTATTCAGGAGGCTCTTGACGAGATTAAGTTTAAGGAGCCGACGCCTGTTCAACAGAAATTGATTCCTGTAGTCCGTTCAGGCCGTGATTTAGTTGGTGAATCAAAGACGGGTTCAGGGAAAACACATACCTTTCTCTTGCCAATTTTTGAGAAGCTCAATCCAAAGAGTGGCGATGTTCAAGTTGTTATTACAGCGCCATCACGTGAATTGGCGACACAAATTTACCAAGCGACAAAACAGATTGCTAAACACTCTGAGACTGAAATTCGTGTGGTTAACTATGTGGGTGGTACAGACAAGCAACGTCAGATTGAGAAACTCAAGGTAGCCCAACCTCATATTGTTATCGGGACACCAGGGCGTATCTATGACCTAGTTAAATCTGGTGACTTAGCTATCCACAAGGCCCATACTTTTGTTGTTGACGAGGCTGACATGACCATGGATATGGGATTCTTGGATACTGTGGATAAGATTGCGGCAAGTCTTCCTAAGGAAGTTCAAATTTTGGTCTTCTCAGCAACCATTCCTCAAAAATTGCAACCATTCTTGAAGAAATACTTGACCAATCCTGTCATGGAACAAATCAAGACTTCAACTGTGATTGCAGATACCATTGATAACTGGTTGGTATCTACCAAGGGGCGCAACAAGAATGAACAGATTCTTGAGATGCTTAAGGGAATGCAACCATACTTGGCAATGATTTTCGTCAATACCAAGGAACGTGCGGATGATTTACATAGTTATTTGGTATCAAACGGTCTTAAAGTTGCGAAAATTCATGGCGGTATTCCACCGCGTGAACGTAAACGTATCATGAATCAAGTTAAGAAACTTGAGTTTGAGTATATTGTAGCGACTGACCTTGCAGCGCGTGGAATTGATATTGAAGGGGTTAGCCATGTTATCAATGACGCTATTCCTCAAGATTTGTCATTCTTTGTTCACCGTGTAGGACGTACTGGACGTAACGGCTTGTCAGGGACAGCTATCACCCTTTATCAACCAAGTGACGACTCAGATATTCGTGAGCTGGAAAAAATGGGTATTACCTTTGAACCTAAGGTATTTAAAGATGGTGAGTTTCAAGATACCTATGACCGTGACCGTCGTGCCAACCGAGAAAAAGCCTATCAAAAACTTGATACGGAAATGATTGGTCTGGTTAAGAAGAAAAAGAAAAAAATCAAGCCTGGTTACAAGAAGAAAATTCAGTGGAAGGTTGACGAAAAACGCAAACGTGAGCGTCGTGCAGCTAATCGTGCTAAGGGACGTGCTGAGCGTAAAGCTAAGAAGCAAAGTTTCTAAGCCTTGGCGTTTAGCTGTAAGCAAATTTAGATATGTAAAAACTTGGCAAAATGAATGTCAAGTTTTTTTGTGGTAAAAGTGCTAAAATAGAAGTCATGAAAGACACGATTCGAATTCTTCATATCAATGATTTGCACTCTCATTTTGAACAGTATCCACAACTCAAGCGGGCTGTGGATGATTTGAGTCAGACGTATAGAGAGTTGATTAAGGTAGATCTTGGGGATAATGTGGATAAGTCCCATCCTCTATCTGATGCGACCGCTGGGCGTTTTAATGTAGCCTTGATGAATGAGTTGGGAATAGACTATGCGACTATTGGAAATAATGAGGGAATTGGTCTAGCTAAGAATGAGCTAGACTGTCTTTATGAGCAGGCCAAGTTTCAGCCAATTATAGGAAATCTCAAGGATGAGGGGAGACAGCCTGAATGGACCAAACCCTATCTTATCCATAAAACTAAAGCAGGTACAAACATTGCTTTCTTGGCCTATACCTTCCCATATTACATTACCTATGCTCCTAACGGTTGGCAGGTGTTAGAGCCTATGGCTCGGTTGGAAGAGGATTTGGCTCGCCCTGGGGTAAGGGATGCAGACATAGTCGTCGTTCTTAGCCATCTGGGTGTACGTTATGATGAGCAGATTGCAGAGACTTATCCGCAGGTAAACCTTGTCATCGGGAGCCACACGCATCACCTTTTTGAAGAGGGCAAATTGATTAATGAGACTTATTTGGCAGCTGCTGATAGATATGGCTATTATCTTGGCTGTATTGACCTTACTGTGGAAAATGGGCAATTGATAGAGTGTCAGATCGAGGCTATTCCCACCAAGTCATACATCTTGGATTTGGACAAGGAGGACGAAATCTTTATCAAGGCTATGCGTGAGGAAGGCCATCGTCGTTTGGCTCAGGAAAAAGTGGCTAATCTAGGCCGAGAACTAGATTTTGATGAGACTTGTCAATTGGTTTTACAAGCTGTTTGTCAGGAGACAGATAGCCAGTTAACGCTTTTAAATACAGGTCTTATCATGAAAACGCTAGGTCCTCAAGTGACCATGGCAGACCTTCAAAAAGCCCTTCCCCATCAGATGCGGATGGTGCGTCTAGTCGTGACAGGGAAAGAAATAAAGGAAATCTGTCGTGAAGTTTTTACCAAGGCTGAACTCCTTAAAAACCAGGCTATTAAAGGTATGGGCTTTAGAGGCAAGGTATTTGGTGAGCTAATTACAGGGAATTTTGCTTACAAAAACGGTATTTTATTGTATAATAGTAGGGTTGTAGATTCCAATGAGAAGTTTAGTTTGGTCCTTGTGGATCAATACTACTTTGCTTCTTATTTCCCTACAATCAAAGAAAAGGAAGTCACTCTTCTTTTTCCGGATTTGTTAAGGGGACTTGTGGCTAAGTATTTAAGAAAAAATGGTGCTGATTGGGATAAGAGATAAGAGCATTATAACAGCATCAGGACAGAAAATAAGAGAGAGCAGAAAGGATGGCACATGCGTAAAGAAATCTTGCCAGAAATGTTTAATTATAATAAATATCCAGGGCCAGACTTTGTGTATGTGGCCGACCTTCTGAAATCAGATGCCTATCAGTTTACGGTTCTTGAAAATCACAAGGATGCTTTAGACGCTACCCGCTTTGGGCAACGTTTTTCTGAAATCATGCTTAAGTATGACTATATTGTTGGGGATTGGTCTAATGATCAGCTTCGCCTTAAGGGCTTTTACGAGGACGAGCGTCCTAATACGCGTAAGACAGATCGTATTAGCCGATTGTCAGAGTATTTACGTGAATACTGTGCCTTTGGTTGTGCCTACTTTATTTTAAAAAATGAAGAGCCGCAGTTAATCGTCTTTGAAGAGGAGACAGAGCCTCGTCGCAAGCGTCGTCGTTCTAACAATCGTCGTCATTCTTCTCAGGAATCTAGAGAGAAGGAGCGTAATGCTTCTCAAAAGAATAAGGACCAAAAAGTTTCTGCTAAGCAAAAGCGGGATAAGTCCAAACGAAGAGACAGGGACCAAGAGGGGCCAAGCTTTGAGAAAATCAAGCGTCGACCTAAGTTCAAATCTAGGGCTGAGGATGCTAGTCGTGAGCGAAAGTCTAACTTCAAGAAGAGTCAGAAGAAGGCTTCAAAAAATCAACATACCTCACTGAAAAAGCAAAGTAATGCCAAGTCAGATGGTCAGCATTTTACAATCAGAAAAAAAGGAAATTAAACTATGTCAGAAGTAACAACACAAGCAAAACCAGAACGTCGTAAACGTCAGAAATTGGAGGATATGGAGGGCTACAAGCCTTCTATTTACGGTCTTACTCGTGATGAGTTGATTGACTGGGCTATGGAACACGGGGAAAAGAAATTCCGTGCTACTCAAATTTGGGATTGGCTCTACAAGAAGCGTGTGCAATCTTTCGAAGAAATGACCAACATTTCTAAGGATTTCATTGCTAAATTGAACGAGAATTTCTGCGTAAACCCATTGAAACAGCGTATCGTTCAAGAATCAAAAGATGGTACAGTTAAGTATCTTTTTGAATTGCCAGATGGTATGTTGATTGAGACTGTTTTGATGCGTCAACACTATGGTTTGTCTGTCTGTGTGACAACTCAGGTTGGCTGTAACATTGGTTGTACTTTCTGTGCGAGTGGTTTGATTAAGAAACAACGTGACTTGACTGCTGGTGAGATTGTGGCGCAAATCATGTTGGTACAAAAATACTTTGATGACCGTGGCGACGGTGAACGTGTCAGCCACGTGGTTGTTATGGGTATCGGTGAGCCATTTGATAACTATGACAATGTGCTTCGCTTCTTGCGTACCATTAACAATGACAATGGTCTTGCCATTGGAGCACGTCACATTACTGTGTCAACATCTGGTTTGGCACCAAAAATCAAGGAATTTGCTAACGAAGGTGTTCAAGTTAACCTTGCCGTATCACTTCACGCACCTAACAATGATCTTCGTTCAAGCATCATGCGTATCAATCGCTCGTTCCCACTTGAAAAACTCTTTGAAGCTATCGAGTATTACATCCAGACAACCAATCGTCGTGTCACTTTTGAGTATATCATGCTTAATGAGGTCAATGACCATCCTGAAAATGCTCAAGAGTTGGCTGATTTGACTAAGAAAATCCGTAAGTTGTCATACATCAACTTGATTCCATATAACCCAGTATCAGAGCACGACCAATATAGCCGTTCAACGAAAGAACGTGTGGCGGCCTTCTACGATGTACTCAAGAAAAATGGGGTTAACTGCGTGGTTCGTCAAGAGCACGGTACAGATATCGATGCAGCTTGTGGACAATTGCGTTCAAACACTATGAAACGCGACCGTCAAAAGGCAGTGGCAGAAGCTTCTGGTAAATCAGAAGGTAAGTAAGATGTTTCAGCTTAAGACTTGGGTAGATAAGGATGGAGAACTAACACCAAAAGGAAGAAAGCTAAGCAGAGTTTTGGTCTGTGCTTATCTCCTTTGTTTAGTACTCCTATGCTGGACACCCCAGTACGGGCTAGTTGAAGGTGTTGAAACCCCTGGTATTCAACATTTTGGTCGTGTCGTGGTCCTATTAACCCCATTCAATAGTTTGACCAACTTTTATCAGCTGGATAGTCTTAAAGAGATTGTCTTTGTGCTTGGGCAAAATGTGACCAATATTTTCTTACTGAGTCCGCTGATTTTAGGGCTTTTAGCCTTGTACCCCAGATTCAGGTCTTGGAAAAAGGTTCTTTTAGCGACCTTTGTCATGTCTTTGACGATTGAGGTTGGACAAGTTATCCTAGATCTTCTCATTGATGCTAATCGTGTCTTTGAGTTAGATGATTTATGGACCAATACTTTGGGTGGTTTGGTGGCACTAGGTGTCTACCGCCTTCTTGTAAAACTGATTCAAACGCATTCTAAAGAGTAAAAAACCTGGGAGCTTACGCGTCTCAGGTTTCACTTATTTTCTATCGAGACTTATACGAGGTCTATTATTAACCATTTGTAAGGATAGGAGGAGTAACTTGTCTTTTAAAGAATCAATCATTGCAAAACTTTGGTGGTTTTTCAAGTTGGAAAAACGCCGGTATATTATTGGGATTTTAGCACTGAGTCTGGTTTCGGTTCTCAATCTGATTCCTCCTATGGTTATGGGGAGGGTCATTGATGCTATCACATCGGGAAAATTGACCAATCAGATGATGCTTCTGAATCTCGTATATTTGCTATTGGCAGCTTTGGGAATGTACTATTTGCGTTATGTTTGGCGCATGTATATCTTGGCGACTTCTTATCGCTTAGGCCAGATTATGCGTTCACGCCTATTTGAGCATTTTACCAAGATGTCGCCTTCTTTTTATCAAAAGTACCGAACTGGAGACCTCATGGCCCATGCAACCAATGATATCAACTCTTTAACCCGCTTGGCTGGTGGGGGTGTCATGTCAGCCGTAGATGCCTCTATCACAGCTTTGGTAACCCTAATCACCATGTTTTTCAGCATTTCCTGGCAGATGACACTGGTGGCTGTCTTACCCCTACCCTTCATGGCTTTTGCGACCAGTCGTTTGGGCCGTAAGACCCATAAAGCTTTTGGAGAATCTCAGGCAGCTTTTTCCGAACTTAACAATAAGGTTCAAGAGTCGGTATCAGGAATCAAGGTAACCAAGTCTTTTGGCTATCAGGAGGCTGAGCTTCAGTCCTTCCAAGAGACCAATAAGATGACCTTTAAAAAGAATATGCATACCATGAAGTATGACAGCCTTTTTGATCCTTTGGTCTTACTTTTTGTTGGCTCATCCTATGTTTTGACCCTTCTTGTCGGTGCCTTTATGATTCAGGCTGGTCAGATAACGGTCGGAAATTTGGTAACCTTCATTACCTATTTGGACATGCTGGTTTGGCCTCTGATGGCCATTGGCTTCCTCTTTAATATCACACAGAGGGGAAATGTGTCCTACCAACGTATTGAAAATCTTCTGGAGCAGGAATCAGATGTTCAAGATTCTGTGCACCCTCTCCCAAGTATTGAAAATGGTCGCTTGGAATATGCGATTGACCGCTTTACCTTTGAGGATGAAGATACTTTGAGAGATATTCATTTCACCTTGGACAAGGGGCAAACCCTTGGTTTAGTTGGACAGACTGGTTCAGGAAAGACGGCTCTTGTCAAGTTGCTCTTGCGGGAGCACGATGTAAATCAAGGAGCCATCTATTTGAATGGGCATGACATCCGAGACTATCGCCTATCAGACTTGCGTAGCTTGATGGGCTATGTTCCTCAAGACCAGTTTCTCTTTGCCAGTTCCATTTTAGACAATGTCCGCTTTGGTAATCCTGATCTTGCCTTTGAAAAGGTGGAAAAAGCGACTAAGTTGGCTCAAGTTTATGATGATATCAAGGATATGCCTGAAGGTTTTGAAACGATCATTGGTGAAAAGGGTGTCAGCCTATCAGGTGGTCAAAAACAACGTCTGGCCATGAGTCGGGCCATGATTTTGGATCCAGATATTTTGATTTTGGACGACTCCTTATCTGCGGTTGATGCCAAGACAGAACATGCTATTATTGACAATCTCAAACATACCCGTAAGGACAAGACGACTATCATTACCGCCCATCGTTTGAGTGCGGTGGTGCACGCTGATCTTATCTTAGTCATGCAGGATGGTCGTATCATTGAACGTGGCCGTCATGAGGACTTGTTAGCTCAGGGTGGTTGGTATGCCAAGACCTATGAGTCTCAACAGTTAGAAATGGAAGGAGGAGAAGCCGATGCCTAATCAAAACCAATGGTCTGTGTTTAAGCGTCTTTTAACTTATCTCAAGCCTTACAAATTCTTGACCTTTCTAGCTTTAGCCTTTCTCTTGTCTACAACGGTTATCAAGAGTATCATTCCCCTTGTGGCCTCTTATTTTATCGACCACTATCTCCATGATATGAATCAAGCAGCAAGTATGATTCTGATTGGGTACTATGGTCTTTATCTTTTGCAGACGCTAGTCCAGTATTTTGGAAATCTCTTTTTTGCGCGTGTGTCCTACAGTATTGTCAGGGATATTCGCCGAGATGCCTTTGCTAATATGGAGAAACTGGGTATGTCCTACTTTGACAAAACTCCAGCAGGATCTATCGTTTCTCGCTTAACCAATGATACAGAGACTATTAGTGAGATGTTCTCAGGGATTCTGTCTAGCTTTATTTCGGCTATCTTTATCTTTGTCACCACCCTTTACACCATGATGATGTTGGACATTCGTCTGACGGGGCTTATTGTCCTCTTTCTTCCTTTGATTGTCCTTTTGGTTAACCTTTACCGCAAAAAATCAGTGGTCATCATTGAAAAGACCAGAGCCTTACTTTCAGATATAAATGCTAAATTGTCAGAGAGTATCGAAGGGATTCGCATTATTCAGGCTTTTAACCAAGAGAAACGCCTCAAAAAAGAGTTTGATGCTATTAATGAGGAACACCTAGTTTACGCTAGCCGTTCCATGTCACTGGATTCTCTCTTTCTACGCCCAGCCATGAGTTTACTTAAGCTCCTGGGCTATGCTGTTCTCATGGCCTATTTTGGCTATCGTGGCATCTATCTGGGTATCACAGCGGGGACCATGTATGCCTTTATCCAGTACATTAACCGTCTCTTTGATCCCTTGATTGAAGTGACACAAAACTTCTCAACCTTGCAAACTTCTATGGTCTCAGCCGGTCGGGTCTTCGCCTTGATTGACGAGCGTACCTATGAACCTGAGCAGCGAGACACAGATGCCAAGGTTACTGAGGGGAATATTCGCTTTGAAAATGTCTCCTTCTCCTATGATGGCAAGCACCAGATTTTGGATAATATATCTTTCTCTGTCAATAAAGGAGAAACCATCGCCTTTGTCGGTTCTACAGGTTCCGGAAAATCCTCTATTATCAACGTGTTTATGCGTTTCTATGAGTTCCAATCAGGCCGAGTTCTTCTTGACGGTGTGGATATTCGCGATTATAGTCAGGCAGAGCTGCGTAATAACATTGGTCTTGTCCTTCAGGAACCCTTTCTCTATCATGGTACAGTCAAATCCAATATTGCCATGTATCAGGATTTAACTGATGAAGAGATTAAAGCCGCCGCTGAGTTTGTGGATGCCAATCACTTTATCGACAAACTTCCAGAAGGCTATGATGCTCCAGTTTCTGAAAGAGGTTCAAGTTTTTCAACCGGTCAACGCCAACTTCTAGCCTTTGCTAGGACCGTTGCTAGCCAACCTAAGATTTTGATTCTGGATGAAGCGACAGCCAATATTGATTCAGAGACAGAGGCTATTGTCCAAAATTCTTTAGCAAAAATGCGTCAAGGACGCACAACCATTGCTATTGCCCACCGCCTATCAACAATCCAAGATGCCAACTGCATCTATGTCTTAGACAAGGGCCGCATCATCGAACACGGTAGCCATGAGGAGCTCTTAGCCCTCGGCGGTACCTACCACAAGATGTACAGCCTACAAGCAGGTGCAATGCAAGGAGAGTAAGCTAGTTTAGAGCATTGATTCTATATTCGAAAAGATTTCTTAAAAATCAAAATCGAGTAGTGACATCCATGTCACTACTTTTTTATCGGCTTCCAATCTATAATAAAACTCATAGCTTATGCACAGATAGCTAAAAACACTTTAAGGAGAAAAGTATGTTCAAAGACTCAAAACCGTATTTACTGGCTACCATTCTCATCGGAATGAGCCTCGCTAATCTATTTAGAAGTTTGGATGCAGTCCACCATACCATTAACTTGCTAGGGCTAACGGTGCTTCTTTATAGCTTACTTTTTAAAAAATGGGTACAGTTTCAAAAGTAACCTTTGGTCACTTTGAACGTAAGATGCTTGCAAATGATTATACTTGATGTTCCCGAAATAAAATTATTCTTGCTAATGATAGCGGAGATTATATTTGATTGCATATCTTTGTAATAGAAAAAACAAAGATATGTATATTCGTTTATTTAAAGTATCAGTTCTAATGACGCTATTATATTACATCTCCAGTAGAATTTAATCGTTAAGGACTTATTATCAAGTCTACTAAAGATAGCAAAGGATAAACGAAATATGAAATACAGAAAGGAATAGAGTTTAATGTAATAGCTTATTAGGTTTTCAAGACTGACTGAGGTTATTCATAGCTTAAGTGTTTTATCATGAAGTTAAAGAATATTAGTTCGAGAGTACTGCGATTTTCTAGGGTCGTCACTGCTGTATTGGCAGTTTTCCTTATAAGTATCAGCCTTTCTCTCTACAAAAGCAAGACCTCGACAGAGATTTTGCTAGCAGTTGGAGTGCTAGCTTTAGTAGTTATTTTGGTAAATGGGCTGCTCTACCATATTCTTAAGGAGCGTCCAGATTCAGTGAATCCGTTAACAATACGGCAGTTCTTCATTGTCTTTCTGGTCATCTCATTTCTAGTGCTTTGTGTAGAGTTTTACACATTACTAACATTCAGTGATATGATAGACCGTATAGTACTAGCTGTATTAATGCTTTTATTAATACTCTGTGATTTTCTAGCTTACCTTCAAGTGAAAAAATATTTTAAAAAATAGAAAATATAGTAACCATTTGTGACATTATTCAATTTACGTTGCATAAAGCGCTATAATAAGAAAGTGATTAATGAAAAATGTGAAAATTAGAGTAGGGTTTCTATGGCCTGAAAGAAGTTCTTCTATCGTATAGACAAAACTTACAGTGTCTGGGTTTTCAAAAATGTCATGAAAGGAGGATTACTATTGGAACAATCTGTTTTTTCTAGAAAATACATAATATTTATCCTACAAGTTATCTTGGCTGTCTGTATTCAATGTGTGATAACATTCTTCTGGCATCAAGAAAGAACATTTTTATTTTATACCTTGTCACTTTATGTTTCTTTATCGCTCTCTGATGATCTTAGTCAGCTCATTTTTAGAAATGATAAGTGATGTGGTTACTCTAATCTGGTACGAGTAATGCGACAGATACGAGGCTAGAATGCTATTTATGATAGATATGCTTATAAAAATAGTGTTTATCTATGCTTTGTAGGTGTAATTCAATATATTGAAAACTTTCTGTTTAAGAGAAGTGTGAGGTTTATATTTTATGTCAAAAAATCTACGTGCCCTTACGGCTATTGTTTTATCTCAATTGCTTATTGAGTGGGTAGGATTCTTTTTAGGAATTCCTCTTAGTAAGATTCTGGTTTTAACAGTACTTAGCAGTATAGCAGAGGTTCTGATGCATCTTGTCCTAGGCAAAAAATCTAAAGTCACTTTGGGGGATAAAGAGATATGGTATCAATATTTGTTATTCTTTAAGAAGACGCTGTGGCTCTCCATTCTGTTAGTTGCCATTTTACTTTTTTATACGTTTACTAAATCTGATAGCTTTATGCTTTATTTTTACTGGCATATCTTTGTGTTATTCCACCGTCTTGGCTCTATAATTTCTGTAGTGGGAAAAACCACTGTAGAGATTATAGAGCTTTTTGAGATGGTGCCACCTCAAGGTTGAGTAAATCAAAAGATAGAAGGCACAATTACTCAAGGTGGAAATAAGGTGGGCATTAAGGAAGGGAACCCCTCTAGTGACGCTAAAAATAGCATTGACAGTGATAACAAATACACTTACAAAGCTAAGGAAAATTAAACCGATAATTGAGTAATCGAATCTCAAGAGGCTGATTTAGCCTTTTTTGATAGGATTTTTTGAGATATGGATTGACGTTTTTCATAATGTTATCCCCTTTCGGAATAAAAATAATCAAATTATGACATCATACGATAGAGATAGGCTCCGAGGCTATCAGCAGTCATGGTTTCTTTTGGAAATACCAGGGCTGGCACAGTAATAATGGTTAGATCAAATACGTATGCTTGTAGGACTATTTTAGAATGTTTCCTTCTAATAACTATTGTATAACTTTGAAATCGATTTCAATGAACTTGTCCTAAATGACCCCAAATACGGCTTAAATGGTAATAGTGGAGATGACTTTAAGATTTTTCTTACCGTTTGGGACGTATAGCAACTTTTTGGGACGCTGGCTCTTTTTATCCTGAAAATATGACATACTAATCATATGATAATTTGTGATGAAAGGGTTTGGTATGTTTCGTTTTCGTAGGACTTTTGTCCCTCAAATAGACATGAGGGATTGTGGAGTTGCTGCCTTGGCATCAGTGGCCAAGTACTATGGTTCAGATTATTCATTAGCACATCTGCGTGAGTTGGCGAAGACCAATAAAGAAGGGACAACTGCCTTAGGTCTTGTAGAGGCTGCTAAAAAAATTGGCTTTGAAACGAGAGCTATAAAGGCTGAAATGTCGCTCTTTGAGATGGAAGATGTTCCTTATCCTTTTATTGCTCATGTTAATAAAGATGGGAAGCTTCAACATTATTATGTTATTTATAAAAGCACCAAGGATTATCTGATAATTGGAGACCCTGATCCAAGTGTAAAAGTAACTAAAATGACTAAAGAGCGTTTTGAGAAAGAGTGGACAGGTGTTACTCTTTTTATGGGACCGGAACCCAGTTATAAACCACATAAGGATAAGAAAAATGGACTCTGGGACTTTCTCCCTTTGATCTTTAAACAAAGGTCCTTGATAGCTAATATTGTCTTTGCCAGTCTCTTGGTTACCTTAATAAATATTTTAGGTTCCTATTATTTACAAGGTATTCTAGACGAATATGTCCCTAATCAAATGAAGTCTACCTTAGGAATTATCTCAATTGGATTAGTTGTGACCTATGTTTTACAACAAATGATGACTTTTGCAAGAGATTATCTCTTAACCATACTGAGTCAGCGATTGACCATTGACGTTATCTTGTCTTACATACGACATATCTTTGAACTCCCAATGTCTTTTTTTGCCACAAGACGTACAGGGGAGGTTACCTCACGTTTTAGTGATGCTAACTCTATTATCGATGCTCTGGCTTCGACGATATTATCACTTTTCCTTGATTTCTCTATTGTGATTATCGTAGGAGGCGTGTTATTGATACAAAATAGCAATCTCTTCAAGCTAGTTCTTTGTTCGGTTCCAATTTATACCCTTATCGTCTTTGCCTTTATGAAACCTTTTGAGCGAATGAATCATGACGTCATGCAGAGTAATGCTATGGTTAGTTCAGCCATCATTGAGGACATTAATGGGATTGAAACCATAAAATCACTAACCAGCGAAGAAGTACGCTATCAAAAGATTGATGGTGAGTTTGTTGACTATCTAGACAATTCTTTTCGCCTTTCTAAGTTATCTATACTACAAACATCATTGAAACAAGGTGCTCAACTTATTTTAAATGTACTTATCCTCTGGACAGGTGCTCAGTTGGTGATGGGAAATACCATTTCTATAGGACAATTGATTACTTTTAATATGTTGCTTTCCTACTTCACGAATCCTTTGGAAAATATCATTAACCTGCAAACCAAGTTACAGTCTGCTAAGGTAGCTAATACTAGGCTAAATGAGGTCTATCTGATTGAATCAGAGTTTGGACAAAGTGATGATACCTATCAAGAAGGCATTGCGGATGGAGATATCACTGTTACGGATTTATCTTATAAATATGGTTTTGGTCGTGATACTTTGACTGATGTCAGTTTGACGATTAGACAAGGAGAAAAAATCAGTTTTGTTGGTGTCAGTGGATCTGGTAAGACTACTCTAGCTAAAATGTTGGTCAATTTTTATCAACCATATAAGGGGCACATAGATTTTAATGGTCAAAATATTAGTCGCATAGACAAGAAAACTCTTCGTCAACATATTAACTATCTCCCTCAGCAATCCTATATATTTAGTGGTAGTGTTTTAGAAAATCTTACTTTAGGTGCAGCACGGGGTATTACGCAAGCTGATATTTTGAAAGCTTGTGAAATAGCAGAAATTCGTCAAGATATTGAAAACATGCCTATGGGGTTTCAGACAGAGCTGTCTGATGGAGCAGGTCTGTCTGGAGGGCAAAAGCAACGTATCGCTTTGGCGCGTGCACTACTAACGAAATCTCCTGTACTAATCTTAGATGAAGCAACTAGCGGATTGGATGTTTTGACAGAAAAGCAGGTTATTGATAACCTCCTAGCATTAAAAGATAAAACGATCATCTTTGTAGCACACAGGCTTAGTATCGCTGAGCGGACCGACCGTATCGTAGTCATTGATCAGGGACGCGTAGTGGAGACAGGTTCTCATCAAGACCTGATGTCTTATCCAGGTTTCTATTATCAATTATTTAGAAAGTGAGGAAAAGGAAACACGATGAATCCACAGTTGTTTAAAAGCACAGAGTTTTACCATCGTCGCTACCACAATATGTCTACTGTTTTGATTACTCCCTTGATTTTGTTAGTTATTTTCCTTTTTCTTTTCGCTTTTTTTGCTAAGAAGGAAGTTACAGTCACGTCTAGAGGAAGTATAGAGCCAACCAAGGTTATCGCAGTAATCCAATCAACCAGTGACAATACCATCATAGATAATCAACTGGTTGCTAATAAGGTTGTTAAAAAAGGGGACACCTTAGTTCAGTATTCAGAGACCATGGAGGCATCGCAAAAAGAGGGGCTTCAAAAGCAACTAGAACTTTTAAAAAGACAGGAATCAGGTTTGAAGACCTTGCAATCTAGCCTAACTCAGGGAACCAATCTTTTCCAAGAACAGGAAGACGAGTTTGGTTATCAGAGTACTTTTAACACCTACCTAAGTCAGGCACAGGATATTGACTTGGGTGTGGCTAAAACAAATACAGAGGTTAATAACCAAGCAGCAATTGCGAGTAATACCGGTTCTGCTATTGATAACCAGATTAGTCAATTGCAGACTCAGGTCTCAGAGTATGAGGCGCTCTCTCAAGCTATTACCAATCATGAAACGACTTTACCTGAAGGCAATCCTCATCAGGCAACCTTAAATGCCTATAACAGTCAGTATGCTACGACACCGGATGCTAGTGTAACAGACCAATACCTATCTCAAGTTAATACCAATATTTCGAGCTTGAATGCTTCCATAGGTAATCTAGAAATCCAAAAGGCTGGGACAGGTACAGTAGCAACTTATGACAATAGTGCTAGCACTAAAAAAGAAGCTCTAAAAAATCAATTCTTGCAAAATGCAGGACAGCAATTGAGCTCAGTGGAAACACAAATTACCGATACCGAGAGTAAAATCAATCAGGCAGATGTCCTTCTGACTAATACCCTCATCCAGTCACCAGAAGATGGAATCTTACACTTGAGTCAAGCTGATAAAAAAGCAACCATGGCTGCGACAGGAACTGAGTTGGCCCAGCTTTATCCCGATATGACTCAAACCCAGGAAGTTGCCATTACTTATTATGTGAATTCGGATTATGTGCCAAAACTGCAAAAAGGCCAGTCAGTTCGACTGACCTTGGATAAGGTTGGTAATCACGGTACCACAATTATTGGAAAACTTGAGAGTATTGATAATTCTGCCACGGAAACAGAAAGGGGGAATGTGTTTAGAGTAACTGCTAGGGCAAGCATTTCAGAAAAAGAAGCCCAAAATCTACGTTACGGTCTAGAAGGTCGTGTGACAAGCGTTATTGACCAAAAGACCTACTTCAATTACTTTAAAGACAAGTTACTAAACTTGCAGGACTAATAAGGAGAGTTACTGATGACTAAAAATACTATTAACAACTTTGAATCACTTGATAACCAAGACCTGGCACAAGTCGTAGGTGGAGGCGGATGGATGGATTATTTGAAAATTTTCTTTGGTCAGAATAGTAGAGAGCAAAGATCATTTGTTGACAAAGGTTATAAGAATTTTTAAATCTAAATCGACTAAAAAAGGCTGACTAGGCCTTTTTAGTTATTGTTAATTGTTGTGTGAATGAGAAATTGTTACTCTGTGTCTCTAAGTGCACGTTGCTATAGGTACTTAAGATTTCAGTGACATTAGCAAGGCCAATTCCTCGCTCATGTCCCTTGTTGGAGACACCTTTTTTGAATATGGTTTGAGTTTCTGTTTTTTCTTCACTTATGGTATTGCTAATAGATAATAGCTGGGAATGATTATCTTCCATAAAACTGATAGTAATCTTAGGGTTTAATGTTTGATTAGCACTTTCTATAGCGTTATCTAAAAAAATAGAAGTGATGATAATAAAGTCTAGGATTTCCATTCCTACCAAACTAATCGGTTCAGGTACGCTAAGATGCGTTTCGATATTCTCTTCCTCTGCTTGTAATACTTTAGCTGACAAGAGACTTTTTAAGGTGTTATCTTTGATATTAGTCAATCGGGCTAGATCAAAGTTACCTGCATTTAGTCGCTTATTGGATTCCTGAAGCACACTATCATAGACCTCTTTAACAATAGTCATGTCGTTTTTGTCAATTCCTAGCCTTAGGGTGACCAAGAGATTACTATAGTCATGTCTAAAACTACGAACAGAATTGTATAGACCCTCAATATGTTTGTTGTAGGTGCTGAGGTTTTTTAGTTGTAGGTTTTTCTGGAAGTCCAATTGCTCTTGAATTATTTTTCGGATTTCTCTATCTAGAAAGATAATCATAATAAAGAAAAGGATAAGAGAAACAACGACGAGGAGCTTTCTAATCTCTAAAGTTGAGTAGTGAGTAGTATTTTCAAGATACATGAGGGTTTGTAAAAGTAAAGTATATCCAAGCATGAAAAAGTTGGCAACTTTAATAATATGTTGGATTGGTGAATTTGATTTCTGCTTTTGAAGTATGGTAAAGCTCCCCTTGAATAATTTAATAAATAGGAATGATAGGAAAAGAGAAACAGCAGACGTGAAAATGGAGACAACTAAAGAATGCTGATAATTAGTAATGCTTAAGTGAAGGAATGGGAAAAGGAAAAAAGTAACTAATCTTAACACAAGATTAGTTAGTGTATTAGAGAATAACCCATTGAAAGCTTTTAAACTAAATGATTTTTCAGTCCTATAGGATAAAATAAATGAAAGGAGAAGGTAGTAAATATCTTCTCCCCAGAATTTAAATATCATCCAGTGAGAGTAATAAGAAGTAAAATTAAAAGCACACCTGCACACTAGTAAAAGTAAAAAATATTTAACTGAAATTCTTTTGTTTAAGAGATAAAGAAATAAGAGAATCTCTAAGCTGAGACAAAAAACAGTTAACAGTAACAGAACTAAATTGATCATCTTCCTCTCTCCTCAACAATCTGTGCAATTTTTCCTATTTTCAGACGTGATACTGGCAGGATTTGACCATTAATCAAGGTAACTTCATAATTGGTCTTATTTACAGAGATGATCATATCTGTATTGACGATGTAAGAGCGATGGCATGGCTGGAGTTTATGGTGTATCTTTTTAAAGTCCATCAGATTTGCTCGGATATCCATGAGGGTATGGATAGTCTGGAGGTGAACATGGTGTTTGATATCTGATGTGGATAGGTAGAGAATTTGATCCATAGGAAGGTTTATTAATTGAGACTCTGTTTTGTAGAGAAAAAACTCATCCGTGGTAGTTGCGTTAATAGGGAAGACTTGAGCAATGGTTTCCCCTATTTCTTTTCTAAAGCTAGCTTCATCTAAGGTTTTATCGATGTATTTATAGGCTGTAACGCCAAAAGCTTGAGGCATGAACTCTATATGTGTAGTGACAAAGGCAATGATAGCATAAGGGTTATTTTGACGTATGATTTTAGCGATATCAAGTCCCTTCTTATCTTCACCTTTAATTTCAATATCAAGAAAGAAAATCTGATCGCTTGTATTAGAAGTGATAGCTGATAACAACTGGTCAGGTTTGTCAAAAGACTGGACACAGGATAGATCTTTTCCGAAGGATTTAAGTTCATGTGCCACAGCCTCTTCCAAGCGACCCATCTGAATAGAATTATCTTCTAATAGGTAAATTCTCAAGGTTGAGTCCTCCCTTTCATGACGAATACTGTTTATTGAAAAATTGTAACATAAAGAAAACGGTTTTTCAATTTTTTATGAGTGTAAAATGAGATTTTTTTTTTTTTCTGAATTTTATAAACAATATATATTAGGAATTACCATTCGGGACATATGGCCACTTTTTGGGACGCTAGCTCTGATAGAGACACTTGAATGCTATACTAAAGATGTGATTGAGAGATCACACGATAAAAATTTTAGGAGGTAGTTGCCATGGCAACTCAAACAATTGAAAACTTTAACACCCTCGACCTCGAAACACTTGCTAGTGTTGAGGGTGGGTTGTCCTGTGATGAGGGGATGCTGGCAGTAGGAGGACTTGGTGCAGTAGGTGGCCCGTGGGGAGCTGTCGGTGGGGTGTTAGTAGGTGCAGCCTTATACTGTTTCTAATTTGTATGGGAGGAATTTATGAATAATAAACAACTTGAAAGATTTAAAAAACTGGATACAAATGCATTGTCTAATGTAAGTGGTCAAGGCTATGGTGCTCAATGTGTTATTGGTACTACCGGAATGACGATTGTCGGTGCAGCTTTCTTTGGCATCGCAGGTGCAGGAGCTGGATTTGCAGGCGGTAGCACAGCATTTTGTTATGATACAGCTAAATAATCTTCATTTGAGGTAGGTGATACAAATGAAGAAATACCTAATCATTTTTTCGACTATTGCGATGATATATTTATATAGCAAAGTACTATTGTCATCAGGAAATATCTATCAACTTTTGTTAGCATCAATAGGATTCTTTTTCTTTTTATTTGGAGTCTATAGGCAGTATAGAAAGAATTAGTTAAAGCTTTTTCAATAAGATATGGACTGAATCAAAAATGATATTCAGTCTTTTTTTTTACTATTCGGGACATATAGCCACTTTTTGGGACGCTGGCTTTTAAATGACTATCAGAGTGCTATACTAAAGATGTGATTGAAAGAACACACGATAAAAATTTTAGGAGGTAGTTGCCATGGCAACTCAAACAATTGAAAACTTTAACACCCTTGACCTCGAAACACTTGCTAGTGTTGAAGGAGGACGAGTCAATTGGGAACGATGGGGAATGTGTGGGGCCTCTGTCGCCGTAGGTGCTTCAGAAGGATTCTCTGCAGCTGCAGGTGGAACGGCTTTCTTCATTGGACCGTATGCAATTGGAACTGGTGCAGTAGGTGCAGCTATTGGAGGTGGAGTAGCCTTACTTGGCTGTTAAGGAGAACAACAATGACACATAGAGTTTCAAAAAGGGATATAGTGCTATTTATCATTGCCCAAGTAGTTAGCATATCCTTACTGGTACTTTTTTTTAGTCAATTACTTCATAACTTATCATCCGTATTCCAATTGATCTACATCGTAACAGCCCTCTTAGTGGTTGTGGTTGATATATTGCTCATTCGAAAAATAATGACAATAAGAGAAGAACCAACTGTGTTAAATCAATTAAAAGCTTCCCTAGCTTGTTTCTTGTTACTGACACTTAGTTGCCTTCGTTTTTTGACAACAGATTTCTATTATCAAAAAGTTATCGCTATATTTGTAGGTTTTTTTTCATTATTGGGTTTCGTACTATTTTTATGGGGCATCAAGTATATCAACCATAATATAGAGAAGTAAGTAATTGACAAAATAAGGAGTATAAGCAATGTTTATAAAATTAACTCATAACGACCTTGAAGTAATTCAAGGTGGTGCTGTTTGTCTTATGCCAAATGTGAATAACAAGGAGGGTGACCCTTTTAAAGGAACCCTAGTGCCACTGCC
>NZ_CABQHE010000006.1:0-138293 GCF_902463925.1 uncultured Streptococcus sp. | reverse complement strand
TTATCGGCTTACAGCCGGTGTACAAGCCACCCGTTTTCACGGGTGGTTATGACTTAAGATAATCAGCTGTTTCGAATAATAGTTATTTTTCTGATGAAATAAGCGTAGCAACAAAATATGATACTTGCCAATAGACTAATCAATAAACCTGTCTTAAGACCATAGGGAATGAAGGTTAGAACAACTTTACCTTTCCCACTAGGGACATCAACTTTCATGAACCCCTTTTGGGCGCGTTGAATCTTAACTTTTTTATGATTTATGGTCGCTGTCCACCCCTTATCGTATGGAATGGTAAAGAATAGTGAGGCATTCATTTTACTACTATAATCAACGAACACTTTATTATTTGACGTCGTAACCTTACTATCACGGTCATTAATAGTATCCATAGCTATCTGATAGTTTTTAGTATCAAGGGCATAAAAACTAGGATTATCAAAGGATATTACTTTATTGCCAGGAAAACTAAGTTTGATGGTAACCATTGATTCTGTTTCAAAGTAGCCAAGATCGAAGAAATCAAAGGTATTGTCAGTAACTTGATTTCTTGTCACACCATTTACAGTAATTGACAGAGAGTGGTTATTGTCATCGGACCAAGAAATATTAGGAACACTAACATAGAGTTGACTATGTGGTGGAGCGATGACTCGATAGGTTATTGTAACAAAATCTTTATTCGAGTTGCTAACGTTTTTAGCCACGCGCTGATTTAAAGATTTAGCATCTTGATCAAAAAGTTGAGATGGAGCTCGTTTAAAATAGGTTAAGTTGAGTCCAGATAGAGCATTTAGCAAGCTAGTTTGATTGTCAAGCGTATTGACAGTGAAGTCAATATTGTTGTAAATGCCATCAGTTAAGATAGCAAGCTGGCTTGCATTATTATTTTGATAAAGCCCCATTGTTTTCTCAGAAGTTACGTGATTAAAACCATACTTATTAATGTCAAAGTTCGATAAATTATATTTTATTCCGAAGAGACTATCAGCTATAATGGTGTTATTTTGGTAACGTAGGTTTAAATTAGTCCCTTCAGATTTGAAGCCTAACCTATCAAGTGTTGAGCTTGAAGCAGTATTTCGAATGGATGAAAATTGAGAAATACCATTATAGTTAAACTTCATACTGTCGTTACCAGTTTGAGCTTCTAACCTTTCAGTACGGTAAAAAGTCTTATTCGCTTGCTTAGTATCTGAAACTAGTTTTGTAATGGCAGACATATTTCGTAGGTAGCCTTCACGAGTTGGGAATACCCACTCATTTCCCAGAGCTCCAACAACATAGTAAGTACTTAACGAAAGCTCAAAAATGCAGAATAAGAAGGTGAAACAGCGAAAAACACTCCCAGGAATCTGCTGTCTAAAATAGCTAATAAATAGAATGGCATAAGCTAGAAGAAATGCTAGGCTTAATAGCCAGGAGACTGATTCAATAAAGCTATAGTGAGATTGGAAAATCCAAGTTAGTAAGTAAGCGGTACTCAATACTAAGAAAGATAGGAGGAGACTTTTAAAAGAAAAGTTTTTTATTCGGTTGAGTGTTTCTCCTGCCAAAAGAACAATTAGGAGAGATAGTAGCCAAGAATAGCGATGGAGAAACATGTTGGGTGCGTGCATACCTTGCCAAAACAAATCGAGAGGCTGTAAGTAGAAACTAGCGATAAAGAAAGCTACTAATAAGAGGTAACCTAGACGTAATGATAGCTTGACTTCTCTACTAATAAAGAAAAGTAGAAAAAGAATCAAAGGTAAGATTCCCACATAGGTCATAGGGATTGATCCAAATTTAGTAGTATCGTAAACTCCAACGAGATTTTTCGCAAAGAAGTCAAAATAATAGGTGGACTCTGTCAACAAACTTGACGAACCTGTAAACTTTTCACCATGTGTGGTCAAGTCAAGTAGCGTTGGTAGCAGCATGACAGCACTACTTAAACCAGCTAGTATAGAGACAATTCCAAAGTCTATGAAATGAAGAATCTTACTCTTCCACCCCTTGATAGTTATCAATTGTACTATGGTGTAAAGGGTTAGGAAAATAGCCATCATATATCCAAAATAGTAGTTTTGGATAAAAAGGCAGGTTAGACTAAAAAAGTATAAGCCCCGTCTATTGAATCTTAGTAAGAGGTGTAAACCTAATATGATTAGAGGTGCTAGAATAAAGGCATCTAGCCAGGTATTAATTTCTAACTGACTGGTAGCAAAGCTCATCAAAGAAAATCCTGTAGAAAGACATAGAATGAAACTTCTTGACACTTTTGTAAAGAGCCGCTTAAAACTAAAAGCTCCTGATAACCCAATAAGCCCGAATTTAAGGAGTGTTATATAATAAAAAGCATCGGCCATTTGGTTGACAGTAAAGAAATAGTAAAGTGGAGACAAGAAGGAACCTAAGTAATAGCTTGTTAGAGCATAGAAATTAAGCCCTAGACCACTTGTAAAGGTGTAAAAAAGGTTCCCATCTCCATGAAGTATATTCCGAAGTCCAGTTGCAAAAATCACATACTGATGAAAACCATCACTTGTTAAAATAGTCCGCTCACTACCAGGATAGATTTTTTGGCTATACAGCACCCCTATCATGATTAGTACTGGCAAGAAAAAAGCAGCCAGATAAAATAATAAGGTTGTATGGTATTTTTTATTTGTCATAATGATACTAAGACAGGTTGGGATATCCCAACCTGCATCTTTTTATAGTTTAATCAGCCCACAGTGCTTTGACTTTAGCTTGCACTTCTTCATTTTCAAGGAACTCATCATAAGTTTCATCAATACGGTCAATTACCCCATTTTTAGAAACAACTACGATGTGGTTCGCTATTGTTTGAATAAATTCATGGTCATGACTGGCAAAGATAACAGATTCTTTGAAGTCACGGACGCCATCATTCAGACTTGAGATTGATTCCAAATCTAAGTGATTAGTAGGATCATCTAGAAGAAGGACGTTAGATTTCAAAAGCATGAGTTTAGAAAGCATGACACGTACCTTTTCTCCCCCTGAGAGAACACTGACAGATTTATTAACCTCATCTCCTGAGAAGAGCATACGCCCAAGGAATCCACGTAAGAAGGTATCATCATCTTCACCTTTTTCGGCAAATTGACGGAGCCATTCGAGAATTGATTCACCGGATGCAAAGTCTTTAGAATTGTCTTTTGGAAGGTAAGAGCGGCTAGTAGTAACACCCCATTTGATTGTACCTTCGTAGTCAATATCACCGGCAAGGGCACGAATCAATGCAGTTGTTTGAATATCGTTTTGACCGATGATGGCAGTCTTATCTCCTGGTCGCAAGATGAAACTAATGTTGTCAAGAATAGTCTCACCATCCATCTTAACAGTGAGATTTTCAACTGTTAGAAGGTCATTACCGATTTCACGCTCTGCTTTGAAATTGATGAATGGGTATTTACGACTTGATGGGACGATTTCTTCTAGCTCAATTTTATCAAGCATTTTCTTACGAGAAGTCGCTTGTTTAGATTTTGAAGCGTTGGCAGAGAAACGTGCAACGAATTCTTGAAGTTCCTTAATTTTTTCTTCTGCTTTGGCATTTCGGTCAGCCTGCAAGCGTGCAGCCAATTCTGAAGATTGTTTCCAGAAGTCATAGTTACCGACATAGAGTTTGATTTTACCAAAGTCAAGGTCGGCCATATGCGTACACACCTTATTCAAGAAGTGACGGTCATGGGATACGACAATGACCGTATTTTCAAAATCAATCAAGAAATCTTCAAGCCAAGAGATTGACTGGATATCAAGACCATTGGTAGGTTCGTCAAGAAGAAGTACATCAGGTTTACCAAAGAGTGCTTTTGCAAGGAGCACTTTCACCTTGTCACCATTAGCCAATTCACTCATGTTTTGATAGTGAAGGTCTTCTGAGATATTTAGATTCTGAAGCAATTGTGATGCTTCGCTTTCAGCTTCCCAACCACCTAATTCAGCAAAGAGTCCTTCTAGTTCAGCAGCACGGACACCATCTTCATCTGAAAAATCTTCTTTCATGTAGATAGCATCTTTTTCTTTCATGATATCGTAGAGGCGTTCATTACCCATAATAACAACATCGATAACGCGTTCTTCTTCATAGTCAAAGTGGTTCTGACGAAGGACAGAAAGACGTTCATCAGGACCAAGCGAGATATGTCCTGTTGTTGGTTCGATATCACCAGCTAAAATTTTCAAAAAAGTAGATTTACCAGCACCATTAGCACCGATAAGACCATAAGTATTACCTGGCGTGAAGGCAATGTTAACATCATCAAAAAGTTTACGATCGCTAAAACGAAGCGATACATCTGATACAGTAAGCATATAATATCCTTTATTCTTATTCTTAACTACTATTTTACGAGAAATTAGACTTTATTTCAATTGATTTTACAAGGGATTAATAAAGTCATTTGGAACTCTCTGGTAATCTTTTTGGAGGCTAAATCCCCGTCCCATAACTGTAGAAGCAGGGACAATGACGATAAAGGCAGTTTCATCTATTTTTTGGATTTCTTCTTGAACTTTTGGAACCTCGCGAGTTGACAAGGTAGTCATAATCATGTTTTGTGCATGTCCGGTATGTCCACCAAGAACTGGAATTTTTGTTGCTCCTCGATCAGCGACTCTAGTGATGTAGTTTAGGATTTGTTCACTATTTTGCGAAATGATTAGAAGATTTCGTGATGAATTGAGCCCGACCATCATTTTATCAATTGTAAGAGAAACAACTCCAAGTGAGAGAATGGAATACATAACAGTATCAGGAGGAAAGGCAATAGCACTGATTGCGACAATGATTCCATCAACAATAAGTAGTACCATTCCTAGTGGGAGTGGCGTATATTTGTTGAGAATTTGTGTGATAATTCCAGTTCCTCCAGTTGAGGAATTTCCATAAAAGACTATTCCTAGTCCTAACCCTAATACAATCCCACCAAAAATAGCAGCCAACAAAGGTTGTTTGGTGAGTGTAGGTAAGCCCTCAGTTAATTTAATAAAAGTTGGGAAGACAAGAGACCCATAAAAGGTTTTTAGGAGAACTTCGCGACCAAGAAAGCACCAACATAAAATCAACAAAGGGATGGTGGTTGCTAAGACAAAGTTAGCATTATTCCAACCCAAAAGGGCGTTTAAACTAATGGCTAGCCCTCCGACACCACCTGAAGCAATATTATTCTTAACTAAAAGTGAGTTATAGCCAACCGCAGCAATAAAAGAACCGAGTGTAACTAAAAGTATGTCTATTATTCGACGTTTCATATATTATATTATCTCCTAGAAATGATATTCTTATTATCAAGTCTTTTTAAGTTTCCGTCAAGTAATGACTATTTTGGTTGTATCTGAGGTTGTGTTTCACGTGAAACTATAAACATAATCTTGACAAAAATAGATAAAACAATGTAGAATAATAGTCATCAGAAGAGTAATTCTATCCTTTTTTATAGAGAGCTGGTGGTTGCTGAAAACCAGTATAAAGGTGGAATGAATGGGCTGAAGAGAATTGACAATTAACGTGAACACATAAACGTTAGGTTTGGCACCCCTTACCGTGCAACTTCTTTGTTGAGAAGGTTTGAGATGATAGCTGCAGAAAGAGTTATCAACTGAGGTGGTACCGCGTATCAAAAGTGATTAACGCCCTCACGCATATTTTTGCGTGGGGATTTTTTTTGTATTAGAGAGGTAATTATATGACGAAACCTATTATTTTGACGGGAGACCGTCCAACAGGGAAACTTCATCTAGGACACTATGTTGGTAGTTTAAAAAATCGTGTCCTTTTACAAAACGAAGATAAATATAATATGTTTGTCTTTTTGGCTGATCAGCAAGCTCTTACGGATCACGCAAAAGAGTCAGAAATCATCAAAGAATCAATTGGGAATGTCGCTTTAGATTATCTCTCTGTAGGTTTGGATCCAGCGAAGTCAACTATTTTCATTCAAAGTCAGATTCCTGAGTTGGCTGAGTTGACTATGTATTACATGAACCTAGTTTCATTGGCACGTTTAGAACGTAATCCAACGGTTAAGACGGAAATTGCTCAAAAAGGCTTTGGAGAATCGATTCCAACAGGCTTTCTAGTTTATCCAATCTCTCAGGCAGCTGATATCACGGCCTTTAAAGCAAATTATGTTCCTGTAGGTAATGACCAAAAGCCAATGATTGAGCAGACACGTGAAATTGCACGTAGCTTCAATCATACTTATAATTGTGATATTTTGGTTGAACCAGAGGGAATCTACCCTGAAAATGAAGCTGCAGGACGACTTCCAGGTCTAGATGGTAATGCTAAGATGTCTAAATCCTTGGGTAATGGTATCTTCCTTTCAGATGATGAAGACACTGTTCGTAAAAAAGTCATGAGCATGTATACGGATCCAAATCATATTCGTGTGGAAGATCCAGGCCAAATTGAAGGTAACATGGTTTTCCATTATCTTGATATCTTTGGTCGCGAAGAGGATGCTACTACAATTGCTGAAATGAAAGAACATTATCAACGAGGTGGTTTAGGAGATGTAAAGACAAAACGTTATCTTCTAGAAATCTTAGAACGTGAGTTAGCTCCAATTCGTGAACGTCGTTTAGAATATGCCAAGGATATGGGAGAAGTTTTCCGTATGCTTGAAAAAGGTAGTCAAGCAGCGCGTGAAGTTGCTGGACAAACATTGGCAGAAGTAAAAGAAGCAATGGGAATTAATTATTTCTAAGAAATAAAAGTAGGGACTCAAGATAATCTGGAGCCCTATTTTTATTTGGAAAAAGGTTTTCTTAGAATCTTATGCGAAATCTGTTGACAAATCATTTTAGCATGATATGATATTATCAATTAAAAAATAGACTGGGGTTTTTGTACCTCAAAACTTTGAGAAAAGAGGACGATTATAATGTCAAATTGGGACACTAAATTCTTGAAAAAAGGTTACACTTTTGATGACGTATTGCTTATTCCTGCGGAAAGTCATGTTCTACCAAACAACGTCAACTTGAAGACGAAATTGGCTAAAAATTTGACATTAAATATCCCAATTATCACTGCAGCCATGGATACGGTCACAGATAGTAAGATGGCTATCTCAATTGCTCGTGCAGGTGGTTTGGGTGTCATTCACAAAAACATGTCTATTGCGGAACAAGCTGAAGAAGTTCGAAAAGTAAAGCGCTCTGAAAATGGTGTCATCATTGATCCATTCTTCCTAACGCCTGAAAATAAAGTTGCTGAGGCTGAAGAGTTGATGCAACGTTACCGTATTTCCGGGGTTCCAATTGTTGAGACACTTGAAAATCGTAAATTGGTTGGTATTATCACAAACCGTGATATGCGTTTTATTTCTAATTACGATACACCAATTTCAGAACATATGACTTCTGAGAAATTGGTCACTGCTCCAGTTGGAACAGATCTTGAGACAGCTGAAAGTATTCTTCATGAGCATCGTATTGAAAAGCTACCTCTAGTTGATGAAGAAGGTCGTTTGTCAGGACTCATTACTATTAAGGATATCGAAAAAGTTATCGAGTTCCCTAATGCAGCTAAGGATGAATTTGGTCGTCTTTTGGTAGCAGGTGCTGTAGGAGTTACCTCTGATACCTTTGAACGTGCAGAAGCTCTCTTTGAAGCAGGGGCAGATGCTATTGTTATTGATACTGCACATGGTCATTCAGCAGGAGTTCTTCGTAAAATTGCTGAAATTCGTGCCCACTTCCCAGACCGCACTTTGATTGCAGGAAATATTGCAACAGCTGAAGGTGCGCGTGCACTTTATGAAGCAGGTGTCGATGTTGTTAAAGTAGGTATCGGACCAGGTTCTATTTGTACAACACGTGTGGTTGCGGGTGTAGGTGTTCCTCAAGTCACTGCTATTTACGATGCTGCTAGTGTTGCGCGTGAATACGGAAAAACAATCATTGCTGATGGTGGTATCAAATACTCAGGTGATATTGTAAAAGCTCTTGCAGCAGGTGGTAATGCTGTAATGCTTGGTTCTATGTTTGCTGGTACTGATGAAGCACCAGGTGAAACTGAGATTTTCCAAGGTCGTAAATACAAATCTTACCGTGGTATGGGATCAATTGCAGCGATGAAGAAGGGATCAAGCGATCGTTACTTCCAAGGTGCAGTTAATGAAGCGAATAAACTTGTTCCAGAAGGAATTGAAGGCCGTGTAGCTTACAAAGGTTCTGCTGCTGATATCGTATTCCAATTGATTGGCGGTATCCGTGCAGGTATGGGTTATACAGGTGCAGAAGATATCCGAGCTTTACATGACAAAGCTCAATTTGTTGAAATGTCAGGTGCAGGACTTATTGAAAGTCATCCTCACGATGTTCAAATTACCAACGAGGCACCTAACTACTCAGCTCATTAATAAACCTAAAAGTACTTATCTCAGATAAGTACTTTTTGTTTACAGAGATATTTGCAATAAGTTTACAACATGTTTACGTGAGTATAGTTGTTGATAAAAGGTTCATGTGAAAATGATTTACAACTTATTGGGTGATGCTTGTCACATGTGTCAAGCAACAAAAAATAGAAAAACAAGTCGTTTAATCGACTTGTTTTTCATAAATATTACCGTTCTTAACTAAGAAGGTCTTTAAATCAGGTGGTAGGTTACTCAGATGATCAAGAGAAGTTGTCGTCATGAAGGTTTGAACCTCTTCGTCAATACTTTCTAACAGTTTAAGTTGACGGTGGTTGTCAAGCTCACTCATGACATCATCGAGGAGAAGAATAGGAAATTCACCTGTTACTTTTTTTATCAGAGCAATCTCAGCCATTTTTAAAGAAAGAATGAGGCTACGTTGCTGCCCCTGACTTCCGAAAGATGCGTTCATGTCATTAATGTAAAATGTCAAATCATCCCTATGTGGACCAACACCAGTGTTCTTTTTGAAGATATCTCTTTTGTGATTTTGCTTTAACGTGGTTAAAAAAGACTCGCGAATAACTTTGTTATTTTCCAGTGGGATATTAGATTCGTAGGAGATTTTAAGGCGCTCTATCTGATTTGAGAGGTTACTATGATGTCTATCTGCCTCCTCCTCTAATTGCTTGATAAATTCTAGTCTATGTTCGATAACTCGTGCTCCAAAATCGGAAAGCTGTTCATCTAACACTGAGAGGAAATTAATGTCTACATTGTCAGTAGATTTGAGATAGGCATTACGTTGTTTGAGTACATGATTATAACTTGATAAATCTGAGAGATAAACAGGCTTAATCTGTCCCAAATCAATATCTATAAATTTACGTCTCAGGCTTGGAGATCCTTTTATAAGTTGTAAATCCTCAGGAGCAAAGAGCACCACTGTCATGTGACCGATATAATCGGATAATTTAGCTTGTTTGAGGTGGTTAACCTTTGTTATGCGTCCTTTATTAGATAAACTGATTTCCAGAGGTATCTTTCCACTATGACGATGCACGATGCCGTTCAGTTTTAGAGTATTTTGCTGAAATTGAATCAGTTCTTTATCAGAGCGGGTCCGATGACTACGTGTCAATGCTAGAAAATAGATGGCCTCAAGAATATTTGTTTTTCCTTGAGCATTGCGACCAAGGAAAATATTGAGATGAGGTGAGAAGCTCACAGAGGCCTCAGTATAATTTCTAAAGTGTTGAATATCAATTTTTTCGAGCCACATAGTTAGGTTCCTGGGAAACGAACGGGTTTTAGTTTAGTTTTATTGCTTTCTTTTGACGGATGTGCCTTTTGTTTCTTTTTATTATCCTGATTCATTTTTTTAACAATGGCAGCAACACGTGCTTTTTCAGCGACTGCTTTTTGATGTTCTTCAATTTCATTTGTCGTAGGAGCTACAATCATTATTTCAAGTTCCTCAGACGGAATGGTAATAACATCTCCATAACGAAGTTTTTTTCCACGACGTTTTTCATCCTTACCGTTGAATAAAACGGTATTATTAGCCAAGAAACTTTTAATAGCTCCGCCACTATGAATGATACTTAATTCTTTTAAAAGTGCCTGTAGTGTGATGTATTCATCAAATAATTTATATTCCATAGTACCTCAACTTTCTCTTGAGATAAGATAGCATAAAAATGGTATAATTGGAAGCATAAACTTTTTAGAGGTTATCAATGAAAATTGCTGATGGTGTCTATGTACACTTCATTCCAACACAAAAATATAAAACTAATCGTATTGTTTTTCGAATGACAGGTTCTTTGAATAAACAAACAATTGCTAAACGAGCCCTAGTTTCACAAATGTTGGCCACAGCCAATCAGACGTATCCCACAGTACAGTCTTTTAAAGAGAGACTAGCTTTTCTTTATGGAACACAGTTGTCAACTAGAGTGTCAACTAAAGGATTGACACATAGTGTTGACATTGAGTTGACATATCTGAAAGATGCCTTTATCCCTACGAATGATGGATTATTTGGGGAAGTGCTAGGATTTTTGAAAGAGTGCCTTTACAAGCCACTGGCAAGAGTAGCTCAATACCAAAATAAAGTATTTGACATAGAAAAACAAAATTTAATGACCTACCTGGATGTTGACACAGAGAATAATTATTATTACAGTGAAGTTAAAGGAAGAGAGCTTTATTTTGTAAACGAGGGCTTGAAAGTTCCAAAATATGGTCAAGCAGAACTTGTTGAAGCAGAGACCTCGTTTACAGCTTATCAAGAATTTCAAAGTATGTTGACAAGAGATCGTATTGATATCTTTATGGTTGGAGAATTTAATGATTATCAAGTACTCCAAGCGTTACATCGTTTTCCTTTGGAAGGACGTCAAGTTGATTTACAGTTTAGCTATAGTCAACCTTATGTCAATGTTGTGAAAGAAAAGATAGAACCTAGACAGAGTAGTCAATCTATTTTACAGCTAGGGTACCAATTTCCGTGTCAATATGGAGATAAAGATTACTTTGCTTTAATTGTATTCAATGCCATGTTCGGTGAATTTGCCCATTCAGCTTTATTTACAACACTTCGAGAAAAGGAAGGATTGGCTTATTCAATTAGTAGTCAATTTGATATCTTTACAGGTTTACTGGAAGTTTACGCTGGAATTGAAAAATCAAATAGAAATCAGGCTATGCGAGGAATTAGTAGAGAATTGAATTACATTAAATTAGGACGTTTTTCAAGTTCTCTCCCGAATCAAACCAAAAAAATCATACGAATGAATGCCCTACTCTCTGAAGATCATGCCTTAACATTAGTGGAACAACGTTTTAATAAGGTGATTTTTGGCGATAAAAGTCTCTCATTGGAGAATTGGTTAGATGAGATTGAGAAGGTTACTAAAAAAGATGTTTGCCGTGTAGCACGTCAAGTTAAGCTACAGAGTTTGTTCTTTTTAGAAGGAGTGTCTTAGAATGGCTGCTTTGAAGAAACGTTATTATCAAAAAATTGATGAAGAAGTTTATTCAGCAATTTTAGATAATGGTATGTCTTTATCTATCATTAAGAAAAAAGGATTTGTAGAAAAAGCCGCCTTTTTGTCAACAAACTTTGGGGCGCTAGATAATCACTTTTATATTGATGGTGAGTCACAATCTTACCCTGATGGTATTGCTCATTTTCTTGAACACAAGCTATTTGAGGATGAGCAGGGAAGGGATGTGACATTGGATTTTGTCAAGCTTGGAGCTGATGTCAATGCTTTTACAACCTTGGAGAAGACAACATATTATTTTTCTACCCTAGATAACTTTGAGGAGTCTTTAGAGCTTTTATTAAACTTTACATCGAGTTTTACAAGTTCTGAAGATGCTGTCAACCATGAAAAAAGAATTATTGAACAAGAAATAAATATGTATCAGGATGATCCTGACTACAGAGTTTATCTAGGGTGTTTACAAAGTTTGTATCCCAATACTATATTAGGTCAAGACATTGCTGGAAGTGTTGATAGCATTGAAGAAATTACTGTAAAGGACTTGAAAGATAATTTTGATTGCTTTTACAGACCAGTAAACTGTCATCTCGTCTTAGTGGGCGATTTTGATGTTGAAAATATTTACAACTTTGTAAAGGGACAGCAAAGTAAGTTTACAACATCTCATAAAACAGTCGAAAAAGAAAAGAACCCCATTGAGGCGGATATCCAAAGGTTAGATAGTCTTCAAATGGATATCTCGATTTCAAAACTAGCCATTGGTTTTAAAAATGTCCATTTTTCCGATAATTGTATGAGAGAGAGCATATTGGTACAATTGTTATTTAATTTATTGTTTGGCTGGACATCTCCTTATTACCAAAAATGGTATGCTGAAGGAAAAATAGATGAGTCTGTGTCAATTGAATATGAGGTATCTAGTAGATATTCATTTGTCATTATGACTATGGACACTGCAGAGCCTATCCGTATGTCAAGTTTAATTCGTCAAGTGATGACATCGGCAGATAAAAAGCGATTGTTGACGGAAGAAGCATTGGATTTACAAAAGAAAGCTTTGTATGGTGAATTTTTACGTAGTTTAGATAATATCCAGAATTTAGGAAGCCAATATTTAGCTTATTTTGAGAATGATAAAACATACTTTGATTTTGGTCAGGAACTGATGGGCATTACTTCCAAGGAGTTGAAGGATTTTTTGAATCACTATCTCTCAAATGTGGAGATTACCGATTTTGTTGTCTTCCCTAAATAAGTGATTATTTGCTATAATAGAGACACGAAAATAAAGAAGAATATTAGAAAGGGGAAAAATGAAGTTACACTCTCTAGGTGAGCAACTACGTGCAGCGCGTATAAAGAAAGAGTTAAGTTTATATGATGTAGAAAAAATTTCTGGAGTCGAAGCTCAGTTTCTTCTGGCTATGGAAATGGATCAACTTAAAGCTTTGCCAGAGAACATTCAGCAAGAGGCGTTTGAAAAGTATGCCACTTCGGTTGGTTTAGATGGAAAACGTCTATTTGAGGAGCAGAGACAGAATGAGCAAAAACTAAAAAAAGAGAAGAAACCAGTTGAACGTAAGAAAGATACCTTAGCTGTTAAAGCTCCCATGTCACGCTTTTTAAAGCATAAACGTGAAGAAAAAAGAAAGTCTAACTATCTACCTTTACTAATTCTAAGTGCGGTTTCATTACTTATCATCTGTTCAGTTGGATATATTATTATTAGACACCTCTCTAATCAACCTCGGGTGATTAAACTCAATATGATCTCTACAGTTAATCACTTATCAATTGTAGGTGGAGCTAAGTCGTCTCGAAGCATTTCTGAGGTTACAGTATCGGGGGCCAATGTTACAACGACAACTTAAGGAAATCAATTAATGGTTGATTTCTCCAATGTAAAATCTTCAGTAGTTTTAGAAGTCGAGTTGTCAGAAAATAGTAACGATACATGGTTTTCTGTAGGCACCTCAGATACTTCAGAGAGTTATTATCTTTCAAAAAAGAATAAATCAAAATACTCTCTGGATTTTTCTGATAAAATCAAAACAACTCAAATTATTATCGCTAAATCTTTAAAAGTTAATCTAAAGGTAAATGGGGAGTCACTTGATTTATTTCAACTAGATCAAAATACACCTAGCTACCTAACATTAAGAATCCAATAGAATCGAGAAGAAATGTTTAAAAAAGAAAATTTACCTAACTTATTAACACTTGCTAGAATTGTCTTAATTCCCATCTTTTTATTGATGACATCACTTGCGTCGAGCAATGTGATGCATATTGCTGCAGCAGTTGTCTTTGCTATTGCCAGTATTACAGATTATTTAGATGGCTATTTGGCACGAAAATGGCATGTTGTTACTAATTTCGGGAAATTTGCAGATCCTTTAGCGGATAAGATGCTAGTGATGTCAGCGTTTATTATGTTAGTCGGTATTGATCAAGCGCCAGCCTGGGTGGTTTCAGTTATTATCTGTCGTGAGCTTGCAGTCACAGGACTTCGTCTTTTATTAGTGGAGAACGGTGGTACAGTTCTCGCTGCAGCTATGCCTGGTAAGATTAAGACAGTGACTCAGATGTTATCTATCATTTTATTATTGTGTCACGTACATTTTGTAGGGATAATCATGCTGTATGTAGCTTTATTCTTTACGATTTACTCAGGCTATGATTATTTCAAAGGTGCAGGTTTCTTATTTAAGGATACTTTCAAGTAGTACGATAAACCAATGATTGAAATAAAAAATTTAAAATTTAAATATAATCAAGATCAGACCTCCTATACCTTGAATGATGTATCGTTTCACGTGAAACGTGGGGAATGGTTATCCATTGTAGGCCATAACGGATCTGGAAAATCCACGACAGCACGTCTTATTGATGGACTATTAGTGGCAGAGTCTGGGCAGATTATCGTTGATGGTCAAGAATTAACAGAAGAGAACGTCTGGGCTATCCGTGATAAGATTGGTATGGTCTTTCAAAATCCAGACAATCAATTTGTTGGGGCAACTGTTGAAGATGATGTTGCTTTTGGACTTGAAAATAAGGGTGTCCCTTATGAAGAAATGGCTTTAAGAATTCAAGAGGCTCTGGAATTTGTAGGAATGTCAGAATTTAAGGATAGAGAGCCAGCTAGATTATCTGGAGGCCAAAAACAACGTGTGGCTATCGCGGGTATTGTAGCTATGAGACCATCTATTTTGATTTTGGATGAGGCAACTAGCATGCTTGATCCAGAAGGTCGCCAGGAATTGATTCAATCTATTAAAGCTATTCGTAAAGAATACGGAATGACTGTTTTATCAATTACTCATGATCTCGATGAGGTAGCTTTGAGTGACCGTGTTTTGGTTTTGAAAAAAGGTAAAGTGGAGTCTGTTTCAAGTCCTCGTGAACTATTTAGTAGAGGCTCAGAGTTAGTTGACTTAGGTTTGGATATCCCTTTTAGTGCATTATTAACTAAAAAGCTAAGAAATAAAGGTCTGATAGATTGTGAAGACTATCTGACAGAAAAGGAATTGGTAGAACAATTATGGGAATCTCTCTCGAAAATGTAAGTTATATCTATCAAGCGGGTACTCCTTTTGAGGGGCGTGCCCTTTTTGATATGACAACGACGATAAAAGATGGTTCATATACAGCCTTTATTGGACATACAGGAAGTGGTAAATCTACTATTATGCAGCTCTTGAATGGCCTTTACTTACCCACTAGTGGTCAGGTTCACGTTGATGATACGATCATAACCAGTCAATCAAAGGATAAGGACATAAAACCAATTCGCAAGAAGGTAGGTTTAGTTTTTCAATTTCCAGAAAGTCAGTTATTTGCAGAAACTATTTTAGAAGATGTTGCCTTTGGACCTCAAAATTTCGGAGTTTCTAAGGAAGAAGCAGAACAACGTGCTATTGAAAGTCTAAAATTAGTTGGACTTCCGGAAGAGTTTCATGGACAGAATCCTTTTGATTTATCAGGGGGACAAATGCGACGTGTTGCCATCGCAGGGATTCTAGCTATGCAACCAGATATTCTAGTGCTGGATGAACCGACTGCCGGTCTAGATCCACAGGGCCGGAAGGAATTGATGTCTCTTTTTAAGGAGTTACATCTTTCTGGAATGACGATTGTTTTAGTTACTCACTTGATGGATGATGTTGCCGATTATGCGACAGCTGTGAATGTTATGGAAAAAGGGCAACTAGTGTTGTCGGGAGCTCCTAAAGATGTTTTTCAAAAAGTTACTTTTCTCAAAGAAAAGCAGTTAGGTGTTCCTAAAATCACAGAGTTTGCGCTAGAACTACAAGAAAAAGGTTATAGATTTGAAAGTCTTCCTATTACAATAGAGGAATTCGTAGAGGTGTTGGTTCATGGATAAGTTAATTATTGGACGTTATATTGTTGGTGATTCTTTTATACACCGATTAGATCCTAGAAGTAAATTATTAGCCATGCTGATTTATATTGTCATCATTTTTTGGGCTAATAATCCTCTAACTTATGCTGTGATAACTCTATTTACACTTTTCTTGGTTTTCTTGTCTAAAATTAAGCTTGGTTTCTTTTTAGGTGGTATTAAACCGATGATTTGGATTATATTATTCTCTACCCTGTTCCAAGTTTTCTTCAATACAAGAGGGAATGTGCTTTGGTCCATCGGCTTTTTTAAGATTACGGAAGTTGGTTTAAATCAAGGTTGGATGATATTTCTCAGGTTTATACTCATTATTAGTTTTTCCACCTTACTTACCCTAACAACCACGCCGTTAAGTTTATCTGATGCAGTAGAGTCACTTTTAAAACCGCTGACTATTTTTAAAGTACCGGCACATGAAATTGGTCTAATGTTATCTTTGAGTTTACGTTTTGTACCAACCTTGATGGACGATACAACGCGTATTATGAATGCTCAGAAGGCTCGTGGTGTTGATTTTGGTGAAGGAAATATTATTCAAAAGGTTCGGTCAATTATACCAATCTTAATTCCTTTATTTGCATCCAGCTTTAAACGAGCAGATGCTCTGGCTATAGCTATGGAAGCCAGAGGTTATCAAGGTGGTGAAGGGCGAACAAAATATCGTCGACTTTTATGGAACGGTCGAGATACCTTGTCAATTGCTGCTATTGTAACTTTAGGGTTAATACTTTTTTATCTTAAGAGTTAATTCGTAAAAATGAATAAAAACTAGGTCTTAAGACCTAGAAGTATTTGAAGAACGTCTACGTAGGCGTTCTTTTTCGTCTAATCCCAAACTACCTGTAATATTTTTAATATTCCTAACAAGAGGATGTTATATTTGCACGGTATTATAGATACATGGTTATAGTTCTTCAGCTTAATCTGGATTAAAAAATCCCTATAGAGAATAAGCAAGGTAATTAACCTATTGGTCATAACTAAAATAATTTAATAACTTTGACTAGTATAGATTGGACTATAAATATATAGAGGAGCATCATCATGCAAACAAAGAATACATCTAACACTAAAAAATTAGGTCTTTTTGGACTTGTTACAGTGGCAACACTTGGAGCAACAGCGTTAGCTAATGCAGAAACTTACACAGTTCAAAAAGGAGATACCCTTTCAGCTATTGCTAAGAAGAATGGTACGACAGTGGACGAAATCGTCTCAAAAAATGGCATTCAAGATGCTAATAAGATTTCTATTGGTCAAAACTTAACGATTAATGAAACCACTGAAGAGCCAGCAGAACCTTCAGCTACAACAGAAGTAGCTGTTGAGTCAACACAATCAACAGAGTCTACACAAAGTGAAGATACTCAAGCAACCAATACAAATCTTTCTTCTTCAGAGGCAGCTGCTAAAGAAGAAATCGCACAACGTGAGTCAAGCGGTAGCTATACAGCTCAAAATGGGCAATATTATGGACGTTACCAATTAGCATCATCATATTTGAACGGAGACTTGTCTCCTGAAAATCAAGAAAAGGTAGCAGATAATTATGTAGCAAGCCGTTATGGTTCATGGACAGCAGCTCTTGCTTTCTGGAATGCTCATGGTTGGTACTAAATCATTATTACTGACTTATGAGGAAAACTTGTAAAACATCATACAAATAAGGAAAAAATGCCAGATTTTTGGCGTTTTTTTATTAAAATGATAAATCATTGTAACATTAGACATAATACAAATAATCGGCAGTAATATTACTAAGTTATGATGAATGTAACTAGAATTAACTAGGAGGGATTTATGTTTAAAAAAAGTTATAAGGGACGCCGTATCAAATTAGCAGTAAAAAAATCATTGGCGGTACCAGTAGTAATTGTAACGAGTTTTATTGTCATTCTGGCAGTATCACTCTCTACGATAGTTAATAAAGGGTTGGTTAACGCATTCTCAGATTCAGTTACACCAACTCCTTCAACAACATCAACAACAGCAGATTTAGTGAAATCAACAGAAGTTAGCTCAAGCAAAGAGAATAAAGAAAAGATTGGAGAAAGTAAACGTCAATCAGAGACAACGACCGAAATAGTAGGAGCAGCAGAACAACCTCAATCAGAGTCTGCTACAACAGCAAGCATTGACGCTACGTTTACTCAAAATAATGGAGCAGTCTTTTCGGTTGCTGCTTCGACTGCTGGCAATGGCTCAGTTATTCTCTCAAATGGCAACACTGCAGGAGAAATCGGTTCTTATGCAGCAGCACAGATGGCAGCAGCAACTGGAGTTCCACAGTCAACTTGGGAGTCGATTATTGCGCGTGAATCCAATGGTGATCATACTGTAGCGAACAGTTCAGGAGCATCAGGTCTTTTTCAAACAATGCCAGGATGGGGCTCAACTGCAACAGTTGAAGATCAAATTCAATCAGCCTTGAATGCCTATAACACACAAGGGTTGTCAGCTTGGAATTACTAAGATTTATAGAAGTTGGGAGATATCTCTCAACTTTTTATTTCGGGAATTAGTAATCGTTTTTATGAAGCTTTTTGTTATTGCTAGGTAGGGTCAGACCTTTTTGATATAATAGGGAATGGAAGGTTTAGCAATGAAACAATTTTTTAAATCAAAAGAAAAGTTATGGGTTTCCCTTATTATTATAGCTTTTGCTGTGTTATTGGTTACGCCACAATTATTTACAAGAAAAGTTATTTTAGGTTCAGATTCCATTTTTCATTATAACAGGTTTTATGAAGCCACTATGCAATTAAAGAATGGTAACTTTTCTTACTTTTTGTCTTTGTACGGCTTCCAACAGTCAGGCCGCATTGTCAATGCTCTTTACGGTCCTTTTTTTGCTTATTTACAAGGATGACTTATTTTAATAAGTGGCACTTGGTTTCGTTATCAGATTGTGTCAAGGATACTACTACATATATTAGCTGAATCCTCAATGTACGCTTTGCTCAAGCAGTGTAAAGTTAAGACTACCATTTCCTTGTCATTAGGTTTACTCTATGCTACAACATTTTCTATCCAGTACTGGACGATGCGTCAGGGCTTCTCTAGTTGGGGAGCAGCTTTACTACCTTTTTGTTTTATCCCAGCAATTCACTACATTTTTTATCAAAAAGTAGAACCAATTAGACTTGCCTTATCCATGGCGTTGATTTTTCAAGTTCATGTACTTAGCGCTTTAATGCTGGTGATGATGTATATTCCTTTTTACCTTTACACCTTTGTAAAGGTATCTGTCGCTAAAAAGAAGGAAACCTTCGTGCAAGTCGTTGTAGCAGTCATTCTTTTCCTTTTACTGACTGTCAATGTCTGGCTAGTACTCCTATATTTGAGAGGTACGAATCATCTTTTAGATCCATTTATAAATAGGGAAATAGGTAAGAATGGAATTGATGGAACAGCAAGATACTGGCTATATACCCCAATTTCCCTAATGGTGTTACTCGTTTTACAGTTTGTTTACGCTATTTTGAATTGGAGGAAATTGGCCAAATGGAAAAAAATATTGCATTTTATCTATTTTGTCTTCTTTTTCTTATCAACAGGTCTTTTTCCGTGGCAGTATCTAGTAGAAAATGGAAATACCTTTGCTGAATTAATTCAATTTCCATTTCGATTCTTTATTCCTGCCACCATTTTACTTTTAGCAATTACGGGGTTAACTGTCACACGATTTGTTAACTGGCGAAAAAGTATTGCTGTGTTACTTTTCGCCTTTGCGGGCATTGGTCTTATTCAGAATATGATGGATACTACCGATCGTGTAAAAACTGCGGCACAGGATGGTGAACTTATTTCCATTGTTAAGCATACTTATGTTGAGGGTGATTACCAGACGATAAGTCTTATTATGGATGACAGTGATTTGTCACAGTTTTTAAATTTAGTTGTTAAACCGACACCAGATTATGTGCCAATTTATGGGACAATAGGTAAGCAGAATACTTACGATCTTTATTATAAAAATGTCGTTAAGAATCAGAGTGCAGAAAAGATGCTCGAAGATGGTTATCTTGTATTAACTTGGCAAGCTGCCGAAGGAGAGGAGTTAAACTTACCAATAGTCTCATCACAAAAAGGGCAGAATAAACTGGTGTTAAGTTATAAGGAGCCAGGATGGCTATTTGTATCGTTATTGATTCCAATAATAGTCTTAGGAGTAATAGGTTTACAGTGGCTTTACACGAAAACAAGTATCAAAAAGGTTGCCTAGTGGTAACCTTTTTGCATTATTCTTTAATCATGATATAATTAAGCTTGCGTGCTTTTACGCTTCAAAATCGACCTTCAAATCGATATTTGAATAACTAGACCCTTCAAGTCTATGTTAATTTTTATTTGATGGGAGGAGTTATCTATGAATGATAATTCAAAAATACGTGTTGTTGTCGGTATGAGTGGTGGCGTTGATTCATCAGTAACAGCCTTACTTTTAAAAGAGCAAGGTTATGATGTAATCGGTGTTTTCATGAAAAACTGGGATGACACAGATGAATTTGGTGTGTGTACTGCAACAGAAGATTATAAAGATGTAGCAGCAGTAGCTGATCAGATTGGTATCCCCTATTACTCTGTTAACTTTGAAAAAGAGTACTGGGATCGTGTATTTGAGTATTTCTTAGCAGAGTACCGTGCAGGCCGTACCCCTAATCCAGATGTTATGTGTAATAAGGAAATCAAGTTTAAGGCTTTCTTAGATTATGCGATGACATTGGGAGCGGATTATGTGGCTACAGGGCATTACGCTCAAGTTGTTCGCGATGAAGACGGCATTGTCCATATGTTGCGTGGTGCATATAACAATAAAGATCAAACCTACTTCCTTAGTCAGCTTTCGCAAGAGCAGTTGCAGAAAACGATGTTTCCATTAGGACATCTACAAAAGCCAGAAGTTCGTGAGATTGCTGAACGTGCAGGTCTTGCAACAGCCAAGAAAAAGGATTCGACAGGAATTTGTTTTATTGGTGAGAAAAACTTTAAAGAGTTTCTTAGCCAATACTTGCCAGCTCAAAAAGGTCGTATGATGACTGTCGATGGTCGTGACATGGGTGAACACAACGGACTCATGTATTACACCATTGGTCAACGTGGCGGTATGGGTATTGGTGGCCAAAAAGGTGGCGATAATGCTCCTTGGTTTGTTGTTGGAAAGGACCTTTCTAAAAATATTCTTTACGTGGGTCAAGGTTTCCACCATGAGTCCTTGATGTCAACTTCTCTTGACGCTTCAATGATTCACTTTACTCGAGATATGCCAGAAGAATTTGAAATGGAATGTACAGCAAAATTCCGTTATCGTCAACCTGATAGTAAAGTTACTGTAAAGGTTAAGGGTGATAAAGCAGAGGTTATTTTTGCTGAACCTCAGCGTGCGATTACACCTGGTCAAGCTGTTGTTTTCTACGATGGTCAGGAATGTTTGGGAGGCGGTATTATTGACCAAGCCTATAAAGATGGAAAAGTTTGTCAGTATATCTAACTGGAGTTAGGTAATAACGATGAGTTCCCAATTTTTTTATGCATTTATGGCATTTTTCGCTATAATGAACCCAATTTCAAATCTTTCTATAGTTTGCAGACTCTAATCAAATAGTGATTGGAATTGACAAAACGATTTGATTTGATAAAATAATTTTAACAATAGTCATGATGGTCAAAGCTCATGGGAATTGTGCGTTTTTGCGTACAATTTTCTAGAGTTTTGACTATTTTTGTAGGAAAAAAACAAAGAAAGGATGAGGCAGTTGACTGTAAATCACTGCAAAAATCTAAAAAATGTCTTACGAGTTTGATGAAAATTTTGATGTAATTGTTGTTGGTGCTGGTCACGCCGGTGTGGAAGCTAGCTTGGCTGCAGCCCGTATGGGATGTAAGGTTTTATTAGCGACTATTAACCTAGAGATGCTGGCTTTTATGCCATGTAACCCTTCTATCGGTGGATCGGCCAAGGGGATTGTTGTTCGTGAAATTGATGCTCTTGGTGGGGAGATGGGTAAAAACATCGACAAAACCTATATTCAAATGAAAATGTTGAATACTGGTAAAGGACCTGCAGTTCGAGCTTTGCGTGCTCAAGCAGACAAAGCCTTGTATGCCATGACAATGAAACATACAGTTGAGCGTCAGGAAAACTTGACTCTACGTCAATCAATGGTTGATGAAATACTTGTTGAAGATGGCAAGGTAGTCGGTGTAAGAACGGCCACAAATCAAAAATATGGAGCTAAAGCAGTTGTTGTAACAACAGGAACGGCTTTACGCGGTGAAATTATCCTAGGTGATCTCAAATATTCTTCTGGACCAAATAATAGTCTTGCATCGGTTACTTTGGCTGATAATTTGAAGGAGCTTGGGCTTGAAATTGGTCGATTTAAAACAGGTACTCCTCCTCGTGTCAAGGCATCATCAATTAATTACGAAGAGACCGAGATTCAACCAGGCGACGAAAAGCCGAATCATTTTTCTTTCTTGTCTAAGGATGAAGACTATCTTCAGGACCAAATTCCTTGTTGGCTAACTTATACGAATCAAGAAAGCCACGATATTATCAATAACAATTTACACCGTGCACCGATGTTCTCAGGTATTGTCAAGGGAGTAGGTCCTCGTTACTGCCCATCAATCGAAGATAAAATTGTCCGCTTTGCAGATAAAAATCGCCATCAGCTTTTCCTTGAACCTGAAGGAAGAGAGACTGAAGAAGTCTATGTGCAAGGCCTGTCAACTAGTCTGCCAGAGGATGTTCAAAAAGAGTTGATTCACTCAATTAAAGGTCTCGAAAAGGCAGAGATGATGCGAACTGGTTATGCGATTGAATATGATATCGTGCTCCCTCATCAACTACGTGCAACACTTGAAACGAAGTTGATTTCAGGTCTCTTTACAGCAGGACAGACCAACGGAACTTCTGGATACGAGGAGGCAGCAGGTCAAGGTCTAGTTGCTGGTATTAATGCAGCTCTTAAAGTTCAAGGTAAACAAGAGCTTATTCTCAAACGTAGTGATGCCTATATTGGTGTAATGATTGACGATCTTGTCACGAAAGGAACTTTGGAGCCATATCGTTTATTGACTTCACGCGCAGAGTATCGACTTATATTACGTCATGATAATGCAGACATGCGCTTGACACCTATTGGTCGAGAAGTTGGCTTGGTTGATGATGAGCGTTGGAATATCTTTGAAATTAAGAAAAATCAGTTTGACAGTGAGTTGACACGTCTGTCAAAAGAAAAATTAAAGCCTATCAAAGAAACAAATGAAAAAATTCAAGCTCTAGGCTTTAAGCCTTTGACAGATGCCATGACAGCCAAAGAGTTTATGCGTCGACCGGAGATTGATTACGCTACAGCTACTCAGTTTGTCGGTCCAGCTGCAGAAGATTTGGATGCTAAGGTTATAGAGTTACTTGAAACTGAAATCAAGTACGAAGGTTATATCAATAAAGCTTTGGATCAAGTAGCTAAGATGAAGCGAATGGAAGAAAAAAAGATTCCGAAAAATATTGATTGGGATGCTATTGATTCTATTGCAACTGAGGCTCGTCAAAAATTTAAGAAAATAAATCCTGAAACTATTGGTCAAGCAAGCCGTATATCAGGGGTTAATCCAGCAGATATCTCTATTTTGATGGTTTACCTTGAAGGCAATAATAAGGCTCGACGTAAAGTGGATTAACAGTCGTAACACTTGTAAAAGCCTTTTAATTAAGGCTTTTTTATGTTATAATTGCTAGATTAAGAGGTTTTATATGAAAAGATTTCACTTTGCAACTATTCACCTGGTAATGATAGGACTAATTCTTTTTGGAATTGCCACCATTTTTGTTCGCGTATTACAATCGGAGTCTGCACTCATTTTTGCGCTTTTTATCATTATGGTAGTAGTTGTTGCACTATTGCATTACCAAAAGACAACATATGAGTCCTTAGAAATAGAGCAATTAGATGAACTGAATCAGGATGTTGAGGATTCTTTGAAGACCCTTCTTGGAAAGATGCCTGTCGGAGTTATTACTTTTGACGAAAATGACCATATTGAATGGTTCAACCCCTATGCCAAGTTAGTGCTTTCAGATGAATATGGGAACTTCAATAAGCAGTTGATTGCAGACTTTATCTCCCAGAAGCGAAAGGGGTCACCTTCGAATGTGATAACTGTTGGTGACAATAAATATGCTGCCTTTGTGGATTTTGACAATAAGCTGACATATTTTATTGACAATGTTTATGATCAAGATGAAAATGTTGATCCAAATATGACTCGACCTGTTATTGGGATTATTTCAGTTGATAACTACGACGATGTGACAGGAAGTTTGCCAGATGCGGATGTTTCAAAAATCAATACATTTGTAGCAGGATTTATTTCTGAGTTTGCTAAGGCTAAGCATATTCATTATCGACGTATTGAAGGGGATCGTTTTTACTTCTTTACCAATTACAGTGTTTTGACAGAATTTATGGATCAAAAGTTTTCTGTCTTGGACGACTTCCGTCAACAGGCACAAGAACGTGGTTTACCACTGACTTTGAGTATGGGAATATCCTTTGGGACGCTTAAGCATGATCAAATCGGGCAAGTTGCTTTGCAGAACCTTAATATTGCACTTGTTCGAGGCGGGGATCAAGCTGTTGTTAAGGAAAATGACGATCACAAGGAACTTCTTTATTTTGGAGGAGGCTCTGTCTCAACAGTTAAGCGTTCTCGTACAAGAACAAGAGCTATGATGACTGCAATCTCAGATAAGTTAAAAACAGTCGAAAAAGTATTTGTTGTTGGTCACAAGAATCTTGATATGGACGCCTTAGGGGCTACTGTTGGTATGGCCCATTTTGCTAGTCAGATTGTTAGAAAGAGCTATGCTGTTTATGATGATATGGCTATGAATGCGGATATTGAGCGTGCGGTCGAACGTTTGAAGGAAGATTGGCAGTCACCACTTATTACACTCTCAGAAGCTGAGGAACTAGTTGACCAACACTCATTGCTAATTATGGTTGACCATTCAAAAATCAATCTAACCCTATCTCAGGATTTTTATGATCGATTTAATGAAGTTATTGTCGTAGACCATCACCGCCGAGATGATGACTTCCCTGAAAATGCAGTTTTGACTTTTATTGAAAGTGGAGCAAGCTCTGCTTGTGAATTGGTTACGGAGTTGTTACAATTCCAAGGGGCTCCAGAACGTTTGAGTAAAATCCAAGCTTCTATCCTTATGGCGGGTATAATGCTGGATACCAAGAATTTCTCTACGCGTGTTACTAGTCGAACATTTGATGTTGCCTCTTACCTTCGTAGTTTAGGAAGTGACAGTGGAGAAATTCAAATGATTTCTGCTACTGATTTTGACGAATATCGACGTATTAATGAGTTAATTCTTGCAGGCGAACGAATTACTGATGATATAATCGTTGCTACAGGAGATAACTATAAGTGTTATAATAATGTTGTGATTTCTAAGGCAGCAGATACTATGCTTGCAATGGCTGGAATCGAAGCAACCTTTGTTGTTGCTCGAACAAGTAATTCTACTGTAAACATATCTTCTCGAAGCCATAATGCGATTAATGTACAACGCATTATGGAAAAATTAGGTGGAGGAGGACATTTCAACCTAGCTGCCTGTCAGTTACGAGACTGTAGTGTTGCTCAAGCGCAAAATAAATTAATTGAAACTATTATGGGAGAGTTGGCTCCCAAGGAGGATTAAAATGAAAGTTATTTTCTTACAAGACGTTAAGGGTAAAGGAAAAAAAGGTGAAATTAAAGAAGTACCATCAGGTTATGCTCAAAACTTCTTGATTAAAAAGAATCTTGCTAAAGAAGCAACAAACCAAGCTATCGGGGAGTTGAAAGGAAAACAAAAATCAGAAGAAAAGCATGCTGCAGAGTTGTTAGCTGAAGCAAAACGTGTTAAAGAACAACTTGAGAAAGAAGAAAATCGTCTTCAATTTACTGAGAAGGTTGGACCAGATGGTCGTACATTTGGTTCAATTACAGCTAAAAAGATTGCGGAAGGACTTCAGAAACAGTTTGGAATCAAGATTGATAAACGTCATATTGAACTTGAACATCCTATTCGAGCGATTGGTTTGATAGAAGTTCCTGTAAAGCTTCATAAAGAAGTGAATGCACAAATTAAGATTAACATCAAAAATAGTGCTGAGTAATTGTTGACACTATAAGTAAATCTTGTAAAGGAGGGAATAATTGTGGCAGAAGCTCAAGAATTACGAGTGCAACCTCATGATTTAGTAGCGGAACAGTCTGTTCTGGGGGCTATTTTCATTAACCCGGAAAAGTTAATTACAGTTCGAGAGTTTGTCGAAGCAGATGACTTTTACAAGTATTCCCATCGTGTCATTTTTAAAGCAATGGTAACGCTGTCGGATCGAAATGATGCCATTGATGCCACGACAGTACGTACTATTCTAGATGACCAAGATGACCTCCAAAACATAGGGGGGATTTCTTATCTTGTAGATTTGGTAAATAGTGTTCCAACATCCGCAAATGCTGAGTACTATGCTAAGATTGTGGCTGAGAAAGCCATGCTTCGCCGTATTATAAATAGGTTGACAGAAACTGTAAACGAAGCATATGAGGGGGCAACTGAATCTGATGAAATTATTGCAAATGCTGAGAAAGCCTTAGTTGATGTTTCAGAGCATAGCAATCGTAGTGGTTTCCGTAAAATATCTGAAGTTCTTGATGTCAATTTTAATACTTTGGAGATGCGTTCACAGCAAACATCAGATGTTACTGGGTTACCAACAGGTTTCCGTGATCTTGACAAGATTACAACAGGTTTACACCCTGATCAATTAATTATTTTAGCAGCTCGCCCTGCAGTTGGTAAAACAGCCTTTGTATTGAACATTGCTCAGAATGTTGGCACCAAGCAAAATAAAGCTGTTGCAGTCTTTTCACTAGAGATGGGTGCAGAAAGCTTGGTTGATCGTATGTTGGCAGCTGAAGGGATGATTGATTCCCATGCTTTACGTACAGGTCAATTGACAGAGCAAGATTGGAATAATGTGATGATTGCTCAAGGGGCATTGGCTGAGGCACCTATTTATATAGATGATACCCCTGGTATAAAGATTACTGAGATTCGTGCACGGTCCCGTAAATTGTCACAAGAAGTAGAAGGTGGTCTCGGTCTCATTGTGATTGACTATTTGCAGTTGATTACAGGGACGCGACCAGAAAATCGCCAACAAGAGGTTTCAGATATTTCAAGGCAGTTAAAAATCCTGGCCAAGGAGCTCAAAGTTCCTGTAATTGCCTTGAGTCAGTTGTCTCGTGGGGTTGAACAACGTCAGGATAAACGTCCAGTCTTATCTGATATTCGTGAGTCAGGATCTATCGAGCAGGATGCCGATATTGTAGCCTTCTTATATCGTGATGATTACTACCGAAAAGAGGGTGAAGAACCAGAGAATGCGATTGAAGATAATACAATCGAAGTTATCCTAGAAAAAAACCGTGCTGGTGCGCGTGGAACAGTCAAGTTACTATTCCAAAAAGAATACAATAAATTTTCATCGATTGCTCAGTTTGAGGAATCATAATTTTCAGATTTAAGGAGATATATATGAGTGATGCATTTGCAGATGTTGCTAAGATGAAAAACATCAAGGAAGCTATTAAGTCACATGAAGGTCAGCTAGTAGAATTGACCCTAGAGAATGGACGTAAACGTGAAAAGAATAAAATTGGTCGATTGACAGAGGTTTATCCATCATTGTTTATTGTTGAATATCAAGATTTCAGTTCTCAAGCAGGAGCTATTAATAATAGTTATGTTGAATCTTACACTTATTCAGATATTTTGACTGAGAAGACTCTCATTCGTTATTTGAGTCCTGAGGAACAAGCTGAAATCGAAAATAAATAAGAAAAAGCCTTTACTTGGTTTTTTTTTCGTGGTATACTACTAAAGTATGTGAAATAATAGCAGGATAAAATGAAGCTCGTCAACAGGAAGTCGGCTAGAAAAGTAACCTTTGCTGTTTGGGCGAAGTCTTTCTGAACGAATCAGGTTTATCTAAAACGTTATTTCCTAAAAATATTTTTTATAGGAGGACATTATTAATGTCACGTTATACAGGTCCATCATGGAAACAATCACGACGCCTTGGTTTCTCACTTACAGGCACAGGTAAAGAATTGGCACGTCGTAACTACGTACCAGGTCAACACGGTCCAAACAACCGTTCAAAACTTTCAGAGTACGGTTTGCAATTGGCTGAGAAACAAAAACTTCGTTTCTCATACGGTTTGGGTGAAAAACAATTCCGTAACTTGTTCGTACAAGCTACTAAAGTTAAAGGTGGAACACTTGGTTTCAACTTTATGGTTCTTTTGGAACGTCGTCTTGACAACGTTGTTTACCGTCTCGGCCTTGCAACTACTCGTCGTCAAGCACGTCAATTCGTAAACCACGGTCATATCCTTGTTGACGGTAAACGTGTTGATATCCCATCATACCGCGTTGAAGTTGGTCAAGTAATCTCAGTTCGTGAAAAATCAGCTAAAGTTCCTGCTATCCTTGAAGCGGTAGAAGCTACTATCGGACGTCCAGCATTTGTATCATTCGATGCTGAAAAACTTGAAGGTTCATTGACCCGTCTTCCAGAACGTGATGAAATCAACCCAGAAATCAATGAAGCACTTGTCGTTGAATTCTACAACAAAATGCTTTAATTTTAAAATTATTGTATCGAAAAGCCCATTGTTATGGGCTTTTTTGTTTATCTTAAATCATTGATTTTTAGGTTTGTTCAGTTATTTGTTTAGTTACAAGTTTGTTTTCTAATATAAAAAAGTCCCTAGTCTAGTACAAGTGACTGGGGATTCGTAATATGATGATAGATGATTTTGAGGTATAAATTATTTATTATCCAATCCGCCTTCAAAATCTGCTGAAACGTTTGAAACGTAGTTGGTGAAGTAGCTTTCAAAATCTTTTTTTAGTTGGTCGTACTCCTCTTCGGAGTAATCTTTATCCTCTATATAAGCCTGAAATCTAGGAATTCCCAAATCTTTTTGGAGACGTTGGATTACTTCTGTCTTTGTCATAAGAACCTCTCTTTCATTCTTTATTTTACCACATTTCAAATTGTATGAAGCATACATGTTGTTTTTAAGGTTTACTTTTGATATACTGTCAAAGTTATTTAAGAAGGAGGCTACTATGTCTATTATTACACTAATTTTAGCTGGGATTGTTGCTTTGGAGCATCTCTATATCATGTATTTGGAAACTTTTGCGACACATTCAGACACGACTAGTCGTGTTTTCAATATGAGCAAAGAAGAACTTCAACGTGATTCTGTTACAAACTTATTTAAAAATCAAGGAATTTACAATGGCTTGATTGCTGTATTCCTCTTGTATGGAATTTTTACAAATAGTCAGCTACTTGTAACTGTTTTTGTACTCAATGTTTGCTTTGCTGCTATTTATGGTGCTATAACTGCCAATAAGAAAATTATTTTAACGCAAGGCGGACCCGCAATTTTGACCTTGCTTTCACTTATCATTTCCTTATTTTAAGGATTTTATTGTAAAAGAAAAAAGCTGCTTTAACTATTGAAATGGTTAACAGCTTTTTATGATTTTGAAGTTATTTTATTGTGGAATAAAGCGTAGAAGAAAGTCTGTCATTTCTTGAGGTGATTCTTTTTTCCCTTTATTTATCCAGGCTTGACAAGCACCAAAAATAGCATGCGCAAAATAAATACTGGCATAGTCTTTCTCGAATCCTTTGAGAGTTCTTTCTTCAGCAGTGGGATCAATGAAGTCCTCAGCTATCATACGCTGAAGTTTATGTATCAGAAAATCTTGAATTTCTTTTGATCCATTGGTAGACAATAGAGCTGATAGGAGCTTTTCACGAGTGAGAAATTCAAAGATTTCGAGAAAGGCTCCCTCTTTCTTTCCTTCATATTTATCAAAGATGTATTCTAGTTTATGAAAAAGCTCTTTCTGATAACTATCAATCATTTCATACTTATCTTTGTAGTGGGTATAAAAACTCGAACGGCTAATCCCAGCTGTTTGAACCAGACGAATGGTAGTAATATCATTGAAATCTTGGTCTTCAAGACATATTACTAAAGCATCTAAAAGAGCTTTTTTTGTTTGCGCGCGTCTTTGATCTTTTGACATACAAATCTCCTTTTATACACTTTTAGGCCATGTGTCCAAAAAGCGATTGTTTAACATTGATTTTCAGGTAAATGAGTTTATAATTGATTATATCATAAAAATAAACACAGTGTCTAAAAAGGAGAAATATGTTAGCAGAATTAAAGGCTCTTCTTAAAAGTCCAAAGCTCTGGATAACTATTATTGGTGTCTCATTGATACCTGCTTTATATAATCTAATCTTTTTGTCTTCTATGTGGGATCCTTACGGTAATGTGAAAAATCTGCCAGTGGCAGTGGTGAACAAAGATAAGAGCGCTAGTTTTCAAGATAAGACTCTGAATATTGGTCATGATATGGTAGACAATATGTCTAAAAACAAAAATCTAGACTATCACTTTGTGACTGAAAATGAAGCCCAAAAAGGAATTGAGGATGGTGATTACTATATGGTAATCACTTTTCCAGAAAACCTCTCAAGTAATGCAGCAAGTCTTTTGACAAATGATCCTAAGAAACTGGAAATTTCTTATCAAACAACAGCAGGACATAGCTTCGTTTCTTCAAAAATGAGCGATTCTGCCATGTCTAAGTTGAAGGATACCGTTTCTAAAAATATTACGTCAACTTATGTTGGAGCTGTCTTTAGGAGTATGTCTCAACTTCAGGGTGGTATGGGAACTGCAGCGAATGGGGCTAGTCAATTATATGCAGGTGCAGGCGCACTTCAGTCAGGGAGTCAGACCTTATCAAATGGCCTAGGGACTCTTGCTGGCTCTACTCAAACATTGGCTACAGGTGTTGATACCTTGAGTTCAGGCGCATCTGCCTATACTTCAGGTGTGTCAACTTTGTCAGGCGCTTTGTCACAGTTAAACGCGAACTCTGAGGCTGTTAATTCTGCTGCAGGTCAATTTGTATCAGGAGCAGAGGCCATGAATACCTTAGTTACAGGTGCAGATTCGTTGTCAACAGCGCTCAGTCAAATGGCTACAGCAACAAGTTTATCTGAAGAACAGCAAGCACAGCTGTCAACCCTGTCAACTAATTTAACTGAATTAAATACAGCAATTCAAAATCTTAATACAGCGGTAAGTAACACATCATTACCAAGTGGAACATCAACAACATCAGTAGATACAAGTTCAATAGCGACTTATCTTTCAAATATTTCTTCTGCAGCTAGCTCTATAGCTACAGCTAGTGCAACTGATAAAGCAAATGATTTGGCTGCGGTACAAGGAACAGCTGCTTATCAAAGTTTGACTGCAGATCAACAAGCAGAGATTACATCGGCAATTAGTAATGCAGGATCTACAGCTAGTAGTTATGCTTCAACTATTGCATCTGATGTGTCAAGTATGTCAACTGCTTTATCTAGCTTGACAGGTACGACAACAACTAGTAGTGGAGATTCAAGTAGTTTGGCTTCTCTACAAACGTCTATTTCAGGCATTGCAAGTTCGGCGAATGCTCTTCTTCCTGTAGCTTCATCAACGGTATCATCAATGCAAGCTAATATTGCTAATGTCAATTCAGTACTTGTCAATCAATTATCACCAGGAGCAACTCAAGTGGCATCAGGTGTGTCAACCGCTCAAAGTACTCTAGCAACAGGTGCAAGCGCACTTTCAAATGGTTTGTCAACTTATACTGGTGCTGTGTCAACGATTGCCAGTGGTGCTCAAACTCTAGATGCTAACAGTAGTAGTTTAATGAATGGTTTTTCTACTCTTCAAAGTGGAGCAAGTGCTCTCAATATAGGTGCCCAACAATTGGCAACTGGAGGAAATACCTTAACAAATGGATTGACAAGTCTGTCAACTAATCTTTCTACATTATCTGATTCATTAAACAAGGCTAACCAGCAACTCTCTCTTGTTTCTGTAAACTCAGACAATGCAAAAATGGTTAGTGCTCCTCTCAAAGAGAAGAAAACTGACAAGGATAAGGTTGACACTAATGGTGTGGGAATGGCTCCATATATGATCTCTGTTTCTCTTATGGTTGTCGCCCTTTCAACTAATGTTATCTTTGCTAAGAGCTTGACAGGAAGAAACTTTACGAGCCGTTTTGATTGGGCTAAGAATAAGTTACTTATCAATGGTATTATTACAACTATGGCTGCTATTGCCCTTTATATTGCCATTCGATTTGTAGGAGTTGAACCAAATCATCCATTAGCTACATTTGGTATGATTCTCCTTGCAGCATGGACTTTAATGGCGCTCGTTACAGCCCTTGTGGGTTGGGATGATAGATATGGTGCGTTTGCTTCCATGATTCTACTCCTTTTGCAGCTAGGTTCTAGTGCAGGGACTTATCCAATTGAACTTAGTCCTAAGTTCTTTAGGGTCGTCCAACCATTCTTACCAATGTCCTACTCCGTATCAGGTCTTCGTCAAACTATTTCAATGACAGGACAGATCTCAGATCAAGTACGTATGTTATTCATTTTCTTACTTATTTTTGTAGTTGTAGGTATTATTATTTATAGACCAAAGTCTGAAAATGAATAAACTAAAGGCCAGCTCTAATGTGAGCTGGCTTTTTATGTTATTCAACAGTTATATCACCGAGGTCTGAGGTAATGGTTAGTGTGTTATCCTTTGAGATCTTAAGGTTATTTGTGATATCTACCTCTCCTGAATGACTATCGGCTTGAACATTGAGCATGTAATCTTTAAGAGCTAGTTCAATATTGCCAGATGTAACATCCAGTTTATTGTGACCATTGAAAATCAGGTTATCTCCAGAGTAATCCCCCATTGCAATAGATAAATCTGAGTTAGTAAAAAGTGTACGATCACTATCAACACTACCAACATCAAGGTTAGCTTTTAGGTTGCTGACAATCATTTTAGTAAAAGTTAGGTCTCCTACATTTAGATTGATGTCTGCTTGTTTGATGGTGCTATTACTTAAATCTAGATTTCCAGTTGCTAAATCAACCTTTAAAAAATCAATCGTTTGTTTTTTAGGGAGTGTAATGACAATGGTTTTATTTCTGACTTCCTCGTTGAGAGTAGAAAGCCTTACTAAATCTTTTAATCCAAAAAAGTTAATATGTTTGTTAGAAGTCGAATCTAATTCAGAGTTGTTATCATTGATAGTCAATTTACCATCCTTTACAGATGTGTCAATTGGATTTTTTGTTTTTTGGTAGTAAGAAAGCGTTGCTTTGTTAACGTCACCATTTTTTATAAGCACATTGTAGCTACTACTTTTAATATCAATTTTATTGAAGTCCTTAACTTCTTTCTTGACATAATCTTGCTCACTTTTAGTTTGATTTTGTAAATCTGTTAAGCCACCTTGGCTATAACCCCAAGCTACTAATCCTCCTCCTAAAAATAGAGAGATAAGAGACACTCCGAGGATAATCTTTTTCCAAGTTTTCATGATTTTCTTCCTTTCTTGATGAGCCAATTAATCAATAGGGTAATTAGCTTTACAATAAGTTTACATATTTCAAATGAAACCCAAAGTAGTAAGAGTGCTCCTCCAAACATCAATAGACCTAGACCTATTCCAAACAGTGTTGAAGCTAGTGAAACATTTAAGAGAGAGAAGCTTGTAAAGAAAGTGTAAACACCACTAATGAGTAAGGCAAAAGTAAGAGATAAGGCAGTCACTATAACTGCAAAAATAATCAAAAGAAGTGTCAATAGCATAGCTAGGAAGAATAGTAGAATTGGTAAGGCGACTGGACTGGCTAAAACAGCTAGAATCGCAATCCAAAGGATAGTCGTTTTATTGCGTAAGCTACTCTCATCCTCAATAATCTTTTCGTCTAGAAGACGGCTAATGACTTCATGTGCGGCTTCCTTAGGTGTACCTAATTCTGCAATAACCTGAGCTTCATTTTCAGGTCCGGCCTCTTCAAAATATTCCATGAAATACTCGAGAGCCTCTTCGTAGTCCTTTTGTGGTAATTTTCGTAGATATTTTGTTAATTTGGCTATATATTCAGTCCTTGTCATGTCTTAATCTCCCTTCAACAATACCATCCAGAGTTTCTTTGTAGGTTAACCATTCTTCATTAAGAAATTGAAGTTGATTTTTTCCCTCTTGGGTAATACTGTAATATTTACGTTTACGCCCTTGATACGCTTGACTATAGGTGGTCATATAGCCTGCTTTCTCAAGCTTTTTGAGAATAGGATACAGTGTTGACTCCTTGATATTAGCCGCAAGCTTTATGGTTTGACTAATCTCATAGCCATAGGAGTCTTCTCTATCGATAATAGCTAGTATTAGGAACTCTATCAGGATTGACGATGTTGGAAAATACATAGTGTGCTCCTTTGTTTTTAGGATATGTATAAAAATTATATATAATTATTTTACACATTGAGTGTATCTCTTTTAGATAGATATGTCAATATTTTATATATAAAAATTTTATATAATAGGGATAATTTCTTTTTTATGATAATATGAAATCAAGGAGTTCTTATGACTATTAAAGATAAACTAGCTCATTACGAGCCGAAGCCACTAGGGGAGAAAGGACGCTATGCAGTGCTTATACCCTTGATATATGATGTCAAAACTGATAAGTATCAAATCCTTTACCAAGTACGAAGTGAGCATATTTCTCAACCAGGTGAGGTCTCTTTTCCTGGTGGCCGTGTCGAAGATGGTGAGACTTTTCAGGAAACTGCTATACGAGAAACGTGTGAGGAGCTAAACTTAATTCCTGACCAAATTGATATTTGGGGAGAGATTGATTATCTGATTCATCAGGGGAGAACCATCCATTGCTTTGTTGGAAAGATAAATATAGAAAATTGGGAGGATATTCATCCGAATGAAGAAGTGAAACGGTTGTTTACAGTTTATGTTGACACTTTGTTGACAGAGGAACCGATTTATTATAAAGTGACTTCTACCTTGAGTGGTGCGAAAGATTTCCCATTTTTTCTGGTGAAAAATAGAGAAAAATACAATTTTGGGTACAGTGAACGTCATATTCCTTTTTACAGAAACTTGACAGAAAATATATGGGGGATGACAGCTATGTTTACACACAGATTTACAGATATTCTGAAAGATTTAGAGTAAAAATAAAAGATCAACAATAATATGTTGATCTTTTTGCTATTAGTTAGTTTGTTTACTAGGTGTAAAAGAAGTAAAATTTATTTCTGAAATAGGATATCGGGTAGGTCTTTAAAGCTTAATGTATGGGTAGTTAGAGTATCGTGTTAGTAGAGGTTATGATGTTTTAGTGCTATTTATCCTAAGATTGATAATTCTATTAATTTTTCTTAGGTAGCTAACTATGTTGAAGAGTAAGTAAAACATATAACTATAAATAGTAATGCTCCAAAAATCCGGGACAATACTGAGACTATAGATAAATAAAACTGTTGAAATAACAAAAATTAAACAGCTACATATCATGGAAAGTAGAGGACACTCTTTTGAAGATAATAGGCTTTCTATGATTAAGGCAAAAGCAGGTAGCAACAGAGTTAGAATGATAATAATAAAGATGAAGCGTTGTGTATCATCTAGCATCAAGTTACCCAATGATTTACCTAGGTAAAAACGAGAATCACTCCCTCCAGGATAAATCAATTCTCTTGTCAAGGGACTAACTAGGATTAGGGTGTCAAATAGTGAGAAAGCCGCCCATCTCCCAATAGGGAAAGACCACCCTTCCTCAGATAATTCTCTTTGAGTTCTTTCTTCAGTTAATTCGAATTTGATTGTCATCAATATGTACCTCTTTTGGAAAGTCATTTTTTTGATTCAAGATATACCATCCATCTGGTAGTTCTGATTTTTTAAGTACCTGTTCTAATTGAGAATGTAAGTCAATTTCTTTGGAAGGGAAACTAGAAGGAAAATTCAATTGTACAACAAGTTTTTTGTTTCGTAAAGCATCTTTAAGTTAGCCGCCCAGAGCTTTAGAATGTCCCCCTTCATAAGTAGATAGCGTCGTGTCTGGTACAGGTTCTATCTGAACAATAATATTTTTAAAATCTTTATCAGTGTTTAAAGTTTTAGAGATGTCATTAATAAATTTTTGATTTTTAGGGTTGATCTTAATAGACTTTTTAACAAAGTCGTCCCAATATTCTCTTTCATCAGGTAAAATCTTATATTCACTATTTTGGCGATTAAAATCTGAGTCGCTTTCCGTTGGGCTGGCAATGAGTAACAAAAGTTAAACTTTAACCAGATAAAAACGAGATGAAATAGAATTTTGAACATTAGAAAAAAGCCTAGAAACATGCGTTTCATAGGCTTCTTTCTTAAAATGTTTGTTTCTTAATATGGCTTACTTTAGTGATGAAAGTCAAAAGAAAGAGTAGTGTAGATAGGATGATAGCTGGAAGGAAAAGACCTGTCCAATTAGTCATTCCCATTTTCAACAATTTGAGTGAATGGTTCATCAGACCAATCATTGCAAGGTTAATCACTAGGGAGATAAAGAATGCTAGTCCCGTTATAATAAGACTTTCCCAAAGTTTTGTATGCAACAGTTGAGCAGGGGAAACTCCTAATGTGGCTAACTGTTCTTGCTCTTTGGCCTCCTGGCGGACAGACAATAATGTCATGGAGACTACGTTTGCTAATATTAATAGTACAGGAGCTAGGAAAAAGGCAATAGAGGAAACTAATAATTCTAATTCACCGTCTTTTTGAAAGAAAGAAAAGATATTTTGTGAGAGTAGTTGAAAACTCCCAACCAATGTAATTCCTGTAACAACCGAAGCGTTAATGGCTTTAAGATAAGATTTTTGACTTAGAATTTGCCATTTTGCAAGGATTGGGGCGTACCTGTGGCTAAGTAGTATGGGTGATAAAAGTTTGATAATACCAATTTGAAGATAGGGAGATAGAGCATAGATAGCAAAAACATTGACTAGCATGAGGTAAAGCAAGGAACCAGTACCCAATATTGGTTCTGAATGATAAAACATAAATAAAAGGGAAGCATATAGGGCAACTAAAATAGCCCATGGGACTGCTTTCTTAACAATTATCCAAAATTTAAAAGTTTTTCGTTCGACTTTCTGTTTAAGGAGTTTACTGGTATAGAAGTACCCACTAACAAAAGCGAGACTTGAAATTAAAGCTACGGTAGCAAGCAGTGCCAACGGTTGAGAACCAAAGTTTAAATCTGGCATCATACCTTTGCCAAAATACTTCTGTAAATAATAATAGTAGTAACGGCTTATCGGTGTTGCAATGAGAGCACCAGGTATACTGGAAATAAATGCCATTAAACTAATTTGTCCAGCAACTAAAATTGACAACTGCCAGCGGTTAGCACCTAAAATTTCCCAAAGTTGATAATCCGATTTGAAATAATCTAAAAGACTAGCAGTGAGACTGGAAATAATAAGAAAAAGAGTTAACCCGCCAAAGAAAATGGGCATAAGGAATACTGGGCTTGGGTCTGTTTGAACACTGAGTAGTACGTCCTTGTTTGCTATAATATTAAAGTCGCCTGAAAGGGATATCCCTGAAATGAGACTTGCCATAAAAAAGACAGGTACAGTTGCGGTCCATTCTTTCCAACTATATCTCCATTGGTAATAAATGAGTTTTAACATGATTTATCTCTCCCTTACATCAGTCTCTATACCTAAAGCCTTAGTTAATTCTTCAGATTTAGGTTTTATAATTTCTTGGGAAATCAAACCATCCTTAAGGATGAGTGCTCGGTCAGTTTTTGAAGCTAGCTCAATATCGTGAGTAACCATGAGGATACATTTTCCCTGATTAGCTAGTGTTCTTAAAATATCAAAAACAATTTGACGAGAGGTACTATCAAGCGCACCAGTAGGCTCATCTGCAAAAATAATCTGACTATCTGCTAAAATAGCTCGTGCAATAGCTATTTTTTGTTGTTCACCACCAGATAAGGTTGAAGGGAAGGCTTTGCTATCTGCCTTAAATTGCAATTTTTCCAGTAAATCAAGTATCTCTTGGTTGTTGACCTTTTTGCCTGATAATCTTAAAGGTAAGGCGATATTTTCAATAATAGGTAGTGCAGGTACCAAATTATAGGATTGGAAGATAAATGCTAAGGACTCACGTCTTAGTTTAGCAAGTTTATTAGGACTAGTTTGATAGGGATCTAAACCTTGAATCTCAACCTTTCCTTGACTTGGTTGCAATAGACCTGACATACATTTTAATAGTGTTGATTTTCCAGAACCACTGACACCTAATATAGATATAAATTCACCATAGTTAGCTGATAAACTGAGACCGTTTAAAATCTGAATAGTCTTACCCTTGCTTAATTCAAACGACTTAGCAAGGTTTGTTACTTCGATTGCCTGTGTTTTCATAGTCATTCTCCTATAAGTTGACTTTTTTCTATTGTATCATTTTTAATAAGCTGTTGTAAGGGAATAAGTTGTAAGGGAATAAATAGTTTGGTAAATAAAAGTTAGAAATAATTCAATCAGACAAAACCGCAATTTAAGCACGAAAAAAGCCTAGAAACATGAGTTTCATAGGCTTTTCTTATCTTAATTATTTTACCTCAGTAAGGAATACTTAAAATCTATTTTAGTTGCTAGAAACCTTATTAAATCAACGTTTAAGGGTTGTTGATTTTGATAAAACTATCAAAGGTTGCCAAAAAGGTTGCTATGGGATTAAGGGGTTAGCTCTGCTATTTTGTTTAGATAAATATCTACCGCTTGAGTTTTATTTTTAGGAGCAAGTTCGGCATAAATGTCCATTGTAGTCTTGAGTGACTTGTGCCCCATCCGAACTTGTAATTCTTTCCAATTCATTCCAGCATTCAACATCATGGATGCGTGAGTATGGCGGAATAAGTGGAAACCATAATCTGGGAGACTAGCTTCACGCAATCGCTTTTTGAGTGTCGCACGTTCGTTTCTATCACACATATAGTTACCATAAATAGTAGGGAAGATTAACTTACTTTTTGGAAGACCATTTTTCTTGAAATAGAGGTTCATCTCATCATGGAAATTTTGAAGCTCCTCAATGATTTGGTACGGAACAGCTATTCGTCTGTTACCTGAATCAGATTTTGGTGTGTTTTTACAAACGACTTCGCCTTTCAAACCTAATTTTGGTTTTGCATTTTTCCAAACAAGTGTTTTACTAACTAGTATTTCGGAATTATCAAAATCAAGGTCATAGATAGTCAATGCTAATAGTTCATTGATTCTCATACCTGAAGCAAGTAAACTATCGCAAATAACTTTAAATCGGCGATTAGCTCTAGTATTAGGGAGACTGGTAACTTTACTTAGCCAAATTGATAAATCGTCATCATGTAGTACCATAATACGTTTTTGGTTGCTTTTGGGCTTTGGTGGGATTTTGATAGACTGAACGGGGTTAAATTTGAGTTCAAAATGTGTTATTCCAAAATCAAAAATATCACTTAATTTATGGGCAATAGCTCCAAAATCTTTAGCTGAACCCTTTTCAGCTCTCTTGATACCTGCATCCACAGATTCTTTAGATTTTTTTGCTAGTTGATTAACCCAGTTTTGTATATCTGATGAAGTAATTTTATCAGGTTGATACTGCCCAAATTTCGGAAGTATATAGGTATCAAGATAATTTCTTACTCGGTTTAGCGTGTTATCTGAACTAACCCAAGTCTCGTAATTTGAAAACCAAAGTTCTGCTAAGTCTGATAAAGTAGTAAGACTAACAGTTTCTTTCCTTGTTGAACCATTTTCTTCAAAATCAATTTTAGCTTGTATGATTTTTCGGTCTAAAGAACGTAAGGTTTTAGCTGTAATAGTTGTTTTGACTGGTTTTCCAGTTTTAGAATCAAGTCCTAAATAAATACTTTTAGCTGAATAACTAGTCTCGCCATTGTCCTTTGTTCTCTTTAAAATGCTTTTTCCTTTATGGATAATTTTTTCTGTATTCATGGTTGCTCTCTTCAATCAATCGAAGGATGAAAAAAGCTAAAATAGATTGTATTTCTCACTTTCTTTTTTGATACATCTATTTTAGCATATTTCTCTTCTAGTTACTGCTTAGAAAGTCAATTACATCATCTATACGGTAATAGACTGTCCTAGTACCCTCAATAGGCGGCTCTAATCGTTTTAGACCTTTGTTTTCCCATGATTTAAGTGTGTTGGGAGAAATACTGAGTAAGGAAAGAAGTTCTTTTTGCGTATAGATACCTGAAATACTCTTTTCACTATTCAAGTGTTTTAGCAACTCAATAATGGTATGAAGCATGTGTCCAATTTGCTTTAATTCAAAATTATTACTAGCCATACTAGTCTCACTTTCTTTGGAAAAATTTATTGAAATATGAGATACTAGCAGTAGGGGTAAGCTACTGCCTATCTCTCAATTTGTAGCATCACTCTTTGGCTTCTTGGCGGAATCTTTAGGGGTGATGTTATTTTTTTGATAAAAAATTTGGAAAGCGTCTTCAAGGAAGTCTTTGAAATTGAGTTTCTCAAGTTCTGCTCCAAATTTATTTAACCATAATCCTACATCTGGATTTGGAGTGTAGTTGGTCTCATACTCTTGAATTAGTCTAATGATGAAGTGATTGCGGGCTTGTGTTCCCCAAATTTCTTCAACTTTTTTCAGAAGAGGAAAGAACCCACTCCCTTTCATTAAATATGAAATCGTTGCTAGTAGGTCATTATTTCTAGAGTTCAAAGATTCAAGTTCTGGAAAGCTCCCGAATCCTTTAAGCAAGTCACTAGTGAATGGCAAAGGCTTACCAGACTCTGTATCATGAAAGCAGTACTTATCAATCATTTTATTGACAATAAGCTTGCTCAAATCTTGAGGGCTATCAACTTCAAGCAGTAAGGCTAAAATTTGATTACTGTATGTCCCTTTATAGGAGGCTTCCATACGAACCCAAGAATCGCAGTATTTGGTTAAGTGCATGTAACGACCTTGATTGTCTAGTTGCTCTTGGTATTTATTGTAAATACGTAACAGAGAATTGACATTTTTTTGCTTACTGCCCAGATAAATGGTTTGTGCATGGCCGTTTACTTCTTGAGCGCTGACTTTAGATACGTTCTTACGCCCCTTGTGATTCGTGACGATATATTGCCTTTTTTTTAGGCCTTGGTAAAGGTCATTGACAGACATTGGGTAGTTAAAGTAGTCAACAGCAAGGTCAATACGAGACAGGCGCAAATCATAATAATCAGCGTATAGCAATTGTGCGATATTGTGAACGTCAATCGCTTCACCGTAATAGTCTTGATAGGTGGCTTTATAGTGAGACAAAGCTGATGCGGAATATTTCAGTATAATTCCCATTGTGAAATTCTTTTCATGCCAGGCAATCGCAAAGTAATAGGGGAGTTGCTGAAAGGTAAAGCCATCTGTATAACCAGCTGGTGCTGTTTTCAGCGGAATATAGTCTCCAAAGAGAGTAGGCAGAGAGAGTCTCTCAGAAACCGTTTCTGCAATTGATGTTGCAATTTGAAACCATTTATCGGGGTATTCTCCTACGGTGTCTTCCGTGGGCTTGATAACAAAGGTTGCTTCATCAATGCTGGTCATAATAACTGGTTTGTGGTTGTTGTTTTTGTGAAGATATTTTTCAATTTCGTATTTACAATACATAAAGTACTTTCTTTCTATACGCCTAAAAAGTGATAATTAACTGGGCGGTCAAGTTTATTTTAGTTAACTATTGCCAATAAGGCAGTGAAATTCCTATGCTTTAATCATATCGTTTTGTGAAGTCAAAGTCAGCCTAAGTTTCATTTGGCAGGTAAATGCTTGATTTGATAGGCTTTTGGAGTAGTAGAAAGTTCTTTCCCTAAAGTGGGATATGTAAAATTTAAAATATAACAGGGAGTGGAACGGGGGTCTTTACATGTCCCCCGTATAACAGCCAGCTAAAGCTGGCGAGGCTGTAGGCCTGATCCTCCGCTTTTGAGCTACGGGGCAACAGCCTCTTCATCAAGAAAATAGCAGTCTGAACGTTGAATAGCTTCTCGAATCAGATTTTCTAAAGGAGACATGTTGTAACTTGGTACAAGAATATGGCGACTATTTTGACCATCTATCTTCATGTAGCCGACACCTCTGGAGTTGTTTCGAGCAATATCATCTTTTTCATCAGAAAAAAGCATGGCGACTGTCTCTTTAGATAATTTACCGAGTGCGATAACTGTACCGATAGAATCACGAGATAATCCCAGACTAGATTTATGAGCATCTTGCTGGGAAACAATGACATAAATCGAGAAGGAACGTCCCAATTGGATAAGACGAGTATAATCTTTAATGGCTTGTTCACGCTCTTTTTTATCTAGACTATTCTGCCATGCATTGAACTCATCAAAGCAAATCACGACAAATTCTCTGGAGGTATCCATTCCCTTTTGGCGGTTTTCAAGAATTGATAATGCTAAAGTAAGGAGCTCAGAGACTTCTTCAAAACGCTTAAAACCTTTACATCCGTCTAAAAAGGCAAAATCCGAGTCAGCCTTGTAGTCGCCGATTAGGAACGTGGCTCTTGGGTAGGTGTGAGCAAAGCGAGCCAATAATATTTTAGTCGCAAAAGTCTTACCTGACCCACTGGAACCTACCAAAAGAGCGTGGGGTACACGCTCAACAGGTATATCCCAGAAGAAATGGTTCCCATAATCAGCTAGATTTTTATCAAGAAAACATTTCATCTGTTAATCCTCCTATTTAGAAGTGTAAGAAAACCGAATTCCTAAATTTAGACAATACTGATCATTATACCGTAATCGTTCTCCGAATTGAGGCGTAACAGAAAGCCACTGCCCTTTGTCTGACCAGCTTTCATAGGTTGTAGATTTAGCTAGGTACTTGTTAAACTCTATTAAAAAGACTTGTTGAACATAGCTTTCTTCATTATCGATATCAATATCCTTTGATAACATAATTGGAAAACTAACAAGGTGAGAGCTATTGTCATCGTTACTTTGCAAGAATCGAATGTTGCGACTATCTAAAAGAAGTTTTTGACCTGAAACAGTGGCGCTTTTTTCAATTACCTGTTCAATATCTGCTGTGATTGTTGAAAGGTTTAACTGAAGCGCCTGAGCCTGTTTCTGCTTTTCTCTAATTTCACTTACCCTAAGAGCTAAATAAAGAAATCCAGCAAATAAGATTATCAACCAAGATATAAACGACATATAATAATTCCTTTATAAGGATAAGGGGAGATACTCCCCATTATCCATTAAACCAACTCAATAAAAGCAGACTTAGCTTTTATTGAAAGCGCAGCACGATTCCCGTTGGTGTATGCGTTGATAGAAACATTTTCGATAATGATTTCTACCTTCTCATCGAACAAAGAAGCAAAGTCAGAGACATTAACCGTATCAGCTTTGATATTTGTTTGATTGAATCGACCATCTGGAGTTCGTACACCGATAGTTAATTGGGTTTGACCAGTGCTTAGACCAGAAGTGAAATCTTTTACTTCTGATGCACCGATTAAACGCCCTTGAATTGTTACTTGTGTAGCTTCCATGAGCCACCTCTTCTCTAACCGTTTTGTTGAAAACGTCAATAAATACACGGCTTTTTATATCTATTGAAGATATGTAATTTTGTGTGATAGCTACCTCACACTATTATTGTAAAAAATTGGACGGTATTTTGTTACCTAACTAAAGCCTTTGCTTAACACATCCTGCTATAATAACTAATTGAAAGCAAAAAACTTTATTACAAGATGTTTGAAAGCGTTTTACCATAAACTTTTCATCACCCATTTAATTGTTAGTGATATAAATGATACAATAGGTTTATCAAGCTCAGGAGGTCCTTTTTTGTGATTAATAAAGTTAATAAGTTAGAAAAACGTATGTTAGTAACAGTTACTGTGAATCTGATGCACCGAATGGAAAGTTTTCAACGTTTCAAATTAGAACAACAAATTAGTGGTGATTATGATGCAAAGATTGCTTATTTAGTAGATAATTTTCGTGTTCATGAAAAAACAGCTGAAAATCTATTGTCTGGAAACATAGTTTCTTCAAATAATTATTTTGAAATTTTTACTTCTTTTGACCCTGATTCGCAAGACAAGGAGAGAACAGACTTAGAAAAACTCGCAGAACAAATCACTAATGAAATCGAGCAGGGAAACAATAAAACCATTGAAGAAGTTAATAGTATACTTATTAATAAATTAGAAAAAAATGATTTAAAAGAATTAGCCAAAAATAGCTTATCTACGTCATTAGAAAAGTCTGTATCTTCAAGTTTTGAAAAGGTAAAAAAACCAAGTAAAGGGACAAAGATTTCTGATTATGCATTAGTAGTGTGGAATAGTTATTTTTATAAATTTATTTCTGAGAAAGAAAATCTATTTCAAATTATTAGTAAATTTGATGCAGTCTCTAAAGTTTTTGACTACCTCCCTCTTGTTGAAACAATTTTTGAATCGGAAGATACAATTGCTATATTTTCTCAAGTAGCTGAGCGTTTACCTTTGTTCCGAATTGTTCAGGATTGGGAGGATTGGGATAATGTAGAAAATTTCATTAGGTCAGTTCAAGAACGAAATGGCTTTGACAACTACTTAAATTAGAGCGTACAAAAAAGCCAAGTCATTTTAGACTTGGCTCACTCTATCTGTTTTAATATGTCTCTGAGAGCTTTGATTGTTGGCTCTCTTTTTTCTTTAGGAAGATTTTCAATATCTTCAATGAGTTTAGTAAACTCTGTTTCTCTATCTTGTGTTTCTACATTAAAAAAGGTGCTGACATCAACTTGTAATGCCTTCATAATTTTCTCTATAGTATCTATTTTAACGTTTAACTGTTTGCTTTCTAAACGGTAAATGTAGTTAAAGCCAAGATCGGCTTTTTCTGCTAGATACTCTTGTGTTAGTCCTTTTTCCAGCCTTAAATGTCTGATTTGTTTAGCTACAAACTCTTTTAAACTATTATTATTTGTCATGACGATACCTCTCTATCATCATACAAGGTTACTTCATGAAAGTTACCACCCTTAGGAGACTGAACAATATATATCAATAGTATACAAAAGACTGTATAGTGTGGTATAATTCCAGTGAAACAGTCTTTTAAGATAGTTAATGAAAAAGGAGAAAACATTCATGTTTAAAGACAAAGTTCAGGGTCATGGCTCTATTAAGAAGTTGCGTACTGGTGCGGTAGTGTCTGTATTGGCGCTGTCGGTTGCTGGTGGGGTATCTGTCGTTAGTGCTGATGAGACAGCCCCAGCTAATACTACTGCAGGTAATGTAGAAGTGGTTGCGAAAGATGCTAAGGCTGAAACAGCCCCAGTAGCAAAGACTACTGAAGTTACGGCTCAACAAGTTGCTGATGCTAAGGTTGTAGCTAACCAGGCTAATCAAGCATTGAACGCTCAAGAGGGTGTTGTTGCTAGTGCTGAGAAGGCTGTTGCTGATAACCAAAGCACTATTTCTGGTTTAAATAACCAAATTACAGAGGTTGAGAAAGTTACACCTGAGATAGTTGAACAAGCTAAATCAGATCAAGCGAAAGCTAAAGAAACACTAGACCAAGCTACAACAGCTACGGCAAGTGCTGAGAATAGTCTTACTGATGCTACTAGCAAAGCTGAGGCTCAGAAAGACGTAATTGCTAAAGCTGAGTCAAATGTTGAAAAAACTGCGAGTGCCATTGATGATGCTGAGAAGAAAGTAGAGGCTCTTTCGGCTACTTCTGACACTGCTAAGTTGGAGCAGGATGTTAAGGATTTGACTGCAAAGGTTGCAGGGGATACTACTAGTGTAAAATCTGCTAAGAACTCTCTTGAGGCAGCTAAGTTGTCTGTATCTAACAAGGAACAAGCAATCAAAGACCAGAAATCCGTTGTAGCTACTGCTGAGGGTACTGTTGAAAGCTCTTCTAAAGCGTATGATACTGCTAAAGGAGCCCAAGAAGGTACTCAAGCGATGGAAACTTCTGCTAAGTCTGCTCTTGATGAGGCTAAGAAGGGTAAGGTTGTAGTAGAGCCTGTTAAGGTAGGCGAAATCACAGCTGTTACGGCTGATGGGGTATCCCTAAACAAGGGTGTTGCTTATTCTAACTTCTTAGAGACTAATGGTATTGTTGTAAATCAGGAGTATTTGGTTGCCATTAAAGCCCTTGCTAAGGGTACGGGGTCTGTTCAGGCTGTTAAGGACGCTATCAAGAAAGGTGATAAAAACGGGAATAGATTAGATATTGTTTCAGGACCTGCTTCCTCTAGTTATAAATCATGGGTTAAGGACATGTCTTTCGCTAACACAGATGCTACGACTAAGTTGGATGTTAACAATCTTTCTGACAGCCAGTTAACTGATTTGGCTTTGTTCTACACTGCTTTGCTTAATGATGTTCGATTTAAAGTGGGTACTAATTTAGTAACTGTAACCGATCAAAGTGTTGCTGAGGCTAAGAAGGTAGTGACTTCTATCTTTAACAAAAGGTTCCCAGATTACAAAGGCATGAATAATGCTCAGCTAGAGGCTAATGGTTTTTGGAATTCTATGTCTAACCCTAGCAATCCTTTGAAGGTTAACGGTACAACATTGATGAACGCTGTTAAGAGTACCGACTCAGAAGATACGACTATTATTGGGCAGGAGCCTGCTAATAGCGTAAACTATGATAACAACGATGGTCGTAAGCAGACTATGGCTGAGTTGAAAGCTAAGATTTTTGCTAATTTGGGTAATCAGCTCTTTGGTTTTGAGGGCAAGGGGTATCTTGGTAACGCTTATGGTGGTGTTGATGGTAAGCGTTCTGATAACTTTGATCTAGCTATGGAAGTTCTTGGTCTTAAGGGTACTTCTACTACGGCAGGTGTTGATCTTGGTTTCACAGATATTTTTAATGGTATGGTTGACCGTGCACCGAAAACTTATACTGTGTTAGGTAATGCTTACGGTAAGGCTATTAGCAACCCTTATCAAACACTTAAAAACCCTAAAGAAACTGTAACTCCAGTCTATAAGGACGTTGAACGTACAGTTGTGGATGATGTAGCAGTTGCTAAGGCTCAGGCAGACTATGATAAGACTGTTAAATCTAACCAAGATGCTAAGGCTAAGGTAGCTACTGCTGAGACTGCTTATAACACTGCTAGGGAAGCTCTTGCTACAGCTCAGAAACGTTTGGCTGATTTGGTAGGGGGTACTGTAGATATTCCAGGTCTTGAGAAAGCGTTGGCTGATGCTCAGACTCAACTTGAATCAGACCAAGCCTCTCTTCAGACTGCTAAGGAAACTCTTGCTTTGGCTAAGGCTAGTGCAGCAGACAAGTCCAAGGCTTTGGAAGTAGCTAAGAGTGTACTTGCTGAAGCTAAGAAATCAGACGTTATGGCTAAAGGGGTACTTGCTAAAGAGAAAGAAACTCTTGAGATTCTTTCTAAGGCTGTAGCAGTTGCTCAAACAGCTTTTACAGACGCTCATACTAATCAGGGAGTTGCTAAGACAAACTTTGTCACTGCTAGTGCTAAGGCTGACGACCTTGCTACTAAATTGGCTAATAAGGCTACGGTATTGGCTGACTTGAATTCTAAGCTTGCTGACGCCAAGGCTAAGTCTAGTGTACTTCGTGCTGAGCTTGAGACTGCTAGGGAGCGTTACGAAACTCTTAAGAAAGACTCAAACGCTAAGAACGTAGAATACCTCCGTTTGGCAACCTTGAAAGCTGAACAAGATAAGGCTGAGGCTGAAGTTCAGCGTTTGCAGGCTCTTAAAGATAAGGCTGATGCTATCGTTGCAAATGGTGGTGTTGTCGTACAGGTAGTCGATGCTAACGGTGATGTCATTGACGTAGTAGATGGTACTAAAGCAGTTAAGAACGCTGATGGGTCTATCGCTATTGGGGGTACTCATTATACTCTTAACAACGATGGCACTGTATCTAGGGTAGTTGTTCCTACGGCTGACAATGGGGTATCTTCTACTGGTGCTGTGAAGCAGGCAGGAGTGACACAAGTTGACGACAAGACCACTTACTCACGTGTTGAACGTGCAAAAGCACTACCAAACACAGGTTCACAAGAATCACTACTTGGTTTGTTTGGTGCAAATATGATTGCAGGACTAGGGATTGGATACGTAGGTAAACGTAAACGGAAGAATTAGGAGATAACTCATGGCGATAGTAATTCAGGAAGTCAGTGATGAACCAGGATGTACAGGTTGTGGGTGCGTACTTGCGCTGATACCTTTAGCGATTATTTATTTTAATAGAGATGCTATTATTACTGGCCTTATTTCTTTCTTAGGTGGACTAATGACAGTTGTAATCTGGATAATAGGAATTATAGTAGTATCTATTTTAGGTTACCATTTAATTAAGTATTTAATACAATACTTAAAAAATAGAAACAACTAAAAAGAAACTCTTCTTACATTAAAGTGTAGGAAGAGTTTTTGCAATATGTTATAATGTTCATTGTAGAAAAGTGAAGACGGTGGCTACTGTTTCTGAAAGTGAGGTGATGCCTATGGGCAACTCATCAAAATCTGACAGAAAGGAGGTAGCCTTGGTTGACCGCATTTGAAGTGGTGCAAACTATGTTAACATTTGGCAGTTTTGTCATTGGTTTAATAGGTTTGTGCTATAAAATCTTCAAGGACAACGACAAAAAATAATCCGTCCCCACTTTTGAGCGAGTAGGACGGATTAAATCTGTTATACGAGCCACCGTCTTAAACGGTTCTACATAGGAGTTGAGTTCCCGCTCAGCTCCTTTTCCTATTCTCATTATAACATTTATTTCTAAAAGTACCAAGAGAAAGCAAAAATCCTAGAAAAAATCTAGGACATTCTATTCTTCGATTGATGACTTTCTTTTTTATACTTTCAAAAAAGGTTGCCAAAAAGGTTGCCATAGAACTGATTTCAAATGATTTATAGTGAAATTCAATGTTTCAAAAACCCTATAAAATCAAGCTTTTTCAGCGTGCACTGAAATGTAATGAAACCTTATTTAACTTCAGTAAAGATTACGTGTTTACGCAATTTTGGTGAGTATTTTTTCAATTGAAGACGGTCTGGAGTGTTACGTTTGTTTTTTGAAGTAAGGTACAAGCGTTCACCAGATTCTTTGTGTTCAAGTGTAATATTTACGCGCATGGTATCTCCCTTCTATTATTTAGCTGCGTTAGCTTTAGCGATTTTACGTCCTTTGTAGTATCCTTTAAGTGATACACGGTGTGAACGTGAGTAATCTCCAGTTGTTTCGTCAAATTGTACTGATGGAGCAGTCAATTTGTAGTGTGTACGACGTTTGTTTTTCTTCGCTTTTGAAGTGTGACGTGCAGGTACTGCCATTTCTTTATTTCCTCCGAATTAATATTTATGTTCTTGATTTTAAATCAACTATAACAGAATAACATATCTTTTTTGTAAAGTAAAGTTACTTGACAAAAACTTTTTATCAACATATATAGTTAAAAGTTATATAAATTGATAGTAAATACATATTTCACAGCTATAACGGCAAGTGCTAGAATAGGCTTATTATAACATTAAATGAAAGAATAAAAAGGAGTAAATAACTATGAGTAAAGTACATTATCATTTTGATCATGTTGGTTCTTACCTTCGTCCACAAGCTCTAAAAGAAGCACGTGAAAAATTTGCCAATGGTGAGATTTCGCAAGAAGAATTACTGAAAGTGCAAGATGAATTGGTTAAGGAATTGGTTCATCATGAGATAGAAAATGGCCTTCAAGTCGTTTCTGATGGTGAATTTGGTCGTTCTTGGTGGCACCTTGATTTTCTATGGAATTTAACTGGTTTTGAAGCTTACCAACAAGAGGATTCATATAAATTCCATGGAGCTAAGACACGTACAACTAACGTTCGTATCAATGGTAAAATTGCTGAAAATCCTAATCATCCTTTCTATCGTGACTTTGAATATCTTAAATCAGTGACTCCTGAAGGAATTACTCCAAAAGTAACTATTCCAAGCCCATCACTTATCATTAACCGTGACCACCGTAGTGATCTTTATGCAGACTACTATGATTCATGGACTGATTTTCTTGATGATTTGGCTAAAGCTTATCATGATACCATCCAACATTTCTACGATTTGGGTGCACGTTATGTGCAATTGGATGATACAACTTGGGGTTATTTGATTCAACAGTTTGAGAATGAAAAAAATAATCCTGATAAAACAGCTGAGTTGGCAAAAATTGCTGAGGATGATGTGTACACTATCAATAAAGCTTTGAAAGGTCTTCCAGAAGATTTGACTTTGGCTACTCACATTTGTCGTGGGAACTTTAAGTCTACGTACCTTTTTGAAGGTGGCTATGATTCAGTAGCTAAGTATCTTGGTCAATTGAACTATGATATTTTCTTCTTGGAATATGATGATGCGCGTTCAGGTAGCTTCGCACCACTTCCAACGATTTGGAATAACCGTGACCATGTTGAATTGGTACTTGGTGTGATTACTTCTAAGGATCCTAACTTGGAAAATGTAGATGCTGTCATTGATCGTATCCATGAAGCGGCTGAACTTGTACCACTTAAGAACCTTGGGATTTCAACTCAATGTGGTTTTGCCTCAACTGAAGAAGGTAACATCTTGACTGAGCAAGACGAGTGGAATAAATTGCAATTGATTAAAACTATTACTGATAAGGTTTGGTCATAATAGAGAAAGTTCAGGGAACAGGCTCAGCTTGTTCTCTCTTTTTATGAATATAGAAAGGAAGTGTCATGAACTATAAAGAGGCAGGACAGAAGATTAATCATTGTGGCGGGCAAAGAGGTCTGTTTCTTTCTTACGTTGAAAAATCCTCCACCATTTCCCAAAAGCTGTATAAATTATGATAGAATAGAGTGATTATATCTGTAATAACGGAAAAGGAGGGCAGGTCTATTTGAGGCCTGTATCATCATTATGAAACTTCAAAAACCTAAGGGAACGCAGGATATTTTACCTGCGGATAGTGCCAAATGGCAGTACGTGGAAAATGTTGCACGTGAAACATTTAAGAAATACAATTATGGTGAAATTCGTACACCTATGTTTGAACATTACGAGGTCATTTCACGTTCAGTAGGTGATACAACTGACATCGTTACTAAGGAAATGTATGATTTTCATGATAAGGGAGACCGTCATATTACACTTCGTCCAGAAGGGACAGCACCAGTTGTACGCTCTTATGTAGAAAACAAACTCTTTGCGCCAGAGGTACAAAAACCTGTTAAAGTTTATTATATTGGATCAATGTTCCGTTATGAACGTCCTCAAGCAGGACGCTTGCGCGAGTTCCACCAACTAGGTGTAGAGTGCTTTGGATCAAAAAATCCTGCAACAGATGTTGAAACCATTGCTATGGCCTACCAACTCTTTAATACGCTTGGCATTAAGGATGTTACCCTTCATTTGAATAGCCTTGGAAATACTGAGAGTCGTCTGGCTTATCGTCAGGCCTTGATTGACTATTTGACACCAATGCGTGAAAGTTTGTCAAAAGATAGTCAACGTCGTTTGGATGAAAATCCTTTGCGAGTACTCGATTCAAAAGAAAAAGAGGATAAGGTTGCCGTTGAAAATGCTCCATCTATCCTTGATTATTTAGATGAAGAAAGTCAAGCGCACTTTGACGAAGTACGTACTATGCTCGATAGTCTTAACATTCCTTACGTGATTGATACTAATATGGTACGTGGTCTTGATTACTATAACCACACGATTTTTGAATTTATTACCACTATTGATAAGTCTGAATTGACAATCTGTGCAGGTGGTCGTTATGATAGTTTGGTTGAATACTTCGGTGGTCCAGAAACAGCTGGTTTTGGTTTTGGACTTGGTTTAGAACGCTTGCTTTTGGTTCTTGATAAACAAGGTATTGAGCTTCCGGTGGAAGAAAGTCTGGATGTTTACATTGCAGTACTTGGTTCAGGTGCCAATGGCAAAGCTCTTGAGTTAGTTCAAGCTATCCGCTATCAAGGATTTAAGGCTGAACGTGATTACCTTGGACGTAAGATTAAGGCGCAATTTAAGTCAGCAGATACCTTCAAGGCCAAGATGGTTATCACATTAGGTGAGAGTGAAGTGGAGTCAGGTCAGGTCAATGTCAAAAATAATGCTACTCGTGAGGAAGTTACTGTAAGTTTCGAAGAGCTAACTAAAAACTTTGCTGCAGTCCTCGAACAGTTAGAAAAGTAGGGGGCATATGGTTAGTATAGTTGATATGCTCAAACGGAGTGAAAAGTTCAGTTTGGCTTTTGATCGTAGTATGCCCATTCGTTTCCAACAACAGTTTTGGCAGTTGATTGCCTTTCTTGATAAACATGACATTACTTGGTTCAATGATGAGCCTGCAGGTGATCATGCGATGTGCCAGCAATTACTTGGTCAAGTTTGGCGTCAAGACTGTCAAGATGTGGTCTTGAGTTTTGAAACTCAGGAACGTTATTTGGGATGGCAGGTAGACGAGGAAACTGATGAACTTAGTGTTATCATTGAAGATGTTTACGGATTCCGTTGGAATAGTTTACTTGACTTAGAAACAGCTGATTATCGTTTTGAAGATTTTGAAGAGTTTGCTGAGGATTACGTGGATACTAGTGATTTGTTGAAACAATTTGGCAAATAGTTTTATAAAAAAGAAAGTCTATTAAAATTCTAACCTGAAATGGGTGGGGTTTTGATGGGCTTTTTGCTATAATAGTTAAGACTAAAAAATTAACGAAAGAAGTGTATTTATGGAACGTTCTATGTATGCCGGACGTGTTCGTAGTGAACACATCGGAACTACTATTACTTTGAAAGGTTGGGTATCTCGCCGTCGTAACCTCGGAGGTTTGATTTTTATCGATCTTCGTGACCGTGAAGGTTTGATGCAGTTGGTTGTTAACCCTGAAAATGCGGATGCTAATGTTGTTGAAACAGCTGAAAGCTTGCGTAGCGAATTTGTTATTGAAGTAACAGGAACTGTTGAAGCGCGTGAACAAGCTAATGTTAATTTGCCTACAGGTGCTGTCGAGCTTAAAGTTGAAGACCTTAAAGTCCTTAATGCTGCCAAAACAACACCATTTGAAATCAAAGATGGTGTTGAGGCTAGTGATGATACACGTATGCGTTACCGCTACTTGGATCTTCGTCGTCCAGAGATGTTGGAAAACTTTAAGCTCCGTGCAAAGGTAACCCACGCTATCCGTAATTATCTTGATGACTTGGAATTTATCGATGTTGAAACACCAATGTTGACAAAATCTACACCAGAAGGTGCTCGTGATTACTTGGTTCCAAGCCGAGTTAGCCAAGGTCACTTTTATGCTCTTCCTCAAAGTCCTCAAATTACTAAGCAATTATTGATGAATGCTGGCTTTGACCGTTACTATCAAATTGTTAAGTGTTTCCGTGATGAAGATTTGCGTGGAGACCGTCAACCTGAGTTTACACAAGTTGACTTGGAAACGTCATTCCTTAATGAGCAAGAAATCCAAGATATTACAGAAGGCTTGATTGCTAAGGTTATGAAAGAAACTAAAGGAATTGAAGTTACACTACCATTCCCACGAATGTCTTATGATGATGCCATGAATAACTATGGTTCTGACAAGCCAGATACACGCTTTGACATGCTTTTACAAGACTTGACAGAGGTTGTCAAAGGTGTAGACTTCAAAGTGTTTGCTGAGGCGCCAGCTGTTAAGGCGATTGTTGTCAAAGGAAATGCAGACAAATACTCACGTAAAAGTATTGACAAGTTGACAGAGTTTGCCAAACAATTCGGCGCTAAAGGTCTTGCTTGGGTTAAGATGACTGATGGAGCTCTAGCAGGTCCAGTTGCTAAATTCTTGACAAGTATTGAAGATAAGTTGACAAATGCTTTACACCTCGAAGAGAATGATCTAGTTCTTTTTGTAGCAGATACCCTTGAAATCGCTAATAACACACTAGGTGCTTTACGTAATCAAATTGCTAAAGAACTTGACATGGTTGACAACACTAAATTCAACTTCCTTTGGGTTGTTGATTGGCCAATGTTTGAGTGGTCTGAAGAAGAAGGACGCTATATGTCTGCTCACCACCCATTTACTTTGCCAACAGAAGATTCTGAAGCAGAGCTTGAAGGGGATCTTTCCAAGGTACGTGCTGTAGCTTATGATATTGTCTTGAATGGTTATGAGCTTGGTGGGGGTAGTCTACGTATCAATCATAAAGACCTACAGGAACGTATGTTGAAAGCCCTTGGTTTCTCTGAAGAATCAGCCTATGAGCAATTTGGATTCCTTCTTGAAGCTATGGACTATGGTTTCCCACCACATGGTGGTTTGGCTATCGGTCTCGACCGCTTCGTCATGCTTCTTGCAGGTAAAGATAATATTCGTGAAGTGATTGCCTTCCCTAAAAATAATAAGGCATCAGATCCTATGACTCAGGCTCCAAGTCTTGTGGCTGATAAACAGTTGGAAGAACTTGCCCTTCATGTAGATTTAGAAAATGAATAAAGCACCTCTTCATAAACATGTTAAATTTGTAGCGAAAAAGTCTGCGAAGAAAATGGGCGTTTTGCAGGCTGCACGTAGTATTTCCCGTGAAAAATATACTGAAAAAGTCTCAGCTTCTTTACTTTACGGGCTCTTATCGTCAATCGCCGTTAATTTCTTTTTTCAACCTGGACATGTTTACTCCAGTGGAGCAACAGGTTTGGCACAGGTTTTATCGGCATTGAGTGTTAGAACTTTGAGTTTTGAGATACCAGTATCATTGACTTTCTATGCGATTAATATTCCACTTTTGATTTTAGCTTGGTATAAGATTGGTCACAAATTTACCATCTTCACCTTCATTACGGTAACAATGAGCTCCCTTTTTATTCAGGCGATACCTCATGTGACCTTAACGGAGGATCCATTGATTAATGCTATTTTTGGTGGTCTGGTCATGGGAACAGGGATTGGTTTCGGTCTAAAATCACGTATCTCTAGTGGAGGAACAGATATCGTCAGTCTTACTATTCGTAAGAAAACGGGTCGTGATGTTGGAAATATCTCCTTGATTGTCAACGGGATTATCATGATTTTTGCAGGTATACTTTTTGGTTGGAAATATGCCCTTTATTCAATGGTGACAATTTTTGTCTCAAGCCGAGTAACAGATGCGATTTTCACAAAACAAAAGAAAATGCAGGCTATGATTGTCACAAGTAATCCCGACCCAGTTGTACGAATGATTCAGAAAAAACTCCACCGTGGAGTAACGATGATTAATGATGCGGAAGGGACTTATAATCACGAAAAGAAAGCAGTATTACTGGCGATTATTACGCGTGAAGAGTATACTGACTTCAAGCATTATATGAGAAAGGCAGATCCCAAAGCCTTTGTCTCCATCGCAGAAAATGTACATATTCTAGGTCGTTTTGTTGATTTAGATGACTAACAAAAAAGGAAGTTGACGAACGTTAGCTTCTTTTTTGTTGGAGAGAATTCTTGACGAAATGCCTGCTTGACTTTACAATATCAGTATGATTAGATTTTTAATTCCAACCGCAAAAGAAATGAAGGCCAGTAAGGAAGTTCCGTCTCAAAAACTATCCGAAAAGAGTGCAGCTATCCTAACTGAAATAGCAAAATTATCCACAGATGACTTGTCCACAGTTTATAAAATTAAACCTGAGCAGGCTGAGAAAGAGAAGCAGCGCTGGGATGCCATTTTATCTGGAGAAGCAAGGAGCTATCCAGCAATAGAGCTTTTTAATGGCTTGATGTATCGCCATATTAAACGTAGTGACTTATCCACATGTGAAAAAGATTTTTTAAGCCAACAGGTATTTATCACATCTTCTTTTTATGGGATTATTCCCGCTTTTTATCCGATTCAGGAACATCGTCATGACTTTCATACGAAGATTAAGGTTAATGGTCAGTCATTAAAAAGCTATTGGCGTGCTGAATATGATCAATTTTTGGAGGAGAATCAAGTTCCAGTTGTTTCTTTGCTTTCGAGTGAATTCGAGGATGTTTTTAGTCCAAGTCTTCGTAAGCAGTTATTTACGGTTAGTTTTATGGAAGACCGCAATGGGGTTCTTAAGACTCACTCTACGATTTCAAAAAAGGCAAGAGGGGCTTTCTTGACAGCTGTGATGGAGGAGAATTGTCAAACGATTAATGCTTTACGAAAATTGTCCTTTGATGAGTTTAACTATCGTGAGGATTTATCCTCTAATAATGAGCTAGTTTTTGTTAAAATCGTCTAAAAAAGTCTGAGTTATAAACTCAGACTTTTTCTTATAGCATATCTTTACGATCGACTTGTTCATAGTTGGTTTGACCGTCATTTAGCTTGTCCCAAATAACGACTTCTCCTTGATCAAGAGATTTTTTGACATCAATAATACGTTGATTAGATGATCCTCGAAACTGGAGCATAAGGTTCTTTTTAGTGATGTCAAAGCGGCCGTCAACGAGAATGTCAACGAGTTGAAGAAGTTCTAATTTATCAGGAGTTTCAAGCATCAACTCCTCCCAAGTATAACCAGTCCAAGACCAGATATCTTTTTCCGGGAGTTCCTTACGAATGCGTTTGACTAGGGGAATGAGAATTCCTGTGTTTAGGAAGGGTTCACCACCAAGTAGCGTGAGACCTTGTACGTAAGGTTGAGCTAGATCCCTCATGATTTGTTCTTCAAGTTCTTTAGTATAGGGAATTCCTGCCTTAAAGGACCAGGTGGCAGCGTTATAGCATCCCTCGCAATGAAACATGCAACCAGAGACGTAAAGGGAGTTACGTACGCCTTCACCATCAACGAAATTAAAGGCCTTATAGTCAATAATGCGTCCTTGGCTAAGGTCTTCAGACTTCCATTCTTGTGGTTTTGGTGTATTCCATGTCATGATTTTACTCCAAATCTATCCAATAGCGCTCAGTTTCGTTACGAATGTCCTCAAGTTGACCACCGTTGGCTAAGATAACAGCTCTGCTGGCAGGATTTTCCGTGCTACATGTCACCAGAGCACGATGAATGTTCTTTTCTTTAGCCACTTGCAGACCTTGATGAAGAGCTTCTTTTGCATAGCCTTTGCCCCTTTCAGAGGGACGGATGGAGTAGCCAATATGGCCAGCATGATTCAGCAATCCCTCATTTAGTCTCAGCCGTAGATTCAAAAAACCTAAAGCATGGCCTGATTTATCAAATGATACGAACTGAATTGATGGAACACGATTTTCCAGCAATCCTATTCCCAATTCTTTATTCTGGCTAGTTTCTAGCCACTCCTCATAATCAAAGTTCTCAGCATCCCAAAAGCCGCCGTCGTGGGCCGACTGGGTCTCTTCGAACTCTGTCATCATGTTAAGAATGGTTTCTTTATCTGCTAATGTCGGTCGGCGTAAAATCATATTATTTCTTCTTTCCAGCTTTTTTCAAAAGGGCTTGGACACGTGCTTTTTTATCGTTTTTGACGGTTGCATTTTTTTCGTGGTAACGTTCCACTTGTTGCATACCTTTATAATCTAATTGATATTTTCCCATTATATTCCTTTCTAAAAATGAAATAAGCAAAGCAGTTGGAAGGTATCATCCAGCTGCTTCTAGTTTATTATAATGTATTCTAGGTCTTATTAAAGGTGTTTACCTTCATATTTTATGGTTGAACCATTCATATGTTTCACACGGGCAGAGATTTCTTTGTGGCGTCCTTTAACCATTGGGCGTGCCTGTGGATTTCCTAGATAGCCACAAGTACGTTTGACAACATCAACTGTTTTAGGATCTGTGTTGCCACAGTTAGGGCACATGAATCCACGTTCTGTTGGGGTGAAGTCCCCTTCAAAGTCACACTTGTAGCATTTATCAATTGGAGTATTAGTGCCAAGATAGCCGACACGGTCGTAGGCAAAATCCCAGACAGATTCAAGTGCCTTAGGATTTTGTTGGAGGACTGGATATTCACAATAATGGATAAATCCACCGGTTGCACCAGCTTCTGGGTAAGCTTTTTCGAATTCTAATTTTTCAAATGGTGTTGGATTTTTACGGACATCGTAGTGGAAGGAGTTGGTGTAATATTCTTTATCTGTGATATCAGTTACGACACCGAATTTTTCAGTATCCAAGCGACAGAAACGATCTGTTAAACTTTCCGATGGTGTTGAATAAACAGAGAAATGATAATCATATTCGTCAGACCAACTTTCACAAGCATTTTTCATAGATTTAACGATATCTAACGTGAACGCTTTGGCTTCTGGATTAGTCTCCCAGTCACTACCATAAAAAACGGATGCTACTTCATAAAGCCCAATATAACCAAGTGATACAGTTGCACGACGATGTTTGAAGAGTTGATCTACATTATCGAATTTACCTAGACGTTGGCCAAAGGCCCCGTACTGATAAAGGATAGGTGCATTAGCAGGTGTAGCTTCTTTGACACGTTCAACTCGGTAAACAAGAGCATCTTTAGCAATTCCCATTCTTTCTTCAAAAATTTCCCAAAATTTATCTTGGTCTCCTTTAGACTCTAGGGCAATTCTAGGAAGATTAAGGGTGACTACGCCAAGATTCATTCGTCCAGAATTAACTTCAACGCCATTTTCGTTTTTCCAACCCTGAAGGAAGGAACGACATCCCATAGGGGCTTTAAAGGAACCTGTCAATTCAATGATTTTATCATATGATAGGACATCTGGATACATACGCTTTGTTGCACATTCAAGAGCTAGTTGCTTAATATCGTAGTTAGGTGAGCTAGGCTCTAAGTTAAGTCCACGTTTTAAGGTAAAAATGAGTTTAGGGAAAATGGCTGTACGGTGCTCGGAGCCAAGTCCTAAAATACGAACTTGTAGGATAGCCTTTTGGATTTCACGCTCAAACCAGTTTGTCCCTAAACCGAAACCGAGAGAGGTAAAGGGAGTTTGTCCATTCGAAGTGAAAAGCGTATTAATCTCGTATTCAAGAGATTGCATAGCATCGTAGATATCTTTACGCGTTTTGGCGCGTGCATAATCTTCACGTTTTTCTTCAGCTACCCACTCTTTAGCATCAGCTAAGTGTTTTTTGTAGTTAAGTTCTGCGTAAGGAGCTAAAAACTCATCGATACGGTCTGCAGTACAGCCACCATATTGACTAGAGGCAACATTTGCGATGATTTGTGAAATTTGAGCTGTTGCAGTTTGAATGGATTTAGGACTTTCAACTTCAGCGTTACCAATTTTAAAACCATTTGCCAACATGCCTTTGAAGTCAATCAAACAACAGTTGGTCATAGGTGTGTAAGGGCTGTAGTCTAAATCGTGGAAATGGATATCTCCCTTTTGATGAGCGTTTGCCACGTGTGGAGGAAGCATCTTAAGTCCTACAGATTTTCCAACAATACCTGCGGTTAAATCACGTTGTGTATTGTATAAATCACTATCCTTATTGGCATTTTCATGGACAACAGCCTGATCTTTATTAACCAGTTTGTTAATGGTAAAATTGATGTCAGTAGCCTGAGAACGCTCAAAATCACGTTTGGTACGGTAGTTAATGTATTCTTGAGCGATAGCGTATTCGTTAGCTTCGAGTAACTCATGCTCTACTATGCTTTGGATTTCATATATTTTAATATTGTGAGAGAAGCGATCATTGATTTCGGCCACAACACGGTTGGCAATTCCCTCCAATTTAGTCTCAATTAATGGTGTGATAGGTGTAATAGCTTTGCTTGCTTTGAGAATAGCTTCATATATTTTACTTGAATTAAAAGTAACCATACGCCCATCGCGTTTGATAACTTTGATATCGGGGTTGACTGTAACCTTTTCTTTTTCTAATGTAATCATCTAAAAATCACCTCGTTACTAATTATAGCACTAGGTAAAAAAAAATCAATATATTGTGGTACATTTTTATCTCAACCACTATATATTGATTTTTCTAACTATTTTAGGACATAGACAGTATATCGTTCAACGCCTTTTAAAGGTGCTTTTTTATAGTTTTTTGAAAGTGTCGATTTAACCTCAGAAGGCAATTGCGTATCTTGCTGGACAACGATATATTGTGCAGAATCCTGAATAAGAGTGTCTAAAAGAGCCTTTTGATGACTTGATTTAGCTGTATTAAGTTTTGGAAGAACAAATTGTGAGGCTGCTTTACGACCGCTTTCCAAATAAATTTTTGCTGATGAATCGTAAACGTAGATAGTTTCATCTTTTTTGGTATTTTTAGCGAGGTAATTTGCAACAGTACTACGTTCAGTATTATTTCCTAAATTAAATAGGAACATAATGATTGGCATCGCTAAAGCAAATGCAAAGACTGCAATAGGTAAGAAGTAATTACGACTAAGGAAGATATCAAAAACTTTAAGTGTGTGAATATGGTTACCATTACGACGTCGGTGAGAAGTTCGCTCTGCTCTCTTTTTAATAGCATCATCTAAAGAAAGTGCTGTCAAGACTAGACCATAAGGTACGATGTTGAGAATACTGTAAAGTCCAAAACTTTGAGAGAACAAGCTGTAAACCACTGTAAAGATAAAACTAAGGAGTAGTACCCACTTGATACTCTTATCTTTAGCATCGCCCATAAGGTGGTTGCTTGTAGTCAGTGCACCAATAAGTAATCCAGAGCCTATAACAGCAAAACTTTGGTAAGCTAACGTAAGTAGGAAGTCATTTTTTTCTATAGCGAGTTGTGTAAAGTTGTAAACCAAAACTTGGTTAATATAGTCCGACGTAATTTGTAAATTTAGGATAAAGTAAAGACATAGATACAATACTAGAATGTTACCAAAAATAATACAAAGAACTTGATAAAAACCACGAGCAAAGTGTTTGTTGACAAGGTTGTAAACGAAGATTGTCACAAGTGACAATATCCAGAAAATAAGAGTTCGAGCTTCAAAAAGAGCTCCCGCAGTGCCAGCGAAGCCGTAAAGAATAAAGGCTTCATCACGACTGTGACCCGCAAAGTAACGAGTTAAGAAGAAGATGGCACCTAGGACAAAAGGCATAGCAAATTGGATAGGGTAGAGTCCACCAAAGCCTATTGTTCCATTAGTGACATAGAAAATAATACTAATTAGAGTGGCAATTTCCTTCTTATTTGTCATGTGCATGACAGTCTTGTAAAGGTAACTTCCAGAAAGATAGTAGGTAAGGCATTGAATAGGAATCAGCCAAAGAGTTGATCCTAAACGGAAAGCCAGAGAAACTAGGAAGTAATAAAAGAACCCACCTGTCGCAAAAAAGTCAGAGTAAGGTAAGCTACCATTGGCAAACATTTTTGCAATGTAAAGGTTTTGAGACTGTATATTATTGGCAAAGTCTGTAAAGCAGGGAACTGATATACTAAAAATACTCAAAATCAAACTGAGAATCAGGATATGACCTTTATGCTTCCGTGGAATTGAAATCTTAGTTTTTTTCTCTGTTTGAGAAGAATTAGAATCTTCTGTTTGTCCCTGAATTGTCACTTCAATCTTTTCGGATTGATTATCTTGTGTATGAGATCGATGGTGGCTTCGATGATAACCTTGGTAGCCACTTGAATCTAAAGTATTGTCTTTGTTGTATGGACTCACAATTAAACTCCTTTGTTGACATTTAGAAAGTTATAAATAAAAGGGTCTTATCCCCTAATTGTCTTATTTAAAGTATATCAGATAATATCATTTAGTCAATTTTCCTCTAATTTCTTACATTTAAGAAAAAATATCTAAAAAAGAGACTGAGATACAATATCCCAATCTCTTTTGAACAAGTCATTTCTTTGACTATGGCATTGATTATTTTTTAGTTTTCGTCGATGAAACTATTGAAAACTTCTTCAATCATATCCCATTCAGCATCTGAATCTTCAGGGATTGGTTGAAGGTCGCCTTCAGTACCATCTTCATTTTCAGTGAATGAGTATGCTTGGATCTCGATTTCTCCATTAGCATCTTCTTCAGCACCAGCTGGTACCAAAAGAACATAGTTTTTACCAAATTCTTCGCGTCCATCAATAGTCAACAAGATTTCAAAAAGTGTTTCATTTCCTTGTTCGTCTACTAAAGTGATGACTTCATGATCATGGTTGTGGTCGTGATTGTGTGACATATTGTTCTCCTTTTTGAAGAGAGCGCTGAATAGTGATGAAAATCTAGTATATTTGCCTGGCAGTTTACTAGATTTTCGCATGGCTATTAGGTCTCTATTACACTTTCTTAAAACATTCGATCGAGGTAGTTTTGTAGAATAAGTTGGGCAGCTAATTTATCAATAACTTTTTTACGTTTACCACGGCTGACATCTGCTTGTTCAACTAACATACGCTCGGCTTGAACAGTTGTCAAGCGCTCATCTTGGTAATCTACAGGAATTCCAAAGGTTTCCCTGATTTTGTCACCATAAGCTTTGCTTGCCTCAACACGTGGTCCTTCAGTGTTATTCATATTTTTAGGAAGACCAACAACAAATTTTTCTACCTTATATTCTTTAACGAGCTCGCCTAGTCGGTCAAAACCAAACTCTTCAGCCTCCTCGTCAATTTTGATAATTTCAACGCCTTGGGCTGTAAAACCGAGGGGATCACTAATCGCAACTCCTACTGTTTTTGAGCCAACATCAAGTCCCATTACTCGCATTAGAGGTCAATTCCATTTCCTTTAAGATAATAGCGAACGAGTTCTTCAACGATTTCATCACGTTCGTATTTACGAATCTGGTTACGGGCGTCATTATAACGCGGAACATAAGCAGGGTCACCGCTCAGAACATAACCGACGATTTGGTTGATAGGATTATAACCTTTCTCAGCCAACGAACGGTAGACATTTGTCAAAGTATTACTGATTTCATCTTTGCTACCGTCGTCTAGGTTGAAACGAACAGTTTCATCTGTAAATCCCATACTGACACCTTCTTTCTATAAGAATTATCTGTTAGTTCTTTATTATAACATAAGTATAGTCAAAAGGGAAAGACGATGAACAAAAAAAGAGATGACTAAAGTCATCTCTCTTAATATCCAATAAGATTAAACGCGTTCAACTTTACCAGATTTAAGCGCACGAGCTGAAGCCCAAACTTTTTTAGGTTTACCATCAACAAGGATAGTAACTTTTTGAAGGTTAGGTTTAACGGCACGTTTAGTTTTGTTCATAGCGTGTGAACGGTTGTTTCCAGAAACAGTTTTACGTCCTGTAAAGTAACATACTTTAGCCATTTCGTGTTTTCCTCCTAGGTAGAATTTATTACGGATGTGCTAGCACCACATACCAAAACATTCTATCATAAGAATTTAGGTTTGACAAGAACTATTTATAATTTCTTTTTATAACAAAATAGTATATGCTTATTATAATAAGAAAAAATCAGTTAAAAAAGGAGAGAAGATGCCAGATAATCTTGCTCTACGTATGCGTCCACGTACAATTTCAGAGGTGATTGGCCAGAAGCATTTGGTTGGTGAGGGTAAAATTATTCGCCGTATGGTAGAAGCGAATATGCTGTCGTCAATGATTCTCTACGGGCCACCTGGAATCGGGAAGACCTCAATAGCTAGTGCTATTGCAGGAACAACAAAATATGCCTTTAGAACCTTTAATGCTACTGTTGATAGCAAGAAACGCCTACAGGAAATTGCGGAAGAGGCTAAATTTTCAGGTGGCTTAGTTCTGCTTCTAGATGAGATTCATCGTTTGGATAAAGCTAAACAAGACTTTTTATTACCACTCTTAGAGAATGGTAATATTATCATGATTGGGGCTACAACGGAGAATCCGTTTTTTTCTGTCACACCAGCCATTCGTAGCCGTGTACAAATATTTGAGTTGGAACCCCTCTCTAACGAGGATATTAAGGAAGCTATCCAAGGTGTTATAGAGGACAAGGAGCGTGGCTTTGACTTTGATGTCCAGTTAGATGAGGATGCTCTAGACTTTATTGCTACAGCTACTAATGGAGATTTACGTTCGGCTTATAATTCCTTAGATTTAGCTGTCATGTCGACGCCAGCTTCAGAAGATGGGCTTCGCCATATTACTTTAGATACAGTGGAAAATAGCTTACAGCGTAGTTATATCACTATGGATAAAGATGGTGATGGACACTATGATGTGCTCTCTGCCTTGCAAAAATCTATTCGAGGCTCTGATGTTAACGCCAGTCTTCATTATGCAGCACGTTTGGTTGAAGCAGGAGATCTTCCTAGTTTAGCCCGTCGATTGACAGTGATTGCTTACGAGGATATTGGTTTAGCCAATCCCGATGCGCAAGTTCACACGGTCACGGCTCTGGAAGCTGCACAGAAGGTGGGTTTCCCAGAGGCACGTATTTTGATTGCCAATGTAGTTGTTGACTTAGCTTTATCTCCTAAGTCGAATTCGGCTTATATGGCTATGGATGCTGCCTTGGCAGACCTTAGAAAATCAGGGAATTTACCTATTCCTCGTCATTTGAGAGATGGACACTATGCTGGAAGCAAGGAACTGGGCAATGCACAAGATTACAAGTATCCCCATGCTTATCCTGAAAAGTGGGTCAAACAACAATATCTTCCAGATAAATTAAGAGGTGTGAATTATTTCCAACCCAATGAAACCGGGAAATATGAAAGAGCTCTTAGAGCTAATAAAGAACGGATCGATAAGTTATCTAGGTAATACGAGAGGGATCAACGAAAACGATTGCAAAAAAATTGATTTTTCCTCTTGCAATAATTTTCAAAAGTGGTATTATAAAAACATAGAAATTGCTGTGGTATACGAATCCACATATAAGTGTTGACCGACTAATTTTTGTATTATCGGGAGACAGAGGTCTATTAACAGTGTGCATGCTGGCTCACCCAGAAGCAACTGAAGTTAGTAGCGAGTCGCCCACCTGCTTTTTTACGTCGCGGGTTCAATACAAACCGTGGATCATCGGTACCAATACAGCATCCAGCCTCCTTAGCTCAGTTGGTAGAGCAGTGGACTCTTAATCCATGGGTCACAGGTTCGAGCCCTGTAGGGGGCAGTCTAATATCGAAAAGAGACTTGATTGTAGGTCTCTTTTTTATTTTTCTAAGAAAGAACTCACTTTAAACAGAACTTTACGTGCTGGCTTGTCCAAACGATAATTCCTTCTAAGATATATGCTTTGTGTTATGATATTAGTCAGGAAACAGAATTGAAAAAGGAGACATGTGTTGAAAATTGCAATCATTGGCTATAGTGGTTCTGGAAAGTCGACTTTGGCAAGTTTTCTAGGTCAACACTACAATTGTGAGGTGCTTCATTTAGATAAAATTCATTTCACATCAAACTGGAAAGAGCGGACAGTTAATGAAATGACTGATGATATCTCAAAATTTATGTTACAAAAGGATTGGATTATCGAAGGGAATTACTCGACTTGTCTTTATGAAGAACGTATGAGAGAAGCTGACTGTATTATATATTTCAACTTTAATAGAGTTAATTGTCTCTATCGGGCTTTTAGGAGATATTTAAAATACAAGGGGCGGACGCGTCCTAGCATGGCGGAAAATTGTAATGAAAAATTCGATTTCGAATTTGTGAAATGGATTCTATTAGATGGACATTCACAAAAGAATGTAACGAAATTTAAAGTTGTTGTAAAAAAGTATCCTGACAAAACAATAGTTTTAAAGAATCAAAAGCAGTTAAACGATTATATTATGAAGAAGGTTAAATAACTGCTATAATAATTTAGTCATAAAATAGTTGGGAGCTCTACATAAGATGTGAGATTAAAAATATATAGTAAGAAATTAGTTGCAATCTTGGTTGTAACTGTCAGAATATTTTGATATAAACGCTTTCATCGTTGAACAATTAGTCTCTTTTCTGATATAATAAAATGTAACGCAAAACTTGTGGGTGAAATTCCCACCGTGAAGTTTTTCAAGAAAGGTGGGGACAGCCTCGTAAAGGTGGAGCTGTCCGTTATCAAAATAATATGACATCAGTAGTTGTTGTGGGTACCCAGTGGGGTGATGAAGGTAAAGGGAAAATTACAGATTTCCTAAGTCAAGATGCCGAAGTGATCGCACGTTATCAAGGTGGAGACAATGCAGGTCACACGATTGTTATCGATGGTAAGAAATTTAAATTGCACTTGATTCCATCAGGTATTTTCTTCCCAGAGAAAATCTCTGTTATCGGGAACGGTGTAGTGGTCAATCCTAAATCACTTGTCAAAGAGTTGGAATATCTTCATGCCGAAGGTGTGTCAACAGAGAGCCTTCGTATTTCTGACCGTGCGCACGTTATCTTGCCGTACCACATTAAACTTGATCAACTGCAAGAAGCTGCTAAAGGTGATAATAAGATTGGTACAACTAACAAAGGTATTGGTCCTGCCTATATGGATAAGGCTGCGCGTGTAGGTATCCGTATTGCAGACCTTTTGGACAAAGAAATCTTTGCTAATCGTTTGAAAACAAACTTAGCTGAGAAAAACCGTCTTTTCAGTAAGATGTATGAGTCAGAAGAGTTATCATTCGATGAGATTTTCGAAGAATACTACGCTTACGGACAACAAATTAAACAATACGTCACAGATACATCTGTTATCTTGAATGACGCTCTTGATGCAGGTAAACGTGTCCTCTTTGAAGGAGCTCAAGGGGTTATGCTTGATATTGACCAAGGTACTTACCCATTTGTAACGTCATCAAACCCAGTTGCGGGTGGTGTTACAATTGGTTCAGGTGTTGGACCTTCTAAAATTAATAAGGTTGTGGGTGTATGTAAGGCCTATACGAGCCGTGTTGGTGATGGTCCTTTCCCAACTGAGTTGTCTGATGAAGTGGGTGAACGTATCCGTGAAGTTGGTCATGAATATGGAACAACAACTGGACGTCCACGTCGTGTAGGATGGTTTGACTCAGTGGTGATGCGCCATAGCCGTCGTGTATCAGGTATCACAAACCTCAGCTTGAACTGTATCGATGTTCTCTCAGGTCTTGACACTGTAAAAATTTGTGTCGCTTATGATCTTGATGGTGAGCGTATTGATTACTACCCAGCTAGTCTTGAGCAATTGAAACGCTGTAAACCAATCTATGAAGAATTGCCAGGTTGGGAAGAAGATATCACAGGTTGCCGTAGTTTAGATGAGCTTCCTGAAAATGCCCGTAATTATGTTCGTCGTGTTGGTGAGTTGGTCGGTGTACGTATCTCTACCTTCTCTGTAGGACCTGGACGTGAACAAACAAACATTCTTGAGAGTGTTTGGTCAAATATCTAATAATGAAGACAAAGAATCTAGAAAACTAGGTTCTTTTTTCTTTAGTCAGTAAACAGAATAAGGCCATATATGACTTGATAACTGTTAGAAAAAACGCGTGCCAATTTTTCGATAGTATTAGGAAAGAAGTCTTTCTATTTAATTAGTTTTTCGGTATAATATGGTTTGATTAAATGAAAATTAACGAGAACCTACTTTCATAATTTAGGAGTATGTTCACAATTGTAACAAAGAGAATAAGTGAACAGATTTCTTAAGAGCTTTGGGTAAGAGGTGAGTAATGAATAAGGTTGTATTTGTTTGTCTGGGAAATATTTGTCGAAGCCCTATGGCAGAGTTTGTAATGAAAGCGCTTGACCAGGATGGGTCTTTGCATATCGAAAGTCGTGCAACTTCTTCTTGGGAACATGGAAATCCAGTTCACCAAGGAACCCAAAAGATTTTAAGGCAATATGCGGTTTCTTTTGATTCTTCCAAAAGTTCACAACAGATAAGTCGGTCAGATTTTGAATTCTTTGATTTGATTTTGGGGATGGATGAGTCAAATGTTGAGGATCTTCTACAAGTATCTGCGGGTCGTTATGACGATAAAATTAAGCTCTTTAGACCTGGCGGGGTTCCGGACCCATGGTACACAGGTGATTTTGAAGAAACATACAATTTGGTAACTGCAGGTTGCCAAGACTGGTTACAGTGGATTAAGGATAGACAATGAATTTTAAACAGCTAAAGAATTTTGATTTCAAAAATATTGATCGTAATCGATTTGAGCATATCACGGTAGGGATTATTATTTTATGCGCTCTGTCCTTGTTGTTGGTGACTATAAAAACGCAACATTCTATTAAAATTGATGGGACTAAAATTACCTATAAAGGCCAGATGCAGAACCATCGTTTAAACGGCCAAGGAACTCTGACTTATGATAATGGTGATACCTATACGGGTGGATTTAAAAATGGTTCCTTTAATGGTAAAGGAACTTTTAAATCTCACGAAGGTTGGACTTATGAAGGTGAGTTCAAGTCTGGTCAAGCAGATGGGCAAGGAAAATTGACTACTGAAAATAAGGCTATCTACAAAGGAAAATTTAAACAGGGGATTTTTAAAGGATGAGAATTAACTGGTTTTCTTATATTCGTGTGACAGGGCTTTTTTTGGTTCTTGTCTATCATTTCTTCCCAAGTATTCTTCCTGGGGGATTCATTGGTGTTGATGTCTTCTTTACCTTTTCAGGCTATCTAATCACGGCACTTTTGATTGATGAGGTATCTAGGACGCATCGCATTGATTATCTTGGTTTTATGCGACGACGCTTTTACCGTATAGTACCACCACTTATACTGATGGTGCTTATATGTACCCCTTTAGCACTCTTGGTTCGAAATGATTTTATTGCAGGCATCGGGCGCCAGATCACCTCTGTTATCGGTTTTGTAACTAACTATTATGAAATTTTAACTGGGGGGAATTATGAGAATCAGTTTAACCAGCATATCTACCTCCACACATGGAGTCTGGCTATTGAGGTTCATTATTATATTCTCTGGGGTGCCTTACTTTGGTTCCTAGCAAAGCGTGTTAAGCATCAAAATCAATTTAGAAGCCTAGTTTTCATGCTATCTCTTGCTTGCTTTACGGTGAGTTTCCTCTCAATGTTTATTGGTGCTTTCTTTGTTGATGGTTTTTCCCGTTTGTATTTTTCTTCAATTACGCATGCTTATCCTTTCTTTTTAGGTTCGCTATTTGCGACGCTTTCAGGTGTACATGAGACGACTGCTAGATTCAAGAAAAATGTTCGCCTATGGGAACTTAAAAAGGCAGTCCTTTATATGGTTGGTAGCTTTGCTCTGCTCTTATTGTTGGGCTTAGTCCTTCATTTTGAAGAACGTATTACCTATCTATTTGGGTTTGTTTTGGCTAGTTTGTTTACGGCTGTCATGATTTACTCTGCACGTATTCTCCATGAGAAGTTACTTGGTAAATCAGAGCCTGCTGTTATTAGTTATTTAGCGGAAATCAGCTACAGCGTCTATTTGTTCCATTGGCCCCTATATATTATCTTTAGCCAATTAACCAATAATATCATTGCAGTCATACTGACAACAATTTTGTCAATTGTTTTTGCGACACTTTCCTACTATATAATAGAGCCATTTATTGCAGGAAGAAAGGCAAGTATCTTTGGAATAGATTTGGACTTGACACCTTACCGACATATTGTGCTCTATGTCTTCAGTGGGCTCACCTTAATTACAGTGCTCATTTCTCTCTTTGCACCAGCTGTTGGGGACTTTGAGAAAGACTTGGAAGCTAACGGATTGTCACAAGCTCAAACTAAGATGAAATTGACGCGTACCAATGCGGAGAATAGTCAGGCTACTTCATTTGGTGTGAATAAAGGAGTGACAATTCTAGGGGACTCTGTTGCCCTTAGGTCGAAAGATCAGATTGAATCAAGTATTGATAATGTCACTATAGATGCAGTAGTCAGCCGTAATCTATCAACAATCAATGACTTACTTAAAGATTATGCGGATAGTAACGCTCTTGCCAAGGATGTTGTTATTGCTGGTGGTGTTAATGAGATTGATGATTACAAAGGTGTTATTAATAAAATTATCAAGAATTTACCTAAGGGTCACCGCATTATCTTTGTGACACCATACAATGGTAGTAAGTCTGGAAATGAAGCTGAATCTCTAGTTCAGTTACGTAAGTATGAGTTAGAGATGGCTAAGAAATATGACTTTGTGACGGTTGCTGATTGGTATCAAATTGCTAAAGAAAATATTACTATTTGGAATCGTACAGATGGGGTTCACTTTGGTTCCGATAGTGACTCTATTAACCGTGGTGCTAAATTATATACTAATACAATCAAAGAGGCTATCGCGAAAGCAGATAAGAAATCTGTTAAAGGTGGTAAAAAATAATCCAAATAATAAAAAGAGAAGGCAAGGGTTGTCTTTTCTTTTTGTGAACAAATTTTGACTCAGTTTTTTGTTTTGTGCTAAAATAAGCCTATGGCAAGAATATTGGATAATGACTTACTAGGAGATGAAGAGTACGTTGAACGTACCCTTCGCCCTCAGTACTTTAAGGAATATATTGGTCAAGATAAGGTTAAGGACCAATTAAAAATTTTTATAGAAGCAGCTAAACTCCGTGATGAGGCTCTAGACCATACCCTTTTGTTTGGCCCACCTGGTTTGGGTAAAACGACTATGGCGTTTGTAATAGCCAATGAGATGGGAGTGAATTTGAAGCAAACGTCTGGGCCGGCAATTGAAAAGGCTGGTGATTTAGTTGCCATACTTAATGACTTGGAGCCGGGGGACATCTTATTTATTGATGAGATCCATCGTATGCCTATGGCAGTGGAAGAAGTTCTTTATAGTGCTATGGAAGATTACTATATCGATATTATGATTGGAGCAGGTGAAACAAGTCGTAGTGTTCACCTAGACCTGCCTCCCTTCACTTTGGTTGGTGCGACCACACGAGCAGGTATGTTGTCAAATCCTTTGAGAGCTCGCTTTGGGATTAATGGTCATATGGAATATTATGAGTTACCTGATTTGACAGAGATTGTAGAACGTACTTCGGAAATCTTTGAAATGACAATAACACCAGAGGCAGCGTTGGAATTAGCACGTCGTAGTCGCGGAACACCACGTATTGCTAACCGCCTACTTAAGCGCGTGCGAGACTATGCTCAAATCATGGGTGATGGTATCATTGACGATAAGATTGCAGATAAGGCATTGACTATGCTTGATGTAGATCATGAGGGGTTAGACTACGTTGACCAAAAAATCCTCCGAACTATGATTGAGATGTATGGGGGAGGGCCCGTTGGCTTAGGTACTTTATCAGTTAATATCGCTGAAGAGCGAGAAACAGTAGAAGATATGTATGAACCTTATCTAATCCAAAAAGGTTTCATTATGCGTACACGAACAGGACGTGTCGCAACGGTTAAAGCCTATGAACACATGGGGTACGACTACACTCAAGAAAGTTGATAAAAAATCCATCTAAGGTGGATTTTTTGTTTACTCAAAAAAGAAAATAAAGAAAAAGGAAAAAAACTTTAAAAACCCCTTGCAATGAGTGGGTTCTTTTGTTATTATATTATGGTGCTGTAAATACAGCGCTTAGCTATGATACAAGAGGTTGCGACACGCCTGGTTGCACTGCCACGCAATCCGTGTTGGTTTTCTTGAGGAGCTAGCCTATTATCTTAAATAGACGAAAGAGGAGAAAAAATGGCAAACAAAAAAATTCGTATCCGTTTGAAAGCTTACGAACACCGTACGCTTGATACAGCGGCTGAAAAAATCGTAGAAACTGCAACTCGCACTGGTGCGACAGTTGCTGGACCAGTTCCACTTCCAACTGAACGTAGTCTCTACACAATTATTCGTGCGACTCACAAATATAAAGATTCTCGCGAACAATTTGAAATGCGTACACACAAACGTCTTATCGACATCATCAACCCAACTCAAAAAACAGTTGACGCTTTGATGAAACTTGATCTTCCAAGTGGTGTGAACGTCGAAATCAAACTTTAATTTAAAGATTGATTCATTGAGCATAAAAAACGCTCGTTAAAAACTTTTTTGAGCATGAAAAACGCTCATAAAAAACTTTTTGAAATATATTAAAGTAAAGGAAATATTTTCTCATGACAAAAGGAATCTTAGGGAAAAAAGTGGGAATGACTCAAATCTTCACTGAAGCAGGTGAATTTATCCCTGTTACTGTCATCGAAGCTACTCCAAACGTTGTGCTTCAAGTTAAAACTGTTGAAACAGACGGTTACGAAGCAGTTCAAGTTGGTTTTGACGACAAACGCGAAGTATTGAGCAACAAACCTGCCAAAGGCCACGTAGCGAAAGCTAACACAGCTCCTAAGCGCTTCATTCGTGAATTCAAAAACATTGAAGGCTTGGAAGTTGGATCAGAAATCACTGTTGACACATTCGAAGCTGGAGATGTTGTTGACGTAACTGGTACTTCAAAAGGTAAAGGTTTCCAAGGTGTTATCAAACGCCACGGTCAATCACGCGGACCTATGGCTCACGGTTCTCGTTACCACCGTCGTCCAGGTTCAATGGGACCTGTTGCGCCTAACCGTGTTTTCAAAAACAAACACTTGGCAGGACGTATGGGTGGCAACCGTGTGACAATTCAAAACCTTGAAGTTGTACAAGTTATCCCAGAGAAAAACGTTATCCTTATCAAAGGTAACGTACCAGGTGCTAAGAAATCTCTTATCACTATCAAATCAGCAGTTAAAGCTGCTAAATAATAAGAAAGGAGAAATCAGTTAAAAATGGCAAACGTAAAACTATTTGACCAAACTGGTAAAGAAGTTAGTACAGTTGAACTTAACGACGCTATCTTCGGTATCGAACCAAACGAATCAGTAGTATTTGATGTCGTAATCAGCCAACGTGCTAGCCTTCGCCAAGGTACTCACGCGGTTAAAAACCGTTCAGCAGTATCAGGTGGTGGACGTAAACCATGGCGTCAAAAAGGAACTGGACGTGCTCGTCAAGGTTCTATCCGCTCACCACAATGGCGTGGTGGTGGTGTTGTCTTCGGACCAACTCCACGTTCTTACGGATACAAACTTCCACAAAAAGTTCGTCGCCTTGCATTGAAATCTGTTTACTCAGCTAAAGTTGCAGAAGATAAATTTGTAGCAGTTGAAGCTCTTTCATTTGCAGCTCCAAAAACTGCTGAATTCGCAAACGTTCTTTCAGCTCTTAGCATCGATTCTAAAGTACTTGTTATCGTTGAAGAAGGAAACAAATTTGCTGAACTTTCAGCACGTAACCTTGCAAACGTAACTGTTGCAACTCCTGCAACTGCAAGTGTACTTGACATCGTAAACGCAGATAAACTTCTTGTTACTAAAGAAGCTATCTCATCAATCGAGGAGGTTCTTGCATAATGAATTTGTATGACGTAATCAAAAAACCTGTTATCACTGAGAAATCTATGATTGCTCTTGAAGCAGGAAAATACACTTTCGAAGTTGATACACGTGCACACAAACTCTTGATCAAACAAGCAGTTGAAGCTGCATTTGAAGGTGTTAAAGTTGCTAGCGTGAACACTGTAACTGTTAAACCAAAACAAAAACGTGTTGGACGTTACACTGGTTTCACTTCAAAAACTAAAAAAGCTATCATCACTCTTACAGCTGATTCTAAAGCAATCGAGTTGTTTGCAGCTGAAGCTGAATAATCAAAGGAGAAATTAACGTGGGTATTAAAGTTTATAAACCAACGACAAATGGCCGTCGTAACATGACTTCTTTGGATTTCGCAGAAATCACTACAAGCACTCCTGAAAAATCATTGCTTGTTTCTCTTAAGAACAAAGCTGGTCGTAACAACAACGGTCGTATCACTGTACGTCACCAAGGTGGCGGACACAAACGTCACTACCGTTTGATTGACTTCAAACGTAACAAAGATGGCGTTGAAGCAGTTGTTAAAACAATTGAGTATGATCCAAACCGTACTGCAAACATTGCTCTTGTACACTACACTGACGGGGTTAAAGCTTACATCATCGCACCTAAAGGTCTTGAAGTAGGTCAACGTATCGTTTCAGGTCCAGATGCGGATATCAAGATTGGTAACGCTCTTCCACTTGCAAACATCCCAGTTGGTACAGTTATCCACAACATTGAGCTTCAACCAGGTAAAGGTGCTGAACTTATCCGTGCCGCTGGTGCTTCTGCTCAAGTTTTGGGTCAAGAAGGTAAATACGTACTTGTTCGTCTTCAATCAGGCGAAGTTCGTATGATTCTTGGTACTTGTCGTGCAACTATCGGTACTGTAGGTAACGAACAACAATCACTTATCAACCTTGGTAAAGCCGGCCGTAATCGCTGGAAAGGTATTCGCCCAACAGTTCGTGGTTCTGTAATGAACCCTAACGATCACCCACATGGTGGTGGTGAAGGTAAAGCACCAGTTGGACGTAAAGCGCCATCTACTCCATGGGGTAAACCTGCGCTTGGTCTTAAAACTCGTAACAAGAAAGCTAAATCTGACAAACTTATCGTTCGTCGTCGTAACGAAAAATAATTTAGTCGCTTAGCACATAACATCCGCCAACTCGGTAGCACTTCTTAGTGCAAGCCGCTGTGGTACATTCAATTTAAAGGAGAAAACTACAAAATGGGACGTAGTCTTAAAAAAGGACCTTTCGTCGATGAGCATTTGATGAAAAAAGTTGAAGCTCAAGCAAATGACGAAAAGAAAAAAGTAATTAAAACTTGGTCACGTCGTTCAACGATTTTCCCAAGTTTCATCGGATACACTATCGCAGTTTATGATGGACGTAAACATGTTCCTGTTTACATTCAAGAAGACATGGTAGGTCACAAACTTGGTGAATTTGCACCAACTCGTACTTACAAAGGTCACGCAGCTGACGATAAGAAAACACGTCGTTAATAGGAGGAGGACACAATGGCAGAAATTACTTCAGCTAAAGCAATGGCTCGTACAGTGCGTGTTTCACCTCGTAAAACACGTCTTGTTCTTGATCTTATCCGTGGTAAGAACGTTGCTGATGCAATCGCAATCTTGAAATTCACTCCAAACAAAGCAGCTCGCATTGTTGAGAAAACTCTTAACTCTGCTATCGCTAATGCAGAAAACAACTTTGGTTTGGAAAAAGCTAACTTGGTAGTATCTGAAACATTCGCAAACGAAGGACCAACAATGAAACGTTTCCGTCCACGTGCGAAAGGTTCAGCTTCACCAATCAACAAACGCACAACTCACGTAACAGTAGTTGTGTCAGAAAAATAAGGAGGTAAACTCGTGGGTCAAAAAGTACATCCAATTGGTATGCGTGTCGGGATCATCCGTGACTGGGATGCAAAATGGTATGCTGAAAAAGAATACGCAGATTACCTTCACGAAGATTTGGCAATCCGCAAATTCATTCAAAAAGAACTTGCAGACGCTTCAGTTTCAACTATTGAAATTGAACGTGCTGTAAACAAAGTTATTGTTTCACTTCACACTGCTAAACCAGGTATGGTTATCGGTAAAGGTGGATCAAACGTTGATGCTCTTCGCGCTCAACTTAATAAATTGACTGGAAAACAAGTTCACATCAACATCGTTGAAATCAAAAAACCTGATTTGGACGCCCACCTTGTTGGTGAAACTATTGCTCGTCAACTTGAGCAACGTGTTGCTTTCCGTCGTGCACAAAAACAAGCTATCCAACGTGCAATGCGTGCTGGAGCTAAAGGAATCAAAACTCAAGTATCAGGTCGTTTGAACGGTGCAGATATCGCCCGTGCAGAAGGATACTCTGAAGGTACAGTTCCACTTCACACACTTCGCGCTGATATCGATTACGCTTGGGAAGAAGCTGACACAACTTACGGTAAACTCGGTGTTAAAGTTTGGATCTACCGTGGAGAAGTTCTTCCAGCTCGTAAAAACACTAAAGGAGGCAAATAACAAATGTTAGTACCTAAACGTGTTAAACACCGTCGTGAATTCCGTGGAAAAATGCGCGGTGAGGCTAAAGGTGGTAAAGAAGTATCATTCGGTGAATATGGTCTTCAAGCTACAACTAGCCACTGGATCACAAACCGTCAAATCGAGGCTGCTCGTATTGCCATGACTCGTTACATGAAACGTGGTGGTAAGGTTTGGATCAAGATCTTCCCACACAAATCATACACTGCTAAAGCTATCGGTGTACGTATGGGTTCTGGTAAAGGGGCACCTGAAGGTTGGGTAGCACCAGTTAAACGTGGTAAAGTAATGTTCGAAATCGCAGGTGTTTCTGAAGAAGTTGCACGTGAAGCACTTCGTCTTGCTAGCCACAAATTGCCAGTTAAATGTAAATTCGTGAAACGTGAAGCAGAATAAGGAGAAGACATGAAACTTGAAGAAATCAAAAAGTTTGTTGCTGAGCTTCGTGGCTTGTCTCAAGAAGAGCTTGCTAAAAAAGAAAACGAACTTAAGAAAGAACTTTTCGACCTTCGTTTCCAAGCTGCAGCAGGTCAACTTGATCAAACTGCCCGTTTGAACGAAGTGAAAAAACAAATTGCACGTGTTAAAACTGTGCAATCTGAAATCAAATAATAGATTGGGAAAGGAGCATTTCTAATAATGGAACGTAATCAACGTAAAACCCTTGTTGGACGCGTAGTATCTGATAAGATGGATAAAACAATCACAGTTGTAGTTGAAACTAAACGTAACCACCCAGTCTATGGTAAACGTATCAACTATTCTAAAAAATACAAAGCACATGATGAAAACAACGTTGCTAAAGAAGGCGATATCGTTCGTATCATGGAAACTCGCCCGCTTTCAGCTACAAAACGCTTCCGTCTTGTAGAAGTTGTGGAAGAAGCTGTTATTATCTAATAAAACTAAAAGGAGACAATTGAAATGATTCAACAAGAAAGTCGCTTAAAAGTTGCTGATAATAGCGGTGCTCGTGAAATCTTGACTATCAAAGTTCTTGGTGGTTCAGGACGTAAATTCGCTAACATCGGCGACGTAATCGTTGCAACTGTTAAACAAGCTACACCAGGTGGAGCTGTTAAAAAAGGTGATGTTGTTAAAGCTGTTATCGTTCGTACAAAAACTGGTGCTCGCCGTCCAGACGGTTCATACATCAAGTTTGATGACAACGCTGCAGTAATCATCCGCGATGACAAAACTCCTCGTGGAACTCGTATCTTTGGCCCTGTTGCACGTGAATTGCGTGAAGGTGGATACATGCGTATCGTATCTTTGGCGCCAGAAGTACTTTAATCTGAATTAACACAAACTTAGTCCCCTGATATATTCAGGGTGCCCATTAGGGCGTAAGAAATAATAGGAGAAATACTCAAATGTTTGTAAAAAAAGGCGATAAAGTTCGCGTTATTGCTGGTAAAGACAAAGGAACTGAAGCAGTAGTTCTTAAAGCTCTTCCAAAAGTAAACAAAGTTGTTGTTGAAGGTGTTGCAATCATCAAAAAACACCAAAAACCATCAACTGAAAACCCTCAAGGTGCTATCGTGGAAAAAGAAGCACCAATCCATGCTTCAAACGTTCAAGTTCTTGACAAGAACGGTGTAGCTGGACGTGTAGGTTACAAAGTTGTTGACGGCAAAAAAGTTCGTTACAACAAAAAATCAGGCGAAGTGCTTGACTAATCACGAAGGAAAGGAGAAAGTATTAAATGGCTAACCGTCTTAAAGAAAAATACACTAACGAAGTAATTCCAGCTTTGACTGAAAAATTTAACTATTCTTCAGTTATGGCTGTGCCAAAAGTTGATAAAATCGTTATCAACATGGGTGTTGGTGAAGCTGTAAACAACGCTAAAACTCTTGAAAAAGCTGCTGCTGAGCTGGCACTTATTTCAGGTCAAAAACCATTGATTACTAAAGCTAAGAAATCAATCGCTGGCTTCCGTCTTCGTGAAGGTGTAGCGATCGGTGCTAAAGTTACCCTTCGTGGTGAACGCATGTACGAATTCTTGGATAAATTGGTATCAGTATCACTTCCACGTGTTCGTGACTTCCATGGTGTTCCAACTAAATCATTTGATGGACGTGGTAACTACACACTTGGTGTTAAAGAACAACTTATCTTCCCAGAAATCAACTTCGACGATGTTGATAAAGTACGTGGTATGGATATCGTTATCGTAACTACTGCTAACACTGACGAAGAAGGTCGTGAATTGCTTAAAGGCCTTGGAATGCCTTTTGCAAAATAATCTAGGAGGTAAATAAATTGGCTAAAAAATCAATGATTGCTAAGAACAAACGCCCTGCGAAGTTCTCTACGCAAGCTTACACTCGTTGCGAACGTTGTGGACGTCCACACTCAGTTTATCGCAAATTTAAACTTTGCCGTGTTTGCTTCCGTGAATTGGCTTACAAAGGTCAAATTCCAGGTGTTACCAAAGCTTCTTGGTAAAAACATGGTACATTTAAGTTAGTTTCACCTAATTTGAATGTATTTAACACAATCTGAGCCTAGCTCAATCATTAACTAGCAAGTGAATTATTCAAACTACTAGTAAGAGGAGAAAATATAAAATGGTTATGACTGACCCAATTGCAGATTTCTTGACACGTATTCGTAACGCTAACCAAGCTAAACACGAAGTACTTGAAGTACCTGCATCAAACATTAAAAAAGGTATCGCTGAAATCCTTAAACGTGAAGGTTTCGTAAAAAACGTTGAAGTTATCGAAGATGACAAACAAGGTATCATTCGCGTATTTTTGAAATACGGACAAAACGGTGAACGTGTTATCACTAACTTGAAACGTATCTCAAAACCAGGTCTTCGTGTTTATTCTAAACGTGAAGATGTTCCTAAAGTTCTTAACGGACTTGGAATCGCGATCATCTCTACTTCAGAAGGTCTTTTGACTGACAAAGAAGCTCGTCAAAAGAACGTTGGTGGAGAAGTTATCGCTTACGTTTGGTAAGAAGCTGATACTAAGCACTTATCTCAAATGATTTGTGCGAGTTTCGTTAATTATATTCGATGAAACTCATCCCCGTGAAAACTAGTCACTCTGTGGCTTGATAATCTAACAGGAGAATTAAATACTATGTCACGTATTGGTAATAAAGTTATTACTTTGCCTGCTGGTGTCGAAGTAACAAACAACGATAACGTTGTTACTGTTAAAGGACCTAAAGGCGAACTCACTCGTGAGTTTAACAAAAACATTGAAATCAAAGTTGAAGGCAACGAAGTTACACTTCACCGTCCAAACGACTCAAAAGAAAACAAAACAATCCACGGTACTTCACGTGCAAACTTGAACAACATGGTTGTTGGTGTTTCTGAAGGTTTCAAAAAAGAACTTGAAATGCGCGGTGTCGGATACCGTGCGCAACTCCAAGGAACAAAACTTGTTCTTTCAGTTGGTAAATCTCACCAAGACGAAGTTGAAGCTCCAGAAGGTATTACTTTTGAAGTACCATCTGCAACTTCAATCGTTGTAAGTGGTATTAACAAAGAAGTTGTTGGTCAAACAGCTGCTTACATCCGTAGCCTTCGTTCACCAGAACCTTACAAAGGTAAAGGTATCCGTTACGTTGGTGAATACGTACGTCGTAAAGAAGGTAAAACTGGTAAATAATAGGATTTCATCCTTGTGGCTATTCTTTTTGGATTGCCTACTTACCAAAAGCTCTCATGAGCAAGCATTATAATTAAGAGGTGAAAATTGTGATTTCGAAACCAGATAAAAACAAACTCCGCCAAAAACGCCACCGTCGCGTTCGCGGAAAACTCTCTGGAACTGCTGATCGCCCACGTTTGAACATTTTCCGTTCTAATACAGGCATCTACGCTCAAGTTATTGATGACGTAGCGGGTGTAACGCTCGCAAGTGCATCAACTCTTGATAAAGAAGTTTCTAAAGGAACTAAAACAGAACAAGCCGTTGTTGTCGGTAAACTTGTTGCTGAACGCGCAGTAGCTAAAGGTATTTCTGAAGTGGTGTTTGACCGCGGTGGATATCTCTATCACGGACGTGTTAAAGCTTTGGCTGACTCAGCTCGTGAAAACGGATTGAAATTCTAATAGGGAGGACACTTAATAATGGCATTTAAAGATAATGCAGTAGAACTTGAAGAACGCGTAGTTGCTATCAACCGTGTTACTAAAGTTGTAAAAGGTGGACGCAACATGCGTTTTGCTGCTCTTGTTGTTGTTGGTGACCGTAATGGTCGCGTAGGATTTGGTACTGGTAAATCTCAAGAGGTTCCAGAAGCTATCCGTAAAGCAGTTGAAGCAGCTAAGAAAAACCTTATCGAAGTTCCTATGGTTGGTACAACTATTCCTCACGAAGTTCGTTCAGAATTTGGTGGAGCGAAAGTATTGTTGAAACCAGCTGTTGAAGGGGCTGGTGTTGCCGCTGGTGGTGCAGTTCGTGCCGTCATCGAATTGGCTGGTGTTGCTGATGTAACATCTAAATCACTTGGTTCAAACACTCCAATCAACATCGTTCGTGCGACTGTTGAAGGATTGAAACAACTTAAACGTGCTGAAGAAGTTGCGGCTCTTCGTGGCATCTCAGTATCTGACTTGGCATAAGAAAGGAGATAACAATGGCTCAAATTAAAATTACTTTGACTAAGTCTCCAATCGGACGCAAACCAGAACAACGTAAAACAGTTGTTGCTCTTGGACTTGGTAAATTGAATAGCTCAGTTGTTAAAGAAGACAACGCTGCTATCCGTGGTATGGTCAACGCAGTATCTCACTTGGTAACTGTAGAAGACGTTAAATAAAAATTGATTTAAGTCGTGAGGGTTCCCTTGCGACTTAAACTGAATTTCATGTATAGGCGAGTTTCTAATTAAGCTACCTTACTTGGTTAGAGGCGCTAGCATTTTACAAAAAGAGGAGAAAATAATAATGAAACTTCATGAATTGAAACCTGCTGAAGGTTCTCGTAAAGTCCGTAACCGTGTGGGTCGTGGTACTTCATCTGGTAACGGTAAAACTTCAGGCCGTGGTCAAAAAGGTCAAAAAGCTCGTAGCGGTGGTAGCGTACGTCCAGGATTTGAAGGTGGACAAACTCCATTGTTCCGTCGTCTTCCAAAACGTGGATTCACTAACATCAACGCTAAAGAATACGCACTTGTAAACCTTGATCAATTGAACGTCTTTGAAGATGGTACAGAAGTAACTCCAGCAGTTCTTAAAGAAGCTGGAATCGTTCGTGCTGAAAAATCAGGCGTTAAAGTTCTTGGTAACGGCGAATTGACTAAGAAATTGACTGTTAAAGCAGCTAAATTCTCAAAATCTGCTGAAGCAGCTATCACTGCTAAAGGTGGTTCAATCGAAGTCATCTAATGAGGGGTAACTCATTATGTTCTTTAAACTATTAAAAGACGCATTGAAAGTCAAAAACGTTCGTAATAAGATTTTATTTACAATCTTCATTATTTTCGTTTTTCGTGTAGGGACTCATGTAACAGTTCCTGGTATCAATGCGGAAAGTTTGAAACAATTAAGTGATTTACCTTTCTTGAACATGCTTAACTTGGTGTCTGGTAATGCCATGAATAACTTCTCTATCTTCTCGATGGGGGTTAGTCCTTACATTACAGCATCAATCATTGTCCAACTTTTGCAGATGGATATTTATCCAAAATTTGTAGAGTGGGGCAAACAAGGGGAAGTTGGTCGTCGTAAATTGAACCAAGCGACTCGCTACATCACTCTTGTTTTAGCCTTTGTTCAATCGATTGGTATTACAGCAAGTTTTAATACTCTCTCATCAATTTCATTGGTTAAAACACCAAGTGTTTCAACCTACTTATTGATTGGGACAATTCTAACTGCTGGTAGCATAATTGTGACATGGCTGGGTGAACAAATCACAGATAAAGGTTTTGGTAATGGTGTGTCAATGATTATCTTTTCAGGGATCATTGCTTCTATTCCAAAAATGTTCTCAACAATTTACGAGGATTTCTTTGTCAACGTTCGTTCAGGAGAATTGACTCGTTCATATATCATAGTTGCTTTGCTAATTGTGGTAGGTTTGGCGATTGTCTTCTTTACGACATTTGTTCAACAGGCAGAATATCAAATTCCAATTCAATATACTAAATTAGTTCAAGGGGCTCCAACGAGTTCTTACCTTCCATTGAAAGTTAATCCGGCTGGTGTTATTCCCGTTATCTTTGCTAGCTCGATTACAACAATTCCTAGTACTATTCTTCCATTCTTATCGAAGGTTACATGGTTATCACACTTACAAGGACTACTCTCGTATAATACACCTAGTGGAATGATTACTTACGCGATATTAATTATCTTGTTCTCATTCTTCTACACATTTGTCCAAGTAAATCCTGAAAAAACTGCTGAAAATCTTCAAAAGAATGGGTCTTACATTCCTAGTGTTCGTCCAGGTCGTGAGACTGAAAAGTACATGTCTTCATTGCTTAAGAGATTGGCAACAATCGGGGCTGTATTTCTCGCGTTTATTTCATTGGCTCCTATTGCGGCTCAACAGTTTATGCACCTTACAAGCTCAATCGCGCTTGGTGGTACATCTCTCTTGATCTTGATTTCAACTGGTATCGAAGGTATGAAACAACTTGAAGGTTACCTATTGAAACGTCAGTACGTTGGATTTATGAATCTTGAAGACTAAGTCTTCTCATGAACAATTGAGAGGGAAAGAAAGGTTACTTTCTGTCCCTTCTCTTTTGTTTTTTGATAACTCTACCAATGTTTTAAAACGTTGATAGAGTTATTTGAAAACAAAAATAAGGAGTTCGTAAGATGAATCTTTTAATTATGGGTCTACCAGGTGCTGGTAAAGGGACTCAAGCTGCAAAAATTGTTGAAGAATTTGGTGTAGCTCACATCTCAACTGGCGATATGTTCCGTGCTGCTATGGCTAACCAAACAGAAATGGGAACTTTGGCAAAATCATTCATCGATAAAGGTGAATTGGTACCAGATGAAGTGACAAACGGAATCGTTAAAGAGCGTTTGGCTGAATCTGATATTGCTGAAAAAGGTTTCTTGCTTGATGGTTATCCACGTACTATTGAGCAAGCTCATGCATTGGATGAAACATTGAAAGCACTTGGTATTAAACTTGACGGTGTAATCAATATTGAAGTTAATCCAGAGAGCTTAGTTGAACGTCTTTCAGGTCGTTTTATTTGTCGCTCATGTGGTGCAACTTACCATAAAGTATTCAACCCAACTAAGGTTGAAGGGACATGTGATGTTTGTGGCGAACATGAATTCTTCCAACGTGAAGATGATAAACCTGAAACTGTTAAACGTCGTCTTGACGTAAACATTGCTCAAGGTGAGCCAATTATTGCACATTATCGTGAGCTTGGTCTTGTATCAGATATTCAAGGTAACCAAGATATCGATGATGTATTTGCTGATGTTAAAAAAGCGATTGCAGCAATTAAATAATTATATAATCTTACTTGCGTATCAGACTTAAGCATGTTATAATACTTTAGTCTGGCTTATAATTGTTACCTCTGTGCTTAGAGGAAATCAAATCGAAATTTTAGGGGGGACTTTTGCGTGGCAAAAGAAGACGTGATTGAAATTGAAGGTAAAGTTGTCGAAACTATGCCTAATGCTATGTTTACTGTTGAATTGGAAAATGGACACCAAATTTTGGCGACAGTTTCTGGTAAAATCCGTAAAAACTACATTCGTATTTTGGTCGGTGACCGTGTGACTGTTGAAATGAGTCCTTATGATTTGACACGTGGACGCATCACATACCGCTTTAAATAATCGAAATAATTGGAGGGATTAAAACATGAAGGTAAGACCATCGGTTAAACCAATTTGCGAATACTGTAAAGTTATTCGTCGTAACGGTCGTGTTATGGTAATTTGTCCAACAAATCCAAAACACAAACAACGTCAAGGATAATATAGAAAGGAGAAATCATGGCTCGTATTGCTGGAGTTGACATTCCAAACGATAAACGTGTAGTAATTTCACTTACTTACGTATACGGTATCGGACTTGCAACATCTAAGAAAATCTTGGCTGCTGCAGGCGTTTCTGAAGACATCCGCGTTAAAGATTTGACAAATGATCAAGAAGACGCTATCCGTCGCGAAGTGGATGCAATCAAAGTTGAAGGTGACCTTCGTCGTGAAGTTAACCTTAACATCAAACGTTTGATGGAAATCGGTTCATACCGTGGTATCCGTCACCGTCGTGGACTTCCTGTCCGTGGTCAAAACACTAAAAACAATGCCCGCACTCGTAAAGGTAAAGCTGTTGCGATTGCAGGTAAGAAAAAATAATTAAAATAAAATAGGAGGTAAAAACATTGGCTAAACCAACACGTAAACGTCGTGTGAAAAAGAATATCGAATCTGGTATTGCTCACATTCACGCTACTTTCAATAACACTATTGTTATGATTACAGATGTGCATGGTAATGCTGTAGCTTGGTCATCAGCTGGTGCTCTTGGTTTCAAAGGTTCTCGTAAATCTACACCATTTGCTGCTCAAATGGCTTCTGAAGCTGCTGCTAAATCTGCACAAGAACACGGTCTTAAGACAGTTGAAGTAACTGTTAAGGGTCCTGGTTCAGGTCGTGAGTCTGCTATCCGTGCTCTTGCTGCTGCTGGTCTAGAAGTAACAGCAATCCGTGATGTAACTCCTGTACCACATAATGGTGCTCGTCCTCCAAAACGTCGTCGTGTGTAATTTTTAATAACAATAGTACACAAGATTCGTTTCGAGGGAGTATAATAAATGATTGAGTTTGAAAAACCAATAATAACAAAAATTGATGAAAATAAAGATTACGGCAAATTTGTCATCGAACCACTAGAACGTGGTTATGGTACAACTTTGGGTAACTCTCTTCGTCGTGTACTTTTGTCATCACTTCCAGGTGCTGCCGTAACATCAATTAAGATTGATGGAGTACTCCACGAATTTGATACCGTACCAGGCGTACGTGAAGACGTGATGCAAATTATCCTTAATATTAAAGGACTTGCTGTAAAATCTTACGTCGAAGACGAAAAAACAATCGAACTTGATGTCCAAGGTCCAGCTGAAGTTACTGCTGGAGATATCTTGACTGATAGCGATATTGAAATTGTTAACCCTGATCATTATCTTTTCACTATCTCTGAAGGAGCTTCTTTAAAAGCGACTATGACAGTAGCCACAAACCGTGGTTATGTTCCAGCAGATGAAAACAAGAAAGATGATGCACCAGTGGGAACATTGGCTGTAGATTCAATCTACACACCAGTGAAAAAAGTCAATTATCAAGTTGAACCTGCTCGTGTAGGTAGCAACGATGGTTTTGATAAATTGACAATCGAAATCATGACAAACGGAACAATCATCCCTGAAGATGCCCTCGGTCTCTCGGCTCGCGTTTTGATTGAACACTTGAACTTGTTTACTGACCTTACTGATGTTGCTAAAGCTACTGATGTAATGAAAGAAACTGAAAAAGTGAACGATGAAAAGGTGCTTGACCGTACCATCGAAGAACTTGATTTGTCTGTACGCTCATATAACTGTTTGAAACGTGCCGGTATTAATACCGTTCATGATTTGACAGAAAAAACTGAGCCTGAAATGATGAAAGTCCGTAACCTAGGTCGTAAATCTCTTGAAGAAGTCAAAGTTAAGTTGGCTGATCTTGGACTTGGACTCAAAAACGATAAATAATAATATAGGAGGATAACATGGCTTACCGTAAACTTGGACGCACAAGCTCACAACGTAAAGCGGTTCTTCGTGATTTGACAACAGATCTTATCATTAACGAAGCAATCGTTACAACTGAAGCACGTGCTAAAGAAATCCGTAAAACAGTTGAAAAAATGATCACTCTTGGTAAACGTGGTGATTTGCACGCACGTCGTCAAGCAGCTGCATTTGTACGTAACGAAATTGCATCTGAAAGCTATGATGAAGCAACTGATAAATATACATCAACAACTGCTCTTCAAAAACTTTTCTCAGAAATCGCACCTCGTTATGCTGAACGTAACGGTGGATACACTCGTATCCTTAAAACAGAACCACGTCGTGGCGATGCTGCCCCAATGGCAATCATCGAACTTGTTTAATTTTTATCAATTTTGTTGAGTGTTATGATGATGGAATAGCTTAGCTTTTCTTAGTCTAGCTCTGGTCTACCGCTGGGCATACGCCTAGCGGGAACACTCATCATAAAAATGGGAATAAATAAGCATGTAACGCTTGTTTACGAAAGGTAATACTGTTATTTTTCGTAAGCAGGCGTTTTTTTGGGGTATAAATCGTCTGAATATTTTGATATAATGGAATAAGCTTATTTTAAAAAGGGGGACATTATTTTGACAACAGCCAAGGAACTGCTTAAGCAAAGGTATTATGAGCCAATTAAGGAGCAACCCGAATTATTTGTGGGGATTGAGTTGGAATACCCTGTCGTTAATTTGAGTGGTAATGCTACAGATGTCTCTCTTACAAAACAGTTACTAGTCTATCTCTTGGATAATTTTGATTTTCAAGCTGATAAGTATGATTCTGATAACAATCCTATTCAGCTTATTGATAAAGCTTCTGGAGATATGATTCTTTTTGAAGTTTCCTATAATACGATTGAGTTTGCTTTTGCAAAGGCTGAAAGAATCTCTGAAGTTGAGGAACGCTTGGATGCTTACCTCGGTATAATCCAACCTTATCTTCAGAATTATAATCATGAGTTGCAAGGTTGGGGAGTGAATCCAAACTGGGCAAAGAATGATAATAGGCCTGTTAAATCTCCTCGTTATGAAATGCTTATGGATTTTCTCGAGCTCTCTATAGCAAAGAATGATTCTTTCTTTCACGATTATCCTGAATATGGCTCTTTTATTTGTGGGAGTCAGGTACAGTTAGATGTCTCCAAAACAACCTATTTGAGGGTCCTAAATGCTTTTAATCAAATAGAGGGTCCCAAGGCGGTATTATTGGCAAACTCTGAATTTTGGGGCTCTGATTGGGATTTAGCGCTTTCTCGTGATGTTTTCTGGGAGAATTCTATGCATGGTGTGTTTGAGGAAAATGCAGGAGTATTTCCGGAGGTGTTTAAAAACGAAGATGACTTTTTTTCTTACTTGTCTGAGACGGTCATTTTTACCGCTAAACGTGGTGACGAAACCTACTATTTTGAACCAATACGTGCTAAAGACTATCTAAGTACACCATATGTCAAAGCACGCTCTATTCATGGCGAAGTAGTCACTATTGAGCCAAGTGAGGAAGATTTTAAGACTCACCGTTCTTATCAATTCCAAGATTTAACGACGCGAGGGACTATTGAGTTTCGCAGTGTTTGTACTCAGCCTTTCTCAGCAACTTTTGCACCAGCAGCCCTTCATCTTGGCCTTTTAGTTAACTTAGAGACACTAGAAAGTATTTTAAAAGACACATCTTTATTTGAAGTTTTTGATTATGATTATCTTAGAATTCGTTGCTTGTTTTCGAAAAAGGAAATCTCAAAGGATGATTTCAAATTGATTTTGCCTTTGACAGAGGCTCTACTAACTTGTGCAGAGGATGGGCTTAAAAATCGTGGCTTTGGAGAAGAAGTTTACTTAGCTCCTCTTCAAGAACGATTAGCTGCTTTGAAAAATCGTTTAGACTAATTCCAGATAGTATATAATGTTTCAGAAAAACAAAAAAAGTCAAAAAGCTTATTGACAATAGCATACAATAAATGGTATTATATAATAGTTGTTTCGAAAGAGACAAAAGATAGTTTTAAGAAAAAACTTTCAAAAAAGTATTGACACTGATTGTCAAACTTGATATAATGACTAATGTAGTTAGCGGAAATGGCGGAATTGGCAGACGCGCAGGACTAAGGATCCTGTGACCGCTTTAGGTCGTGAGGGTTCAAGTCCCTCTTTCCGCAGAGCAACCAGTCAAGAGACTGGTTTTTTTGTATTAAAAAATCAAAACGCTTACAAATTGTAGAAAAACTAGTTTTTTGAATCTAATTGTGATAGAATAAACAAGTAAACGGGTTCAAGCCCAAAAAAATATAGGAGGCCTTTATAATGGCAATCGTTTCAGCAGAAAAATTTGTCCAAGCAGCTCGTGACAATGGTTACGCAGTTGGTGGATTTAACACAAACAACCTTGAGTGGACTCAAGCTATCTTGCGTGCAGCAGAAGCTAAACAAGCTCCAGTGCTTATCCAAACTTCTATGGGTGCAGCTAAGTACATGGGTGGTTACAAATTGTGTAAACTTCTTATCGAAGAATTGGTTGAATCAATGGGTATCACTGTACCAGTTGCTATTCACCTTGACCACGGTCACTACAATGATGCTTTGGAATGTATCCGTGTAGGTTATACTTCAGTTATGTTTGACGGTTCACACCTTCCAGTTGAAGAAAACCTTGAAAAAGCAGCTAAAGTTGTTGAATTTGCACACGCTAACGGTGTATCAGTTGAAGCTGAAGTTGGTACAATCGGTGGTGAAGAAGATGGTATCATCGGTGATGGTGAATTGGCACCAATCGAAGATGCTAAAGCTATGGTTGCAACTGGTATCGACTTCCTTGCAGCAGGTATCGGTAACATCCACGGTCCTTACCCAGAAAACTGGAACGGACTTCACCTTGACCACTTGCAAAAATTGACAGAAGCTGTTCCTAACTTCCCAATCGTATTGCACGGTGGATCAGGTATTCCTGACGATCAAATCCAAGCAGCTATCAAACTTGGTGTTGCTAAAGTTAACGTTAACACTGAATGTCAAATCGCATTTGCTAAAGCAACACGTAAATTTGTTGCTGAATACGAAGCAAATGAAGCAGAATACGACAAGAAGAAACTCTTCGACCCACGTAAATTCTTGAAACCAGGTTTCGAAGCTATTACAGAAGCTGTTGAAGAACGTATCGACGTATTCGGTTCAGCAAACAAAGCATAATTAGCTTATTAAAACAAGGTCTTTTCTGGATCTTGTTTTTTTGTACTAAAATAACTAGTTGGTATCTGCCAATTAATCTGTGATTGAGAGTGAATAAATTTTAAAGAGTGGATATGGCTTTGGTTGATAGATTCTATTTCCTAACTTTTTAAGATATGCTATAATATGAATATGTTTGATAATTATATTGTACCTGTATTTTTTGGTGGTGGAGCTCTTGCTCTACTAGGTTTAGTGTTATTTGGTTGGGCCTTGCCTTCATTTTTGAAGGGTAAGTGGTCTTATTTGATTTCTTTGCTAGGTTTAGTTTTGGTTGCTTTTGCCTATTTTGATTCAGCGATTGTTATCACTTATAAAATCTGGCTTGGATTGCTAGGTGTTATCATGATTGGTTGGGGCCTTCCTTTCAACAATCGCAAGGGACGCCGTGCAATGACTATTTTTTGGGCCATCATGGCAATCGTTGTAGGTATTGCTGCTATTGCATTTACTATTGCTTATGGTGTTATTAACCGCCACTAACATGAAACTGTAAAACATGCTATAATAATGGCATGTTTTATTTTATGACCCTATCATTTATTATCATGCCTGCTTTGGGTTGCTTCTTAATAGGTTTGGCTTTTGCTAAATCAGATCGTTGGGACTTTTCCTGGAGTCTATCCTTAGTAGGTTTGGTGGCCTTTATTTCTTCTTTTTGGCATATAGCACGCGTAGATTTATGGTTTATGCTAAGTTATAGTGTTGGTCCTTTTTTGATGGGATTTGGTTTCTCCTGGGACTTAAGTAAGAAACGCCGTAGGCAGTTATTATTATTAGGGGCATTTTTCCTTGTCTTTTTTGTGATTCTGTACTATCTTATTGTGCGAATCCTGAATACAGCTGTTGTCTAAAGGAGGGCTGTTGTGATGTTGCTAGATTTAGAAGAGAAGACACGTGTTCTGGTAGAAGATATTGTTGAACGTTCAGCTATTGGGAGAGGAGCTATCTTTGTCTTGGGACTGTCTTCTAGTGAGGTTGCTGGTGGGACTATCGGCAAAGCCTCTAGCCGCGAAATTGGTCAACGAATTGTGAAAACTATTCTTGAGGTTTTGGAACCTAAAGGGATTTTCTTGGCTGTTCAGGGCTGTGAACATTTGAATCGTGCTTTGGTTGTTGAGCGTGAGCTTGCCATGGCTAAAGATTTGGAAATTGTGAATGTTCTTCCGACCTTGCACGCTGGGGGAAGTGGTCAGCTGGCTGCTTTCGACTACATGAAGGATCCTGTTGAGGTGGAGGAAATTGTCGCTCAGGCTGGTATTGATATTGGGGACACCTCTATTGGTATGCATGTGAAGAGGGTCCAAGTTCCTCTTCGCCCTATTACTCCAGAATTAGGTGGTGCTCATGTGACTGCTTTGGCTAGTCGTCCTAAGTTAATTGGTGGAGCTCGTGCAGAGTATCTAGCAGATCCTATCCGTAAAAACTAAAAAGTATCGGACATTCTTGTCCGATACTTTTTCTGTTAGCAGAGCCCTTTCTTTCAATGATGACGCTTGGCATAATCGACAAATTTGAATTTTTCAAGTTTGTGGCGACTTTCCGTAAATTGGAACTGTTTTCCATTGTTTAAATAAACTTTTGAACGGACACAGACAACGTGCTGGTCCTTACCTAGGTCGATAAGAATCTTATCTTGATCGGTAGCGTTATCGATAGTGATTTCTTTAAAGGCGTGGGAAATGCTAAGGTTGAGCAGATTCTCATTGTAGTCGTAAATAGAGTATTCAGCAATACTACGGTTTAGTTGCGGAACAAGGCTGGCATCTAGGTAATCAATATCTATGACAGAGGCACAGCTATCAACGACTCTTTGACGAACAACACGCCAAACCTGTCGGCTATTAGAAAAACCAGTTCTTTCTGAGAGTTTTGAATCAACAATGATTTTATCCAGAGAAATAACGTTGGTTTGCGAATTAAGGCCTTGTTGTTCGATTAGCTCCTGGTAACTAGTAAGGTCAGACACAGGAAAGTTGATTTGTTCCTGGTTAATAACCTGAGAGCCAGAGCCATGAATCTTTTTGACCAAGCCTTCTTCAACGAGTAAAGTTAATGCCTTTCGTATAGTATCTCTACTAACCTGGTAAGATTGAACCAGTTCTTGCTCGGTGGGGAGAAAGTCTCCCACTTGATACTTTTGCTCATGGATAGCTTTTTCTAAATCCTTATAAATAATCTGATATTTTTTCATCTTTCTCCTCATTTGTAGGTAAAAAAACATACAACCGATATTTTTTTATAAAAATATGTTAAAAAAATCCCGGAACACTTGCAGACAAATTTGCAATCGCTTACAATCAGTTTATCAAGTCAATCAGATATTGTCAAAAAAGAAAAGGAGATTCAAATGGGTAAATTTGAACAAGAATCCAAAGATCTGCTTGCTGCAATCGGGGGTAAAGAAAATGTGACTGCTGTTACTCACTGTGCGACGCGTATGCGTTTTGTTCTTGGTGATGACAAGAAGGCAGATGTGAAAACAATCGAAGCCATTCCTGCTGTTAAGGGGACTTTCACCAATGCAGGTCAATTCCAAGTTATCATTGGTAATGATGTGCCAATTTTTTACAATGATTTTACTGCTGTATCAGGGATTGAAGGTGTTTCAAAAGAAGCTGCTAAATCAGCTGCTAAGAGTAATCAGAATCCAGTTCAGCGTGTTATGACAACTCTAGCGGAAATCTTTACACCTATTATTCCAGCTCTTATCGTTGGGGGATTGATTCTTGGTTTCCGTAATGTTCTTGAGGGTGTACATTGGTCAATGCTTGACGGTAAGACAATTACCGATGTTTCTCAGTTCTGGTCAGGAGTGAATCACTTCTTGTGGTTACCTGGTGAAGCTATTTTCCAATTCTTGCCTGTAGGTATTACTTGGTCTGTTTCTCGTAAAATGGGAACTAGCCAAATTCTTGGAATTGTTTTGGGTATCTGTCTGGTGTCACCACAATTGCTTAATGCTTATTCAGTAGCATCGACACCAGCGTCTGAAATTGCTAAGGATTGGGTTTGGGATTTTGGATTCTTTACTGTTAATCGTATAGGTTATCAAGCGCAAGTTATTCCTGCCCTTCTTGCTGGTTTGTCACTTTCTTATCTTGAAATTTTCTGGCGTAAACATGTACCAGAAGTAGTATCAATGATTTTTGTACCGTTCTTGTCATTGATTCCAGCCCTTATTTTGGCTCATACTGTTTTAGGTCCTATTGGTTGGACTATTGGCCAAGCTCTTTCAACAGTGGTTCTTGCTGGTTTGACAGGTCCTGTAAAATGGCTTTTCGGTGCTGTTTTTGGTGCCCTTTATGCGCCGTTCGTTATCACTGGACTTCACCACATGACCAATGCAATTGATACTCAGTTGATTGCGGATGCTGGTGGAACAGCTCTTTGGCCTATGATTGCTCTATCAAACATTGCTCAAGGTTCAGCAGTCTTTGCTTACTATATTATGCATCGTCATGATGAACGTGAGGCTCAAATTTCACTTCCGGCTACTATTTCAGCTTATCTTGGTGTTACAGAACCAGCCCTCTTCGGGGTTAACGTCAAATATATTTACCCATTTGTTGCGGGTATGATTGGTTCATCTATTGCAGGTCTTCTATCAGTAACCTTTAACGTTACAGCGGCCTCTATTGGTATTGGTGGGTTACCTGGTATTCTATCAATTCAACCTAAGTATATGATTCCATTTGCAGGAATTATGCTTGTTGCTATTATTGTACCTATGGTCTTGACTTTCTTCTTCCGCAAAGCGGGTCTCTTTACTAAGACAGAAGATGATACAGAACTTAAGGAAGAATTCGCAGCTCAAGAAGAGGCTGAATTTGCATCACATACTGCTACTCCAACGGCTCTTGCTGAATCAGCAGAGGTTGTTAGCCCACTTGCTGGCCAAGTTAAACCACTTAGCCAAGCCACAGACCCAGTCTTTTCATCAGGTGTAATGGGACAAGGTGTTGTCATCGAACCAAGTCAAGGCGAATTGGTTTCACCAGTGAATGGTACAGTGACAGTACTCTTCCCAACTAAGCACGCAGTAGGTATCGTTTCTGAAGAAGGTGTTGAAATGTTGATGCACATTGGTATGGATACGGTTAGCCTTGACGGAAAAGGCTTTGAATCACATATTAAACAAGGTGATAAAGTTGTTGTTGGTCAACAATTGATTAGCTTTGATATGGATATTATCAAAGAAGCTGGTTTGGTCACTGAGACTCCAGTTATCATTACAAATCAAGATGATTTCCAAGCAGATGTTGAAGGGAATCTTCCACGTGATATCAAACGCGGCGATGTTCTCATGATTGCTCATCAAACAAAATAAGCTAAGGGGTGGAGACGTCACGGTTCCACCTCTTCATATAAAGAACAAAAGAGGAAAAATTACATGGCATTAGATAAAACAAAGGTTGTATACCAAATTTATCCAAAATCATATAAGAACACTACAGGAAATGGAATCGGTGATTTCAGAGGAATCATTGAAAAGATTCCCTACCTAGCAGAGTTGGGCGTGGATATGGTTTGGCTCAATCCTTTCTATCCAAGCCCACAACGTGACAATGGCTACGATATTTCAGACTATACAGCCGTCAACCCTGTTTTTGGGGATATGGCTGACTTTGAAGAAATGATCCGTGTCGGGAAAGAGCACAAGATTGATTTCATGTTAGACATGGTGCTCAATCATTGCTCAACGGAGCATGAGTGGTTCCAAAAAGCATTGGCTGGTGACAAGTATTACCAAGATTTCTTCTTCATTCAGAACCAACCAACTGATTGGTTGTCTAAATTTGGTGGTTCTGCCTGGGCTCCTTTTGGAGATACAGGAAAATACTATCTTCACCTTTTTGATGAAACACAGGCAGACCTTAATTGGCGGAATCCCAATGTTCGTAAGGAGTTGTTTAAGGTAGTCAACTTCTGGCTAGACAAAGGTGTCAAGGGTTTTCGTTTTGATGTGATTAACTTGATTGGTAAGGACGAGGTTTTAGTAGATTGTCCGGAAAATGAAGGGAAACCTGCCTATACGGATAAACCCATTGTCCATGACTATCTACACATGATGAATGAAGCGACTTTTGGAGCTGACGATAGCTTTATGACAGTTGGAGAGATGTCATCGACAACCATTGACAACTGTGTTCTCTACTCAGCACCGGAGCGTCACGAGCTGTCTATGGCCTTTAACTTCCACCATTTAAAAGTGGACTATGAAGATGGACAAAAATGGGCTATTGCTCCCTTTGATTTTGAAGAACTCAAGCGTCTCTACCACACCTGGGGCAAGGAAATGAGCGATCGTGGTGGATGGAGTGCCCTCTTCTGGAATAACCACGACCAACCTCGTGCCTTGAATCGTTTTGTGGATATCAAGAACTTCCGTAATGAAGGAGCGACCATGCTAGCCGCTAGCATTCACTTGTCACGTGGAACACCTTATATCTACATGGGTGAAGAGATTGGAATGATTGATCCAGACTATGATTCGATGGAAGATTACGTGGATGTGGAATCCATCAATGCTTACCAAATGCTCTTGGACCAAGGTAAATCTCCTGAGCAAGCCTTCAAGATTATCCAAGCTAAGTCACGAGATAATTCTCGTACGCCAATGCAATGGGATGCTTCTGAAAATGCAGGCTTTTCAACAGGTACTCCATGGTTGAAAGCTGGTAAATCTTACAAAGACATTAACGTTGAAAATGAGATTAATGGACCAATCTTTAAATTCTATAAAGAATTAATTCGCTTGCGTAAAGAAATGCCTATCATTTCAGAAGGAAGCTACCAGCCAGCACTTGAAGATAGCAAGAAGGTCTACGCCTTTGAACGCCACTTAGACGGTCAAAAACTCTTGGTGCTCAATAATTTCTATGGAAGTGAAGCTGAAGTGGTGATTCCAGCAGAATACCAGTCAGGGCGCGTGCTCTTGTCAAACTATGACGATTCGGAGCTTGCTGAAAAGGTAGTTCTTAAACCATATCAAACCTTGGCAATCCTAGTTAAATAAGCCAATTTTTCCTCGGCAAATGCTTTTGCTGGGGAATTTTGTTATAATGAAAGCACTTTTAATGTTGATGGAGGAAGTGTAATGACACGCTTACAAGATGATTTTTACCATGCGATTAATGGTGAGTGGGAAAAGACAGCAGTGATTCCCGACGATAAGCCTCGTACAGGTGGTTTCTCAGATTTAGCAGATGAAATAGAAGACCTCATGCTTGAAACAACTGATCAGTGGTTGGCAGGAGAGAATGTTCCTGACAATGCTGTTCTACAAAACTTCATTAAGTTTCACCGTATGGCTGCGGACTTTGACAAACGTGAGGCAGTTGGTATCGAGCCTGTTAAGCCTTTGATTGAAGAATACAAGCAACTCTCGTCATTTTCAGAGTTTGCTTCGAAAATTGCTGAGTACGAGATGGCTGTTAAGCCTAATGCGTTCCCGTTTGGTGTGTCTCCAGACTTTATGAATGCCCAATTAAATGTTCTTTGGGCTGAAGCGCCACGTATTATTTTACCTGATACAACCTATTACACTGAGGATAATGAAAAGGGAAAGGAGCTTTTGGGAATTTGGCGTGAGATGCAGGAAGAACTCCTTGAGAAATATGGCTTCACAGCTGAAGAAATCAAAGATATCTTGGACAAGGTTATCGCTCTTGATGCTAAATTAGCCAAGTATGTCCTTTCGAGTGAAGAATCTTCCGAGTATGTAGAACTCTACCACCCATATGATTGGGCAGACTTTACTAAGCTGGCGCCAGAACTCCCACTTGATAATATTTTCACGGAAATCTTGGGTCAAGTTCCTGATAAAGTTATCGTTCCTGAAGAACGCTTCTGGACAGAATTTGCAGCGGAATATTACTCAGAAGCAAATTGGGAGTTGCTTAAGGCGGACTTACTTATCGATGCTGCTACATCTTGGAATGCCTATTTGACAGACGAGCTTCGTATCTTGGCTGGAAAATATGGTCGTGCGCTTTCAGGAACACCACAAGCTATGGAAAAGAAAAAGGCTGCCTTCTATTTGGCACAAGGGCCTTACAATCAGGCTCTAGGACTTTGGTATGCAGGTGAAAAATTCTCACCAGAAGCAAAAGCAGACGTCGAAGCCAAAGTGGCAACCATGATTGATGTTTATAAATTACGCCTTCAAAAAGCGGATTGGTTGGCACCTGAGACACGTGAAAAGGCTATTACGAAACTGAATGTCATCACACCTCATATCGGTTATCCAGAAAAATTGCCAGAGACCTATGATAAGAAGATTATTGATGAGAACTTGTCACTTGTTGAGAATGCACAGAAGTTAGTCGAAATTTCAGTTGCACATAGTTGGAGCAAGTGGAATCAACCTGTTGATCGAAGTGAGTGGCATATGCCTGCCCACATGGTTAATGCTTACTATGATCCACAGCAGAACCAAATTGTTTTCCCAGCAGCTATCCTGCAAGCACCTTTCTATGACCTTCACCAATCGTCATCTGCTAACTATGGTGGAATCGGTGCTGTTATCGCCCATGAAATCTCTCATGCCTTTGACACTAATGGTGCTTCCTTTGATGAGAATGGTAGTCTTAAGAACTGGTGGACTGAAGAAGACTATGCAGCCTTTAAGGAACGTACTGACAAGATTGTGGACCAGTTTGACGGTTTGGACTCTTACGGTGCTAAGGTCAACGGCAAACTGACTGTTTCTGAGAACGTGGCAGACCTTGGTGGTGTGGCCTGTGCCTTAGAAGCGGCTAAACGTGATGAAGATTTTTCGGTTCGTGAATTCTTTGTTAACTTTGCGACGATTTGGCGTATGAAGGCGCGTGAAGAATACATGCAAATGTTGGCCAGCGTGGATGTTCATGCCCCAGCTAAATGGCGTACCAATGTTATCGTGACCAACTTCGACGAATTTCACAAAGAATTTGACGTCAAAGAGGGCGACGGTATGTGGCGCGCCTCAGAAGATCGTGTCATTATTTGGTAAAAAGAGATGAAATCTGTCCAAAATGGGCAGATTTCTTTATTTTTATTAATGTAAGGGTTTACATAATGTATAGAAAGCGCTATAATAGACTTGTGTTAAATCTTGTGAAGTTTTTAACAAGTATTCAAAGGAGTTTCATATGACTAAACAAACTAAAGATATTCAAACAGTAATAGATGAATTGGCAACAAAAGGGGTTGAAGCTCTCGATGCCATGTCTAACTTTACGCAGGAGCAAGTGGACCACATTGTTCACCAAGCTGCGATTGCTGCCCTAGATAAACATATGTATTTGGCAAAATTGGCTGTTGATGAAACAGGCCGTGGTATTTATGAAGATAAGGCCATCAAAAACATGTATGCTTCTGAGTACATTTGGAATAGTATTAAATATGACAAAACTGTAGGCGTTATTGCTGAAGATAAAGAACAAGGCTTGGTTTCTATCGCTGAGCCAGTCGGCGTTATCTGTGGGGTGACACCAACAACTAACCCAACTTCAACAACGATTTTCAAAGCCCTTATCGCTCTTAAGACTCGTAACTCTATCGTCTTTGCCTTCCACCCATCAGCTCAGAAATCATCTGCAGAGGCAGCTCGTATCGTCCGTGATGCAGCTATTGAAGCGGGTGCACCTAAGAACTGTATTCAGTGGATTGAAGAGCCATCTATCGAAGCAACTGGTCTTTTGATGAACCATCCTAAGATTGCAACAGTACTTGCGACTGGTGGGCCTGGTATGGTTAAGGCAGCTTATTCAACTGGTAAACCTGCTCTTGGTGTAGGAGCTGGGAATGTACCATCTTATATTGCTGCTGATGCTAAGATTAAACGTGCTGTCAACGATATCATCGTTTCAAAAACTTTTGACAATGGTATGATTTGCGCTTCTGAACAAGCAGCTATCGTTGATGCATCTATTTATGATGAAGTTAAGGCTGAATTTGAGGCACATCAATGTGTCATCATTTCTAAAAAAGCTGATATTGCTAAATTAGAAAAAGTCGTTCTTAATGAAGCGCGTACAGCTGTAAACGGCGCTATTGTAGGTCACTCAGCTATTGAAATTGCTGAAAAAGCTGGTCTTAAAGTACCTTCAGGGACGAAAATGCTTTTGGCAGAAATTCCAGATGCAACAATGGAACACCCACTTGCCTTGGAAAAATTGTCTCCAGTACTTGCCCTTATCAAATCTGATGGCGTTGAAGATGGATTCAAAAAAGCAGAAGGCATGCTCAATTTGGGAGGTCTTGGACATACAGCTGTTATCCACACTGAAAATGAAGAGCTCCAACTTCAATACGGTATCCGTATGAAAGCTTGCCGTGTCTTGGTGAATAGCCCATCGGCTGAAGGTGGTATTGGTAATATCTACAACAACATGATTCCATCATTGACTCTTGGTTGTGGTTCACACGGTCATAACTCAGTTTCACACAATGTTAGCTCATTTGACCTCTTGAATGTCAAAACATTGTCAAAGCGTCGCAATAACATGCAATGGTTTCGTGTCCCACCAAAAATCTTCTTCGAAAAAGATTCAATAACTTACTTGCGCCACATTGAAGCTGAGCGCGTGATGTTGGTTTGTGACCCTGGTATGGTTCAGTTTGGTTACGCTGACTTGGTTAAACGCCAATTGGAACTTAACCGCCATAAACCAGCAGTAGATGTTTTCTCAAATGTTGAGCCAAATCCATCTACGAATACAGTTTATAAAGGGTTGGAACGTTTTGTAGACTTCCAACCAGATGTGATTATCGCTCTTGGTGGTGGTTCTGCAATGGATGCTGCTAAGGCTATGTGGATGTTCTTTGAACACCCAGATGTAAGCTTCTTCGGAGCTAAACAAAAATTCTTGGATATCCGTAAACGTACTTACAAGATTCCTTACGCTCAGAAGACAACATTTATCTGTATCCCAACAACTTCAGGTACAGGTTCAGAGGTAACGTCATTTGCGGTTATCACTGATAGTGAAACTCACATCAAGTACCCATTGGCAGATTACGCTTTGACTCCGGACATTGCTATCGTTGACCCTGCTTTAGTAATGAGTGTGCCTGCTAGTGTTACAGCGGATACAGGTATGGACGTTTTGACGCACGCTATTGAGTCTTACGTATCAGTAATGGCTAGCGACTATACACGTGGACTTTCACTTCAAGCGATTAAACTTGTTTTTGAAAATCTTGAACATTCTTATCGCTTTGGTGATGAAGAATCACGTGAAAAGATGCATAATGCATCTACAATGGCTGGTATGGCCTTTGCCAATGCCTTCCTTGGGATCAACCACTCACTCGCTCACAAGGTTGGTCCTATGTTTGACATTCCACACGGACGTACTAACGCGATTTTGATGCCTCACGTTATCCGTTACAATGGTAGTGATCCTCAAAAACACGCTATGTTCCCTAAATATGACTACTTCCGTGCAGACAAAGATTACGCAGATATCGCTCGCTTCATGGGATGGGGTACTGACAAACAATCGGATGCTGAATTGGTTGAAGTTTTGGCACAAAAAGTTTACGAATTGGGTGTTGCCGTTGGTATTGACATGAACTGGAAGGGACAAGGGGTTACTAAGAAACTTCTTCAAGACACTGCCTATACTTTGGCCGAACATGCTTATGAAGACCAATGTACAACAGCTAATCCGAAAGAACCACTTATTTCAGAATTGAAAGAAATTATCGAAATTGCCTTTGATTACAAAGGGTAAGCGATAGACAAAGGTAGCTCTATAAGGGCTACCTTTTTTGCTAGAAATCCTCTATATTAGAGTGTTTATCCAAATTAAAAATAAAGGACTTTCCTGAATAAGATAGAAAAACGCTTTAAGAATTGTTATAATAAGCCGATAGGATAGTAACTGCTTACTTCAATCCTGGTCAAGAATTAAAAGAATCAAGGTACCCAGTAACCTCAAAGAATATTGTGGTGAGGGTAAATCCAAAGATATCACTTTTTCAACTAAGAATGACACCAAAGATAAATTTTAAAAGAAAATCTGGGATAGAAATTCCGGATTTTTTCTGGTATTTAAATAAAATTAAACAAGTGAAATCCGAATGCTTTTCTCACAAGTTGCAATATGTGTAGAAATTTTCTGACAATTATGCTACAATAGAGTCACAGACTATCTAAAAAAGAGGATTTACCATGACACTTGTATACCAATCAACACGTGACGAAAATAATAAAGTAACAGCTAGTCAGGCTATTCTTCAAGGACTGGCAACAGACGGTGGCTTGTTCACCCCATTGACAACACCTGAAGTTACTTTGGAATTTGATCGATTGAAAGATGCTTCTTACCAAGAAGTTGCTAAATTAGTCTTGTCTGCTTTCTTGGATGATTTTACTGAAGAAGAATTGGATTACTGTATCACAAATGCTTATGATGACAAGTTTGATACAGCTGCCATTGCACCAGTAGTTAAACTTAAGAACCACTACAACCTTGAACTTTTCCATGGTTCTACTATCGCTTTCAAAGACATGGCCCTTTCAATCTTGCCTTACTTGCTAACAACATCAGCTAAAAAACAAGGTGTTGATAACAAGATTGTTATTTTGACAGCGACATCAGGTGATACTGGTAAAGCTGCCATGGCTGGTTTTGCAGATGTCCCTGGAACTGAAATCATTGTCTTTTATCCAAAAGATGGTGTTTCAAAAATCCAAGAATTGCAAATGACAACTCAAACGGGTGCTAACACTCATGTTATTGCCATTGATGGTAACTTTGACGATGCCCAAACAGATGTGAAACGTATGTTTAATGATGTTGATTTGCGTGAGAGATTGTTGGCTCATCATACGCAATTCTCATCAGCTAACTCAATGAACATTGGTCGTTTGGTACCACAAGTGGTTTACTATGTCTATGCCTATGCGCAGTTGGTTAAGGCAGGTCATATCCAAAACGGAGATAAGGTTAACTTCACAGTACCAACAGGAAACTTTGGTAACATCTTGGCGGCTTACTATGCACGTCAAATTGGTGTCCCAGTTGGTAAATTAATCTGTGCTTCTAACGAAAATAATGTCCTTACAGACTTCTTTGCAACGGGTACTTATGACAAGAAACGCGATTTCAAGGTAACAACAAGTCCTTCTATGGACATTTTGGTATCTTCTAACCTAGAACGCTTGATTTTCCACCTTCTTGGTAATGATGCTACTAAGACTAAAGAGCTTATGGATGCACTTGTGACTAAGGGTGAGTATACTTTGGCTGATGCAGATAAAGAAATTCTTGATTTGTTTGCAGCAGGTTTTGCAACTGAGGATGAAACAGCTGCTGAAATCAAGCGTGTCTATGATGAAGACAAGTATATCGAAGATCCTCATACAGCAGTTGCCTCAGCCGTTTACGAAGCATACGTTCAAAAGACAGATGACCACACACCAACAGTTATCGCTTCAACAGCTAGCCCTTACAAATTCCCACGTGTGGCTGTTTCAGCTGTCACTGGTAAAGACAGTGGGGATGATTTCAAAGCAGTAGAAGATTTGCACCAACTTTCAGGTGTAGCTGTCCCAGCGGCTGTAAACGGACTTGAACATGCAGAAGTTCGCCATAAAACAGTTGTTGCAGCAGCTGATATGCAAAAAGCAGTTGAAAGCTATCTTGGTGTATAAGAATAAAAAATAGGAGCTGAGAAATCAGCCCTATTTTTATCAATATAAAAGAAAATGTTATGACAGAAACAAAGAAAATTCTAAACATAGCCTTGCCTGCTATGGCTGAAAACCTCTTACAAATGTTGATGGGGGTTGTCGATTCTTACCTAGTGGCTCAGGTGGGTATTGTCGCTATATCGGGGGTTTCCGTAGCCAATAATATCATTACGATTTATCAGGCTATCTTTATTGCGCTGGGGGCTTCGAGTGCCAGTGTCATTGCTAGAAGCCTAGGAAAAGGAGATGTTAAAGCGACTAACAGAGATACCTGGGATGCTATTATTATTACCCTTGCTCTTAGTATCGTCTTGGGTCTACTCTCCATTTTTGGTGGTGGGGCCATTCTTAATCTTTTAGGTACTGAGCAATCTGTGACTCAGGCTGGTAGTCTCTACCTTGCTCTTGTCGGTGGAGGAGTGGTCTTCTTAGCCTTGATGACTACTTTTGGTAACATCCTACGGGCCAAGGGACGGCCTCGTATTTCCATGGTCGTCAGTCTTTTGACCAATGTTCTAAATGCTATTTTATCTTCTTTAGCCATCTTTGTGGGCCATTGGGGGATTATTGGGGTCGCAACGGCTACGGTTTTCTCTCGTCTGGTTGGGACAGTGATACTCTGGCAAGCGGTGAAACTGGATGTGAAGCAGCTTGAAATTACCAAACCTTTTAATAGAGAGTTGTTGGGCATTGCTCTACCAGCAGCTGGTGAACGACTGATGATGCGTGCTGGAGATGTAGTTATCGTGGCCATCATCGTTACCTTTGGTACAGCTGTTGTCGGTGGTAATGCCATTGGTGAAAACCTCACTCAGTTTAACTACATGCCTGGTATGGGAGTCGCAACGGCTACAGTTATCTTGGTTGCTAATAGTCTGGGTCGAGGGGATAAGGCGCAGATGAAGCGTATTATACGAGAGTCTTACTGGATTTCAACTTTCTTGATGGTTTTGGTTTCCGGAAGCATCTTACTTTTTGGCCAAGGATTATCAGGTCTCTTTACAGATAATAAAGCAGCTATTGCGGCTAGTCAGGTCGTTATTCTTTATTCTTTCCTTGGGAATCCTGTGACTTCGGGGACTCTAGTCTACACAGCAGTTTGGCAAGGTCTGGGTAAGGCTAAGATGCCTTTCTATGCGACAACTATTGGAATGTGGATTATCCGAATTTTCTCAGGATACTTCCTTGGGGTGAGTCTGGGAATGGGTCTTGCAGGTGTCTGGATTGCAACGGTTGTTGATAATATATGGCGTGCGGTTTTTCTCTACGTGATGTATCGTCGTTATCTCGCAAAGAGACAGTTTAGATAATAACATGATGGGGAGATGTTCTTATTCAAAAGGTATCTTCCTCTTATTTTTTACAAGTAGTCTCGAATATGATAAAATAAACTGATAAAAACTTTTTGAGGTAGTAATTATGACTGTAAAAATCAATACAAAAGATGGTCAAATCGAATTGTCAGATGATGTCATCGCAACAGTAGTTGGCGGTTCAGCAACAGAAATTTTTGGCGTTGTCGGTATGGCAAGTAAGAGTGCTATCCGAGATAATTTTCAAGCACTTCTTGGAAAAGAAAACTACGCAAAAGGAGTTGTCGTGAAATCTACTGATGCAGGTATCACTGTGGATGTCTACACTGTTATGAGTTATGGTGTTAAGATTAGTGAGGTTTCAAAAAATATTCAAGAACGTGTGAAATTTAATCTTGAGAATCAACTCGGTATCAAGACTGAAACAGTAAATGTTTACGTTCAAAATATCAAAGTCGTAGGAGAAAACTAGTGTCTAAAATTACAACAAGCTTGCTTCAGGAGATGGTCCAAGCGGCAGCAACGCGTCTAGGTAAGCAAGCAGAATATGTGAATTCACTCAATGTCTTTCCAGTACCAGATGGAGATACTGGAACAAATATGGGAATGACTATGGATAACGGAGCCAAAGCTGTCGCAGATCAAACAGCTTCAACAGTTGGTGAAGTTGGTCAGATTTTGTCTAAAGGTCTCTTGATGGGTGCCCGTGGTAACTCAGGTGTTATTACGTCACAATTGTTCCGTGGTTTTGGTCAAAGCATCAAGAATAAAACGGAACTTGACGGCCAAGATTTAGCTTACGCCTTCCAATCAGGTGTTGAAGTTGCGTATAAAGCTGTTATGAAACCTGTCGAAGGAACAATCCTTACAGTATCACGTGGTGCAGCTTCAGCAGCGGTTAAGAAAGCTGAATCTACTAATGATGCTGTTGAGGTTATGCGTGCAGCTCTTGATGGGGCTAAGGCTGCCTTGGCTAAGACACCAGAGATGCTTCCAGTTTTGAAAGAAGTTGGTGTAGTAGACTCAGGTGGTCAAGGTTTAGTCTTTATTTATGAAGGTTTCTTGTCAGCCCTCACAGGTGAGTATATCGCTTCAGAGGATTTCCAAGCGACACCTGCTACTATGACAGAGATGATCAATGCAGAACATCATAAGTCAGTTGCAGGTCATGTTGCAACAGAAGATATTACCTTCGGGTACTGTACAGAAATCATGGTTGGTCTCAAACAAGGTCCAACTTATGTGAAAGACTTTGACTATGAAGAGTTTCAAAATTACTTGAGTAATCTTGGGGATTCGCTCCTTGTTGTTAATGACGATGAAATTGTAAAAGTTCACGTTCATACAGAGGATCCAGGTCTTGTCATGCAAGAAGGTCTTAAATATGGTGCTCTTGTCAAAGTTAAGGTTGACAACATGCGTAACCAACACGATGCACAAGTTCAAAAAGCAGAAGCCACTCAAGCTTCGTCTTCTGTTCCTAAAGACTTTGCCCTTATTGCAGTTGTTGCCGGAGATGGACTTGCAGATATCTTCAAATCACAAGGTGTTGACTATGTGATTTCAGGTGGTCAAACAATGAACCCATCAACAGAAGATATCGTTAAGGCAATTGAGCAGGTTAATGCCAAGAATGTTATCATCTTACCAAATAATAAAAACATCTTTATGGCAGCACAATCAGCTGCTGAAGTAGTAGATGTCAATGCGGCTGTTGTTGAAACACGTACGGTTCCACAAGGCTTTACAAGCTTGCTTGCTTTCGATCCTAGTCAAAGTATCGAAGCGAACGTTGAAGCTATGACAGCTAGTCTTTCAGATGTAACAAGTGGTAGCGTGACCTTGGCGGTACGTGACACAACTATTGATGGTCTTGAGATTCATGAAAATGATATCCTTGGTATGGTTGATGGTAAGATCCTTGTGTCTACACCAGATATGGACCAAGCCCTTCTTGACACCTTTGACAAGATGATTGACGAAGACAGTGAAATTGTTATGATTTACGTCGGCGAAGAAGGTAATCAAGAACAAGCTCAAGCACTTGCGGAAAAATTGGAAGAGGCTCATGAAGATATCGAAGTTGAAATCTTCCAAGGAGATCAACCAGTTTATCCATACCTCTTCAGTGTAGAATAATTTTGAAATAATCATTTAGGAAGTCTTAGGGCTTCCTTTTTGTTTTGTCAGTTTTGATACGGCTGGGACTTCTTTTTGAAATTACAGAAATATTCTGAAAATTCCTTGACATTACTTTCCAAAGTGGTAACATATGTTGTAAGAAATTTTATAGATTGAAGGTAACATCATGAGAAGTGATATGATCAAGGTTGGTGTTGATAAGGCACCAGCACGTGGACTTTTGTATGCGACTGGGCAAGTTAAATCTGCCAAGGATATGCAAAAGCCTTTCATTGCTATTTGTAACTCTTATATTGATATTGTTCCAGGACATGTCCACTTACGTGAATTAGCGGATATTGCCAAGGAGGCTATCCGTGAAGCTGGTGGTATTCCTTTTGAGTTTAATACCATTGGTGTGGATGACGGGATTGCCATGGGGCATATTGGGATGCGTTACAGTCTTCCATCTCGTGAATTGATTGCCGATTCTGCAGAAACAGTTATTAATGCCCACTGGTTTGACGGGGTTTTCTACATTCCTAACTGTGATAAGATTACACCAGGGATGATTTTGGCGGCCATGCGTACTAATGTGCCAGCGGTATTCTGTTCAGGTGGACCTATGAAGGGTGGCGTGGATATGACTGGTCATCAGGCTACTTTATCAAGCTTGTTTGAAGCTGTAGGTACTTATCAGGCTGGAGATATGAGCAAGGAAGAGCTTGATTATTTAGAGAAAAATGCCTGTCCAACTTGTGGTTCATGTTCAGGAATGTTTACTGCCAACTCAATGAACTGTTTGATGGAAGTTTTGGGTCTTGCCCTTCCAGGTAACGGTACTATCCTAGCCGTTTCAGACGAACGTCGTGAATTGGTTCGTCAAGCAGCCACAAAATTGATGGATAACATCAAAAACAATGTTCGCCCACGTGATATTGTGACTAAAGAAGCCATCGATGATGCTTTTGCTCTTGATATGGCCATGGGTGGTTCAACCAATACTGTCCTTCATACCCTTGCTATTGCGCGTGAGGCTGGTATTGACTATGACCTTAAGGACATTAATGAGATTGCTAAGAAGACACCTTATCTCTCTAAAATTGCTCCTTCCAGCATCTATACCATGCATGATGTACATGAAGCAGGTGGTGTTCCAGCAATTATTAATCAGTTGATCAAGAAAGGTGCCATTAAGGGTGATCGTATTACGGTTACTGGTAAAACCTTGAAAGAAAATGTAGCTGGTGCTGAAATCAAGAATGAAGAAATTATTCATCCAATCGAGCATCCTATCTCACCAGTTGGTGGTTTGTCTATCCTTTATGGAAATATTGCTCAGGATGGGGCTGTTATCAAGGTTGGTGGTGTAGATCCATCTGTTAAAACTTTCCGCGGTAAGGCTATTTGTTGTGATTCACAAGATCAAGCCCTTGAGTTGATTGATAATGGAACGGTTAAGAAGGGCCATGTTGTTGTCATTCGTTACGAAGGTCCTCAGGGTGGACCTGGTATGCCAGAAATGTTGGCGCCAACTTCTAAGATTGTCGGACGCGGTCTTGGTAAGGATGTGGCACTGATTACGGATGGTCGTTTCTCAGGAGCAACTCGTGGTATTGCAATTGGTCACGTATCTCCAGAAGCTGCGGAAGGTGGCAATATCGCCCTAATAGAAGATGGCGATGAAATTGTGATTGATCTTCCAAATCGTACCCTTGATCTACTTGTCGATGATGCAACCCTTGAAGAACGTCGCAAACATTTGAAACCTTTCAAATCAAAAATTTCAAGTGGTTGGTTGCGTCGTTACACTGCTTTTGCTAAATCAGCTAATGTCGGTGGAACTCTGATGAGTGATGAAGAATTTGAAGAACGTAAAGCAGAACGTCAAGTACAAGAAAAAAACTAAGAATATTATTTCCGAAGAGTTTGTGATATTTTTCTCTGAAACCCTTGCAAATTTAGTTAAAAATGTTATTATAGTATACAAGGTTTTGAATTTTTAGACAATTCGAAAAAAACAATTGCTAAAGGAGGTCCATGTGGAGAAAATTGAACTTGAAGAAGCACGCTCTGGTGCTGATTTGATTCTTGATACACTTCTTGAACTTGGGATTTCAACTATTTTTGGGTATCCTGGCGGAGCAGTTCTTCCTTTGTATGATGCTATTTACAAAAATGAAGAGATTAATCATATTTTGTCTCGTCATGAGCAAGGAAGTCTGCACGAAGCTGAAGGTTATGCTAAATCAACTGGAAAACTTGGTGTTGCTCTTGTAACGAGTGGTCCCGGTGCAACGAATGCTATTACCGGGATTGCAGATGCTATGAGTGATAGTGTACCTCTCCTGGTCTTTACAGGTCAGGTAGCAACATCAGGTATTGGTAAGGATGCCTTCCAAGAGGCTGACATTGTCGGAATTACTATGCCAATTACCAAATACAACTACCAGATTCGTGATACGGCTGATATTCCTCGTATTATTCGAGAAGCGGTTCATATCGCAACGACAGGACGTCCTGGTCCGGTTGTTATCGACCTTCCAAAAGATGTCGTAGCTAAGGAAACAGCCTTCATCAACGATCCTGAAATTAACCTTCCAAGTTACCAACCGACGCTAAGACCAAACGAAATGCAAATCAAGAAAATCTTGAAGCAGTTGGGTAAAGCTAAGAAGCCGGTTATTGTAGCTGGAGGTGGGGTGTCTTATTCTGAATCTGCTAAGGAGCTAGTTGCTTTTGCAGAACGCTACCAAATCCCAGTTGTTACAAGTCTTCTAGGACAAGGGACAATTGCTACTAGTCATCCCCTTTTCTTGGGGATGGGTGGTATGCACGGTTCATATGCGGCTAACATTGCTATGACTGATGCTGACTTTATGATTGCCATTGGTTGTCGTTTTGATGACCGTTTGACAGGTAATCCTAAAACATTTGCTAAAAATGCTAAGGTTGTCCATATTGATGTAGATCCAGCTGAGATTGGTAAAATTATTGAAGTGGACCTTCCGGTTGTTGGTGATGCTAAACAAGCCCTTGAAATGCTCTTAGCAGAACCGATAGTTCAGAATAACACTGAAAAATGGATTGAAAAAGTTACAAAAGACAAAGAGCGTGTACGTTCTTACGATAAGAAAGAACGTATGGTACAGCCTCAGGCAGTTATCGAGCGTATCGGTGAATTGACTAAGGGTGACGCCGTTGTTGTTACTGACGTTGGTCAACATCAAATGTGGACAGCTCAGTATTATCCATACCAAAATGAGCGTCAATTGGTGACCTCAGGTGGTCTTGGAACAATGGGATTCGGTGTCCCAGCAGCAATTGGTGCCAAAATTGCTAATCCTGATAAAGAAGTTATCCTCTTTGTTGGTGATGGTGGTTTCCAAATGACGAACCAAGAATTGGCTATCTTAAATATTTACAAGGTGCCAATTAAGGTTGTTATGTTGAACAATCACTCGCTTGGTATGGTACGTCAATGGCAAGAGTCCTTCTACGAAGGGCGTACATCAGAGTCTGTCTTTGATACTCTTCCAGATTTCCAATTGATGGCTCAAGCTTACGGCATTAAGTCTTACAAATTTGATAATCCAGAGACAATTGATCAGGATTTGGAAGTTATCAAGGAAGACGTGCCAATGTTCATTGAGGTGGATATCTCTCGTAAAGAGCATGTCTTGCCGATCGTTCCGGCTGGTAAGAGTAATCACGAAATGTTGGGGGTGAAGTTCAATGCGTAGAATGTTAACAGCTAAACTTCAGAACCGTTCGGGTGTCCTTAACCGCTTCACAGGTGTTCTTTCACGACGTCAGGTTAATATTGAAAGTATCTCTGTAGGGGCTTCTGAGGATCCTAACGTTTCACGTATTACGATTATTATTGATGTGAACTCTCAAAATGAAGTGGAACAAATCATCAAACAGCTTAATCGTCAGATTGATGTGATTCGTATCCGTGATATCACGGATCAGCCACACTTGGAACGTGAAGTTATCCTAGTTAAGGTAACAGCACCAACTTCTAAGCGTGCTGAAATCTTGGCGATTATTCAACCTTTCCGTGCTTCGGTGGTTGATGTGGCTCCAAGCTCTATCACTATCCAGATGACTGGTGATGCTGAAAAGAGCGAGGCGCTTCTACGAGTTATTCGTCCTTACGGAATCAAGAATATTGCTCGTACGGGTGCTACTGGATTTACCCGTGATTAAAAAATCCAACCTAAATTTGTTAACCCAGCCTTGAAAAGGCAATAAAATATTTTTTTAGAAAAGAGACATATTATTATGGCAGTTCAAATGGAATATGAAAAAGATGTAAAAGTAGCAGCACTTGACGGTAAAAAAATCGCCGTTATCGGTTACGGTTCACAAGGTCATGCGCATGCACAAAACTTGCGTGATTCAGGTCACGATGTGATCATCGGTGTTCGTCCAGGTAAATCATTTGATAAAGCTAAAGAAGATGGTTTTGATACTTACACAGTAGCAGAAGCAACTAAATTGGCTGATATCATTATGGTTTTGGCACCAGATGAAATTCAAAAAGATATCTATAAAGATGAAATTGAGCCAAACTTGAGTGCAGGCAAAGCTCTTGGTTTTGCACACGGATTTAACATCCACTTCGAATTCATCAAAGTTCCTAAAGATGTTGATGTCTTTATGGTTGCTCCTAAAGGACCAGGTCACTTGGTACGCCGTACATATACAGAAGGCTTTGGTGTTCCAGCACTTTACGCAGTATACCAAGATGCTACAGGCAATGCTAAAGACATCGCTATGGATTGGGCTAAAGGTATTGGTTCTGCACGTGTTGGATTACTTGTAACAACATTTAAAGAAGAAACTGAAGAAGATTTGTTTGGTGAGCAAGCGGTTCTTATGGGTGGGTTGACACATCTTATTGAAGCTGGTTTTGAAGTCTTGACTGAAGCAGGCTATGCACCACAATTGGCTTACTTTGAAGTGCTTCACGAAATGAAATTGATCGTTGACTTGATCTACGAAGGTGGATTCAAGAAAATGCGTCAATCATGTTCAAATACTGCAGAATTTGGTGACTTTGTAACTGGTCCACGTGTCATCGGTCCAGAAGTCAAAGAAAACATGAAAGCTGCCCTTGCTGATATCCAATCAGGTAAATTTGCACGTGAATTCGTTGAAGACCATGATGCTGGCTTCCCACGTTTGAAAGCTTACCGTAAAGAAGCTGAAGAGCTTGAAATTGAAAAGATTGGTGCTGAATTGCGTAAAGCAATGCCATTCGTTGGTCAAAATGACGATGACGCATTCAAAATCTATAACTAATGTGATAGTCTCAAAAACCAGTCTAGTACTGGTTTTTTTGTGTTCTGAAGAGAGTAGTTGGGAATCCGACTGCTTTTTTTGGTAAAAAAACTCACTCCATTAAGGAGTGAGAATAGCTATAAATTAGTAAGTCAAGACAAAGTTTTTCTTCTTACCACGACGGATAACAGTAATTTCATTATCAATTTTATCTGCATCTGAGAGGGTGTAATCCAAGTCTTGTACACGTTCACCATTGATGTAGATAGCACCGTTTTGTACATCTTCACGTGCTTGGCGTTTAGAAGGTGAAATTTTTGCATTGACGAGAAGTTCAACGATGTTCAAATTTTCATCTGCTGAAATCTCATAAGTTGGGACACCGTTAAGGGCAACTTTAAGGTCGCGTGCTGAGAGAGCTTTAAGATTACCAGCGAAGAGTTGTTCAGTGATGTGAACAGCTTGTTCGTAGGCTTCTTTACCGTGAACCAAAGTAACAACTTCACGAGCTAAAACCTTTTGTGCTAAACGTTGGTGACGAGCTTGGTCAAATTCTTTACCGATTTCTTCGATTTCTTCAAGTGACAAGAAAGTGAAAATCTTCAAGAAGCGAACAGCATCATCATCCATAACGTTGAGCCAGAATTGGTACATTTCGTAAGGTGTTGTTTTAGTAGCATCAAGCCAGACAGCGTTACCTTCAGATTTACCGAATTTTTTACCAGTTGAATCTGTGATAAGAGGAACTGTGATAACATGTCCAGATTTATCTGCTTTACGACGCAAGAGCTCAGTACCTGCTGTCATGTTACCCCATTGGTCAGAACCACCAATTTGGAGGGTTACGCCGTACTTATCGTTGAGTTCGTAGAAATCGTAACCTTGCATGATTTGGTAGGCAAACTCAGTGTAAGAGATACCTGTTTCGATACGTTTCTTAACAGATTCTTTACTCATCATGTAGTTAACTGTGAAATATTTACCCACGTCACGCAAGAAATCGATGAAGCTGACTGATCCAAACCAATCATAGTTGTTGACCATAACGGCTTTGTTGTCACCATTTTCAAAATCAAGGAAACGAGAAAGCTGACCTTGGATTTTTTCAACCCAACCTTCAACGGTTTCTTTGGTTTGGAGGCTACGTTCAGCATCTTTAAATGATGGGTCACCAATCAAACCTGTTGCACCACCAACGAGGGCGTAAGGTTTGTGTCCGGCCAATTGAAGTCGGCGACTTGTGAGGATAGCTACAAGGTGTCCAAGGTGGAGACTGTCTGCTGTTGGGTCATAACCAGTGTAGTATGAGACTGGTCCCTCTTCAAAGGCTTTTACAAGGGCTTCTTCATCTGTGGTTTGAAAAATCAAGCCACGTGCTTTTAGTTCTTCAAAAATTGTCATGATATTCTCCAGTAAAGTATATTCTGCACCATTATACCAAAAGAAAGTAGGCCTATGCAAGCTTTGTCAAAGTTTGTTATAATAGGCTTTGAGGTATTTCTATGAATTTTGAAAAAATAATAAATTATTTTAGACGACTAGGGCAGGCTATTCGCACAAAGTTTGCTGGTTCTAGGTCTAAAAGAGGGGATAAATCTTTTAATGAAAGGAAGGCTACAACTGATTCTAAGTGGAATCGTAAGCAAGTGAGAAAGTCGCCTGAGGACAGGATGACACTCTTAGACATGGGTGATGTTTTCTTAAAAACCTTAAAGCTTTTGTCTGATTTCTTTTATGTGGTTATTATCGTCCTTACCTTGTTCGGTGCAGGAATTGGTTTGGGGTATTTGGGGAGTCAAATTGAGTCTGTTCCGTCGATTAAGGACAAAACCTTGTTGCATCAGATTAGTGAGGTTAGTTTGGTATCTTCGATGAGCTATTCCGATTCCAAGAAGATTGCGGATATTGATACTGACTTGCTGAGAACACCTATTGAGAGTGATGCGATTTCTAACAATGTCAAAAATGCCATCATTGCGACTGAGGATGAAAATTTTAAGAAGCATAAGGGTGTTGTGCCAAAAGCTGTCTTTAGAGCCTTGGCATCCTCAGTCTTGGGAGTAGGTTCCTCTAGTGGTGGTTCAACACTAACACAGCAGCTGATAAAACAACAGGTTACAGGAGATACTCCAACATTTAGACGTAAAGCGGCAGAGATTATCTATGCCTTACAACTGGAACGTCGTGCTTCGAAAAATGAAATTTTAACTGATTATCTGAATGTTTCTCCTTTTGGACGTAATAACAAGGGGAAAAATATTGCTGGTATCGAAGAGGCTGCACAAGGGATTTTTGGGGTCTCTGCAGCGGATTTGACAGTTCCTCAGGCTGCCTATCTGGCAGGTTTACCACAGAGCCCAATTGTCTATTCACCCTATACTGCGGATGGACAATTAAAAAGCGCAGAGGATCTTTCTTATGGCTTGGCACGTCAGCAAGATGTGCTCTACAATCTCTATCGAGGGGGGTATCTAGATAAGTCACAATACGAAAGCTATAAGAATTATGACGTTACTAAAGATTTCAAGGCTGGGGAGAGCTCTGATTCAGTAAGTCATGACTATTTGTACTATTCAGTCATGTCTGAAGCTCAAGATGTCATGTATGATTACCTCGTTAAACGTGACAAGGTATCGAGTCAAGATTTGAAAAATGATAAGACAAAGGAAACCTATCGTGAGATGGCCCTTAAAGAGCTACAAACCGGTGGCTACAGCATTAAGACGACGATTGATAATGCAGTCTACCATGCGATGCAAGATACTGCTAACCAATATGGAGGTCTACTTGATCAGGGTGGAAATAACGGGGTCGAAGTTGGAAATGTACTCATGGACAATGCGACTGGAGCAATTCTAGGATTTGTTGGTGGTCGTAATTATGAGAATAACCAGAATAACCATGCCTTTGATACGGCACGCTCCCCAGGATCATCTATTAAGCCTATTATTGCTTATGGAATTGCTATTGATCAAGGTTTGATGGGTAGCTCAAGTATCCTTTCTAACTACCCAACTAATTTTACGGGTGGAACGCCTATTCTCCATGATGGTGATAAGGGTACAACTATGATGAACCTCCAAGAGGCACTCAATACCTCATGGAACATTCCAGCCTTTTGGACTTATCAAATGCTTCAACGTCATGATGTTGATGTTGAGGGTTACATGACCAAGATGGGTTATAAGATTGCTAATTACAATATCGAGAGTTTACCTCTTGGTGGAGGAATTGAAACCACGGTTGCCCAACAGGTAAATGCCTATCAAATGCTTTCAAATGGTGGCGTCTATGAGAAGGGTCATATGATTGATAGTATTACTGATCGGACTGGCGAAGTTATCTATCAGCATAAATCTGAAGGGGTTCAAGTCTTTTCAAGAGCTACGGCTAGCATCATGGATAACCTGCTCAAGGAAGTTGTAGTTAAGGGAGCGACAACGCAATTTCATTCTGAATTGAAAAATGTCAATGGTGCAGCAGCCTCAGCGGACTGGATGGGTAAAACAGGAACGACAGATAATTTTGCGGATGCTTGGTTGATCGTCTCAACGCCTGGTATTACTCTTGGTGGTTGGGCTGGTTATGATGACAATGCACCTACCAATCCTAAAACGGGTTACACCTACAATGCCCAATATATGGCTCGTTTGACTTCCGCTATCTATAATGCTAATCCAGGTATTTTTAAAACGGGAGATAAGTTTAACATGGATTCAAGTGCCATAAAAGCCAGTGTCCTTAAATCAACAGGTCTTAAGCCGGCAACAGTGTCAGTCAATGGTCGTAATGTTTCCGTTAGTGGCGAAATGGTTGATAGTTACTGGGCTAAAAATGGACCTGGCGATACAATCTACAAGTTTGCCATTGGCGGAACGGATAGTGACTACCAAAAAGCTTGGTCTAGTATTCTTGGAGAACATTAGGCTGTATTCAAGAATACTTGCAAAATAGTTAAAATTTAGGTATAATATAGATAACTATTTGTCGTCTTATTTGGTTGAAATATTGTCCAATCAAGAGATACAGCAGTTAAATCAACGTTTTTTCGGTCAGATTTAGCTGCTATTTTTGTGCTTATTTTTAGGATTTTTGGCTATTGTAACGCATATTTAAAGGTTCTAAAAATTCACAGATTAAAGTTTTCGCTTATCGTTAATCGGGTAAGTGGATGTTAGTATCTAATCACTTGATATCGGGACAAGCAACTGAAAAAGGCAGGAGACAAATATTTAAAGTGCACGACTTGCAAAGCAGGTCTCGAATGTAGAAAAGGAGTAGAAGACTTGGCAGGACATGACGTTCAATACGGGAAACATCGTACCCGTCGTAGTTTTTCAAGAATCAAAGAAGTTCTTGATTTACCAAACTTGATTGAAATCCAAACGGATTCATTCAAAGAATTCTTAGATACTGGTCTTAAAGAAGTTTTTGAGGATGTACTTCCTATCTCAAACTTCACAGACACTATGGAATTGGAATTCGTTGGTTACGAATTGAAGGAACCTAAGTACACACTTGAAGAAGCTCGTATCCACGATGCATCATACTCAGCACCTATCTTTGTGACTTTCCGTCTTATTAACAAAGAAACAGGTGAAATCAAAACTCAGGAAGTCTTCTTCGGAGATTTCCCTATTATGACTGAGATGGGTACTTTCATCATCAATGGTGGTGAACGTATTATCGTTTCTCAGTTGGTGCGCTCACCTGGTGTTTACTTTAACGATAAGGTTGATAAAAACGGTAAAGTGGGTTACGGATCAACAGTTATTCCTAACCGTGGGGCATGGCTTGAGCTTGAAACAGATTCAAAAGATATCGCCTACACTCGTATCGACCGTACACGTAAGATTCCATTCACAACACTTGTGCGTGCGCTTGGATTCTCAGGTGACGACGAAATTGTTGATATCTTTGGTGATAGCGAGTTGGTTCGTAACACTGTTGAAAAAGATATCCACAAAAATCCAGCAGATTCGCGTACTGATGAAGCACTTAAAGAAATTTATGAACGACTTCGTCCAGGTGAACCCAAAACTGCTGACAGCTCACGTAGCTTGCTTGTAGCTCGCTTCTTCGACCCACGTCGTTACGACTTGGCTGCTGTTGGTCGTTACAAAGTTAATAAAAAACTTAACATCAAGACACGTCTTTTGGGACAAACAATTGCTGAAAACTTGGTAGATCCTGAAACAGGTGAAATCCTTGTTGAAGCTGGTACTGAAATGACACGTGATGTGATTGATTCAATCGCAGAACACTTGGATGGTGATTTGAACAAATTTGTATACACACCAAACGATTATGCAGTGGTTACAGAACCTGTTGTTCTTCAAAAATTCAAGGTCGTTGCACCAAATGATCCAGATCGTGTGGTTACAATTGTTGGTAATGCCAACCCAGATGATAAAGTTCGTGCTTTGACAACAGCGGATATCTTAGCTGAAATGAGCTACTTCCTCAACCTTGCTGAAGGTATTGGTAAAGTAGATGATATCGACCACCTTGGTAACCGTCGTATCCGTGCCGTTGGTGAATTGCTTGCTAACCAATTCCGTATTGGTTTGGCTCGTATGGAACGTAACGTGCGTGAACGTATGTCAGTTCAAGATAATGAAGTCTTGACACCACAACAAATCATCAATATTCGTCCTGTAACTGCAGCTGTTAAAGAATTCTTCGGTTCTTCACAGTTGTCACAGTTCATGGACCAGCACAACCCATTGTCAGAGTTGTCACACAAACGTCGTTTGTCAGCCTTGGGACCTGGTGGTTTGACACGTGACCGTGCCGGATATGAAGTTCGTGACGTGCACTACACGCACTACGGTCGTATGTGTCCAATTGAAACGCCTGAAGGACCTAACATCGGGTTGATTAATAACTTGTCCTCATACGGACACCTTAACAAGTACGGTTTTATTCAAACACCATACCGTAAGGTTGACCGTGCAACTGGTAAAGTAACCAACGAAGTGGTTTGGTTGACTGCCGACGAAGAAGATGAGTACACAGTTGCTCAGGCTAACTCTAAATTGAACGAAGATGGAACATTTGCAGAAGAAATCGTTATGGGTCGTCATCAAGGTAATAACCAAGAGTACCCATCACACCTTGTAGATTTCGTGGATGTTTCTCCTAAACAGGTAGTTGCCGTTGCGACAGCATGTATTCCTTTCTTGGAAAACGATGACTCTAACCGTGCCCTCATGGGTGCCAACATGCAACGTCAAGCTGTGCCGTTGATTGATCCAAAAGCTCCATTTGTTGGTACTGGTATGGAATATCAAGCTGCCCACGATTCAGGAGCTGCAGTTATCGCTCAACATGACGGTAAAGTTGTTTACTCTGATGCTGATAAAGTTGAAGTTCGTCGTGAAGATGGTTCGCTTGATGTTTATACTGTTCAAAAATTCCGTCGTTCAAACTCAGGTACTGCCTACAACCAACGTACTTTGGTTAAGGTTGGCGATATTGTTGAAAAAGGTGACTTTATCGCTGACGGTCCATCTATGGAAGGTGGCGAAATGGCCCTCGGTCAAAACCCTATCGTCGCATACATGACATGGGAAGGTTACAACTTCGAGGATGCCGTTATCATGAGTGAGCGTCTTGTGAAAGATGACGTTTATACATCTGTTCACTTGGAAGAGTTCGAATCAGAAACACGCGATACAAAGCTTGGGCCTGAAGAAATTACACGTGAATTGCCAAACGTTGGTGAAGAAGCCCTTAAAGACCTTGACGAAATGGGTATTATCCGTATTGGTGCTGAGGTTAAAGAAGGTGATATTCTTGTTGGTAAGGTAACACCTAAGGGTGAAAAAGACCTTTCTGCTGAAGAACGTCTTCTCCATGCTATCTTTGGTGATAAATCTCGTGAAGTACGTGATACATCACTCCGTGTTCCTCACGGAGGTGATGGTGTCGTTCGTGATGTTAAAATCTTTACACGTGCAAACGGTGATGAATTGCAATCAGGTGTTAACATGCTTGTTCGTGTTTACATCGCTCAAAAACGTAAGATCAAGGTTGGAGATAAGATGGCCGGTCGTCACGGTAACAAAGGGGTTGTTTCTCGTATTGTTCCTGTTGAAGACATGCCTTACCTTCCAGACGGTACACCAGTTGATATCATGTTGAACCCTCTTGGGGTGCCATCACGTATGAACATCGGTCAGGTTATGGAACTTCACCTTGGTATGGCTGCTCGTAACTTGGGTATTCACATTGCAACACCAGTCTTTGACGGGGCAAGCTCAGAAGATCTCTGGGATACTGTTCGTGAAGCTGGTATGGACAGCGATGCTAAGACAATCCTTTACGATGGACGTACAGGTGAGCCGTTTGATAATCGTGTGTCAGTTGGTGTCATGTACATGATCAAACTTCACCACATGGTTGATGATAAACTACATGCCCGTTCAGTTGGTCCTTACTCACTTGTTACTCAACAACCTCTTGGTGGTAAAGCACAATTTGGTGGACAACGTTTCGGTGAGATGGAGGTTTGGGCCCTTGAAGCTTACGGTGCATCAAACATTCTTCAAGAAATCTTGACTTACAAGTCTGATGACGTTAATGGACGTTTGAAAGCCTATGAAGCTATCACTAAAGGTAAACCAATTCCAAAACCAGGTGTACCAGAATCATTCCGAGTACTTGTTAAAGAATTGCAATCACTCGGTCTTGATATGCGTGTCCTTGATGAAGACGATCATGAAGTTGAATTGCGTGATCTTGATGAAGGTGAAGATGACGACGTCATGCACGTTGATGATCTTGAAAAAGCACGTGTACAACAAGCCCAAGAAGCTACTGAATTAGAAAAAGATAAAGAAGAAGCTTCAGATAAAACAGAATAAAATAAGCTTTAGAGAGGGAGTTAAATCTCTCTGCTAAGGTAGCTGATAAAGGTTAGAATAGCGCTGCTATTGTCAATAGAACAAAAGAAAGGTAATACTAGTGGTTGACGTAAATCGATTTAAAAGTATGCAAATCACACTAGCTTCACCAACCAAGGTCCGTTCATGGTCTTATGGTGAAGTTAAGAAACCTGAAACAATCAACTACCGTACGCTCAAACCAGAACGTGAAGGTCTCTTCGACGAAGTGATCTTTGGTCCTACTAAAGACTGGGAATGTGCGTGTGGGAAATACAAACGTATCCGTTATAAAGGTATCGTTTGTGACCGCTGTGGTGTTGAAGTAACACGTGCTAAGGTTCGTCGCGAACGTATGGGTCACATCGAGTTGAAAGCACCAGTATCACATATCTGGTACTTCAAGGGAATCCCTTCTCGTATGGGATTGACTTTGGATATGAGCCCTCGTGCGCTTGAAGAAGTTATTTACTTCGCAGCTTACGTGGTTATCGATCCAAAGGAAACGCCACTTGAGCCAAAATCTCTCTTGACTGAACGTGAATATCGTGAAAAATTGCAAGAGTATGGTCATGGTTCATTTGTCGCTAAAATGGGTGCAGAAGCAATACAAGATCTCTTGAAACAAGTAGATTTGGAAGCGGAAATTGCTGAACTCAAAGAAGAGTTGAAGACAGCAACTGGTCAAAAACGTGTTAAAGCAGTTCGTCGTTTGGACGTTCTTGATGCCTTTTACAAGTCTGGTAATAAACCAGAATGGATGGTGCTTAACATCTTGCCAGTATTGCCACCAGATCTTCGTCCGATGGTTCAATTGGACGGTGGTCGTTTTGCAGCATCTGACTTGAACGACCTCTACCGTCGTGTTATCAACCGTAATAACCGTTTGGCTCGTTTGCTTGAGTTGAGTGCTCCAGGTATCATCGTGCAAAACGAAAAACGTATGTTGCAAGAAGCGGTAGACGCTCTTATTGATAATGGACGTCGTGGTCGTCCAATCACTGGACCAGGTAGTCGTCCACTTAAATCTTTGAGCCACATGCTTAAAGGTAAACAAGGCCGTTTCCGTCAAAACTTACTTGGTAAACGTGTCGACTTCTCCGGACGTTCCGTTATTGCCGTTGGTCCAACACTTAAAATGTATCAATGTGGTGTTCCCCGTTTGATGGCCATCGAACTTTTCAAACCATTTGTTATGCGTGAAATCGTTGCGCGTGAATACGCAGGTAACGTGAAAGCTGCTAAACGTATGGTTGAACGTGGTGACGAACGTATTTGGGATATTCTTGAAGATGTTATCAAGGAACACCCAGTACTTCTTAACCGCGCACCTACCCTCCACCGTTTGGGTATCCAGGCCTTTGAACCTGTCTTGATTGATGGTAAGGCCCTTCGTCTTCACCCATTGGTATGTGAGGCCTACAATGCCGACTTTGACGGTGACCAAATGGCCATCCACGTTCCATTGTCTGAAGAAGCTCAAGCTGAAGCACGTTTGCTCCTTCTTGCGGCAGAACACATCCTTAACCCTAAAGACGGTAAACCAGTCGTAACGCCATCTCAGGATATGGTTCTTGGTAACTATTACTTGACAATGGAAGAAGAAGGCCGTGAAGGTGAAGGTATGGTCTTCAAGGATATTGATGAGGCAGTTATGGCTTATCGTAATGGTTATGTTCACTTGCATAGCCGTGTAGGTATTGCAGTAGACAGCATGCCTGATAAACCTTGGAAAGAAAACCAACTTCACAAGATTTTGGTTACAACTGTTGGTAAGATTCTCTTTAACTCAATCATTCCATCAGAAATTCCATATCTTCAAGAAACAACAAATGAGAACTTGACAGATAGTACACCAGATAAATACTTCCTTGAACCAGGTCAAGATATTCAAACAGTTATTGATAGTTTGGAAATTAATGCACCATTCAAGAAGAAAAATCTTGGTAACATCATTGCTGAAACCTTCAAACGTCTTCGTACGACTGAAACATCAGCCTTTCTTGACCGTTTGAAAGACCTTGGTTACTACCACTCAACTCTTGCTGGTTTGACAGTGGGTATCGCCGATATCCCAGTTATCGATAACAAACAAGAAATTATTGATGCTGCTCACCACCGTGTTGAAGAAATTAACAAGGCCTTCCGTCGTGGTTTGATGACAGATGATGACCGTTATGTTGCTGTTACAACAACATGGCGTGAAGCGAAAGAAGCCCTTGAAAAACGTCTGATTGAAACACAAGATCCTAAGAACCCAATCGTTATGATGATGGACTCAGGAGCTCGTGGTAACATCTCTAACTTCTCTCAACTTGCCGGTATGCGTGGTTTGATGGCTGCTCCTAACGGACGTATCATGGAATTGCCTATCCTTTCAAACTTCCGTGAAGGTTTGAGCGTTTTGGAAATGTTCTTCTCTACTCACGGTGCGCGTAAAGGTATGACCGATACGGCCCTTAAGACAGCCGACTCAGGTTACCTTACTCGTCGTTTGGTTGACGTTGCCCAAGATGTTATCATTCGTGAAGATGACTGTGGAACAGACCGTGGTCTTCTTATCCGTGCGATTACTGATGGTAAAGAAGTTACGGAAACACTTGAAGAACGTCTTCAAGGTCGTTACACTAAGAAATCAGTCAAGAATCCTACAACAGGTGAAGTCATCGTAGGTCCAGATACTTTGATTACTGAAGACATGGCTGCTGCTATTGTCAATGCTGGTGTTGAAGAAGTAACTATCCGTTCAGTCTTTACATGTAACACACGTCACGGTGTTTGCCGTCACTGTTACGGTATCAACTTGGCAACAGGTGATGCGGTTGAAGTTGGTGAAGCAGTTGGTACGATCGCCGCTCAATCTATCGGGGAACCTGGTACACAGCTTACTATGCGTACCTTCCACACCGGTGGGGTAGCCTCAAATACCGATATCACACAGGGTCTTCCACGTATCCAGGAAATCTTTGAAGCACGTAACCCTAAAGGGGAAGCGGTTATCACTGAAGTTAAAGGTACTGTTATTGAAATCGAAGAAGATGCTGCAACACGTACTAAGAAAGTCTTCGTTCAAGGTAAGACTGGAATGGGTGAATACGTTGTTCCATTTACAGCTCGTATGAAAGTTGAAGTGGGTGACGAAGTACACCGTGGTGCGGCCTTGACAGAAGGTTCAATCCAACCTAAACGTCTCCTTGAAGTACGTGATACCTTGTCAGTTGAAACTTATCTTCTTGCAGAAGTACAAAAAGTTTACCGTAGCCAAGGGGTAGAAATCGGTGACAAACACGTCGAAGTAATGGTTCGTCAAATGCTTCGTAAAGTACGTGTTATGGATCCAGGTGATACAGACCTCCTTCCAGGTACACTTATGGACATTTCTGACTTCACAGATGCTAACAAGGATATTGTTATTTCTGGTGGTGTTCCTGCAACATCTCGTCCAGTCCTTCTTGGTATTACGAAAGCCTCACTTGAAACAAATTCATTCTTGTCAGCGGCTTCCTTCCAAGAAACAACACGTGTCCTTACAGATGCAGCTATCCGTGGTAAGAAAGACCATCTCCTTGGTCTTAAAGAAAATGTTATCATTGGTAAGACTATCCCTGCTGGTACAGGTATGGCTCGTTACCGTAACATTGAACCACTTTCAGTTAACGAAGTTGAAGTTATTGAAAACATTGCTGTTGATGAAGCAATTGTGGAAACATCTGAAGACTAAAATGAAATCAAAAGAACTCACAATGAATTGTGGGTTCTTTTCGTATTTATATGACTAGAATCTCTTCAATTTTTGATAAATATAAAATATAAGACCATATTTTTTATCTTTTCCAGAAAATTTTGTATAATAAGGACACTAAAGATGAAGTGAGAAAGAAAAATGTACCAAGTAGTTGAAATGAAAGGGGATTTGGAACCGTGGTGGTTCCTGGAAGGCTGGCAAGAGGATATCATCAGTACTAAGGAATTTGAAAATTTTTACGATGCCCTCAAGTACTATAAAAAACTTTGGTTTGCCATGGAAGAAACCTTGCCAAGTTATATCAGCCGTAGTAGTGTCATGACTGCTTTTTGGGATCAAGAGGATAAGCACTGGTGTGAGGAGTGTGACGAGTACTTGCAGGTCTATCGATCGATTGCACTTTTAGATGAGTGGCAGGAAATTCCTGAGGAAAAACACCGTCCGGGATATGAAAAGCGAAATGACCTTCCAAGTCATGCCCACTGTAAAATTAAACTTTAAACAATGCAGAAGCTCGAATTTTTTCGAGCTTCTTTTCATTTTTTAAAACTTTTTACGAATAGGTCTATGAGGAGGTCCTTATGGTAACAGAATTTGCTAAGGAAATAATCAAAAATGCTGATAGTTGTGGGGCTCAAGACATCTATGTCATTCCACGTCAGGATAATTACGAGCTCTATATGCGAGTTGGCCAGGAGAGGAGATTAATTGATGTATATCGGCCTGATTTCATGGCTAGTCTTATTGGTCACTTTAAATTTGTGGCGGGAATGATGGTGGGTGAGAAGCGTAGGAGTCAACTAGGTTCCTGTGACTATGATTGTGGTGACGGTCACTTGGTTTCTCTGCGTTTATCAACTGTTGGAGACTATCGAGGTTTGGAGAGCTTGGTTATCCGTATCCTACATTCCGAACGTCGAGAATTAGTGTATTGGAATCAAGGAATCCAGCCTATTATGGATGCCTTGGATTATCGAGGACTGTATCTCTTTGCAGGTCCCGTAGGTTCTGGGAAGACCACACTTATGCATGAGTTGGTTCAGGAGCGTTTTAAGGGGCAGCAGGTAATTTCGATTGAGGATCCTGTTGAAATTAAACAGGATAATGTCTTGCAACTCCAGGTGAATCAAGCAATTGACATGACCTATGATAATTTGATTAAGTTATCACTACGTCACCGCCCGGATGTTTTGATTATTGGAGAGATTCGAGATAAGGAGACTGCTCGAGCGGTTATTAGAGCTAGTCTGACGGGAGTTACTGTTCTTTCAACTATTCACGCAAAGAGTGTGGCAGGTGTTTATGAGCGTCTTCTGGACCTTGGTGTAGATAAGTCTGAGTTGGATAATGCCCTTCAAGGGATTGCCTACATGCGTTTGATTAAGGGGGGAGGTGTGATTGATTTTGCCTGTGAAAATTTCCAAAGCCATTCGTCAACCAGCTGGAATCAGCAGTTGGAAGGCTTGGTTAAACAAGGATATCTCACTGAAGGGGATATCCAAGGGGAAAAAATTAAAGATTAATCAGCAACTCAAGGTTATCCAGCTTTTCAAACAACTTCTAAAGGCAGGGTTTACCTTGACTGAAATCGTAGCTTTTTTGGAGCGGAGTCACTTGTTGAAAGAATCGTCATTGTCTCTTATGAAAGCGAGTTTAATGCAAGGCGACAGGTTGGATCAGATGTTTGCTGCAGTGGGCTTTTCGGACAATATTGTTACTCAGATTACCCTTGCTGATAAGCATGGTAATCTTCTAGGAAGTTTAACCAAGATTGAAACCTACATGCTTCGTATGACCAAGGTTCGTAAGAAACTCATGGAGGTAGCGACCTACCCTATTCTACTTCTGGGTTTCCTGATTCTGATTATGTTGGGGCTCAAAAATTATCTTCTTCCTCAATTGTTAGAGGGGGATGGTAAGGAGAATTGGGCTGTACAGTTGGTTCAGATTTTTCCCCAGCTCTTTTTTGTGACTTTGTGCGGACTTCTTGTATTAAGCTTAATTCTCTATCTATGGGCCAAACGCCAGCCAGCCCTTGTCTTTTATCGACGAATGGCAAAAATCCCTTTTATAGGCCAAACTGTCAGGCTATATACGACTGCCTATTATGCTAGAGAATGGGGAAATCTCTTAGGGCAAGGTATTGACTTGCTAGACTTAGTTGCTCTAATGAAAGAGCAAAAATCAAAGCTCTTTCGTGAGCTGGGGGCTGATTTAGAAGAAGCCTTGATGCTAGGACAGAGTTTTCCTGACCGTATTGCTAGTCACCCTTTCTTCACTAAGGAGCTATCCTTAATTATTGCTTATGGAGAGGCCAATGCTAGGTTGGGCTATGAGTTAGAAGTCTATGCTGAAGAGGTTTGGCAGACTTTCTTTAACCGTCTTAATAAGGCAACAACCTTTGTGCAACCCCTCATTTTTGTTATTGTTGCTGTCGTGATTGTAATGATCTATGCAGCCATGCTATTACCAATGTATCAAAATATGGAAGGAATGATGTCATGAAAATGATGTTGAAAAAATTGAATGCCGTTAAACTACGAGCTTTTACACTGATTGAAATGTTGGTCGTGCTTCTCATTATCAGTATTCTCCTTTTGCTCTTTGTACCTAACTTGAGCAAGCAGAAGGATTCTGTTAAAGAGACTGGAAATGCGGCTGTGGTCAAGGTCGTAGATTCTCAAGCAGAACTTTATGAAATGAAGAATAACAAGACAGCTAGCTTAGCCGCTCTTGTTTCAGAAGGTCAAATCACGCAAAAACAGGCAGATTCATACAATGATTATTATGCGAAACATGGTGGCGAAAGCCGCTCAGTGGCCAATTAGAGCCTTTACCTTGTTGGAGAGTCTGGTGACTCTAGCAGTGGTTGCCTTTCTCACTCTGAGTTTGTCAGGCTCAGTCACAGGTATTTTTCAGCAGGTTGAGACTAATCTTTTTTATCTACGCTTTGAGTACCTATACCGAGATAGTCAGCGCTTGGCAGCGGCGGCAGGATCCAATGTTGAATTGCGGTTGACCAAGGATAAAATCAGTAACGGAAAATCCAGTCTGGTGATTCCTAAAAATATTCATCTGGATAAGGGGCAGACGCTAGTGTTTGATGCCAAAGGAGGTAACTCTAGCCTCACGAAGATTCGTTTTTCAAGTGATAAGGAGGTGGTGACCTATCAGCTTAACATGGGCAGCGGTAAATATAAAAAGACGGTCTCTTAGAGGCTATATTCTTATCGAAAGCCTGGTAGCAATGGCTGTTTTAGTACTCGTCAGTGGTCTTATCTTGGATCAGATCAATACCAATCGTAGGCTAATGGCTAGGAATCTCCACCAACAGGAGGTCTTGAGTGTGGCTACCATGGCAGTTCAGACAAAACAGGATCAGTTGACCTTAAATGGCATCACAGTGACAGTAAAACGTAGCAAGCGAGGTATTGCGGTTTATGAATCAGGAAAGGAGATTATTCATGTCTCTCAATAGCAAGGTTCGTGCTTTTACCCTCTTGGAATGTCTAGTAGCTCTATTGGTGATTGCTGGTTCAGTTCAAGTTTATCAAGGTCTGACTACATTATTGGTGAGCAATGTTAAGCAGGTCAAGCAACAAGAAAACCAAGACTGGCTTCTATTTGTCCAACAAATGGAGGCAGAGTTAGAAGGTTGTCAGTTGGTAAAGGTAGAAGGGAACAAACTCTATGTTAAGCAGGATAATCAAGACCTGGCTTTTGGACTTTCAAGTGCTACTGATTTTCGAAAAACAAATGCTGACGGTCGAGGCTACCAACCCATGCTTTTCAATGTAAAATCTAGTACGATAAGTCAAAATAACCAGATAGTCACCATCCAAGTGACTCTAAAAAATGGGCTACAAAGGAGTTTTGTTTATGCTTTTGAAAAAACAGGTTAGGGGAGGCGTTCTCCTTTACGCTCTTTTTATGGCTGGCATTTTCATACTTCTTCTTCATGTTTATCTGGAACGGGTGGTTGCTAGCTCTAGACAAAATCAAGCGCAAATGACCTCCAGTCAAAGTCGTCTCATGGCAGAGATGACCATGGACTTGGCGGATAAGGAAGCAGGTGCTTTTAGTTTTTCTCAGGGTACTACGACTTATGAGGTTAAGGACAAACAAGTGATTGTTAGAGTTGCCAGTAAAGGCCAAATCAAGACCTATCGTTATGTGAAGAAGCAGGAGCAGAAATAGAAATTCTCTTTCCTTTTTGATATGATAGAAGGACGGAGGAAATCATGAATTTTGAAGCAATTGAGACAGCCTTTGAGCTGTTGTTAGAAAATGTCCAAACCATTGAAAATGATCTTGGAACCCATGCTTACGATGCCCTTATTGAGCAAAATTCCTATTATTTGGGGGCTGAGGTAGCTAATGAAGTCATCATCAAAAACAACGAGAAATTACGTGCTCTTGATCTAAGTAAAGAGGAGTGGCGTCGTGCTTTTCAGTTCTTGTTTATCAAGCTAGGGCAATTGGAAGCCTTACAAGCCAATCATCAGTTTACACCTGATGCTATTGGATTTATCATCCTCTACCTACTCGAAGGGTTGACCCAGGACGACCAATTAGATGTTTTGGAGATTGGTTCGGGGACAGGAAACTTGGCTGAAACGCTTCTAAATAATAGTCAGAAAACCCTTAATTATATGGGAATGGAAGTTGACGATCTCCTTATCGATTTGTCAGCTAGCATTGCTGATGTGGTGAATTCGAGTGCAGTTTACATTCAAGAAGATGCTGTTCGACCACACATTCTCAAAGAGAGTGATGTTATTATCAGTGACCTACCTGTTGGTTACTACCCTAATGATGAGATTGCGAGTCGTTTCAAGGTTGTAGCAACTGGTGAACACACCTATGCCCATCACCTTCTCATGGAGCAATCACTCAAGTACTTGAAGAAAGATGGTGTTGCTATTCTTTTGGCACCAACTAATCTTTTGACAAGCCCACAAAGTGATTCGCTTAAGAAATGGCTATCAGGATATGCTGATATTATTGCTGTTATCACTCTTCCAGAAGCAGCTTTTGGCAATAAACATAACATGAAGTCTATCTTTGTGCTTAAAAAACAAACTGAAAATGCTCCTGAGACCTTCGTTTATCCACTTAGTGATTTGCAAAACCCAGAGGTCCTCAAAGATTTTACAGAGAATTTCCAAAAATGGAAATCAGATAATTCCATTTTCTAGCAAAACATGTTAGAATAGGACTATATTATTGAAAGCGTTTTACAAAGAGGTGGCTTATGACAAAAACAATAGCAATTAATGCAGGAAGCTCAAGCTTGAAATGGCAACTATATGAGATGCCAGATGAAGTTGTTCTTGCTAAGGGTTTGATTGAACGTATCGGCTTGAAAGATTCTGTTTCAACAGTAAAATTTGCTGACCGTTCAGAATCGCAAACTCTAGATATTGCTGACCATGTTCAGGCAGTAAAAATCTTGCTTGATGATTTGATTCGTTTTGATATTATCAAGAGCTATGATGAAATTACAGGTGTTGGTCACCGTGTAGTTGCTGGTGGAGAATATTTCAAAGAATCAAGCTTGGTGGATGAAGATGCCTTGGCTAAGATTGAAGAATTGTCAGCCTTAGCACCTTTACACAATCCAGGTGCAGCTTCAGGGATTCGTGCCTTTAAGGAGCTCCTCTCAGATATTACGAGTGTTGCTGTTTTTGATACAGCCTTCCATACGTCTATGCCAGAAGTGGCCTACCGTTATCCAGTGCCTAATCGTTACTATACAGACTACCAAGTCCGTAAGTATGGAGCACACGGAACTAGTCACCAATATGTTTCTCAAGAAGCAGCTAAGTTGTTAGGTAAGCCAATTGAAGAAACTAAGATTATCACAGCCCATGTGGGAAATGGTGTTTCTATTACTGCCGTTGATGGTGGTAAATCAGTAGACACATCAATGGGGTTGACACCACTTGGTGGCGTTATGATGGGAACACGTACTGGGGATCTTGACCCTGCGATTATTCCATTTGTTATTGACCGTGAGCCTGAAATGGCAGATGCTGAGCGTATCCGTCACGTCTTTAATAAGGAATCAGGTCTTCTTGGTATTTCTGAAAAATCAAGTGATATGCGTGATATCATTTCTGGTAAGAATGCTGGCGATGAAAAATGTGCCTTGGCCTATGATCTTTATGTGGATCGTTTGCGTAAATACATCGCTCAATATTTCGGTGTGTTGAACGGAGCGGATGCTATCGTCTTTACAGCAGGTATTGGTGAAAACTCTGCAGAAGTTCGTGCTTCAGTTTTGGAGGGTCTCACTTGGTTTGGTATTGAAGTGGATCCTGAAAAGAATGTCTTTGGACATGTTGGCGATATTACAACAGCAGAGTCACCTGTTAAAGTTTTTGTCATCCCAACAGATGAAGAGTTGGTGATTGCGCGTGATGTTGAGCGCCTTAAATCTAAATAAGTTATCAAAAAATTGATAAGACCAGAAAAGTTGGCTGAGCAATCAGTCAGCTTTTTTGAATGCTCTGACAGCACCATTTGCCTATGCCAGTATGTTTAGTTCAATAAGTAAAGAAAACTTTACAAAAAATGTAAAAAAGACTTTACAAAATATGTAAAGTGAACTATACTATAAATGTAAAGTTAACTTAACAAAGAAAAGTAAGGAGTTTAACTATTTGAGAATAAACGATAAGGTTGAGGTACCACATGGAAACAAAAATTCAGGAACTTCGCAAGGCTAATAAGATTAGTCAGGCAGAGTTAGCAGACGAGATGGGAGTCACGAGGCAGACCATCATTTCACTCGAAAAAGGACGCTATAATGCGTCCTTGGAACTAGCTTTTAAAATTGCTAGGTATTTTGGAAAGACTATTGAAGAAGTCTTTATTTTTGAGGAAGATTAAGGATAAAAGATATGTTAATAAAAATGTTATTAGGAAAGAAAAAAACAGAGGACGAGTTTAAGAAATACATCGCACGAGTAGCTTGTTCCTTTTTTTCTTTGGGTGTTTTAGGCTTGTTTATTGTTCGCTCTAACAGTCTTAGTGACTATGCTCTAGGATTAGTATTGGGATTTACTATTGGGGCTTATCTCTTGTCGATCTATTATTTTGCTACTCTTAGTCATCCTAAACGCCTTCACCAGATGTATATTGCCGCCTACGATGAGCGAAATAAGCAGATTTTGAAGGCGTCAGCAGTCGCAACTCTGATTCTAGAATTTTTGCTTATATTTGCTTTGATTGCCCTATATGCCTTTGTCAATATTCAGTTGCCATATGTTACAGTCCTATCTGTTTTGCTCTATGGCTTAGTTGTAGGATTTGCTCTTATTCGTCTGATTCTATCTAAAATAGGATAAGATTTCCTAATTATACCTCTATTTTCATAGTGGCTTGTCAAAACAGTAGATTTGTATTATAATAAAAGTACAAAATAACAATAAAAAGAGGTAGCTTATTATGAACAAAGAGTCCATTTTAAAACGTTTTCTTTATTTTTTACTGGCTTTCCTAATTTTGTGTATTGAACAAGCTCCAACCATATTTGTTCGTGTTAAAGACGTGAGGGCAGTGAGTCTCCTAATTTTGGTTATGCTACTCATTAGTGCAGGAGCTCTTTTCTTAGGAAAACGCATGGGGCTTCTTGAGGGTTTCAAGATACTTTCTTCCTTAAAGGCATGGGGTATGATTGGCTTGACCTACCTAGGTATTTACATTGTTACTAGGGTAGGTGGGATGGTCATGCAAATGGAGGGCGTTAGTAATAGCACCAATCAGGCAGCCATAGAAAATGCCCATATGAATCCCTTTGTTCTCATAACAGTTACGGTGATTATGGCACCGATTGTGGAAGAGTTGATTTTTAGAGGGCTCCTCATGGGACGTGTCTTTAATCTAGATTCTATTGTTGGGTTGACTCTAAGTAGTTTACTCTTTGGCCTTGTTCATATGCCTAATAGTATCGGTGTCTGGATTATATATGCAGGTATGGGGTTTACCCTTGGGACAGTATATCGTAAGTGTCAAAAGTTAGAGTACTGTATCATAGCCCATATGATTAACAATGGTATTGTGGTTTCAATGATGCTACTTTTACAATTTTTAGCACCATATATCAAATAAAGCTCGGAATTTTCCGAGCTTTTTCTTTTTTATAGTTTTTGAGCTTTACCAATGGTTGTATCAATACTTGAAGCCACACTATGGGTAAGGCCTGTACGCTCAAGGTCCATGAGACCGGCGATAGTAGTGCCACCAGGGCTACATACCTTGTCAATAAGATCATGTGGACTGTCGCTACCTAGACTGAGATTTTCAGCAGTAGCTAGAACGGTCTGTGTGGCAATGGTCAAAGCAACTTGCTTACTTAGGCCATTTTTGACACCAGCTTTAGCCAGAGCCTCGATAAAGAGGGCGATGTATGCCGGACTAGAGCCAGCTAGGGCAGTGAAGGTATCAAAGTCCTTCTCAGCCAATTCAACAGTAGTTCCAAAACTATCTGTGATTTCCTTGGCAACTGCCAAAAGGCCCTCGGATACTTTATCATTGGTGCAAAGACCGGTAGTACTCTTAAGAATCTGAGCATTAAGGTTCGGCATGATACGAATAAGAGGAAGGTCTGGGCTGGTGAGTGAAGCGAGGCGTTCCAAGGTTACTCCAGCAGCCATACTCATGATAGGTTGATGGAAGTTGAGACCAGCTAGTACCTTATCAAACATTTGAGGTTTGATACCTAGTATGACCAGGTCAGCCTTATCCAACAATTCCTGATGGGAAGCAGCAGCTTCAACCTCTAGTTCCTCTGCAATTTGGCGCGAACGAGCCAAAGAAGAACCTGAAATAATGATACGATGTGAGCTTGTATTTAGGCCGTTGATAATGGCTGTTGCCATTTTTCCGACACCGATAAAACCTATAATCATGGGTTACTCCTTATCTTAATAGTTTTTAATCAAATCTACTGTTGAGCAATCCAACTTCTTAACAATAGCTTGTAAGAAAGCCTGTGCTTCTAGGAAGTCATCCATCGCATAAAGGGTTTGGTGCGAGTGAATGTAGCGGGCACAAACACCGATAGTTGTTGATGGAACACCAGCATTCTTCAAGTGAGCGGCACCAGCATCTGTTCCGCCCGCAGCACAGTAGTATTGGTATTTGATACCAGCTTCTTCAGCTGTAGTCAAAAGGAAATCTTTCATATTTGGCAACATGATGTGACCTGGGTCGAAGAAACGAATAAGGGTACCATCACCTACCTTACCTTGATTGCCATAGATATCACCTGCAGGAGAACAGTCTACTGCAAAGAAAACTTCAGGATCAAATTTAGTGGTAGAAACATGGGCACCACGTAAACCAACTTCTTCTTGAACATTGGCACCAGCGATTAGAGTATTGTTGAGTTCTTGATCCTTAACGTTTTCCAAGAGTTCACGAATCATGAGAACACCATAACGGTTATCCCAAGCTTTAGAAATGACATTCTTTTGATTGGCTGTGAGGATCGTTTCTGATTCAGGAATGATGACATCACCTGGGAAAACGCCGTAGGCATTAGCCTCTTCTTGGGTGGCAAAACCAGCATCAAAGACGATATCAGAAACACTAGGAAGACTTGAAGCCCCACCGCTAGCACGTAAGAAATGAGGTGGCACTGAACCTGAGATGACAGGATAGATATGACCGTCACGAGTGTGTAGGGTGAAGCGTTGTGAGCTGACAACCAGTGGGTTCCAACCACCAAGTTCGACGACACGGAAAGTCCCATCTGCCTTGATTTCTTTAATCATAAAACCAACTTCGTCCATGTGGGCAGCCACAAGCACCTTAGGGGCATTTTCTGCCTGGCTATGCTTGATACCGAAAATACCACCGAGACCATCTGTTTGTACCTCATCTACAAGTGGTGTGATATGTTTGCGAAGGTAGTCGCGTACAGGAGCCTCAAAGCCAGAAGTGGCCTTGAGTTCGGTTACTTCTTTAATTTTGTCAAATAGGGTAGTCATAAAATCCTCCTTGAGTAGTACTTGCTACTATTTTAGCACGATTCTTAAGAGATAGGTAGCCTCTCCCCATTCCTCTAAAATTATGGTAAAATGTTTCTTATGAAACGTAAAACATTGGCCTTGTTTGCTGGGGGCGTAGGAGCTTTAGGTCTCTTGGCAATGACAGAGAAGTATAGACAGTCACGCGTAGAAATGAAGGAAGCTGCATTAATCCAAGATATTAGACAAGAATTATCACATCTTGGACCCATCGCAGTTCTTTACACGAATCCTACGGATAAAGAAAATCCTGGGCTCACAGGAGGTATCGTCTTAGAGGATGGACGTGCCTATAGCTTTGTTTATGCAGAGGACAAGGTGACCTATGAGGAGGAACAAGCATGATTATTCCTAAGAATTTTGAAGAACTGGCAAGCTATGTCGAGAGTGATCAAAAAGTGGTCTTCTTTTTTACTGCCGATTGGTGTCCGGACTGCCAGTTCATCTACCCTGTTATGCCTGAAATCGAAGCCCTCCATCCAGATATGACCTTTGTGCGTGTTAATCGTGATGATTATATGGCTCTGGCACAAACTTGGAATATTTTTGGTATCCCAAGTTTTGTTGTGACTCAGAAAGGTCAGGAATTGGGACGCTTGGTCAATAAAGCTCGTAAAACTAAAGAAGAAATCACTGCCTTTTTGGCAACAGTATAAGGAGAACCCATGATTTTTGCATACAATAAGGAACAAGTTGGCGATGTTTTGTTGGTTATCTTGGAAGATACTAAAGACATCAAACGTAGCGTAGAACGTAAAGGTAAAGTGGCGCGTGTCACAGCTGATGAAACAGGCAAGACTCTTGCTTGGAATATTTTTGAAGTGTCAAGCCTCATTGATATCAAAGGTAACGGTCAAGTTTTCTTGTCAGACCAAGATGTAGCTGTTTTGAACGAGGAATTGGCTAAAGAGGGCTTTGAAGAGCGTTTGGAAAACACACAAGGTCCAGTCTTTGTGGTTGGACAAATTGATGAAATGGTTGCACATCCAGACAGTGACCACCTTAACATCTGCCAAGTAAACATCGGTGATAAGAAGGTGCAAATCGTAGCAGGAGCACCAAACGCAGCGCTTGGACTTAAAACAATCGTAGCTCTTCCTGGTGCTATGATGCCTAGTGGTGCCCTTATCTTCCCAGGAAAACTTCGTGGTGAAGATAGTTATGGTATGATGTGTGCCCCACGTGAGTTGGCACTTCCAAATGCCCCACAAAAACGTGGTATTATTGAACTTGATGATTCAGCAGTAGTCGGTGAGGCTTTTGATCCAGCCAAACACTGGAAAGGGTAAATAAGACAAGAAGCGGTAAGTAAGCCGCTTTTTTGTTTGTCATAAAGAAAGTTTATGGCTAATCATAAAAAAGAAAGATTATGCAAGTTATAATATTTTTCTTAAAATGTAATCAATATTTACTTTAGGAGGTACTTATGCTTACAACTGTTCTTTCTGGTGGGCTCATTGGTCTGATATTCGGATTCATTTTGCAACGAACTCGTTTCTGCTTGACTGGTGGTTTCCGAGACATGTATATTGCTCGTAATAATACCTTATTTTACGCTTTTCTTGTTGCAATCACAGTAGAAAGTATAGGAGTACTTTCTCTGATTAAATTAGGTATTATTGGAAACCCTTATGAAGAATTTTCCGTGTTAGGAGCAATTGTGGGTTCCTATCTATTTGGTATTGGAATTGTTCTCGCTGGGGGATGTGCCACAGGGACGTGGTATCGTGCCGGTGAAGGTCTCCTAGGGAGTTGGGTTGCACTATTATTTTATATGATAAGTGCAGCAGCTATGAAATCAGGATTTCTTGTTCCTTTGAATCAATTAATAGCCAAGCGATGGGTAATTAATGATGATTTAGCTGGTCAATTAGGAATTCCGGTTTGGTATTTTCTTGTTTTCTTAGTAGCTATAACAAGTTTTGTTGTCATTCGAGAGTTACGTAAGCCCAGACGTCAGATTGCTTCGCTTCCATCAAAATATAAGGGAGTGAGACACTATCTTTTTGAGAAAACTTACCATAAATATTTTGCAGGACTTCTAATAGGTCTTGTTGCTTTAATTGCTTGGCCTACCAGTCAGTTGACGGGTCGTGTTGGAGGGTTAGGGATTACAACTCCCTCAGCACATCTAATTAGTTATATTATCACAGGTGATAGTAAACAGCTTGGTTGGGGTGTTTTTCTTGTATTGGGGATTTTTCTTGGTTCCTTTCTTGCTGCAAAGGGTTCTCGAGAGTTTCGTTGGCGCTTGCCAGACTTGTTAACCATCGGTAAGAGTACACTAGGGGGTATTTTTATGGGAATCGGTGCTTCATGGGCTGGTGGCTGTACGATTGGTAATGGTTTAACAGCTACAGCAATTTTTTCTAGTAAGGGATGGATTGCTTTACCAGTGACTATTTTAGGTGTTTGGACGGCTTCCTATATTATCTTTGTAAAACCCAACAAAAATTAAGAGGAGAATATCATATGGCTTTGATAAAACTTGAAACGGGTGGATTGGTATGTCCATTCCCATTGATTGATGCGAAGAAAAAAATGGCTGAATTAGCTACAGGTGATGAGTTGTTGATAGCTTTCGATTGTACGCAAGCAACGGAAAGTATACCAAACTGGGCTGCAGATAATGATTATCCTGTGACGCGCTTTGAACAAGTCGGTCCTGCTTCATGGGAAATTGTGGTTCAAAAACGTTGAGCTAGCTAAACGAGTAGAGAAAATTTAAAGATCAATTTTTGTAACAAAAATATCTTATGGAGTACTATTTCTAGAAAAATAATATTCTTCGAGTAGTAGAGGGATTCTCTCGAAAAAATTTGTAAAACTATTTAAAATAAACCACTTTTTACTCCCTCTTACGAATAGATAGGTGGAGGTAAAAAATGTATAACAAAGTAATTTTAATTGGACGTTTGACAGCAACACCTGAAATAGTTAAGACTGCTAGCGACAGGTCTTTTACACGTGTCACAGTTGCGGTTAATCGTCGCTATAAGACGCAAAATGGTGAGCGTGAGGCTGACTTTATCACAGTAGTGGTTTGGGGACGTTTAGCTGAGACCTTGGCATCTTATGCTAGCAAGGGAAGTTTAATTTCTCTTGATGGTGAGATTCGCACTCGTAAGTATGATAAGGATGGTCAAACTCATTACGTTACTGAAGTGCTTTGTTCCTCTTTCCAACTTCTGGAGAGTCGTGCTCAGCGTGCTGTTAGGGAAAATAATACTGACAATGACTTGGCTGACCTGATTTTAGAAGAAGAACTTCCCTTTTAGTTTATCCTTTGTACTAGCTATTTAAGTCTTCTATCTTTGAAGCAATCACTCCAAAAAATCATTATCTTGTTCCATACCTTGTTTTAAAGAATTGTTGGAGACGAAATATTAAACACTTATTAGACTAATAAATAGTAAAATTAGATAAGGCTTAGGATGATAGGTGTTTAAAAGTATAGATAGAGTAGAGAAATTGATTCGAAAAACCTTTAAATGTAGTTATAATATGTTTTTTGCCGTTTGGTGGATTAGCCAAAACAGTGTACACAATTAACAATTTTCTCTTATTAAAATCATTTTTTATTACCCATTTTTAAATTAAATGATAGAAGTTTCGTGATAAACTATAGTAGGCATTACTTGTTTGGAAGGAAAGTGTGAAATATCACAACTATAACACTATCCTTGTAATTGTTTGAGACAGTTGCATTTTTATTTATAGTTGTGAGGCCATAGGCTGATTCAAAGATTTCACAGACAATTGACTATGACACTCCGACTGACATATAAATTAGGATGTTAAGCGGTCGTTGACTTTTCGTCTAGACTTGGGGGAACACATTGGTGTGATTCCTAAGACTCACCAAACTAATGTGTTTGAAGCTAGGATGATTCGTCTTAGCTTTTTTTTGTGCCTTTTGGAAAGGGAATGTTTTTCTTATGCTATAATAGAGGGACTAAGCGAGACAGCATCTCGTTAATCTTGGAACAGGAGTAAGACTAATGCTTGACTATAGCCAAGAAGAGAAAGAGTTCTTTATGTCTGAGGCTCTTAAGGAGGCCCAACAATCTCTAGATAAAGCAGAAATTCCAATTGGTTGTGTTATTGTTAAGGATAGAGAAATCGTTGGTCGTGGGCATAATGCGCGTGAGGAGCTCAACCAAGCTATTATGCATGCGGAGGTCATGGCCATTCAGGAGGCCAATAGGACAGTGGGCAACTGGCGTTTGTTAGACTGCACCCTTTTTGTGACTATTGAACCCTGTGTCATGTGTAGTGGGGCCATTGGCCTAGCTCGTATTCCCAAAGTTATCTATGGAGCATGCAATCAAAAATTTGGTGGTGCAGGTAGCCTTTATGATATTCTAAGAGATGAGCGTCTCAATCATCGCGTAGAAGTAGAGACTGGTGTCATGGAGGAAGAGTGTGCTAAGATTATGCAAGACTTTTTCCGCCAGAGTCGTGAACGCAAAAAAGAAGCCAAACGATTGGCTAAATTAGAAGTCGTGCAAGATATGTAAACAAAAGTGCAAGTCCCTTTGGACTTGCACTTTTTAATGGAAGAAGAGTATTTTTGTTTTCCTGAAGGCAGTTTAGGTCACTCTTTCTATGATTTTTTTTCTTTTTCTCTTGTTAAAAGAAAAATAGGCATAAAGAGGATTAGAGTACCAAAAGCGGACTTCAAATTAGTATCAATAATTGGTGTTCCTAATCGTACATGAAAGATAAGGTTGATTAGGAGTATCAAAAGTAGGCTACCGATAATTCCAGCTAAAGCTATTTTTACGAGTAAATAGTTATTCGTTTTAGGTGATTGATTAGCAGTAGTATCATTTGTTTGATTTTTTGTATGTTTCATGAGTTATCATCCTCAAAATCTTTGAGATGTCAGCTGAGTTCTGTTAGTTAGTGGGTGAGGTTATAGAAAGACTTACCTGCAGCATAGCTAAGGTCATAAGTCAGTTTTGCAGCAGCGATGCCAACAGAAATAGCGGCCCAAGGAACTACTCCACCTGATACAGCTTCAAGTTCTTGAGTAGTCAGGTTTTTACGATTGTTAATGGTCTTAGTCATTGTTCATATGTCCTTTCTTTTATCGTGCAGAGTCCATGTAGCCATTGTAGGCTCCAACACATACAAGTGTTCCAATAGGTCCTGAAGCTAGGCAGAGCCCTCCAATGGCAAGGTTGGTCTTCCATCCGCCTCCTGTTACTGAGGCTAGCTCAGCTGCCTTCATTTCTTTGTTAATCATTGTCATTCTCCTTTTTTTTATTTTTGGTGAGTTTTTAAATCTCATACCCTCTCACCACGAGTTACGAGATATGTTAAACATGACTTCTCCTTTAAATAAAGTCAGCCATGTCACTAGCTTTTGGTACTTTCCTCAAGCTATGGATTTATTATAAGGTGAAGAGAAATAAAAAAGTAGTGACATTTATGTCACTATGGCATTGCTAGTCTTATCATAAGTTCTCTATTTGCAATCACTTCAATTTATGGTATAATACTTTTCGGAGCAACATCTGTGCGTGAAGCGGGTCAGGGGAGGAATCCAGCAGCCCTAAGCGATTTCAGGTGTGTGCTCTTTTTTTGTGTTAAGGAGGATTTATGGCCAAATTTAGTGTTTTTAAAGATCAAGAGAGTCTTTTTGCTTGTCCTATCTGTCGGGCACCAATGCATTTGGATTTGTCTAGCTTGGTTTGTCAGAATAGGCATACCTTTAATATCGCCAAGCAGGGCTTTGTCAATTTTTTGAGACAGACTAAGGGAGATAAGCACTATGATATGGCTTCTTTTGAAAAGAGGAGCCAGATTTTAGCAGCAGGCTATTATGATCCTATCCTGGAGGTGATTTCAGAGCGTTTGCGTGATCTTCCTAAACACTCGCATGTTCTAGATGTTGCCTGTGGTGAGGGCTACTATAGCCGTCAGTTGGCTCAAAAGTTTAACAAGGATTTCATGGCCTTTGACTTGTCTAAGGATTCTATCCTTCTTGCGGCACGTCAAAATCCTCAGAAAAATGTAGCTTGGTTTGTTGGTGATTTGGCTCAATTGCCCTTACGTGAACACGGTATCGATGTCATTTTAGATATCTTTTCACCAGCTAATTATCAAGAATTTGGACGACTTTTGTCTGATCATGGCTTGATTTTCAAGGTTATTCCTCACGAAGATCATCTTAAAGAGTTTCGCCAACTGTTACCGGAGGTGCAAGTTTATTCTAACCAGGATGTTCTGGAACATTTTCAAGAGTCCTGTGAGCTTTTGGAGCGTGTGACGGTTACTAAGACTTGGTCTATGCCATCAGAGCATGTTCAAACATTTGCTGAGATGACACCTCTTTTCTTCCATGCCAATAAGGATACTTTGGACTTGACTTCAGTGACGCAATTAACGGTTGCAGGAGAACTGCTGATTGGCCGTATTAGATATGATAAGCAATCCTAACAGTCGTTGGGATTTTTTTGGCTCCTTGTCAACTGTAGTGGGCGAAAAGCTAACATCTAGAGAGGACCTGATAGGTCTTC
>NZ_CABQHE010000005.1:0-149007 GCF_902463925.1 uncultured Streptococcus sp. | reverse complement strand
TTTGCCATTTAGCAATCAAATCGTTGGTATAATCAATCAGCTCTTGGTTAGACTTACTTGAGGCGATGCCGTACTCTTGTGTTTTGAAACCTTCGTTCAATGTTTTAGTCTTCTTGCTTTCATAGCCAGAAAGGATAGATTTATCAACTGAGAAGGCATTTACACGGTGAGCGTAAAGTGATACAGCCAATTCTGGGAAAGAACCGAGTTGAACGTAGTTGAACTTAAGATTGTGGGCTGAGGCATATTCTTGTAAGGCAGCCTTAGTTGACGCCCCTTGAGAAACCCCGATAGTCTTACCATTCAAATCTGAGATTTTATTAATATCTGAATTTTTTAGGACTAAGAAACCAATCTGATCATGGTAGTAAGGATCTGAGATGGCATAAGATGCCTTACGTTCGTCATTAATGGTGTAGGTACCGATGAGTAAGTCGATAGTACCGTTATCCATAAGAGGTTCACGGGTTTGCGTCGTTACAGGGATGTAATTTACTTTCACTTTTAACTCATCAGCAATCTTTTTAGCAAGATCAACTTCCATACCTTCGTAGCTATTGGTCTTAGCAGAATAGTAACCAAAGTTAGGAACGTCTTGTTTTACACCAACATTAAGTGTTCCTTGATTAACGACTTTTTGAATGGACTTACTATCTAGGAGTTTGCTAGTGTGTTCTGCCTCAATCTTGTGACTTGAGAGCAGAAAGACACTAGCAATCACCAAGCTTACGACTGTTAGGTAACGTAAGATTTTTTTGAAAATCATAGGCACCTCCTTAGGCATCGACTTGGACACGATCAGAGTTGTGGTCGATAATCTTAGAAAGGAATTGAACTGCACGAGGTTCAGTTGGATTGTCGAAGAAACCATCCACATCCGTAGTGTCTACAAGGACTTGACCTTCAGCCATGAAAATGATACGGTCAGCCACGCTACGAGCGAAGCCCATTTCGTGGGTTACGACAACCATATTCATACCACCTTTGGCAAGGTTTTGCATAACCGCAAGCACGTCACCAATAGTCTCTGGGTCAAGGGCTGACGTTGGCTCGTCAAAGAGCAAGAGCTCAGGATTCATGGCAAGACCACGGGCAATAGCGATACGTTGTTTTTGCCCACCAGAAAGCATACCAGGGTAAGAATCTTTCTTGTCCCACATGTTAACGTAGCGAAGGAATTTTTCAGCAGTCTTTTCAGCTTCTGCCTTACTGATTCCGAGAACTTTGATAGGTGCCAAAGTGACATTTTCAAGAACGGTTTTGTGTGGGTAGAGGTTAAAGTGTTGGAAAACCATACCTGCTTCCTTACGCAATTCTACCAAATCTTTGGCAGAAGCTTCCGTCACATTATGTCCATTAACGATTAGGGTACCGTTGTCAATGGATTCCAAGGCGTTGATTGTACGGATAAGGGTAGATTTCCCAGACCCAGAAGGTCCCAATAGAACCACAACTTGTCCTTTTTCAATTTCTAGATTGATGTCACGAAGTGCATGATAGTCTCCGTAATATTTATTGACATTTTTAAATTCGATAAGTGCCATAAGAGCCTCCTATAATGGATTTACTTGTTAGCTTTTCTAACATGTATTAAATTCTAGCATAAGTAAAGGCGAAAGTCAAAAAATTCCGAATATTCTTTCAAAATGTTCGGTTTTTACTAAATAATTAATCATTTTTTTGATAAAAATATGAGCAAAACAAGAAACCCACCCGTAGGTGAGTTTCTGTTTTATTCACTAGCTTGCTCCCATTGTTTAGAGAGGTAGCGAGAGTAGCTAGAAATAGCAAAGTTAACCACGAAATAAGCTAAAGCCACAATACCGTATAAGGTAAAGATTTGACTAGGTTCGTAGTACCCACCCATCAAAATTTGACTCTTACCAAACAATTCTTGTAAGGCGATAACAGAGTAAAGGAAAGAAGTATCCTTGATAACTGTTACGAATTGAGAAATGATAGATGGCAACATCTTACGAATAGCCTGTGGGAAGATGATGTAAATAAAGATTTGTTTGTTGTTAAATCCTTGAGACAAGCCGGCTTCCGTTTGGCCATGGTCGATAGAGTTCAGTCCTCCACGAATGATTTCCGCCAAGGCAGCTGAAGTGAAGACCGTGAAAGAGGTAATCCCTGCCGCAGTTGACTTAAGCTGGAAGACCAAGAAGATAATGAAAATCCAAAGCAAGTTAGGAACGTTACGGACGAACTCAACGTAAATGGAAGCGATCCAACGAAGAATAGGATTCTTTCCGTTACGCATCACCGCCAGAATTGTTCCGAACAAGGTAGATAGCACGATGATGAAGAAAGACAAGTAAAGGGTCGTCCACATCCCTTGTGCTAAGAATTTAAGGTTAGTAGCTGATAAAACTTCTGACATAGTGGACCTCCTTAGTAAGCTTTCTTATTCTCTTCTTCTTTACGACGTGCCCAGGTAGCTAGAGGGAAACACATGATAAAGTAGAGGAAAGCAGCCCCAGCAAAGGCCGGCACATAGTTAGTGGTATCATAAGCCCAAGCCTTAGCCGTGAACATGATATCCGCCCCAGAGATGATGGCAACTGTTGAAGTATTTTTAATCAAGTTAACCACTTGGTTGGTCAATGGTGGCAAGATAGTACGCACGGCTTGAGGCAAGATGATGATACGCATAGTATCAGCGTAGGTGAATCCTTGAGACAAAGCTGCTTCGGTTTGACCTTTAGGAACTGCCTCGATACCTGTACGAATAATTTCAGAGATATAAGCTCCTGTGTAGACCCCTACACAAAGGATAGCTGTCAATGAAATTGGGATCATGACATGACCATCAGTCAATATTGAAATCCCATAGAAGACAACCACGAATTGCACAAGTAAGGGTGTGTTTTGGAAGATTTCGACATAAACACGTGAAATGCCACGGAGGACCTTGTTGTGAGTAGAGCTCATAGCTCCAAAGATGAGTCCAAGAAGAAGAGCTACAATCAAGGCACCGATTGAAATACCGAGGGTATAGAAGAAACCTTTGGCAAACTGACCAAAGTTAGCGAAGAAAGCAGCCCAACGTTCAAGAGCGAAAGGACTAGCCGTTTCAGTTAAAAGATACATAAATTCAGGACTCCTTTCTATTTATCTTCAGCCTTAGCTGGTTTCAAGTGATACTTATCGTAGAGTTTTTGAAGGCTACCATCTTTTTGCCATTTAGCAATCAAATCGTTGGTATAATCAATCAGCTCTTGGTTAGACTTGCTTGAAGCGATACCGTACTCTTGTGTTTTGAAACCTTCATCAAGGATCTTGGTTTTATCACTTTCGTAACCTGACAAGATTGATTTATCACCAGCAAAGGCGTCAATACGGTAAGCATAGAGTGATACGGCTAACTCAGGATAAGATCCAAGTTGAACGTAGTCAAACTTAAGGTTATTAGCTGAAGCGTACTCTTCAACAGCAGCTTTGGCAGATGACCCTTGAGATACTCCAATAGTTTTACCGTTTAGATCAGAAAGTTTCTTGTAGCCAGATTTAGTTTGAACAAGGAAGCCGATTTGGTCGTAGTAGTATGGATTTGACATGGCATATGAAGCCTTACGCTCATCTGTAATGGTATAAGTAGCGATAAGCATGTCAATAGTCCCGTTATCCATAAGGGCTTCACGAGTTTGTGGGGTAACGGCTGTAAAATTCACCTTAACCTTAAGTTCTTTGGCGATTTTCTTAGCAAGATCAATTTCCATACCTTGATAGGTATTGGTTTTGGCTGAGTAGTAACCAAAGTTTGGGACATCCTGTTTGACACCAACGTTTAGAGTTCCTTTTTTGACAATTTTTTGAATTGCAGCACTATTGAGTAGTTTACTGCTTTCATCTGCCTGACTACTTTTAGTGTTCCAGAGGAGAACTGCTACAAAAGCTAAAGCAGAGATAGCTAAAATGCGACTAAGTTTCTTGATTAACATAAGCCCTCCTTAGGCATCGACTTGGACACGATCAGAGTTGTGGTCGATAATCTTAGAAAGGAATTGAACTGCACGAGGTTCAGTTGGATTGTCGAAGAAACCATCCACATCCGTAGTGTCTACAAGGACTTGACCTTCAGCCATGAAAATGATACGGTCAGCCACGCTACGAGCGAAGCCCATTTCGTGGGTTACGACAACCATATTCATACCACCTTTGGCAAGGTTTTGCATAACCGCAAGCACGTCACCAATAGTCTCTGGGTCAAGGGCTGACGTTGGCTCGTCAAAGAGCAAGAGCTCAGGATTCATGGCAAGACCACGGGCAATAGCGATACGTTGTTTTTGCCCACCAGAAAGCATACCAGGGTAAGAATCTTTCTTGTCCCACATGTTAACGTAGCGAAGGAATTTTTCAGCAGTCTTTTCAGCTTCTGCCTTACTGATTCCGAGAACTTTGATAGGTGCCAAAGTGACATTTTCAAGAACGGTTTTGTGTGGGTAGAGGTTAAAGTGTTGGAAAACCATACCTGCTTCCTTACGCAATTCTACCAAATCTTTGGCAGAAGCTTCCGTCACATTATGTCCATTAACGATTAGGGTACCGTTGTCAATGGATTCCAAGGCGTTGATTGTACGGATAAGGGTAGATTTCCCAGACCCAGAAGGTCCCAATAGAACCACAACTTGTCCTTTTTCAATTTCTAGATTGATGTCACGAAGTGCATGATAGTCTCCGTAATATTTATTGACATTTTTAAATTCGATAAGTGCCATAAGAGCCTCCTAAAATTTTACATTAATATATGTAACAACAAGAGTGTATTTTACTATAGATATAGTAAAATGTCAAAAATGTTTGAAAATTCAATCATAGTGTTCGTCTTTTAAACGATTACACATAGCAAAGCTATCTCAAAAAACAAAGAAAGCTTGTCTATCAGCTCAATAACTATAGTAGAAACTTGGTCCTTGACCTATTTTTTGGTATAATACCTTTGATACGTAAAGTTTTTGTCTTTACTAAATTGAATGACTTAAGAAAACCGATGAGGTGTTTATATGAAAAAAATTCTAGTTGTTGATGATGAAAGACCAATATCGGATATTATCAAGTTTAACCTTACTAAGGAGGGTTATGAAGTGGTTACGGCCTTTGATGGTCGAGAAGCTTTAGAACAATTTGAAGCTGAAAAACCAGACTTGGTTATCCTGGACTTGATGTTGCCTGAACTGGATGGCTTGGAAGTAGCCAAGGAAATCCGCAAAACGAGCCACACACCGATTATTATGCTTTCAGCTAAAGATAGTGAGTTTGATAAAGTTATCGGATTAGAAATTGGAGCAGACGACTATGTGACGAAACCATTTTCTAACCGTGAATTGTTGGCACGTATTAAAGCCCACTTGCGTCGTACAGAAACTATTGAAACTGCAGTAGAAGAGAGCTCTAACTCTGGTAAGCAGGAAATTTCAATTGGTGAGTTGATTATTGTTCCGGATGCCTTTGTCGCTAAAAAACGTGGAAACGAAGTTGAGTTGACTCACCGTGAATTTGAGTTGCTCTTCCATTTGGCAACTCATATGGGACAAGTTATGACGCGTGAACATTTGCTTGAAACTGTTTGGGGTTACGACTATTTTGGGGATGTTCGTACTGTGGACGTAACTATTCGTCGTCTGCGTGAAAAGATTGAAGATACACCTAGCCGTCCTGAATATATCTTGACGCGTCGTGGTGTCGGCTATTACATGAAGAATTATGACTAGCATTGGCTTAAATATTACAAGCTTTGAACTAGCCTTACTCTTTACGCTCCTCTTTGTTGCTTTCTATTTTATTTTTTTAGCTTATCGTGATTATCGACAATCCAAAAATATCCGAAAGTTGACTAAGAGAGTCAAGTCCCTTATGGCAGGTAATTATAATGAAAAATTACGCATAAAGGGAGATTCAGAGCTTTTAGAGCTAGCAAATTGCTTGAATGATTTGTCGGACGTCTTTCGTTTGACACATGAAAATCTTGCTCAGGAAAAAAACCGCTTATCATCTGTCCTTTCGTACATGAGTGACGGGGTTATTGCGACCAATCGCCGTGGTCAGATTACCATGATTAATAGCACTGCTCAACGCTTGTTGAATTTAGATCGCGAGAGTGCGATTCAGATGTCGATTTTGGATTTACTAGATGGTGAGAATCCCTATACTTATAGTGAATTGTTGTCTAAGACACCCGAAATCCATCTGTCGCGTCGAGATGCTAATGATGAATTTGTGACGCTACGTGTTAATTTTGCACTAATTCGTAAGGAATCTGGTTTTATTTCAGGTCTGGTAGCCGTCCTTCATGATGCCACTGAACAGGAAAAAGAAGAGCGTGAACGTCGTCTCTTCGTATCAAATGTTAGTCACGAATTGCGGACACCTTTGACTTCAGTAAAATCCTATCTTGAAGCGCTTGATGATGGTGCTCTTCACGAAGAGATTGCTCCAAACTTTATTAAAGTTTCTTTAGATGAGACCAACCGCATGATGCGTATGATTTCTGACCTCTTGGCATTGTCTCGAATTGACAATAAAAGCACACAGCTTGATGTCGAAATGACAAACTTTACAGCCTTTATGACCTATATCTTGAATCGTTTTGATCAAATTAAGAGTCAAGAAACTAACCCAGGTAAGTTTTATGAAATCATTAGAGATTACTCAGTAAACTCTATTTGGGTGGAGATTGATACTGATAAGATGACTCAGGTCGTAGATAATATACTTAATAATGCCATCAAGTATTCTCCTGATGGTGGGCGAATTACAGTATCTATGAAAACGACGGACTCTCAGTTGATTGTTTCTATTTCCGACCAAGGTTTAGGGATTCCTAAAAAAGATCTACCTCTGATTTTTGACCGTTTTTACCGCGTTGATAAGGCCAGAAGTCGTGCTCAAGGTGGAACAGGACTTGGCTTGTCGATTGCAAAAGAAATTGTTAAACAACATCATGGCTTCATTTGGGCTAAGAGTGAGTATGGTAAGGGGTCAACTTTTACAATTGTGCTTCCATATGACAAGGATGCCATGATGGTTGATGAATGGGAGATGTAGTAGAAATGACCTCAGATTTAGGGTTTAAATACAGTATTTTGGCTTCAGGCTCAACCGGGAATTCCTTTTATTTGGAAACTCCCGAAAAGAAGATTTTAGTGGATGCTGGTTTATCAGGAAAAAAGATTACAAGTTTGCTAGCAGAGATTGATCGTGATCCAAGTGATCTTGATGCCATCTTAGTAACACATGAACACAAGGACCATATCCATGGTGTAGGTGTTTTAGCTCGTAAATATGGCATGGATATCTACGCCAATGAGAAAACCTGGCAAATTATGGATAGTAAGAATATGCTTGGCAAGATTGAAAATAGCCAGAAACATGTTTTTTCTCGTGATAAGCTTCTAACCTTTGGAGACATTGATATTGAGTCTTTTGGAGTTAGTCACGATGCTATTGATCCACAGTTCTATCGCTTTATGAAAGATGGAAAGAGTTTCGTCATGTTGACGGATACGGGTTATGTTTCTGATCGCATGGCAGGTATTATTGAAAATGCTGATGGTTATCTGATTGAGTCCAATCATGATATTGAAATCCTTAGGGCAGGTTCTTATCCTTGGTCAACTAAGCAACGTATCCTCTCTGATCAAGGTCACTTGTGTAATGAAGATGGAGCGGATGCTATGATTCGTACCATCGGTAATAAAACTAAAAAGATCTACTTGGGTCACCTTTCCAAAGAAAATAATATCAAGGAGTTGGCCCACATGACGATGGAAAATCAGTTGGCACGTGCTGACTTTGGTGTTGGAACAGACTTTAAAGTTTATGATACCTCACCAGACACAGCGACTCCACTGACAGACATTTAAAAATAGCAGAAGAGCTGCACTAATGCCTTTAGTGCAGCTTTTTAAAAGGAATGTATTTATGAAAGTAATTTATCTCTCGTTAGGGTTTGTCTCGCTCGGTTTGGGAATTCTTGGGATTCCTCTTCCTATCTTACCCACAACACCTTTTCTACTTTTAGCCATTGCTTGCTTTGCTAGAAGTTCCAAACGTTTTGAGAAATGGTTATATCATACTAAATTATATCAAAGTTATGTAGCTGATTTTCGAGAAACCAAATCAATTGCCAAAGAACGAAAGAAAAAGATTCTCATCCAAATCTATGTTTTGATGGGAATTTCCATCTTTTTTGCACCTATCTTTTTGGTGAAAATCGGACTCTTTTGCCTGACGGTCTTCATCACCTATTATTTATTTAAGGTTATTCCTGATAAAGACTAAGTTATCATCAAAAAATGAGACTTCCAAGATGGAGTCTCATTTTATATATTATTAATGTTTGCTCCGTAATTTCTTACGGACTTTATAGGCAAAATTGGCCAATCCATATAAAGGACTCACTGGAAGGTTGAATTCTCCAATGAATTGTTCAATACGTGGGTTAAATTTGGACTTGAAATTATACAAGCCACCATCAAGTGAATTTTCAATTCCTCCCATGTTTTGCCACTCAGCACCACGCTCAAAAGCGTGATTAGCTGTTTCATACCATGTCAGGATAGCCGGTTGATAACGACGGTAGTCTTCATCCATTCCTGCATAGATATTCTCAGACGTCTTGCCAAATTCAAGAACGAGTGTACTAGAGAGTGGGACCGTCTTATTTCCAGCATCAACTTTTTCTTGAAGAAAGTCAATTTCTTCTTTAAGTCTTTTGTGCTCTTGTTTATTGTTCTCGATTTTTCCTGGTTTAGTTTTTTCAGTGAATTTGGCTGCATCAGCAATGTTCTTTTCGAGTTGCTTGTTGAGGTCTTTGAGCCGAGCTGGTAAATCAAGAGTTGAGAGTGTGATGTAAGAAGATTCTGGGTAAGTAGTCAATAACTTTTCATAATAATCAATACCACGAAGGTGGATGTTCTTACGGGCCTCTGTCTTCTTCATCAAAGATGCGAATTGTTCAAGAAGTTCAGTACCACCAAATTGGACTGAAATCCCCTTGTTTCGAGCAGTACGAACAGCCTGCTTGGTACTTTTAGAGAGTTGTTCTTCAGTGAAATCTTCCTTGTGGATATTAGCTTGGAAGCGAGGTTGGATATTCTCAGCCATATCTTCAGTGAGGCCTGTCCATTCAACGCCAAGAGCTTGGATGTCTTTGGCAATTGCCATAGTCTCTTTACGGATTTCAGCTTCTTGTGAAATCAAGTTTTTAGTCACAAAGAGACTTGGGTCAAATTTCACAAAGAGGGTACGCTTTGTTTTGGCATATTTTTTTAGTGAAGCCATAACAAAGGCGAGCAATTCTTTATTTTGATAGTCCATAATAGGTCCACGAGGGATATAAATCATAGAAAAGCCAAGAGGAAGTGGCTGAATAAGGACACTAGCGACAGCAACGAGATTACCATCTTGATAGAAACCTAGGCGGTCATTGCCCCAACTATCCTTGATTTTTGCCCATGAGCTACTTTGTAATAAGTTGGTTTGAGGACTATCAATCACAAAGCGATCATGCTCAGAAGTACTGAGTCCAGTTTTATAGGTATACATATTATTCTAGAACCCACTTTCTAATAGCGTAAGCGACACCAGATTCATCATTTGATTTTGTGATGTGCTTCGCAATTTTCTTCAATTCTGGATTTCCATTTTCCATAACAACAGGAGAGCCAACGACTTCAAGCATAGCACGGTCATTTTCTTCATCACCGATAGCCATTGTTTCTTCTTTTGAAAGACCGAGTTTTTCAGCAAGATGGGTTACAGCGATACCTTTGTTGGCTGTTTTCTTGAGAATTTCTAGATAAAATGGTGTTGATTTTACAATGGTAAAGCGGTCATAAAATTCCTGTGGAAGCTTGGCAATGGCTGCATCAAGAATTTCAGGTTCATCGATATACATGGCCTTAACGAATTCCTTGTCAGCTACCTCTTCAGGTGTACGATAGTAAATTGGCATATGAACAAGTGTAGACTCATGAACTGTATAGCGTCCAATGTTGCGATTACTTGTGTAGATACCATCTTTAGTAATAGCGTGAGAATGAACACCAAGCTTGTTAGCCAAAACCTCAATATCAAGGTAGTCTTCGTATGAGAGTGTCTCACGAATCAATTCATTACCAGTAGAAGTTTCTTGGACAAGACCACCATTAAAAGTGATAACATAGTCTCCGTCTTGGTTGAGGTTAAGCTCTTCAAGAAGTGGAAGTACTCCTGGAATAGGGCGACCAGTCGCAATAACGACCTTTACCCCAGCAGCTTTAGCATCTTGAATCGCTTGAAAGACTTCCGGTGTAACTTGACGTTGGCTATTTAGAAGCGTTCCATCAATATCAACAGCAATAAGTTTAATAGACATAATAATTACCTGTTTCGTTTAGTTAGTTTCCCTTCTATTTTACTAAAATTTAGGTGCTTTGTCATAGTTCTTCCTGATAAAAGTATTATTGTCTCTTTAAAGAAGTAGATTAGGTAAGAATTGCCCAAATGCTTTTTAATTGGTAAAATAAGGTCAGACTAATAAAGGAGAGACAAGAGTGATTCGATTTACCAATCAACTGACCGATAAAGAACGTAAGGAAGCAAAAGCATTGATTGCTAGCTGCCAAGCCCATGATCAAACCTTTCGAGAACCTTATCTCTCCAATATGCTTAATTTTGATCCCGATATGCCGGCTTTTTTCCTCTGTTATCAAGAGGGAGAGTTACTTGGCTTATTAACGGTCTATGCGGATGATGAGGATGTTGAACTGAGTATCCTAGTTCATCCCAATCATCGTCGTAAGGGCATTGCACGTGCCTTGTTTAAGAGTTTCAAAGAAGAAACGGCATCTTACCCTATTCGCTCAGTGACCTTTCAGACGGAGCGTGTTTTTCTCGATCATCATCCTGATTTGGCAAGTCATTGGGGTTTGATTGAGAATGAAGAAACGGAAACCTGGTTAGGGAGAGATAGGACACCATATGTTTTGGAGTCCCGTTCAGATGTTAAGGTGCTCTTAGCAGAACCCTCTTATCTTGAAGAAATTACTCAACTTCACCACCAAGCCTTTTCTGATGCGGAAAAAATTGAAGTAAGTCGCAGATACATTACAGAGGCACTGAAGGACTCTGATGGCCTGCTTTACATTCTACTCAAAGAAGGTCAAGTAATTGGAGTTTGTACGGTTGATTTATCTGGGAACAGCAACTACCTTTATGGACTTGTCGTAGCAGAAGCCTATCGTGGCCAAGGCTATGGTAGCTATCTGGCTAAATCAGTCGTAAATCAATTCATTGCACAAAATGATAAGTCCTTCCAAATTGCAGTGGAAGATGACAATATTGGAGCAAAACGTTTGTATGAAAAAATCGGCTTTGTCAAACAAACCCAAGTGGTTTACTTGGAACAGATTTAATGACTTTTTTTGAGATTGCTGTCAGTATCGCATTAGAGTTGTCAAAATAGGTATAGTAACAAAAGGAGTAATTAATGGAAATTAAAATCAAAAACAAAATTAAAGTAGGCGATCAAACGGAAATTATCGAAGAAATCCACACTTGTGAGGTTATGGAAAAAGGGGGTTATACCTATCTTGTTCATCATAATTCCGAGAAAGAAAAAGTGGTTATTAAGTTGAATCAGGATGAGCTAGTAATGACACGCTTTTCTAATCCTAAATCCATCATGCGTTTTTCTGCTAAAGTACCTGCCTTGGTCCACATTCCGACACCGCTTGGTACTCAGCATTTTCTGACAGACACTAGTTTATTTGCCCATGACCCAAATGGACAGACAGTTGATATTCATTATCAATTGAAACATCCAGAAACAGAAGACGTTTTTGCTGATTATGAATTAGAAGTCTCTTGGTTTTAATTTTTGAAAAAATAGAATCATTTTGCTTGAATAACGAATAATTTATGATAAAATGTTTAGTACAAATAAGGGAGTAGCAGGTGACTGTAATCATGAGATTTGATTAACAGTTGCGATTATGTCGTCATTACGAAATTTTATATTTCCGGCATATTCTTAAACAGCGAGACTTGTTTTTAATTAAACAAGTCTCTTTTTGTATGATTTTTTATATAAAAAGAGTCTTGTTAGCCATTTTTCCCTATAGAGAAGGAGGAAATTATTTTGTCTAAAGAACAAAATAAAGCCTTGTTTTACACACAAGGAGAGGAAGAAGTCCTAAAAAACTTGGACACTTCTGTTGATGGTTTGTCCACTGCACAAGCCAAGGAACGTTTAGATGCCTATGGCTATAACGAGTTGGATGAAGGTGAAAAACGCAGCCTCTTGTCAAAATTCATTGATCAGTTTAAAGATTTGATGATCATCATCTTGCTTGTCGCTGCCGCCCTTTCTGTTATTACAGAAGGTATGCATGGTTTGACGGATGCCTGCATTATTTTAGCCGTTGTTGTTTTGAATGCTGCCTTTGGTGTGTATCAAGAAGGGCAAGCAGAAGCGGCTATTGAAGCTCTCAAAAACATGTCTAGTCCTAGGGCTCGTGTGCTCCGTGATGGCCATGTCGTTGAAATTGATTCACGCGAATTGGTTCCTGGAGACATCGTCTTGCTTGAAGCAGGTGATGTTGTTCCTGCGGATATGCGCTTGCTCGAAGCTGCCTCACTTAAGATTGAAGAAGCAGCCCTTACAGGTGAATCCGTTCCAGTTGAAAAGGATATTACTGAAACGGTTGCAGCTGATGCAGGTATTGGTGACCGTGTGAATATGGGTTACCAAAACTCTAACGTTACTTATGGTCGTGGTACTGGAGTTGTAACCAATACTGGTATGTATACTGAGGTCGGTAAGATTGCCGATATGCTGGCTAATGCGGACGAATCACAAACACCACTGAAACAAAGCTTGGAGCAATTGTCTAAGACCTTGACTTATCTGATTGTCGCTATTGCCTTGGTGACATTCTTGGTTAGTGTCTTCATTCGTGGTGAACAGCCTCTTGAAGGCTTGATGGTTGCCGTTGCGCTTGCCGTTGCAGCCATTCCTGAAGGTTTGCCTGCCATTGTAACCATTCTCCTGTCACTTGGAACAACAACTCTTGCTAAACGCAATTCGATTGTTCGTAAATTGCCAGCCGTTGAAACCCTTGGTTCAACAGAAATTATCGCATCTGATAAGACTGGTACCTTAACCATGAACCAAATGACTGTTGAAAAAGTCTATACAAACGGTCAATTGCAAAACGCTTCTACGGAACTTGGTGCCGAAAATACGACCCTTCGTATTATGAACTTTGCCAATGATACTAAGGTAGATCCAGATGGTAAACTAATCGGGGACCCAACGGAAACAGCTCTTGTTCAATTTGGTTTGGACAACAATTTTGATGTGCGTGACGTCTTGAAATCAGAGCCTCGTGTGGCAGAATTGCCATTTGACTCCGACCGTAAGCTCATGTCTACTATCCACAAAGAAGCGGATGGTACATACTTTGTTGCTGTTAAAGGTGCACCTGACCAATTGCTCAAACGTGTGACTCAAATTGAAATCAATGGTGAGGTTCGTTCTATCACGGATGAAGACAAGAAAGCTATCCTTGCAACTAATAAAGACTTGGCCAAACAAGCTCTCCGTGTCTTGATGATGGCTTATAAGACAACGAGTGAAATTCCTACTTTGGAATCTGAAGTTGTTGAATCTGATTTGATTTTCTCTGGTTTGGTAGGGATGATTGACCCAGAACGTCCTGAAGCAGCAGAAGCTGTTCGTGTCGCTAAAGAAGCGGGAATCCGTCCAATTATGATTACAGGTGATCACCAAGATACAGCGGAAGCAATCGCTAAGCGTCTCGGTATCATTGATCCAAATGATACGGAAGATCATGTCTTTACTGGAGCTGAGCTTAATGAGCTTTCTGATGAAGAGTTCCAAAAAGTTTTCAAACAGTACTCTGTTTATGCGCGTGTGTCTCCTGAACACAAGGTTCGTATTGTTAAGGCGTGGCAAAATGATGGCAAGGTTGTTGCCATGACAGGTGATGGGGTTAATGATGCGCCTTCACTTAAGACAGCTGATATCGGTATCGGTATGGGAATTACAGGTACAGAGGTTTCTAAGGGAGCTTCAGATATGGTTCTTGCCGATGATAATTTTGCGACAATCATCGTTGCAGTAGAAGAAGGACGTAAGGTCTTCTCAAATATTCAAAAATCAATCCAATACCTTTTGTCAGCCAACATGGCCGAAGTCTTTATTATCTTCTTTGCTACATTATTTGGATGGGATGTGCTTCAACCGGTGCATCTTCTCTGGATTAACTTAGTAACTGATACCCTTCCAGCCATCGCTCTTGGGGTTGAACCAGCTGAACCAGGTATTATGACTCACAAACCTCGTGGTCGCCAATCAAACTTCTTTGATGGTGGTGTCTTCGGAGCGATTATGTATCAAGGTGTTTTCCAAACTATCCTTGTTCTGGCAGTATATGGTTGGGGTCTTGCCTTTCCAGAGCATCATACGCAAGCAGAAATTCATGCGGATGCCCTTACAATGGCCTTTGCTACCCTTGGATTAATCCAGTTGCTCCATGCCTTTAACGTTAAATCTGTTTATCAATCAGTCTTTAAAGTTGGTCTCTTTAGAAACAAGACTTTCAACTGGGCAATTCCAGTAGCCTTTGTTCTTTTGATGGCAACTATCGTAGTTCCTGGGTTTAATAATCTCTTCCATGTATCACACCTTAGTCTGACACAATGGCTTGCTGTTATTGTAGGTTCATTCTTGATTGTGGTTTCGGTTGAATTAGTCAAAGCTATTCAACGTGCCCTTGGTAAGGATAAAGACGCTATTTAAGACATAAAGTCAGAGATAATGGTCTCTGGCTTTTTCTTATCACATCTTGAATTCAGGAGGGGTCTTGTTTATAATTGAAAGGAACTAATCATAAGTTAAGGAGAAGGCTATGAATGAAACCATTAAAACACAACTCAATCACCGCAGTATTCGTCAGTTTAAACCTGTGACTTTGACACAAGAAGAGGTTAACCTTCTTGTTGATGTTGCTCGCCATACATCAACGAGTAATTTTAGACAATCCTATTCGATTATCAGTATTACTGATCAAAAATTGAAGGAAGAAATTGCTGAAATTGCCAATCAGCCTTATATTCCAAATGCTGGGCACCTATTTGTATTTGTTGTGGACCAAAGACGTAATACTTTGATTGCAGAGGCAAAAGGTGCTGAAGCCTTGGTGCAAGGTAGTCCCGAACGCTTTATCTCAGCCTTCTCGGATGCAATGATTGCTGCTCAAAATGTGGTAGTAGCTGCTGAGAGTTTAGGTATGGGAACAGTTTATTTGGGGAGTATTTTAAATGATAATGCCAAACTTTCAGAGCTTCTCAAACTTCCAAAGTATGTCTATCCAGCAGTGGGTTTAGCAGTTGGTTGGCCAGATCAGGAACCACAGCTTAAACCTCGTTTGCCACGTCACGTCATCCATATGGAAAATTATTATCAGGATTTAGAAAATCCCTTGGAGGAGCTAAAAGATTACGATGCTGAAGTCCATGAGTATTATGACCTTCGCGATCTCAATAATAGGGTTGATGAATTTACGACTCAGATTGCAACGACAATGGATAAATCCGTTGCCAATCGTGCGAATACTTTGAAGGACCTTCAAAAGCAGGGATTTTTCACCGACTAAAAAAACGACTCTCATGAGAGCCGTTCTATAAATTGAACAATGTCATTGATGAAAGGAACTCATTTGCCAGTTCCTTTTTTTCATACTCTAAAAACTCTGGTCGTTTCTTGACCAGATTATAACGTTTGGAGAGGTTCCACGTTCCAGTAGGATTGAGTTCAGGGTGATTGGAAACAAAGTCGATGGTTAAATCCCATTCTCGTCGGTATCCAAGAGGTCGTGAGTGATAGGTTATACCGTCAATAGTTACCGTCCCATAACTGCGGTGGGCATGACCAAAAACAGCATCTTTAACGCCATGCTTGACGAAAATCTGGTGGAATTCTTCCGAGCCTAAGTAGGCATTAAACGGTGCAAAACGTTCATGCGTCATGGTAAAGCGACTGTGAGGAACAAAATGCATGGCAACTATAAGGTTATTCGTGTCTAAATCATTTAGAATATTATCTAGCTTCTTGAGACTCCTTTGACAGATTTCCGGATCAGTACCTAAACGCATAAGTCGACGGTCGAACCAAAGTTGTTTCTTACGTTTAAGAATCTTATCTAATGTTTCATCTGAATAGGAATAGTCATACCACCCATGAAAAGCCAATAATGTCTTACTACCTAAATTTGTCACCTGAAAATCCAGATTATCAATAAGGTCATCCTCTAAATCAAGCATATCATGATTGCCTAAATTATAGCTAACCTTGACCGCCTTAGACAGTTTTCGTAGGAAAGGTTTCGTGTCGATATAATAATGGTTAGAAATATCACCAGCGATATGGAGGTGGCTAACCTCTTGATCTTTTAGGCACTTTATTAGAGTATCGATTTCATATGTTTCAAAGTGATTCAAATCAATATGTAAATCACTCATTACTGCAAGTCTTGTCATAGGAACATTGTAACAAAAAGGTTAAGGCTTGTCTGTAAATGAAGATGGTGGAAAATACTTGCCCTTGGACTATATTTTCATTATGATAAGAATATGGATATCAAGTTAGAAATACAAAAGATGGCCAAGGAGATTGGCATTTCAAAAATTGGTTTTACAACCGCCGATGATTTTGCCTATCTGGAGAAATCACTTCGACTTGGGGTTGAAGAGGGGCGAACGACAGGGTTTGAACATAAAAATATTGAAGAGCGTATTTATCCTAAGTTAACCTTGGAATCAGCTAAAACCATCATTTCCATTGCTGTTGCCTATCCGCATAAGTTGCCGCAACAACCCCAAAAAACAGAATTTAAGCGTGGCAAAATCACTCCAAATTCGTGGGGGATAGATTATCACTATGTTTTGCAGGACAAACTAAAACGTCTGGCAGAAGGTATTGAAAAACTGACGGAAAACTTCGAATATAAAGGTATGGTGGATACTGGAGCCTTGGTCGATACAGCAGTGGCCAAGCGAGCTGGAATAGGCTTTATCGGAAAGAATGGACTAGTGATTTCAAAAGAATACGGCTCCTACATGTATCTCGGTGAGCTTATCACTAATCTAGAGATAGAACCTGATCATGAAGTAGACTATGGATGTGGGGATTGTCGTCGTTGTCTGGATGCCTGTCCGACGTCTTGTCTCATTGGCGATGGGACTATGAATGCCCGTCGTTGCCTATCCTTCCAGACCCAAGATAAGGGGATGATGGATATGGAGTTTCGAAAGAAGATAAAGACTGTTATCTATGGCTGTGACATTTGTCAGATTTCCTGTCCATATAACAGAGGTATCGACAATCCTTTGGCTTCAGATATAGATCCTGAGCTTGCCATGCCCGAATTGCTTCCATTTCTTGAGCTGACCAACAAATCTTTCAAGGAGAAATTTGGAATGATTGCCGGTTCATGGCGAGGGAAGAATATTCTTCAACGTAATGCCATTATTGCCTTGGCCAACTTACATGACCGTAATGCTATTGTCAAACTGATGGAGATAATTGATAAGAATAATAATCCCATCCATACGGCGACTGCCATTTGGGCTCTCGGTGAGATTGTTAAGAAACCCGATGAGGCTATGTTAGACTATATGAGGGAACTGTCACCTAATGATGAAGAATCCCAAGCCGAGTGGGAGCTTGTGTGTGCAAAATGGCAAATTTAAGTGATTTATGCTAGAATTAAGCATAATACTATAAAATGGAGGAAACCTATCCATGGAAGTGGCAGAAATTCGCCAAAAAATCTCTGAAAATCAAGAGAAGCTCGTGAGCTTCGGGAGGTCTCTTTGACTTAGATCGTTTGGAAGAGGACATTGCGCTCCTTGAAAACCGAATGACTGAGCCAGATTTTTGGAATGATAATATTGCAGCTCAAAAGACTTCACAAGAGTTAAATGAGCTCAAAATGAAATACGAAACTTTCAACAATATGCAAGAACTCTCTGACGAAACAGAGCTTTATTTAGAAATGTTGGAAGAAGATGATAGTGTTCAAGAAGAACTCGAAGAAACACTTGAAAAACTTGATAAGATTATGACAAGTTACGAGATGACACTGCTCTTGTCTGAACCATATGACCATAACAATGCCATTCTGGAAATTCACCCAGGCTCTGGTGGTACAGAAGCTCAGGACTGGGCTGATATGTTGCTCCGTATGTACCAACGTTATGGAAATGCCAAAGGGTTCAAGGTTGAGACTTTGGATTATCAGGCTGGTGATGAGGCTGGAATCAAATCTGTAACCCTTGCTTTTGAAGGACCTAATGCTTATGGTTTCCTCAAGTCAGAAATGGGTGTCCACCGTTTGGTTCGTATTTCACCATTTGACTCTGCCAAACGTCGTCATACCTCATTCACATCTGTGGAAGTTATGCCTGAATTAGATGATACCATTGAAGTTGAGATTCGTGATGATGATATCAAGATGGATACATTCCGTTCAGGTGGTGCTGGTGGTCAGAACGTCAACAAGGTTTCAACTGGTGTGCGTTTGACCCATATTCCAACTGGTATTGTTGTTGCTTCAACGGTTGACCGTACACAATATGGAAACCGCGACCGTGCGATGAAGATGCTTCAAGCTAAACTCTATCAAATGGAGCAAGAAAAGAAAGCAGAAGAAGTGAATGCTTTGAAAGGTGATAAGAAAGAAATCACTTGGGGAAGTCAAATTCGCTCATACGTTTTCACGCCATATACCATGGTTAAAGATCACCGTACAGGCTACGAAGTTGCCCAGGTTGATAAGGTAATGGATGGGGATATTGAAGGCTTCATCGATGCCTACCTCAAGTGGCGTATGGAAGAATAGTAATAACATACTATTTTTAAGTATTTATATACTTTATCTTAATGAAAGGAAGGCGTTCAGCTACTTTAGTAGTTGAATACTGACATTATGGCTCTTATTGAATTAAAAGATGTTACTAAAAAGTATGATAAGTCAACGACAGCCCTTAGACACATTGATTTGTCTGTTAACTCTGGTGAGTTTGTTTACTTAGTCGGCCCTTCTGGTGCTGGTAAATCAAGTTTAATTCGCTTGTTCTACCAAGAAGAAAAATTAACGAGTGGTTCTATGAAGGTTGGAGAGTTTGATTTAACCCGACTTCGTAAGAAAGATGTTCCACTCTTGAGACGTTCCCTTGGAGTTGTTTTCCAGGATTATAAACTCCTTCCAAAGAAAACAGCTTTTGAAAATGTTGCTTATGCCATGGAAGTTATTGGTGAGAAACCTCGTCATATCAAGAAACGAGTGGCAGAAGTACTCGAGTTAGTTGGTCTTAAACACAAGATGCGTTCGTTCCCAAATCAGTTGTCTGGTGGTGAGCAACAGCGTGTTGCTATTGCGCGTGCTATTGTAAATAATCCAAAAGTTTTGATTGCGGATGAACCAACAGGGAACTTGGACCCAGAGATTTCTTGGGAAATTATGCAGGTCCTTGAACGTATTAACTTGCAAGGGACTACCATTATAATGGCAACCCATAACTCAACTATCGTTAATAACCTTCGTCATCGTGTTGTAGCGATTGAGGAAGGACGTATTGTTCGTGATGAAGAGGAAGGAGAGTACGGTTACCATGATTAGACGCTTTTTCCGCCATTTAGGAGAATCGATTAAGAATCTCAAACGTAATTTGTTGTCAACACTTACGGCAGTATTTTCGGTAATGATTGTTCTTTCACTTTTAGGTGTCTTTGGCTCTGTTATCTTAAATACACAGAAATTGGCTTCAGATATTGAAAAGAACATTCAGGTCAATGTTTACTTGAATCCAGATTCATCAGATGCCTCGAAAACGGTCAAGGAACTTTCTGGACAGATTGTTGCTAATAAAGACTACCATAAGATTTATGATGCTTTGACCAAAATCAAAGGTGTAGATAAGGTTACCTTCTCTAGCAAAGAAGAACAAAAGAAACAACTCATTGAAACAATGGGGTCAAGTTTCGAGACAGCGACTGGGGATGCTAACCCACTATCTGATGTTTACATCGTTCAAACGAAATCACCAGATGATGTCAGTCGAGTTGCTAAGGAAGCTAAAGCCATTCAGGGCGTTGATAATGCTAACTTTGGTGGGTCAGATACCGAAATTCTGATGTCTACTATGAAACGTGTTCAATTTTGGGGAATCATTGCCACAGCTCTTTTAACGATTGTGGCTGTCCTATTGATTTCAAATACCATCCGTATTACCATTATGTCACGTGCGACTGAAATTCAAATCATGCGTTTGGTAGGTGCCAAGAATTCATATATTCGTCGTCCCTACTTGATGGAGGGTGCTTGGATTGGTGCGCTTGGTGCTATCATTCCTTCAGGACTCATTTATCTTTTGTATCACATGGTTTACTCATCTTTGAACCCTGATTTCGTTAAAGGTGGTATTTCGATGTATGATCCAGAGTGGTTTGTCTATGCAGTTATCGGAACTCTCTTTGCAGTCGGTATCATTATCGGTTCGATTGGGTCACGTATGGCAATGCGCCGTTATTTGAAATACTAAAGAGATTAAAGGAGAACCAATCTGGTTCTCTTTTTGTTTGTCATAAGATTGAGAAAAGCAGATTTTCAACTATATCTCAAAATCATCTCAAAATCGTTTGCTCAAAGCCCAAATCCAATCCCATATTTGGTATAATATTTAAAAACATTGGAAAAGAGATGCATTATGACAAAGTTAGCTACCATTTGTTATATTGACAATGGAAAGGAGCTTTTGCTCCTACATCGTAATAAAAAACCTAATGATGTTCATGAAGGAAAGTGGATTTCTGTTGGGGGAAAACTAGAAGCGGGAGAAACGCCTGACGAATGTGCTCGTCGTGAAATTCTCGAGGAAACCCATTTTACAGTGACTGAGATGGATTTTAAAGGGATGATTACCTTTCCAGAATTCACTCCGGGCCACGATTGGTATACCTATGTTTTTAAGGTAACTGGTTTTGAAGGAGAACTCATCTCAGATGAGGAGTCTCGTGAAGGAACGCTTGAATGGGTGCCATATGATGAGGTCTTATCTAAACCAACTTGGGAAGGTGACTACGAGATTTTCAAGTGGATCCTTGAAGATAGATCTTTCTTCTCTGCAAAATTTGTCTATGATAGTAACCAAAACTTAGTAGACAAGAGTGTCACTTTTTATGATAAATAGGGAGGAACTATGAATCGCAAAAAAACAGAACATTTTTCAGAAACATGGTTTTTTAAGTGGGTATTGAATAATCAGGCTGTTGTAGCCTTTTTCATCTTACTTTTGATTGGTTTGACGGTTTTGATTTTCACCAAGATTAGTCCTATTTTTTCACCCGTCATCCAGTTTATGACCATTATTATGTTGCCACTGGTTATTTCCATGCTCCTTTATTATTTAATAAAACCTTTGGTACTACTTGTAGAAAGAACTGGACTAAGTCGAACTATGTCTATCTTGGTCATCTACGCTATCCTTGGTTTGCTCTTGGTCTGGGGAATTTCGACGGCCATTCCTAGCTTACAAAATCAAATTTTGATTTTGATAAGAAATGCACCATCATATATTGCACGTGCTAATAGTGAGACGGAACGTTGGATTAATCTTCCTATTCTTTCTAACTTTCACGGTGATCTAGAGTCCATGCTTAGTGATTTCTCAGCGAGAATGGTCAACTATGCTGAGAACTTTTCTTCATCGGCTTTGACATGGGTTGGAACTTTTGCGAGCACAGTAGCAAGGGTAACAGTAGCTATCATTTTGGCACCCTTCATTCTGTTCTACCTTTTAAGAGATAGCCAAAAGATGAAACAAAGCTTTGTCTCAGCTTTACCAACTCGCTTTCGTGAAACAACTGTTCGTATGCTTTCAGATATCAATAGTCAGCTTGAAGGGTATGTTCAAGGCCAGGTTACAGTCGCTATTGTCGTTGCCATTATGTTCTGTATTATGTTTAAGATTGTAGGTCTTCGATATGGTATGACTTTTGGTATTATGGCAGGTTTTCTAAATATGGTTCCTTATCTAGGAAGCTTTCTTGCTATGGTACCAGTTGTAATCATGGGATTGGTACAAGGACCTGCTATGCTGATCAAGGTCCTCATTATTTTTGTCATAGAGCAAACTATTGAAGGACGTTTTGTTTCTCCACTCGTTTTGGGAAATAAACTAAGCATTCACCCTATCACCATTATGTTTATTCTCTTGACAGCAGGATCTCTGTACGGTGTGTGGGGTGTCCTATTAGGGATTCCAATCTATGCCTCTGTCAAGGTTGTTATTAGAGAGATTTTTGATTGGTACCGTTCTGTAAGTAATCTTTATCAAGATGATCTAGAAAATGAAGGACAAAAAGACGATGTTAAATAGTGAAAAAATGGTTGCCTCTATTGGAAACCAAGATTTAGACCACGCTGACAAATATTTTAAAAAAGCTTTACGAGAAGACCCAGAAGAGGTTCTTGTTGAGTTGGGTCAATACTTAGAGTCTATTGGTTTCTTACCACAGGCACAGGAAATTTACGAAAAAGTTCGTTTTGATTTTCCAGAGGTTAATGTCAATCTAGCACAAATTGCAGCCGAAGATGGCGATATTGAAGAGGCCTTTCTTTATTTGGATGCCATACCTGAAGACTCTGACGACTATTTGTCCGCTTTAATTGTAAAGGCAGACCTCTACCAAATGGAGGGATTAACGGATGTAGCACGTGATAAGTTGTTGGAGGCAAGTCAACTATCAGATGACTCATTGATTATTTTTGGTTTGGCTGAGATGGAATTTGAACTTGGAAATTTTGAACAAGCTATTCAATACTATGCTAAATTAGATAATCGTGACCTCTTGGAAATGACTGGCGTTTCTACATATGAACGCATTGGTAAGGCTTATGCCAGTCTTGGTAAATTTGAAGCTGCTCGTGAATTTTTGGAAAAAGCTATTGAAATTGAGTACGATGATACCATTGCTTTTGAATTAGCCACTTTGCTCTATGATCAAGAAGAGTATCAAAAAGCTAATTTTTACTTTAAGCAGATAGAAACCATGTCTTCAGACTTCGAAGGTTATGAGTATGTTTACGCCTTGTCGTTACATGCAGAGCATAAAACCGAAGAAGCCTTACGTATAGCACAACAAGGGATTTCAAAAAATGCCTTTGATGTTCAATTACTTTTGTTAGCGTCACAGTTATCCTACGAGTTGCATGATACTCAATCTGCTGAATCTTATTTGAAGCAAGCCTTGCCATTGGCTGAGGACCAAGATGAGATTGTCTTACGTTTAAGTACTCTCTATTTGGAAGAAGAACGTTACGAGGAACTGGTAGCTTTAGCCAATTACGAAGTTGATTCTGTTTTGGCTCGTTGGAACTTTGCCAAGGCCTACCAAGCACTTGATGATGAAGAAGAAGCCTTTCAAATCTATCAAGATTTGTCTAAAGATTTATCTGAAAATCCTGAATTTCTCCATGATTATGCATATATCCTGCGTGAATTTGGTTACAGAGATCAAGCGCGTGCGACAGCAGAAAAATACCTTGCCTTAGTTCCAGATGATGTCAATATGCAAACATTTCTTGAGGATTATTAAGCTGCGAAAGGCTTTAATTATTGCTTTTAAGAGAGGGAGAGAGACATTGAGCTTGCTCACTTCCTCTTTTTTTATTTCTCTATTTATGTTATAATTTTATTAGAACCCATAAGGAGTAAGTATGGTTAAGAGAGATTTAATTCGAAATATTATCATAGCAGTTCTTGCCATTGTAGTAATTTTGTTGTTGAGAGCTTTTGTCTTTTCAACACACCGTGTGACTGAAGGTCAAGCTAATGATTATATTCATGCTGGTGATTATGTCACTTTCAATAAAAACGTTGAACCTCAGATAAAAGATTTTATTCTTTATACAGTTAATGGCAAGGAATATATTGGACGTGTTATTGCTGGTGAGGGCAAGAGCGTGACAGCTATGGATGATTTCCTTTATGTCAATGATAAGTCAGTTGACGAAGCCTATATTAGCAAGGATAAATCAGCTTATTTGGCGACAGTGTCACCTGGGAATTTCTTTACTGATGATTTTTCCATTGCAACATTGACAGATAATAAACAAACTAAGATTGAAAAAGGTCAATACCTCGTGTTGAACGATAACCGTCGTAATACAGATGATAGTCGTAAGTTTGGTCTTATTGAAAAGGACCAAATTAAAGGTGTTATCTCTTTCAGATTGTATCCTCTATCACGTTTTGGTTTCGTTGATGTCGATTAATATTTCAATACTACTAAAAAAGCTAGGAACTTTTGATAAGTTTCTAGCTTTTTTAATGGTATTGTCTTTAGAAATGAAATTGTGATGGGGACTAAGGCTTATTACGAAAAAGAAACTAAAGTTTCAGTCATACGGTCAACCCATCAATATGATAGGTTTTTATGCTATAATTGAGATAAATAGTAAATACAATAAAAGGAGTGCTTATGCCTTACGATTTACTCTTAGAGCGTTTTTTACGTTACGTCAAAATCAATACACGTAGTGATGAAAATGCAACAAGAACGCCAACAACACAAAGCCAGGTGGATTTTGCCTTGAAGGATTTAAAACCAGAATTAGAAGAACTCGGTTTAAGTAACATCCATTATTTGGAAAGTAATGGTTACCTAGTGGCTACCCTGCCGGCCAACGATGACCAATTAACACGTAAGATTGGTTTCATCTCTCATATGGATACTGCAGATTTTAATGCAGAAGGAGTATCACCCCAAGTTATTGAATCCTATGATGGAGGCATCATTCCCCTTGGAAGTTCAGGTTATAACCTAGACCCAGCTGATTTTCCAAATCTCCAGAATTACATTGGTCAGACACTTATTACGACAGATGGCACCACTCTTCTTGGTGCTGATGATAAGTCTGGTATTGCTGAGATAATGACGGCTTTGGCTTATTTGAAGGCTCATCCTGAAATCAAACATTGTGAGATTCGTGTAGGCTTTGGTCCCGATGAAGAAATTGGAATTGGCGCAGATAAATTTGATGTTGATGATTTTGATGTTGATTTTGCCTACACAGTTGACGGTGGTCCATTGGGTGAATTACAGTATGAAACCTTCTCTGCCGCGGGTGCAGAGCTGACCTTTCATGGCCGTAATGTCCACCCTGGAACAGCAAAAGGTCAGATGGTCAATGCTTTGCAATTGGCAATTGATTTTCATAATCAGTTACCAGCAGAAGAACGTCCAGAGCTGACGGATGGTTATCAAGGTTTCAACCATCTTCAAACAATGACAGGTACTGTTGAAGGAGCAAATTCATCATATATCATTCGTGATTTTGAGACAGAGTCTTTTGAAAATCGAAAAGCAACTTTCCAAGAAATTGCCGATAAAATGAATCAAGCCTACGGTCAAACGCGAGTTGATTTGGTGATCAAAGATCAATATTATAACATGCGTCAAGTCATTGAAAAAGATATGATGCCTGTTGAATTGGCTAAGGAGGTTATGGAGGATCTAGGAATTGTTCCAGTCATTGAGCCAATTCGTGGTGGAACTGATGGTTCAAAGATATCTTTCATGGGAATTCCAACGCCAAACCTTTTTGCAGGTGGTGAAAATATGCATGGTCGTTATGAGTACGTTTCTTTACAAACAATGGAAAAAGCTGTAGATGTTATTCTTGGAATTGTCAGTAACCCCTAATTGTGCTTGCTAAAAACTGATTTTATGGTAGAATTAGAAGTAATGGAGGTGCTGAGATGATTAAAATTTTCGGCAAGTATCGTTACCATTGGCAACCTGAATTATCTTGGCTTATCATTTATTGGTCTTTAGCCATCACGCCAATCTTTATTGCAGCCGCCCTTCTGTTCGAGTTGTACTCGGTGCCCTCACATATTTTGATGCTTTTCACTATTTTTGTTGCTTTATTTGGTCTAGGGTTCCATCGTTACTTTATTATTGAAGATTATGGAATACTGCGTATTGTTTCTTTCAATATTTTTAAACCGCGTAAGGTGCAGATTAGTGATATTGAAAAAGTGGAAGTTATCAAAACCGGCTTGTGCCTCATTTTTAAAAATGGAAAGAAACGTCATTTTTATATGAGAAAGTGGCCTAAGAAATATTTCTTAGATGCTTTAGCGCTTCATCCTGATTTCAAAGGTGAGGTAGAACTAATGGATTATATGACTAATTTTGATTATTTTGCTTTTTATGAGGAATCAAAAAAAGCCCTCAAGATTAAACTTCGCAAATAAGGGCTTTAGTAGGACAAGATTTGACAGCTGTCAAAGTTTCGGGGCTATTTTCAATCGTTCTAATAAGTTGGTCGCTATCTTTAAACCTAACGATTCCTTCGTCATCATAATCAAAGACAGGAGAGTAAGTTTGGCATAAACCACAAGCGATACATTTTTCTGGAATTAATGATACTTTCATAGTATTATTTTAAAATAGATTTATTGTTTTTACAAGGAGAAGATCATGAGTAAAAAACCATGGGAAGATAAGGTTTCTGAAGAAGAGTTGGAAGAAGTAGTTGATGCTGATTTTCTAGATGACGAAGATGAGTTTGAGGATTTTGAAGAAGAGGAAAACACTCCTTCAGATGAGAAGCAAGAAAAAGGTGGCTTCATCAATTCGTCATTCTTGACAGTCTTGCTTGGCTTATTCTTTATTATTGTTGTATGTATTTTGTTCTTTGTTTTCTACACATCAAATGTTGGAGGAAGCAAAACTGCAGCGTCTAAGGAATCTTCAGGTTTCTCTTCAACTTCAACTAGCAAAGTTGTTAAATCTTCATCAAGCGAAAAAGATTCAAGTAAGGGTGAAGATAGTGAGAAATCTACTAAAGAGAAATCTTCATCAACTAAAGCATCAAGCTCTTCTAAACATGTTGAAAAAAACTATGCAACTGAGTCAGCTGAAACAACATCATCAAGTGCTGCAGCAGCAACTGACGGTTCATCAATCGTTGTTCAATCTGGTGAAGGTGCTGGTTCAATCGCTGCACGTGCAGGTATCTCTGTAGATGAGTTGGAGCGTCTTAACCCTGATCACATGACAAATGGTTACTGGTATGCTAACCCAGGTGATGTCGTTAACGTTCAATAATTTTAAAAGCAAAGGAACATCATGAAAGATATTAGAATTGCTATTGATGGTCCTGCGTCAAGTGGAAAAAGTACAGTAGCCAAGATTATTGCAAAAAATCTTGGCTATACTTATCTTGACACAGGTGCTATGTACCGATCTGCAACTTATTTGGCCTTGCAGAATGGTTTGACTGAGGAAAATGTACCAGACATTTTGGAGCAACTATCTCAACATCCGATTTCATTCGGAAAAGCAGCAGATGGTAGTCAGCAGGTTTATGTGGGTGATGTTGATATTACACATCCCATTCGTGATAACCAAGTCACAAATAATGTTTCTTGGGTAGCAGCCATTCCTGAGGTGCGCCAAGAACTTGTTGCTCAACAACAACGTATTGCTCAAGATGGGGCTATTATCATGGATGGACGTGATATTGGTACTGTGGTTTTGCCTGATGCCGAACTAAAAATTTTCTTAATTGCTTCAGTTGATGAACGTGCGGAACGCCGTTATAAAGAAAATATCGAAAAAGGTATTCCTGCTGACCTTGAGACTCTAAAAAAGGAAATTGCTGAACGTGATTATAAAGATAGTCATCGTAAGGTATCGCCTCTTAAACCAGCGGAAGATGCCATCACTTTTGACACTACAGGTGTATCTATTGATGGTGTTGTGGAATTTATTCAAGAAAAAGCAAAAAAAATTATTGACAAAGGATGACTCACTTGTTATACTGTTAACAATGAGAAAAGCAGAAGTGAGAACTTCTCGCCTTGCGACTTAGGTTGTCTGGCCCAACATGTCAAATCCTTAAAGGGATATTATGTGTGCGGGCTTGTATATCAAGTCCGCTTTGTTTTTCTCTAAAAAAATAAAGAGGTGAAGATCATAGCTAAGAAAGATCTATTCATTAACGATGAAATTCGCGTTCGCGAAGTTCGTCTTGTTGGTCTTGATGGTGAACAATTGGGAATTAAACCATTGTCAGAAGCGCAAGCTATTGCAGATGATGCAAATGTTGACTTGGTTCTCATCCAACCACAAGCTACGCCACCTGTTGCGAAGATTATGGACTATGGTAAGTTCAAATTTGAGTATCAAAAGAAACAAAAAGAACAACGTAAGAAACAAAGCGTTGTTACCGTTAAGGAAGTTCGTTTGAGTCCAGTTATTGATAAAGGTGACTTTGAAACTAAACTTCGTAATGGCCGTAAGTTCCTTGAAAAAGGAAACAAGGTTAAGGTTTCTATCCGATTCAAAGGTCGTATGATTACTCACAAAGAAATCGGAGCTAAGGTCTTGGCGGAATTTGCTGAAAAAACGCAAGATATTGCGATTATTGAGCAAAGAGCGAAGATGGATGGACGTCAAATGTTCATGCAACTTGCACCAATTCCTGACAAAAAATAATTGTCAAACTAATACTATTTTAAGAGGAGAATTTTAAAATGCCAAAACAAAAAACACACCGCGCATCAGCTAAACGTTTCAAACGTACAGGTTCAGGTGGATTGAAACGCTTCCGTGCCTTCACATCTCACCGTTTCCACGGTAAAACTAAAAAACAACGTCGTCACCTTCGTAAAGCGTCAATGGTACATTCAGGTGACTTTAAACGTATCAAATCAATGCTTTCACAAATGCGTTAATTCGCTACAAGCATTACAAATTAACTAAACTAGAATTAATTCGGAGGAATATATAAATGGCTCGTGTTAAAGGTGGCGTTGTATCACGCAAACGTCGTAAACGTGTATTGAAACTTGCTAAAGGTTACTATGGTGCAAAACACATCTTGTTCCGTACTGCAAAAGAACAAGTAATGAACTCTTACTACTATGCATACCGTGACCGTCGTCAAAAGAAACGTGATTTCCGTAAACTTTGGATTACACGTATCAATGCGGCAGCTCGTTTGAACGGTTTGTCATACTCACAATTGATGCACGGTTTGAAATTGGCTGAAATCGAAGTTAACCGTAAAATGCTTGCTGATTTGGCAGTTAACGATGCAGCAGCTTTCACAGCTCTTGCAGATGCAGCTAAAGCAAAACTTGGTAAATAAGAATTAAGATGGGTTTTGCCCATCTTTTTTTATGGAGGTAATTATGATTCGTTTAGCAAGAGCAGAAGATATTCCAAGATTACAGGAGTTATTGGAGTAGATTCTTCTAGTTCATCATCACGCACGCCCTGATGTTTTTAAGTCAGAAGGCAGTAAATTTACAGATGTAGAGTTAGAAGCAGTGATTAATGATCCAACTAAACCCATTTTTGTATATGAGGATGAAGAAGGCCGTATCTTAGGTCATCTGTTCTTAATGATTAAAGAAGTAACTGATAATAATGGTCCACTAAAGGATGTTAAGACTCTTTTCATTGATGATTTATGCGTTGATAAGGAAGCTCGAGGTCAAAAATTAGGGGAGAAGCTTTATCAATTTGCTTTGGACTATGCTAAGGAGTTAGGTTGTTATAATCTGACACTTCACGTATGGAATGATAATGCGGGAGCTGTACGTTTTTATGAACGTTTAGGTATGAAACCGAGATATACAGAAATGGAAACTATCCTAAAATAATACGTTTTCATTAGAGAAATTCAAGTTATTTTTCATATCAAAAAACAGCCACGGATGTGACTGCTTGATGATGATTAGTTTTTCTTTTTCATTTCACCATGTGGGTAATAAGTTCCCTCTGGCATATCGTTAATGAAAACATGAATAGCTTCTTTAGGGGCTTTTGCAACTCGTGATACAACCTCAGTAACTTCACGAGCAAGTTCAATTTTTTGTTCTTCAGTACGACCTTCAAAGAGATCAATTTTTACAAATGGCATAATGCATCTCCTTAGTTTTGATAGTCCTATTATAGCATGAATTAAGAGAATATTCTAAAGTTTTTGGAAATTCTTGAAATAATGATAGACTATGATTTAATTTGAAAGTGGTAGGTGTCTTGTGACCTTAAAAACTGTTTGCGTTTTTAATTTGGTATATTCAAAGAGATGAAAACTCTTACTAAAAATGGTAAAATAGTGCTAACTAGAGACAGTAAGGAGTAAACTATGACAATTGATTTTCGCGCCGAAGTTGATAAACGTAAAGAAGCTTTGATGGAGGACCTTTTTGGTCTTTTGCGTATTAATTCAGAACGTGATGACAGTAAGGTTGATGAAAAGCACCCATTTGGTCCTGGACCAGTGAAAGCTCTAGAACATTTTCTTGTTTTAGCTGAACGTGATGGCTATAAGACTCGTAATATTGATAATTACGCTGGTGACTTTGAATTTGGTCAAGGTGATGAGGTCTTGGGTATCTTTGCACACTTGGATGTAGTTCCAGCCGGTAGCGGTTGGGATACAGATCCTTACGAACCAGTCATTAAAGAAGGAAAGCTTTATGCTCGTGGTTCATCAGATGATAAAGGGCCCACAATGGCTTGTTATTATGCCTTGAAAATTATCAAAGAGCTTGAGCTTCCAGTATCTAAGCGCGTTCGCTTTATTGTTGGTACAGATGAAGAATCTGGTTGGGGTGATATGGATTATTACTTCGCTCATAATGGATTGAAAGATCCTGATTTTGGTTTTTCTCCTGATGCAGAATTTCCAATTATCAATGGGGAAAAAGGAAATATTACTGCCTATCTTCATTTTGAAGGACAAAATGATGGTGACTTTAGCCTCGTTAGCTTTAATGGTGGTTTACGTGAAAATATGGTTCCTGAATCTGCAAGTGCTGAGTTTACGGCACCTATCACTTTACAGGAACTTGAGTCTAAACTTAATGACTTTGTTGCTGATCAAGAGGTAACTGGTCAAGTGACTGAAGAAGCAGGTGTTTTCCATGTGACTATTCATGGGAAATCAGCTCATGGTATGATGCCTCAAAATGGTATCAATGGGGCAACATACTTAGCACTCTTCCTTAGTCAATTTGATTTTCAGGCTAATGCTAAGACTTATTTGAATTTAGTTGCTGAAACACTTCATCAAGATTTCTTTGCTGAAAAGACAGGTCTTGCCTATACAGATTCTAAAATGGGTGAGTTAACTATGAATGCCGGTGTCTTTACCTTCAACAAGGAATCTGAAGACAATACCATTGCTTTGAATTTCCGCTACCCTAAAGGGGTTAATGTAGATGGTATTAAGGCTGGCCTTGAAAAACTTGAAGGACCCAAGACGGTCAGTCTTTCAGAACATGGTCACGTGCCGCATTACGTACCAGTTAGTGATCCTATGGTACAGACACTTCTTTCGGTTTATGAGAAACAGACAGGTCTTAAAGGTCATGAACAAATCATTGGTGGTGGAACCTTTGGACGTCTCCTTAAACGTGGTGTTGCTTATGGTGCTATGTTCCCTGGTTATGTCAATACCATGCATCAAGCAAATGAATTTACTGAAGTTGAGGACTTGTACCGTGCAGCTGCCATTTATGCAGAAGCTATCTATGAGTTGATCAAATAAAAAATAAGAGACATTTTGTCTCTTTTTTTGGAGGAAAATATGGAATCACTTGAAGAATTGACACAAGCCATTATGGCTGACGAACAAAATAAAACGTATACTGAACAAGGTATCAAACCCTTGTTTAGTATTCCAAAAACTGCGCGGATTAATATCGTAGGACAAGCTCCTGGTATCCGTGCTCAAGAATCTGGGCTTTATTGGAATGACCCTAGTGGAGATAATCTACGGGATTGGATGGGTGTGTCGCGAGAAGAATTTTATGAATCGGGTATGTTTGCCATTGTACCAATGGATTTTTATTTCCCGGGGCATGGAAAATCAGGAGATTTAGCTCCTCGCAAAGGTTTTGCAGATAAATGGCATGAGAGAGTTCTAGATTTAGCTCCAAATATTCAATTAACTATACTTGTGGGAAACTATGCTCAGCATTACTATTTGCATCAAAAATCATCAACTAAGTTAACAGATACAGTTAAACATTACAGAGATTATCTTCCAGATTATTTTCCTTTAGTTCATCCGTCACCACGAAATAATATCTGGCAAGCGAAAAATCCATGGTTTATGAAAGAAGTGGTTCCAGATTTAAAAGCATTGGTTCAAAAAATCTTGAGTCAATGAATTCAGATATCTGACCTTGAATAGTCACTAGTGATTCGTAATAGGTCAATGAGGGACTATTGGGAATACTCAAATGTTATTAAGATTTTAGCCCTTTGGGGCTGCTTATGTTCTTTTGGGTACAACCATTCTTGCGATGGATATGATTGGTGTACAGGCTGATGAGGCTTCAACTTCAGCTGCCACTGATACGCCACTCAGTGTTTCTGTGCTAACAGATACCGCTGTCAATTCATTAACTGTTAATCATTCAGAGAAGCAAGTTGTTTCTGTCAAAGAAGACGGAAATATCAGTTGTACCAACAAGTGTTGTTACAACTGATAGTCTTGAGGATGCTAAAGCCTCTGCGATAAAAAGGTTCCAACATCACCACGATTACATTGGAAGTTCTTCCGGTCGTACCGCCAAGACCAACTCCAGATACTGAAGTTCTTGTAGTTCCTCAAGCTGAGTTGCAACAAACTGGTGAGCACACAAGCTATGCAGGAGTGCTTGGATTCATTTCAATGATTTTTTCAGCTTTCGTAGGATTCTTCAAATGCCGTAAAGAAGACTAAGTGGTTCGATGATATTATTTCTCCGTCCAAACTAGATTCTAATTTTAGGGTCTAGTTTTATTGTTTTAAAGTTTTTGATAGCCTTTTCATGCTTATCGTTGCAATTTAAAGAAGACTCATGTTATAATGAATCTAACCGACTATATAGAAATATGCGAGGAGATCTGCATGGAAGAATTAAAAAAGCTCGCTGGTGTTAGCGCTGCCAGTTTTGTTGAAGATGGTATGGTTGTTGGCCTAGGTACTGGATCAACAGCTTATTTCTTTGTAGAGGAGATTGGTCGTCGTATAAAGGAGGAAGGTCTCAGTGTTGTAGGTGTAACGACATCTAGTCAAACAACGAAGCAAGCTGAAGGTCTAGGTATTCCTTTGAAATCAGTGGATGATATTGATAGTATTGATGTTACCGTTGATGGCGCCGATGAAGTAGATCCTCAACTCAACGGAATTAAAGGTGGCGGTGGTGCCCTCTTGATGGAAAAAATCGTTGCTACACCGACAAAAGAGTACATCTGGGTAGTTGATGAGTCTAAAATGGTTGATCAACTTGGTGCTTTTAAATTACCAGTCGAAGTTGTTCAATATGGTGCTGATCGCTTGTATCGCGTCTTTGAGTCTAAGGGCTATAAGCCATCATTCCGATTAACTGAACAAGGTGATCGCTTTGTTACAGATATGAAGAATTTCATTATTGATTTGGATCTCGGCAAAATTAATAATCCAGTTGCTTTAGGTGACGAACTAAAAGCTATTACTGGTGTTGTTGATCATGGTTTATTCAATGGAATGGTTAACAAGGTTATCGTTGCTGGAAAAGACGGTGTTAAGATTGTTGAGGTTAAGGATTAGTCCTGTTTAATTTTCTTTTAAATTGTAAATAAATAAAGTAACCTAATAGTTATGTTATCACTAGATTATTATATAGAAAGGAAAGAGGTAATTTCGAAAGATTTTAGCTCTTTGTGGTGTTATTATGTCCAAATTTAATCGAATGCATTTAATTGTTCTTGACTCAGTAGGTATTGGTGCAGCTCCAGATGCCAATAACTTTGTCAATGCTGGTGTTCCTGATGGAGCTTCAGATACCCTTGGACATATTTCTAAAACTGTTGGTTTGAATGTGCCAAACATGGCTAAACTTGGTCTTGGAAATATTCCTCGCGAACAAGCCTTGAAAACTGTTCCAGCCGAGAGCAACCCAACTGGTTACGCAACTAAGTTAGAAGAAGTCTCTCTTGGAAAAGATACCATGACAGGTCACTGGGAAATCATGGGACTTAATATTACAGAGCCTTTCGATACTTTCTGGAATGGCTTCCCAGAGGAAATTCTTACTCAAATTGAAGAATTCTCAGGACGTAAGGTCATCCGCGAGGCCAACAAACCTTATTCTGGTACAGCAGTTATCGATGACTTCGGACCACGCCAAATGGAAACAGGCGAATTGATTATTTATACATCAGCTGACCCAGTTCTTCAAATCGCAGCTCACGAAGATATTATTCCTGTCGAAGAATTGTATCGTATCTGTGAATTTGCGCGTTCCATCACTTTGGAACGTCCAGCTCTTCTTGGTCGTATCATTGCTCGTCCTTATGTTGGTGAGCCTGGAAACTTTACCCGTACATCTAACCGTCGTGACTTGGCTGTTTCACCATTTGCTCCAACTGTTTTGGACAAATTGAATGAGGCTGGTATCGATACTTATTCAGTTGGTAAGATTAGTGATATCTTCAATGGTGAAGGTATCAACCACGATATGGGTCACAACAAATCAAATAGCCACGGTGTAGACAATTTGATTAAGGCTATGACATCAGAAGAGTTTAAACATGGTTTCTCTTTCACAAACTTGGTAGACTTTGATGCTCTTTACGGACACCGTCGTAATCCACATGGCTATCGCGATTGCTTGCATGAATTTGATGAGCGCTTGCCTGAAATCATCGCAGCTATGAAAGAAGATGATCTCTTGATGATTACTGCAGACCATGGTAATGATCCAACTTATGCTGGTACAGACCATACTCGTGAATACATCCCATTCTTGGCTTACAGTCCAGCCTTCAAAGGTAGTGGCTTGATTCCAGTTGGACACTTCGCCGACATCTCAGCAACAATTGCGGATAACTTCGGTGTTGAGAAAGCCATGATTGGTGAAAGTTTCTTAGATAAACTTGTCTAAAATGAAACGTTATGCATTTCTGGTTCGTGGGATAAATGTTGGCGGTCGTAATAAGGTAGTCATGGAAAAATTCTGTCATGACCTTGAGAAACTTGGTTTTAAGAATGTTTCTTCCTATATTAAAAGTGGAAATTTTTTCTTTGATTCACCCATGATGAAAGAAGAATTACTTTTAGTCATAGAAGAATTTCTGAATCAGTCTTACTCTTTTATTACTGTCTTTTCCCTTTTCACACTAGAGGAATACCAAAATGAGTGTAAATCTCTACCGAAATGGTGGAAAAATGATTTATACAGAAAAGATGTCCTCTTTTATACAGTACAATTAGACAAGGATGAATTAAAGAGAGTAATAAATTCTTTTGATTTGGCAGATGAGACTCTTTATTTTGGGGAATTAGGAGTTTACTGGGGGAAAAATGATAAGGCGAGCTACAATCAAACGGCTTATCATAAAAATCTATTAAAGTCATCATTTTATCCTTATATTACGATTCGAAATGCAAGAACTTTTTCAAACATTGGTCATTATTTAAAAAATAAGGGACTAAAGGAGATTTAGAATGTCACTACTTGAAAAAATTAGAGATACACAAGCCTTTTTGGAAAGCAAAGGAATTGAAAAACCTGAGTTTGGTTTGATTTTGGGTTCTGGACTTGGAGAATTGGCTGAAGAGGTCCAAAATGCTATTGTAATCGATTACGCAGATATTCCAAACTGGGGACAATCAACAGTAGTCGGTCATGCAGGTAAACTTGTATATGGTACTTTGTCTGGACGTAAGGTATTGGCTCTTCAAGGACGTTTCCATTTTTATGAAGGAAATCCTCTTGAAGTGGTAACTTTTCCTGTACGTGTCATGAAAGCTCTTGGTTGCGAAGGTGTTATTGTAACTAATGCTGCTGGTGGTATTGCCTTCGGTCCTGGTACTTTGATGGCTATTACTGACCATATCAATATGACTGGACAAAACCCATTGATCGGTGAAAACTTGGATGATTTTGGTCCACGTTTCCCTGATATGTCTAAAGCCTACACACCTGAATATCGTGAAACCGCTCATCAAGTGGCTGATAAACTTGGTATTAAATTGAATGATGGTGTTTATATTGGTGTGACTGGTCCAACTTATGAAACTCCAGCTGAAATCCGTGCTTATAAGACGCTTGGGGCAGATGCTGTTGGAATGTCAACTGTTCCTGAGGTTATTGTAGCAGCTCACTCTGGTTTGAAGGTTCTTGGTATTTCATGTATTACCAACTTTGCGGCTGGTTTCCAAGAAGAATTGAACCACGAAGAAGTGGTAGAAGTGACAGAGCGTGTCAAAGGGGACTTCAAAGGATTGCTAAAAGCTATTTTGGCGGAACTCTAAAATATGATTGCTCAGGTAAGGAAATGTTTAAGGTTGTTACCGAAATCCCTTAAGCTGAGTTTAGCTGTTATTGGAACCGGTATTGCTTCAGGGCTTGTTGGAATTTTTTGCCACTATCTTCTAGAATTTATACAAGTTCTTGCGTTTGGTAAAGATAAAGAGAGCCTCTTGTTACAGTTTCAATCAGTGAGTGCTTTTCGAAGGCTCTCAGTCTTACTTGTTGTTGGGGTCTTATCTAGTTTATTTTGGTATTTTCTTCAACGCCATGTCACCATACTTTCCATTAGCAAAGCTAAGAAACTCGTTGGTAAAAGAAGTCCAAATTTTCTAGGTCAGTCTCTACATGCATTAATCCAGGTGGCAATCGTTGCTGCTGGGGCCTCAATAGGTAAAGAAGGAGCACCTCGAGAATTGGGTGCTCTCTTTGGTGGTAGTCTTTCTAAAGAATTGAATTTAGACATTTCCGATAGACAATTATTAATTGCTTGTGGTGCTGGTTCAGGGCTAGCCTCTGTTTACCAAGTGCCTTTTGCTAGCGCTTTATTTGTTTTGGAAACATTAGGAGTCTCTTGGACACTAAAGAATATTATCATTATTTTTGCGACTACTTATGTATCTGCTTATTGTGCCAGACCAATTGTTGGTGGACACACTTTATATACAGTCGATAAAGTGACTATTGATTCCTCCAGTTTCATACAGGCAATCATCTTAGCATTATTTGTAACACCACTTGCCATAATATTTGGATATTTAGCAAAGAAGGCTAGTAAACATCGTATTACAGGTAAAGAAATTCTTTGGACTTTGCCCTTTACCTTTATGATTCTTGGTGTACTGTCAGCTTACCTTCCTATTTTTATGGGAAATGGACAGGTTTTAGCTCAATGGATTTTTTCTGGGAACTCTTCAGCATATCTTCCTGTCATTCTCATCATCAAATGTCTATTGGTCTGTCTACTTTTAAGGAGTGGTGCTTATGGCGGAACTCTGACGCCATCGTTTGCTTTAGGTGTAGGTACGGGTTATCTAATAACGGTGCTTCTTGGAAATTTTGGATTTTCTCATAGTCTTAGTTTAGGCATGTTACTTGGTGCAACCGTATTTTTAGGAACAACTTTGGATGCTCCTCTAACTGGTATAGCCTTAGTGCTAGGATTTACTGGTCAAGGAGGACTGGTAGCAGTACCACTAATCTTAGCGAGTCTACTATCAAAGATAATAAAAAATAGATGGAAGAAAAAACAATGAATATTCATTTTGTCTTACACGAAAAATTTGAGGTTCCAGGAGCTTATTTGAAATGGGCTCAAAAGCGTGGACACCATATTTCGGCAACAAAGGTTTATGAGGAAGAAAAACTTCCAGAAGCTGTTTATGATATTGATTTCCTTATAGTAATGGGCGGACCTCAGTCACCTGATGAAGATCGTCAAGTCTTTCCATACTATGATCCAAAGGCTGAAATTGCATTAATTCAAAAAGCTATTGATGCTGATATCTATATTGTCGGGGTATGCTTAGGGGCTCAACTTTTAGCTGTAGCTTATGGTGGGAAATATGAACATAGTCCAGAACGTGAGATTGGCGTTTTCCCTTTGACCTTAACAGAGGAAGGATTAGCTGATGAGCACATTAAAGATTTTGGTTCTACTTTAAACACGGGTCACTGGCATGGTGATATGCCTGGTTTGAGCGACAAGGCTGTTGTTCTTGCGACCAGTAAGGGCTGTCCACGCCAAATACTTCGCTTTAGCCCCAAACATTATGCCTTCCAAGCACATTTAGAGTTTGACCTTGAAGCGATTGATTTACTGATAGCTGCTGATGGTGAAGAGCACTTGTGCCAGCAAAATAAACAGTTACCTTTTGTTCAAACACCAGAACAATTGCGTAATCATGATTATTCTCAAATGAATAAAAAGTTATTTGCTTTTCTAGATTCACTAACCCAGATCTAAACATTTAAGTAGCTCATATACTACTTATATAGTAGTAGAAAACTTTAAAAAAATATAACTAAAGGATGGTGGAGCAGGTATTTATATTTGAAAACGAGTGGAAAGTTTGGAAAATAGCTAACCTTCCTAGATGCGTAGAGCTGTGTCAGCTTCCTAATTTTCAGTCGCTTTCTAGTTGCTCTTTTACCTTAATAATAATAGAAAGGATGGGTTAACTGTATTCACTGAACTGAATACGGGCGGAGAACAGTGAAAAAGATAGAATGGATAGCATTTGCAATGCTTCGTCAGTTTCCTATTTTTTACTTCGTCTCTGTCGCCCTTTATAGATTAATTATGTCAATTCATATTTCTGCCAAACAAGGAGATATTGCTGATAAGATTCTTCTTCCTGGGGATCCTTTACGTGCAAAATTTATTGCTGAAAATTTCCTTGAAGATGCTGTGTGTTTCAACGAAGTTCGTAACATGTTTGGTTACACAGGAACATACAAGGGTGAACGTATCTCAGTAATGGGAACTGGGATGGGGATGCCATCTATCTCTATCTATGCACGTGAGCTCATTGTTGACTACGGTGTCAAAAAATTAATTCGCGTAGGAACTGCTGGTTCTCTGAATGAGGATGTTCACGTTCGTGAGTTAGTTCTGGCACAAGCAGCAGCAACTAACTCTAATATTATTCGTAATGACTGGCCTCAATACGACTTTCCTCAAATTGCAAGTTTCAATCTCTTGGATAAGGCTTATCACATCGCCAAAAATCTTGGTATGACAACACATGTTGGTAATGTTCTATCTTCTGATGTTTTCTACTCAAATTATTTTGAAAAAAATATTGAGCTTGGGAAATGGGGCGTGAAGGCTGTCGAAATGGAAGCAGCAGCACTTTACTACCTTGCAGCCCAACACCAAGTAGATGCTCTGGCTATTATGACTATTTCTGATAGTTTGGTAAATCCAGATGAGGACACAACTGCTGAAGAACGTCAAAATACCTTTACTGACATGATGAAAGTAGGTCTTGAAACTCTTATTGCAGACTAGATTATGAAAAGGATGTCTGTAGCTATCTTTTTTTGATTAACCGAAAGGTTGTATTATTTCGATAGGTAGAAAGGTTAAAAGTTTTCAAACTACAAGAATACTCTAAAAGTATTTTAAGGAATTTGTCTTTAATGGTTAGATAAATAACTGATAATCTCATGAAACGTCTTAAAAATGTGATATAATACTTACAATATTAGAAATAGTGATAAAGAATAGATACTTGATAGGCTTATGAAAAACGGTTTCTTCTTTTTTAAAAATAATGACAATTGAAATGAAGTTATAGTAATGTTATAATGATGATGGAAAATGTCTAATTTTAATATTCAGGAGAAATTTATATGAGTTCGCGTACGAAGCGTAAGCAAAAACGGACGAACAATAGATCGTTGGTAATGGTCAACTTTGGATTGACCATTCTGTATGCTATTTTGGCAGCGGTCTTATTATTCATTATGTTCAATTATAACTTCCTATCTTTTAGGTTTTTGAATATAATTATTACCTTTGGTTTGTTACTGGTTCTTGCTGTTAGTATCTTCTTTCAGAAAACCAAAAAATCACCACTAGTGACAACGGCTATATTAGTAATCTTTTCACTATTTTCTTTGGCTGGTATTTTTGGATTTAAACAACTGATTGATATCACTGACCGTATGAATCAGACTGCAGCTTTTTCAGAGGTAGAAATGAGCATTGTGGTTCCGAAGGATAGTGATATCAAAGATGTGAGTCAGATTACTAGCGTTCAGGCACCGATTAAGATTGATAAGAAAAATATCGATACTTTGATGTCAGCTTTAAAGGACGACAAGAAAGTTGATGTCAAAGTAGATGATGTTGCTTCCTATCAAGAAGCTTATGACAATCTTAAGTCTAGAAATTCTCAAGCAATGGTCTTGAGTGGTTCTTATGCTAGCCTATTAGAATCAGTTGATAGTAACTACGCTTCAAATCTAAGAACGATTTATACCTACAAAATTAAAAGGAAGAATAACGGCCCTGCGAAACAGGTGGACTCAAAAGTTTTCAATATTTATATTAGTGGTATTGATACCTATGGTTCAATTTCGACAGTATCGCGTTCAGACGTTAATATCATTATGACTGTTAATATGAATACGCATAAGATTCTTTTGACAACAACACCTCGTGACGCATATGTTAAGATTCCTGGTGGTGGAGCGAACCAGTATGATAAGCTAACTCACGCAGGTATCTATGGTGTTGAAACATCAGAGCAAACTTTGGAAAATCTTTATGGTATTAATATTGATTATTATGCACGTATCAACTTCACGTCATTCCTTAAATTGATTGACCAACTTGGTGGTGTGACCGTTCATAATGATCAAGCCTTCAAAAGTCTTCATGGGAAGTTTGATTTCCCAGTTGGAGATATTCAAATGAACTCAGAACAAGCACTTGGTTTTGTTCGTGAGCGTTATAGCTTGGATGGTGGTGATAATGATCGTGGTAAAAATCAAGAAAAAGTTATTTCAGCGATTGTTAACAAATTAGCTTCACTTCATTCAGTATCAAACTTTACGTCAATTGTTAACAATCTTCAAGATTCTGTTCAAACTAACATGTCTTTGGATACCATTAATGCCTTGGCTAATACACAACTGGATTCAGGAACTAAATTTACAGTTACATCTCAAGCAGTGACAGGTAGAGGCTCAACGGGACAATTGACTTCATATGCTATGCCAAATTCTAGTCTCTACATGATGAAGCTAGATGATTCTAGTGTGGAAAGTGCTGCCCAAGCTATCAAAAATATGATGGAGGAAAAATAAGTGATTGATGTTCATTCACATATTGTTTTTGATGTCGATGATGGTCCTAAAACTTTAGAGGAAAGTTTGGAACTCATTGGAGAAAGTTACGCTCAAGGTGTGCGTACGATTGTTTCTACCTCCCACCGTCGTAAGGGGATGTTTGAAACCCCAGAGGATAAAATCTTTGCAAATTTTTCAAAAGTTAAAGAAAAAGCAGAAGCACTTTATCCTGATTTAACTCTTTTTTATGGTGGTGAACTTTATTACACCTCAGACATTATTGATAAACTTGAAAAGAATCTCATTCCTCGTATGCACAACACGCAATTTGCTTTGATTGAGTTTAGTGCCAGAACATCTTGGAAGGAAATTCATGACGGGCTGAGTAATGTTATACGAGCAGGGGTAACACCGATTGTTGCTCACATTGAACGCTATGACGCCCTTGAAGAAAACGCTGATCGAGTTCGTGAAATTATCAATATGGGTTGCTACACACAAGTTAATAGCTCTCATGTCTTAAAACCAAAGCTATTTGGCGATAAAGAAAAAGTGAGAAAGAAACGTGTACGCTTTTTCTTAGAAAAGAATTTAGTTCATATTGTTGCTAGTGATATGCATAATCTTGGTCCAAGACCACCATTTATGAAGGATGCATATGCTGTTATTAAAAAAACTTATGGAACTAGACGCGCACGTGATCTCTTTATCGAGAACCCCAAAACACTACTTGAAAATCAATACATATAGGAGAAACTATGACTCAGGAAAACACGAAACGTGTTGAAATCGATGTACTTGCACTATTGCATAAACTTTGGAGTAAAAAGGTGTTCATCCTTTTTACGGCCTTTTATGTAGCTGTCTTTGCTTTCTTGGGAACTTACTTCCTAATCCAACCTACATATACGTCATCTACACGGATCTATGTGGCTAATCAAACCAATGATAGTAAAAATATTTCAGCTCAAGATTTGCAGGCTGGTACATTTTTGACAAAAGACTATAAAGAAATCATTACATCTAATGATGTCTTATCTGAAGTTATCAAGGATGAAAAATTGAAGATGACTGAAGCTGAGCTTGCTAAAATGATTTCGGTTAATATTCCTACTGATACACGTCTTATTTCGATTTCTGTAAATGCTAAAACAGGTCAAGACGCTCAACTCCTTGCTAATAAGGTACGTGAAGTTGCTTCAGAAAAAATCAAGAAAGTAACAAAAGTTGAAGATGTTACAACACTTGAAGACGCTAAATTGCCGGAATCACCATCTTCACCAAACATTATACGTAATGTACTTATTGGGGCAGTGCTTGGAGGATTCTTTGCAGTGGTTGGTGTATTGGGTCGCGAAATCTTAGATGATCGCATTCGACGTCCAGAGGATATTGAAGAGACTCTTGGAATGACACTTCTTGGAATTGTCCCTGATACAGATAAAATTTAAGGAGAAGAAATGCCTCTATTAAAGTTAGTAAAATCTAAAGTACAGTTTGCCAAACAAACAGAAGAATATTACAATGCCATTCGCACAAATATTCAATTTTCTGGTGCTCAGATGAAAGTGATTTCTATTACCTCTGTTGAAGCTGGTGAAGGAAAATCAACGACCTCTGTTAACTTAGCGATTTCATTTGCTAGTGTTGGGCTTCGAACACTTTTCATTGATGCAGATACTCGTAACTCTGTTTTGTCAGGAACCTTTAAATCAAATGTGCCTTATAAAGGTCTTTCAAATTTTCTTTCAGGAAATGCTGATTTAAATGAAACTATTTGTCAAACTAATGTTTCCGGTTTGGATGTCATTGCCTCTGGTCCTGTCCCACCTAATCCAACAAGTCTTTTACAAAATGATAATTTTAGACATTTGATGGATGTTGCTCGCAGTCGTTATGATTACGTCATCATCGATACGCCACCAATTGGTTTGGTAATTGATGCTGCTATTATTGCCCATCAGGTTGACGCAAGTCTCTTAGTTACAGCAGCTGGAAAAATTAAACGTCGCTTTGTAGCCAAAGCTATTGAACAATTGGAACAAAGTAGTTCTCAATTTTTAGGTGTCGTTCTTAATAAAGTTGATATGACAGTTGATAAATATGGGTCATACGGTTCGTATGGTTCGTATGGATCATATGGTGAGTACGGAAAAAAAGGAAGTCAGTCAAGAGCACATCGTCGTAGAAAAGGATAGCATTAATGGAGATAATGCGGCTCCTTATACATTAATATTTAATTAGGAGTTAAGAGTGAAAGAAAAACAAGAAATTCGTCGCATTGAAATTGGAGTTGTACAGTTAGTTGTGGTTGTGTTTGCAGCCTGGTTAGCTAGTAAATTACCTTACACTGAGATAACCAAAGGAAGTATGGTCATTCTAGGTGTGGTCCATGTTGTCACATACTATATCAGTAGTTATTATGAAAATCTTAAATATAGGGGCTATCTAGATGAGCTTATTGCAACTGTTAAGTATGGTGTTATATTTGCTCTAGTTATAACCTTTCTATCATTTTTTTCAGATGGTGATTTTTCGATTTCACGACGAGGCCTTCTATACGTCACTCTAATCACATGTACTTTACTATATCTGACAAATACTTTTCTAAAGTACTTCCGCTCATCCATTTATACACGCCGTAAAGGAAATAAAAATATCCTCTTAATTTCTGATCAAGCACGTCTGGAAAATGTTTTGATTCGTATGAAAGACAATATGGATGGTAGGATTACTGCGGTCTGTGTTTTGGATAATCCTTATTTTACAAATCCTTTTATTAAGAGTGTGAAACCTGAAAATCTTGTTGAATATGCTACACACTCGGTTGTTGATCAAGTGCTAATTAATCTACCTAGTGAACAATACAAAATTTGGGACTATGCCTCACCTTTTGAACTTATGGGAATTCCAGTATCCATTAATTTAAATTCACTAGAATTTATGAGTCAAGGTAAAAAACGTATCCAAAAGTTAGGCCCTTTTAACGTTGTTACATTTTCAACGCAGTTTTATAGTTACGGTGATATCGTAGCTAAACGTTTTCTCGATATCTGTGGGGCCTTATTTGGTTTGCTCTTATGTGGTTTAGTCGGAATCTTTCTTTACCCTCTTATCCGTAGGGATGGTGGACCAGCAATTTTTGCTCAAGATCGCGTAGGTGAAAATGGACGTATCTTCAAGTTTTATAAATTCCGTTCGATGCGTGTAGATGCTGAAGAAATTAAGAAGAATTTGATGTCGCAAAATCAGATGTCTGGTGGTATGTTTAAGATGGACAATGATCCACGGATTACCAAGATTGGACATTTTATTCGTAAAACGAGTCTTGATGAACTTCCACAATTTTGGAATGTTCTAAAAGGTGATATGAGTTTAGTTGGAACACGCCCTCCAACATTAGACGAATACGAATCGTATACGCCAGAACAAAAACGTCGCCTCAGCTTTAAACCAGGTATTACTGGTCTTTGGCAAGTAAGTGGTCGAAGTAAAATTACGGATTTTGATGAAGTTGTCAAACTAGACGTTGCTTATATGGACGGTTGGACAATCTGGCGCGATATAAGAATCTTATTAAAGACAATTAAAGTAGTAGTAATGAAGGATGGAGCAAAGTGATAGCTTTCTCCATTTCTTTTGATGGAGATTAAATGACAAAAACAGTTTATATCGTTGGTTCTAAGGGAATTCCAGCAAAATATGGGGGATTTGAAACCTTTGTTGAGAAGTTAACAGAGTTCCAACAAGACAAAGATATTCAGTATTATGTAGCTTGTATGCGTGAAAACTCTGCTAAATCAGGTATTACAGCAGACACTTTCGAACATAACGGTGCTAAATGCTACAATATCGACGTCCCAAATATCGGGCCTGCACGTGCCATCGCTTATGACATTGCAGCTCTTAATAAGGCCATTGAAATTGCTAAGGAAAACAATGACCAATCACCAATCTTTTATGTTTTGGCTTGCCGAATTGGTCCATTTATCTCAGGTATTAAAAAGAAAATCAAGGCTATCGGTGGTACCCTTATGGTTAACCCAGACGGTCATGAATGGCTTCGTGCGAAATGGAGTCTTCCAGTTCGTAAGTATTGGAAAATTTCTGAGCAACTCATGGTTAAACATGCAGATCTCTTGATTTGTGATAGTAAAAACATTGAGTCATATATTCAAAAGGATTATGCGAAGTATCGTCCTCAAACAACCTACATTGCCTATGGAACAGATACGACTAAATCTCGATTGACTAAAGTTGATGATAAGGTTCGCACATGGTATTTTGAAAAGGGTGTCATTGAAAACAATTATTACCTTGTTGTAGGACGCTTTGTGCCTGAAAATAACTATGAGGCTATGATTCGTGGCTTTATGGCGTCTAACTCTGACAAGGACTTTGTTCTCATTACCAATGTTGAAGAAAACAAGTTCTACGACAAGTTGCGTCAGGAAACTGGTTTTGATAAAGATTCTCGTGTTAAATTTGTCGGAACTGTCTATGACCAAGAATTGCTCAAATACATTCGTGAGAATGCTTTTGCTTACTTCCATGGTCATGAAGTAGGTGGTACCAATCCATCCCTTCTTGAGGCTCTTGAGTCTACTAAGCTCAATCTCTTATTGGATGTTGGTTTTAACCGTGAAGTCGGTGAGGATGGTGCTCTCTATTGGAAGAAAGACCAATTGGCAAGTGTCATTGACCAAGCTGAGCAATTGGATAAACAAGCTATCGAAGACCTCAATCAAAAATCAAGTAAACGTATTGCTGAAGCCTTTACTTGGGAAAAAATTGTTACAGACTACGAGAAAGTATTTAAAGGATAGAAATGCAGAAAATTTTATATCTTCACGCTGGTGCCGAAATGTATGGTGCTGACAAGGTTTTGTTGGAGCTTATTAAGGGGTTGGATAAAGATGCCTTTGAGGCTCATGTCATCTTGCCAAACAACGGTGTCTTAGTGAGTGCATTGGAAAAGGTTGGGGCTAAGGTAAAAGTTATCGATTATCCAATCTTGCGTCGTAAATATTTTAATCCTAAGGGAATTCTTGAGTATTTTGGCTCTTATAATCGTTATTCAAAGCAAATTGCTAAATATGCTAAGGATAATGACATTACTCTTATTCACAACAATACGACTGCAGTACTTGAGGGTATTTATCTCAAACGTAAGTTGAAATTACCTTTGATTTGGCATGTGCATGAAATTATTGTTAAACCAAAAGCAATCTCTGATTTTATCAACTTTTTGATGGGGCGTTATGCGGATACGATTGTGACAGTTTCAAATGCTGTTGCCAACCACGTCAAGCAGTCTCGCTTTGTAAAAAATGACCAAGTTCAAGTCATATATAATGGTGTTGATAATACCGTCTATCATGAAATGGATGCTAGTGCAGTTCGTGACCAGTTTGGTATTGCACAGGATGCTTTGGTTATCGGAATGGTTGGTCGAGTGAATGCATGGAAAGGTCAAGGCGACTTCTTAGAAGCCGTGACTCCAATCTTAAAAGCTAATCCAAAAGCAGTAGCCTTTCTGGCAGGGAGTGCTTTTGAAGGTGAAGAATGGCGAGTTGATGAGCTAGAGAAGGTTATATCAGACTCACCAGTAGCTGGACAAATCAAACGTATCGATTATTATAGCAAGACAACAGAGCTCTATAATATGTTTGATATCTTTGTCTTGCCAAGTACCAATCCAGATCCTCTACCAACTGTAGTTCTCGAATCAATGGCTTGTGGCAAACCTGTAGTCGGCTACCGTCATGGTGGTGTCTGTGAAATGGTTAAGGAAGATGAAAACGGTCTTCTTGCCACACCAAATCAGCCTGCAGAGTTGTCTAAAACTATTCAAGAATTGGCTGATAACACCGAGAAGAGAGAGCAATTTGGCAAGGCTTCTGTCAAACGCCAAAAAGAACTCTTTTCATTACAAAGTTATATTCGTAATTTCTCAGAGTTATATAAGAAGTACTAATATGAACAGCGAAACACTAAAAAATAAATTAAAACCTATCGTTTATCCAATTATTAATTTTATTCCTAGACGAAGGCTCAAGAATAAAAATTTCACTATCATTAGTGATAATTGTTGGGCTGGGAAAGTTTATCAGGAGTTGGGCTTGCCTTATCAAACACCATTTGTAGGGATGTTTGTCTTTTCGCCTGATTACATCAAAATGCTCAAGAATTTAAAACACTATTTGAGTGGAGACATCCCCTTGAAATTTGTTAAGGAATCAAAATATATCAAAGACTTTGATAATGCTTATCCACTTGCACTTCTTGATGATATTGAACTTCATTTTTTGCATTATGCAGATGAAGAAGAAGCTACTCAAAAATGGAATCGCCGTTTAAAGAGAATGCATTGGGATAATTTGTATTTCAAGTTCAATGATAATGATGCCTGTACCTATGAGTTGATGAAAGAGTTTGAAGAGCTTCCATACAAGAGTAAGGTGATTTTCTCTTCGAAGAATTATAGTGACCTACCTTCGTTGGTCCACTTTAAATCAGCTGAGAAGCAAGGCCATGTGGGTATCGATTTAAAAACTTACCACCGCTATTTTAATGCTGTTACTTGGTTGAATAAGGGTGGGGAGGATTTAACTAAATGAAAAAGATAAGACTAATTATTCCATATTTCGGAAAACTTCCAAAGTTTTTCCCTTATTTTTTGTTGACTGCCAAACGTAATCAAAAGATTGATTTCTTAATTTATACGGATCAAAAGGTTGAGCAATTTGAAATTTTAAATGCTAAAAATATAGAATTTGTAACTCTTTCTTTTGATGAGTTAAGAGAAAAAGTCCAGTCTAAGTTTGATTTTAAAATTTCTCTCAAAACACCTTACAAATTATGTGACTATAGGGTTGCTTACGGGCTTATTTTTGAAAAAGAATTAAAAGAGTATGATTACTGGGGATTTTGTGATACAGATGTCTTACTTGGTGATATTTATCAATTTCTGGAAAAGCATAGCTTTTTTGAGAATGATTATGCTCGATATGGTCTTTTTGGTCACCTCCAAATATTTAAAAATTCACAAGAGATTAACTATATATTTATGTCTGGCCAAGGTTCAAACTATCGATTGGATTATCAAAATGTCTTCACTAATGAGCAAAGTTTTATTTTTGATGAGGCAAACGGTATCCAAAAGATTTTTGAAAAATGTCATTTCAAACAACTACAAGATAAGTTTTTTGATGATATCGATATTAGTCATTTCTCATTTCGAGAATATGGTGAAAATGAACCTAAACGTTATTATTTTTGGTCAGAGGAAAATGGCTTGGAATCAATAAATTTAATCGATGGTAATATAGAGATTAATCGTCCTCTATATGTACATTTCCAAAAAAGAGTGATTAAGTGTCCTGAGTTTAGACTAGTAGATTCATTTTATGTTATACCAAATCAATTAGTTATTGGAGAGAAAATTTCTAAGGAAGAGCTTTTAGAAGTAACAAGAAATAAATTCTATTGGGCATATGTTAAATCCACAATATTAAAGAAATTTAAAAAAGAAAAATGGACATTAGGTTTTATTCGTCATAAATTAAGGATGAAGAGTTAATGGATAATATAGAATTGAGTATTATTGTACCGGTATTTAACGTTGAAGGCTATTTAAGAAGAGCCTTAGATTCCATACTTTTTCAATCATCACAAATTAGGTATGAGATTCTATTAATCGATGATGAATCGAGTGATCAAAGTGGTGAGATTTGTGATGAATATCAAAAACATTTTTCAAATGTTCTGGTAAGACATATTGAAAATCGAGGTGTAGCTGAAGCAAGAAATTTGGGTATTTCACTTTCAAGGGGTAAATATTTATATTTTATGGATCCAGATGACTTTATGTCAGAAAACTTCTTTGAGGAGATATCACATCATCTTAATAAAAAATGGGATGTTCTTTGTTTTGGTTACAATGAGATTAAAGAAAAAAATAATACTACTTTGTCTTGTCGCAAGCATAGCTATAAACATATCGGTCTTCTGAAAAAGAATGAGTTTAGGAATGAATTTATAGGGTTATTTAAAACCGATATGATGTACAATGTTTGGTCAAGAATATATAATAAGGCATTTATCTTAAAGTATGATATTCATTTTCCTAGTCGACAAATAGGAGAAGATACATTATTTAATTTTCAAGTTTACAAACATTTGGATGCTGTCTTCTTTATTAATTCAACACTCTACAATTATGTTGCGGGTAGGAGTGGCTCTGCTTTAACCAGGTTTAATCCTAAGAGAATCCAGATTCAATTAGATGAACTTCAAGAATTGCAAAAATTACTAAAACAATTCCAAATTGAAGATGAAACACTAATTCAAGAAATTAAGACTAAAATAGTTGTCAGTGCAGCTTTTCAAATTTCAAATTTAAAGTTGAGAAGACAAAAAAAAATAGAATTATTACAATCTTTAGTTGATAATGAGGCATTTGAAAGTATTTTTTTGAATAATGGAGAGCAAATTATTGGATCTTATAAGGAGTTGTTGAGAGAAAGAAACTTTTCTTTATTTCTTCGGAGATTGAGCATTGATCTTCTCACCAGAAAAAAATTTCAGATCGTTATATTTATTGAAAAAATGAAAATGAATCCATTTTTACGTAAAATTGCTTTTAAATAAATTTAGTTATTCCTATTACAGTAAAAGGGTGTTATGTTAAAAATTAAATTTGAGAACCTTTTGGTTATTATAGTTTTGTCAGTTATTATTGGACATGATGTTGTTATGACTTCCGTCCTAAATAAAACTCTCCCCCAATTACCGACTATTTTCTTGATTGGTGTTGAATTAGTGTTATTATTGAGATTTTTTTTCATTAAAAATTTTAGTATAGCTTTCATTGTTTCTGGAGTTCTTCTAATTATAACAAGCTTGTGTGTGTTTTTACATACTGGTGCTACAAACTTTCTTCTATATTCATTGTTAATTTTACTTCTTTATGATGTTGATATCGATGTTATTTTAAAAACGTATGTAGTTATTGCTGGTTCAATTGTACTAGGAGTATTCCTTTTATCAATAATTGGAGTTTTACCAAATTTGCAATTTGCACAAGTTCGTTCTTCTGGTTTGGTTATTAGGAATTCATTCGGTTTTATTTACCCTACTGACTTTGCTTCTCATTGTTTCTATTTATTCATAGCATGGGGATACTTACTAAGAGAAAAATTTATTTTCTTGAGAGTAACTGTAGGAATAGCCTTATCTATTTTCATTATTAAGTTTTGTGATGCTAGATTAAATTCATTGTCTATCCTTATCGCCGTTATCATTTTCTTAGTGATGTACTTTAATAAAGAGAAGAAATTTAAAGTATATTACTTGTTGTCCTATTCTGCAATTATTTGCTCATCATTGATGTATTATTTATCCTCTCATTTCACTTACTCTTCTCCATTTTTTGTTAAGTTAAATAATATATTTAGTATGAGGTTGTTTTTAGGTAGAAATGCACTAGATACTTACAGGTTACATCTGTTTGGAACAAATAATGTAAAGTTTATTGGTTACGGTGGTACTACTGAGTCAGTATTTAGTTATAATTACGTGGACTCCTCTTATATCCAAATGTTGTTCTACTATGGGATAGTCCCTGTAGTATTATTGGTTTTAGTATATGTTATGGCATCAATGAAAGTTTATAAAGAAGGTAAAATACTACTTCTTATCTTGCTTTCTCTAATAACAATCAATTGTATGATTGAGGCATTTTGGATTAGACCAGGATATAATATCTTTATGTTTACATTATTTGCAAGTCTTGCTTCTGTTAAGGAAATAAAAGATTAATGAAATTAAGTAGAGATAATAATAAATGAAAGTTTTAAAAAATTACGCCTACAATCTTTCCTATCAATTACTGGTCATTGTTTTACCGATTATTACGACACCTTATGTTACTAGGATTTTCAGTTCAAAGGATTTAGGTACTTATGGTTACTTTAACTCTATTGTGACCTACTTTATTCTTTTGGCGACTTTAGGTGTTGCCAATTATGGTACTAAAGAAATTTCAGGGCATCGCCAAGATATCAGAAAAAATTTCTGGGGTATTTATACTCTTCAATTGATAGCGACTATTTTGTCCCTTGCCTTGTATACATCATTGTGTTTGTTCTTTCCTGGTATGCAAAATATGGTGGCTTATATCTTAGGATTAAGCTTGATATCGAAAGGGATGGATATTTCTTGGTTATTCCAAGGCTTGGAGGATTTTCGTCGTATTACCGCAAGGAATACAACGGTGAAGGTCTTAGGTGTTTTTTCCATCTTCCTGTTTGTGAAAACACCTGGTGATTTGTATCTCTATGTTTTTCTACTAACCTTCTTCGAATTGCTTGGTCAATTGAGTATGTGGTTACCAGCCAGATCTTATATTGGTGATCCTCAATTTGATTTGTCTTACGCTAGGATACATCTCAAGCCTGTTATCTTGCTTTTTCTTCCGCAGGTTGCCATTTCATTATACGTGACTTTGGATCGTACGATGCTAGGTGCCTTGTCATCTACCAATGATGTCGGTATTTATGATCAAGCATTGAAGATTATCAATATCCTTTTAACTCTAGTGACTTCTTTAGGAAGTGTTATGCTTCCTAGGGTATCTGGTCTCCTATCTAGCGGTGATTATAAGGCTGTTAACAAGATGCATGAACTTTCTTTCTTGATTTATAATCTGGTAATTTTCCCGATTATAGCAGGTTTATTGATTGTCAATAAGGACTTTGTGAGTTTCTTCCTAGGGAAAGATTTCCAAGAGGCTTATCTTGCTATTGCCATCATGGTCTTTAGGATGTTCTTCATTGGATGGACAAATATTATGGGGATTCAGATTTTGATTCCACATAATAAACATCGTGAGTTTATGCTCTCTACGACTATTCCGGCAGTTGTTAGTGTGGGACTTAATCTCTTGTTAATTCCCCCATTTGGTTTTGTCGGAGCCTCTATTGTTTCAGTTTTAACAGAGGCTTTGGTATGGGGCATCCAACTGAAATTTTCAAGGGTATTCATGAAAAATGTGTCTATCCTTCCAGCTATGTCTAAAATCATTTTAGCATCAGTTGTCATGTATCTTGGGCTCTTTGTCTTTAAGATGTTTGTCCAATTTAAACCTATGGCAAATGTAGCAGTAGATGGCTTTGTGGGAGCTATTATTTATGTCATTTTAATTTTTGTCTTGCGTGTCGTTGATATAAAAGACTTGAAGCAACAGTTAATGAAAAACTAAGGAGAAGAATATGTACGATTATCTTATCGTTGGTGCTGGTTTGTCTGGAGCCATTTTCGCACATGAAGCTACAAAACGTGGTAAAAAGGTAAAAGTGATTGACAAGCGTGATCACATCGGTGGGAACATCTACTGTGAGGAGGTTGAAGGTATCAATGTTCACAAGTATGGTGCCCACATTTTCCATACGTCCAATAAAAAAGTATGGGACTATGTCAACCAATTCGCTGAGTTTAACAACTATATCAACTCACCGGTGGCTAACTACAAGGGAAGCCTCTACAATCTTCCATTCAACATGAATACCTTCTACGCTATGTGGGGGACCAAGACTCCACAAGAAGTTAAGGACAAGATTGCTGAGCAAACGGCTGATATGAAAGATGTTGAGCCTAAAAACCTTGAAGAACAAGCAATCAAGTTGATTGGTCCAGATATCTATGAAAAGTTGATCAAAGGATATACGGAAAAACAATGGGGACGTTCTGCAACAGACCTTCCACCATTTATCATCAAACGTCTTCCAGTCCGCTTGACCTTTGATAACAACTACTTTAATGACCGTTACCAAGGTATTCCAATCGGTGGTTACAATGTCATTATTGAAAACATGCTTGGCGATGTGGAAGTGGAACTTGGTGTTGATTTCTTTGCTAATCGTGAAGAGCTTGAAGCTTCAGCGAAAAAAGTGGTCTTTACAGGGATGATTGACCAGTACTTTGACTACAAGCATGGGGAGTTGGAGTACCGCAGCTTGCGTTTTGAACACGAAATCTTGGATGAGGAAAATCATCAAGGTAATGCTGTAGTCAACTACACAGAGCGTAAGATTCCTTATACTCGTATCATTGAGCATAAGCACTTTGAGTATGGAACCCAACCAAAGACTGTCATCACACGTGAATACCCAGCTGATTGGAAACGTGGAGACGAACCATACTACCCAATCAATGATGAAAAGAACAATATTATGTTTGCCAAGTACCAAGAAGAAGCTGAGAAAAATGACAATGTTATCTTCTGTGGACGTTTGGCAGACTATAAATACTACGACATGCATGTGGTCATTGAGCGTGCTCTAGAAGTCGTTGAGAAAGAATTTACTACATGACACAAGAAAAAATTGATATCGTTGTTCTCTGGGTCGATGGTAGTGATCCAAAGTTTATCCGTGAGAAACAAGCTGTGACTGGTCAAGTTGCTTATTTAGACGAAGAAATTGATGGAGAGCAACGTTACCGTGATTATGGTATTTTTAATTACTGGTTTCGAATGATTGAAAAACATGCCCCTTGGGTGAATAATGTTTATTTAATTACCAATGGGCAAAAGCCTGACTGGTTGAATTTAGAGCATCCGAAACTCAGATGGATTACTCATAAGGAATTCATTCCAGAAGAGTATCTGCCTACCTATAATTCTGCTGCTATTGAGCTTAACTTCCATCGGATTGAAGGATTGTCGGAGAATTATTTGTATTTCAATGATGATATGTACTTAATCAGAGACAGTCAGCCTTCAGATTTTTATAAGAATGGACAACCCAAGCTTTTAGCTGTATATGATGCTTTGGTTCCTTGGTCACCTTTTACGAATACTTATCACAATAATGTTGAGTTAATCTATCGCCATTTTCCTAATAAGAAGGCCCTAAAGTCTTCGCCCTGGAAATTTTTTAACTACCGCTATGGGCATTTAGTTATTAAAAACTTGCTACTTTTGCCATGGGGGCCAACAGGCTATGTGAACCAGCATTTACCTGTTCCTATGAAAAAGAGTACCTTGGCGCATTTATGGGAAATTGAAGCAGAAACGTTAGATAAAACGTCACGAAATAAAATTAGAGACTATGGAGTGGATGTTAATCAATACATCTGTCAGCATTGGCAAATTGAAAGTAATCAGTTTTATCCTGTATCAAAGAATTTTGGAGAGTCGATAGGTGTAAATCAAGTTGATAGGTTAGAGAGTATCTTTAAAGATAAACATAAAAAGCTACTTTGTGTGAATGACGATGTTGACTTTAAAGAGGAGAATATCATTCGTTTTAAGGAAATCTTGAAAGAGCGCTATCCTGAGAAATCAGCTTTTGAAAAATGAGAAATAAGAGATGAAATACTATTTAAAAGAAGAATTTTTACACGATAACAATGTTAAAAATGCGGGTAATAAGGCACGGAATGATGTTGAAGAAATTGTAAAGAGAGAAGGGTATCAGGCCTTGGTTTTTTCGGTTGATAATTGGTACAATATGAGTATAATAAAGGCTCAAATACATAAGGCTAAATCATTCAGCCACTCTTTAAATCGTTTGAATAAAGGGGATGAACTTCTAATTCAATTTCCAATGCTTCATCATAGTTTTTTCACTACTTTACTTGTTAAAAAAGCAAGAAAAAGAGGTGTGAAAATTCAGTTTATCATCCATGATTTGGATGCCCTTCGTTTTATGAATAGTCAATCTGCTCCATTAAAACAGAGAGTTCGAATGAAAATCCAGGAGTCAGGTCTTTTAGGTGTAGCTGATGGCATTATTGCCCACAATCCAATTATGAAATCTGTTTTGGTGGATAAAGGGGTCGATGCAGATAAGATTATTAGCCTTGGCATTTTCGACTATTTGATTCCAAATTTCCAAGAGAAGACAGGTCTTACTAAAACTCAGCCAATTATTGTGGCTGGTAACTTGGCACAAGAAAAAGCTGGCTATCTTTACTCACTTCCTGAAGAACCTGCTTACAACCTTTATGGTGTTGGCTTTGACGAGAGCAGAGCTCTTACGAATGAGACTTACTTTGGGTCTTTCCTACCTGACGAGCTACCATCAGTTCTTGAGGGTGGTTTTGGGCTTGTCTGGGATGGTGATAGCGCTGAGACATGTAGTGGTGTATTTGGTGAGTATCTACGCTATAACAACTCTCACAAGGCGTCACTATACTTGGCCTCAGGTTTTCCGCTTGTGGTTTGGAAACAGTCTGCCTTGTCTCACTTTGTTCTTGAGAACGGCTGTGGGATTGCAGTAGAGTCGCTTCATGATTTGAAGGCGACAATCGACAATCTTTCAGATACTGATTACCAAGACTTGGTTGAAAATGCTAAGTGTGTTGGTAAAGGCATCCGTGATGGTCACTATCTGATTACAGCATTAAACAATTTGAAATAAGAAAATCCTCATGTTGTGAGGATTTTTTGTATTATTTAGAGATTTCAAATTGGTATTGGGTTCCTGGAACTGTTCCATTTGAAAAGATTGATTTAATATAGTCGCCGTAAGTGATTGACTTGGATTTTCCTGCTTTTACCAGCTTTTGATCACGCCATATATTTGGATCAGTAGCATTGCTGTCACGCTTGGCGAGATAGAGGTACTCAATATAGGTTCTGTCATCAACAAATGCTCCAGCAACTTTTTCCTTACCATTGTCAGATCGGGTGTACATGCGAGTCGTTCCACCACCATCAAGTAAGAAAGCTAAGCGAATATTTGAGTAGCCTACATTTTTTAAAAGATTATAAATATCTTCGTGATTTAATCCTTTATTGAGAGAAGTGTGGCCGTAGGTTTGGACAATACGGATAATACCATCATAGGTCTCGACGTAAATAGAACGAGCATTTGGTTGGTCAGGATCACCTTTTTCCCAAGTTTTATCTAGCTTTTTATCCTTAATGATAATTCCGAAGGCACCTGTATCCCAACCGTTACTTCCCATGTGGGTAAACATTTTAGCTGTGTCTATATTTGGGTAGGTTCCGGCAGTGATATTATTTTGATCATCTCCATATAGAAGGCCTGTTTTGCCAAGTTCGATTTCTTTTTGAGCGAAAGGGCGATCTAGACCCTCATAAGACCAAAAACCTGAGTTAATCAGAGCAAGAGCATCTCGCCGCTTAGCTTCGTGCCTAATACTTTGCTCTGTAAGTTCAGGATTATTATCTTTGGTTTTTCCTTTTTGTAGGACATATTTTCCGTCCTTTTTGAAAGATAAAATTTGCATGTCTACATTTTTAATACTGCCTTTTTCAAGTAGGACAGATTGGTCGAGGAGCTCTTTATTCTTTATAGTAAAGCTTAATCCATCCTTATTTGATGGCATGGAGAGTTTCTTAATATCTCGGTTGCTAAAGTAGATGGTGAGGTAGAGCAGTCCACCAACGATGGCACCTATCATTAGAAGAGAAAATAGTATTCTTAAAATATTCTTCAATTTCATACAATCATTATAAACAATCTGGGCTTACAAAACAATCCTAAGATCATTAAATATCCAAGAATAGTATCAGTTTTTCCTAGTATGGTACTGGTAAGCGTTTTCTAAAAGGGTTATAATAGGGATAAGTTAGTCAAGGAGGTGCTTTATGACCATTAAGGTGATTGCAACAGATATGGATGGAACATTTTTAGATGATGAAGGAAGCTATGACAAGGAGCGCTTTCGTCAGATTTTAGATGTCATGGCTGCGCGTGATATGCACTTTGTCGTTGCATCAGGTAATAGTATGAGTCGACTTAAACCCATGTTTGAGGAGACTTTTGACCGTCTGCATTTTGTAGCTGAAAATGGAGGTCAGGTGGTTAGCTATGGTAAGCTTCTGTGTCAGGAGTTTATGGCATCAAATGATGTTGAAAACCTGCTAAGCTATTTCAATTATGATTTGTTAGATAGGCCAACTATATTTAATGGTGCTCAAAGCTACTATATGTTAAAAGGGTCTAGGGTTAATTTTGCTGAGATGATAACAGAAGAAGAGCAAGCCGCCATGGAAGCATCGATTCAACGTTTGAATGGGCTGGAGGAGTTAGATGATGATTTCATCAAGATTACCATGTTGCTGAGTCCTGAAGAGGCTAATCGTGTTTCAAAGGCTTTTAATCGTGATTTTGATGGCAATCTAGTTGCTGTTCCCAGTGGTTTTGGTGCCATTGATTTCATTCAAAAAGGTATTCACAAGGCTTGGGGACTTAAGCAGCTTCTTAACCATTGGGGCTTATCTGAGTCCAATGTCATGGCTTTTGGTGATGGAGATAATGATCTTGAGCTCTTGCAAATGGCTGGCCGCTCTTATGCTATGGAAAATGCCAGTCCAGCTATTTTGCAAGTGGCCGATCAGATTGCTCCCCACCACAAAGACCAAGGAGTCTTGACTGTCTTAGAAGATTATTTAGGATTGGTTTAATGAAAGTGTAGTAGAGTAATGAAGTTATATTTAATGCGACATGGTGAGACACTATTTAATACACAAAAGCGTGTTCAGGGCTGGTGTGACTCGCCCTTGACTGAAAATGGGATTTGGCAGGCAGAACAAGCCAAGCAGTACTTTGCGAAGAAAGGGATTTCTTTTGATGCTGTCTACTCCTCTACGCAAGAAAGAACTACTGATACGGCAAAGATTGTGGCGCCTGACTATTCGGTAACCCAGCTCAAGGGAATTAAAGAAATGAACTTTGGGTCTTTTGAAGCTCAACCAGAGCACCTCCTCCCCAAACATCGACCAGGTTCACGATCCTTTGAAGATCTCTTGGTCCCATACGGTGGTGAAGATATTCGCGAGGTTGGTCAGAGGGTCTTAAAGACTGTCTTAGAGAAAGCAGAAGCACACACTAAAGATGGTGATGAGAATCTCCTATTTGTCAGTCATGGGGCAGCTTTATGGGGACTAATCATTTTCATGGACTTGGCTTTTCCTGAAGGAGTGGGCTTTGGAAATTGTAATGTTTGTGTTTATGATTATAACCAAGGTCAATTGGAGCTTCTTCAGGTGATTGATCCGATTTCTGGTTTAGAGGTAACATTATGAAAGAATTTTATTTAATGAGACATGGGCAAACGCGATTTAACGCTCAACATAGGATTCAAGGGGTCTGCGATGCTCCCTTGACGGAACTTGGGATTGAACAGGCTAGGAAGGCTGGTCAGTATCTAGCCAAGCAGGAGCCGATTTTTGATCAGGTCTTTACTTCAACCTCTGAGAGAGCTAGTGATACCCTAGAAATCGTGACTGGAAGAACAGATTATGAAAGGTTTAAAGGGCTTAAGGAACAAGATTTTGGTGCCTTCGAGGGACAGCCAGAGTACCTTAATCCTAAACTCTTACCGGATGGTCAAGGCTATGGGGAATATTTTGTTCAATTTGGTGGTGAGAGTGCTACTCAAGTTAAAGATCGTATGGAGTTAACTGTAAGGGCTATTATGGAGAGTGTGGCTGAGGGATCTAAGTCTTTGATTGTTAGTCATGGTGCTGCCATAGCACAGTTCTTTAGACGTGTTTTAGATCCTGTCCCAGATATTCGTGGTCTTAAAAATTGTTGCATCTTACATTTTACTTATGATCAAGGGCAATTTGAACTGGTTTCAGTATATAATCCTGTAGAAGAAGAGTATATCTATGGAGGCGAAGAATGACACGGCTCTATTTAATGCGACATGGACAGACACTTTTTAACACACTTAATCGGATTCAAGGTTGGTGTGATTCTCCTTTGACTGAGAAAGGTCGGGACCAAGCTCGTCAGGTCCGTGCTTATTTTGAAAAACATGATATGACTTTTGATCAGTATTATTGCACGACAACCGAAAGAGCTTCTGATACCATTGAATTGGCGACTGGGCGTACTGATTATCATCGTATCAAGGGGCTTAAAGAAATGCATTTTGGTATTTTTGAAGGTCAGCCAGAGTATCTTCATCCCAAGACATCTATAGTGGGGCATTTTGGTGACCACTATGCCCAGTTTGGTGGGGAAAGTCAAGATCAGTTTGTTACGCGTGTGGTTGCGAGTGCTAAGGAGATAGTAGATAAGCATCCTGACCAATCTATTTTAGCTGTTAGTCACGCTGGAGCCTTGATGACTTTTCTTCATGCTGTTGAGCCGGAGCGGGCGTTTGAGTCGTGTCCAGGCAATTGTGCCATCTTAGTTTTTGATTACGATGGATCTAGCTTCCACTTTGTCAAGCTGATAGATCCAATAGCTGATCAAGAGACGGTGGAATTTTAGCGGATTTCTATAATCAAAGATAGTAAGAAACCCTTTCTTAGTGTATAATGGAAGGGTATTTTAAATTTTGGAGTGCCTATGAAGTTTACAAAAAATCAGTTCATTTGGATGGCTGTACTGTTTTTCAGCTGTTTCTTGATATATACCTATTGGGAAACAGTTGTTTCGATTTGTAACACGATATTTGTTGCCAGTCAGCCCTTCTTAGTTGGAGCGGGAATTGCCTTTGTGGTCAATATCCTAATGTCTTTTTATGAGAAGCTACTGGTCAAGTTTATTCCATTTGGTTTTATCGCTAAGATCAAGCGTCCCATTGCTTTGCTCTCGGCATTGGCAACCATTGGTTTGGTCTTTACTTGGGTCGTCTTCACTGTCCTTCCTGATTTGATTGACAGTATCAACACCTTGATTAGTCAAGACCGTTCAGCTATAAATAACTTGATTAATTGGTTGCTTAAAAACAAATCCTTACAGAAAATCATTCAAGACCTGGGTGGTGTGACACAGGTTAGAGAGCTAATCAATAGCTACAGTGCCCAGTTGCTTCAACAAATCATGAATGGTTTAACCAGCTTCTTGACTTCGTTGACGAGTCTACCATCAACCTTGATTAATCTCTTTATCAGTGTTGTCTTTTCTTGTTATGTTTTAGCTGGAAAGGAGAAACTAGGTAATCAGGTTAATCGTTTAGTAGACGTCTATTTAGGACGTTATGGTAAGACTTTCCACTATGTAGTTGCTATTCTCAATAATCGCTTCCGCAATTTCTTTGTCTATCAGTCGATTGAGGCTTGTATCTTGGGAACTTTATGTTATATTGGGATGCTCATCTTTAATTTTCCATATGCCGCGACTATATCAATCTTGATTGGTTTTTCAGCTATGATTCCAGTTGTAGGGGCCTATATTGGTGTGACGATTGGTACCATCTTAATTATGACGCACTCTGTGACCTTGGCACTTTTATTTGTTCTCTATGTGGTTATTTTGCAACAGTTTGAGGGAAATCTCATCTATCCTTATGTGGTTGGTGGATCAACCGGACTTCCTGGTATTTGGGTTATCTTCGCTATCACCATCGGATCTGCCTTGGGTGGTATCTTGGGTATGTTGGTTTCTGTGCCAGTAGCCGCGACCCTTTATCAGATTGTTAAAGATAATGTAGTTATGCGAGAAGAAGCCAAAGTAGCAAATATTATTGAAAATGATGAGTAATTAAAACAGACTTTGGTCTGTTTTTTTCGTACTATAGTATCAGATTTCAATAAGATAGTATAAGTGTAATCGTTTTTCAAGTGTTATACTATTAGTAGATTAAACATGACGAGGAGATAAAAGATGACTTATACATTTCCAAAAGAATTTCTCTGGGGTGGTGCAACAGCTGCCAACCAGTTAGAAGGAGCTTACAACTTAGATGGCAAAGGCTTGTCTGTACAGGATGTGACGCCAAAGGGTGGTGTTCCACTTGAACCTGGGTCTTTGAATCCTTTGATTACAGATCAACCAACACCAGATAATCTAAAGCTAGAAGGTATAGATTTCTATCACCGTTATAAAGAGGATATATCACTTTTTGCAGAGATGGGCTTCAAGGTCTTTCGTATGTCAATTGCATGGTCTCGTATTTTCCCAAATGGTGACGATGCTGAACCAAATGAAGCTGGGCTTGCTTTCTATGATAAAGTCTTTGATGAGTTGGCTAAGTACGGCATTGAACCACTTGTAACCTTGTCTCACTATGAAACACCTCTAAACTTGGCGCGTGAATACAATGGATGGACTAATCGTAAATTGATTGGTTTTTATGAAAACTATGTTCGCACCGTCTTCACACGTTATAAAGATAAGGTCAAATATTGGTTGACCTTTAATGAGGTGAACTCTGTTCTACATGCACCATTCATGTCAGGTGGTATTGCAACACCTATGGAAGAGCTCTCTAAACAGGATCTCTATCAGGCAGTCCACCATGAGTTAGTCGCATCAGCTTCAGCAACCAAGATTGGTCATGACATCAACCCTGATTTTAAGATTGGTTGTATGGTTCTTGCCATGCCAGCTTATGGGATGACAGCTAATCCTTTGGATCAGTTGGCTATTCACGAGTTTGAAAATCAAAACTATCTCTTCTCAGATATCCATGCACGTGGGAAATATCCAAACTATATTAAACGCTTTTTTAAAGAGAATGGTATTGAAATACAATTCTCTCCTGATGATGAAGAAATCTTGAAGAATACCGTTGATTTTATTTCATTCTCTTATTACATGTCTGTGGCAACCGCCCACAATCCTGAAGACTATAAGACTGGTAAAGGAAATATTATGGGTGGTGTTGAGAATCCCTACCTTGAGAAATCGGAATGGGGTTGGGCAATCGATCCAATCGGTCTTCGTCTAGTTTTAAATGACTTTTATGATCGTTATCAGTTGCCATTGTTTATTGTTGAAAATGGTTTAGGTGCCAAAGATGTCCTTGTTGACGGTCCTGATGGTCCAACAGTTGAAGATGATTATCGTATTGATTACCTTCAAAAACACTTGATTCAAGTCGGTGAAGCTCTTCAAGATGGTGTGGAGCTTTGGGGCTATACGACTTGGGGACCAATTGATTTGGTATCAGCTTCAACGGCTGAACTCAGTAAACGCTATGGTTTCATCTACGTTGATCGTAATGATGATGGTAGTGGGAGCTTGGCTCGTTATAAGAAAAAATCATTTGCTTGGTATAAGTCTGTTATCGAAAGTAATGGTGAAGCCCTTTACAAATAGAAACTTGTTAATAATCTCAGCAAAAGCGTGAGATTATTGTTTAGTATTTTAGTACAACCTTGATAGATAAGCATTTCCATGTATATATTCGTATAAAGAGTATTGAAATACTACAGAATGTGATTTGCGTTATTTAACACATTTTCTGAAAAAGTGGTAGAATAAAAGCATGAAAACGTTCTTATATTTTCTGAAGAAGTAGCTAGTCTATTTCTTTGCTTTTCCTACCTAGATGGAGGTAATGATAATGAATGATTTGAAAAAAGTTCTCTTAGCTGGAATCGGATTGACTGCTATGACAGTAGATAAAGCTGATAGTTTTGTCAAAGAGTTGGTTGAAAAGGGGCGCTTGACTGTTGAAGAAGGTAAGGAACTGGAACAAGAGCTCAAACGTCAAAGTAAGGAAGAAGCTCAAGAATTTTTGAATAAACTTGATTCTAAGAAATCTTCAGTTGAGTATGCGACTAAGGATGACGTGAAACGTCTTGAAGAAAAACTTGACGCTTTGCTCAGTCAAAATAAATAAAATGTAAGGAGACTAAAATGGCAAGTAAACGATTGAGACAGGTGTTGAAGGTTTTCTCGTCAGTTGGTCTCCTTTCTTATCGTGAAAAACACCTTCCACAAGATCAACAGACAACACCTGTCAAGTTACGCCAAGCCTTTGAGCAATTGGGACCTAGTTTTGTTAAAATTGGTCAAATCCTATCCACGCGCTCTGACCTTTTGCCAGAGGCCTATATCAGAGAATTATCAAAACTCCAGAGCTCAGTTCCTCCCTTGAATAAAGAGAAAGTCATGACTGCCATTAAGAGAGAATTACCAAATGGGCTTTTTGACAGTTTCCTTGGTTTCTCGGAAGAGCCCTTGGCTTCTGGTTCTGTAGCTCAAACCCATAGGGCTAGATTGTTGTCTGGTCAGGAAGTGATTATAAAAATTCAGAGACCAGGTATTGATGAGGTCGTTAAGGAAGATATTCAGCTTCTTATTAAGCTTGCACGCCATATTCCAAAGCATTTTATACCTATGGTTGATGTTCAGGAGGTTTTAGAAAATCTGCGAGAAACTCTAATTAAGGAACTTGATTTCAGAAATGAAGCAGAGGCCATGAAGCGTTTTAAGGCAAATAACAGGGCTGTTGCTTGTCTAGGTGTCCCGGAGGTCTATGATTCCTTTACGACGCCACACCTAATAGTCGAAGAGTACATCGATGGGATTCCCCTTAATGACTATAGCCAATTGCTAGAGGCTGGTTATGACCTGGAAGACGTGGGCAAGAAACTCATGCTGTCATTTATCAAGCAGGTTTTCAAAGACGGCTATTTTCATGGTGATCCTCATCCTGGAAATCTGTTGGTACGTGATGGCAAGATTTGTTTCATTGACTTTGGAATTATGGGTGAGTTGGAAGCGGGGATGCGTGCGTCCTTAAATGACATCTTATATAGTTTTACTGCTCAGGATGTTGACGGCATGACTAAGGCTATTTTGTCAGTTACCCAGTATGATAATGGTCTAAATCGTGCTGTTCTGAGTCAGGATGTGGAGCAGATGCTGGGTCGTTATTCTGGTGTTGATTTGGGAAGTCTGTCCATGACAGATTTGCTAGAGGATTTACTGGCTATTTTCCAGAAGAATCATCTTAAAGCCTCTTCTCAAATTACTATTTTGGAGAAATCTTCGCTTCAAATTGAAGGTATTTTTCGAGAATTAGCCCCAAATATGGATTTAATGACCCTGGCCAAGGATTATTTCCTAGAAAATATGGGACCTGACATGCTTAAGCAGACCTTGAATAAAGAGACTATCTTGATTGAACTCTTTTACTTGCTTCGCAATGGAAAAAATATTCCACGTCGTCTGCATCAGCTCTTGGAGCAGATTTTAAACGGACGAATTGTGGTAAACCATGATTTTATTAACTTTTCAGGTCGAATTAAAGTCTTTGAGAAAGTTTTAAATAATCTGGTTTTAGCCTTGCTGACATTGGGATTTCTACTTTCCGGTGCACTTTTGGCCAATAAATCAGGTTTTGAAAATCTTGCCTGGCTATTTCTTGGACTTGGAACTTTTCTAGCTTTAATCACGGTAGTGCGTATAATATTTAAGAAAAAAGGATGAAGTATGATTGAAACAACTAGGCCTGAGCTTGTGGCCTATCAAAAAGAACGTTTAGCTAAATTTGTAAGTGAAAATCAAAAGTTAGACAAAGGACAAATTGTTTTTGCAGGGGACTCCATCACGGAGTTTTTTGCATTGAAAAAATATTTGGGTAGAGAGTTTCCCCTGGTTAACCGTGGGATTGCAGGAACAGACTCGGTTTGGCTTTTAGAACATCTTAAAGAGCAGGTCTTAGATTTAGAACCAAGTAAAATGGTGCTCTTGATTGGTATTAACGATATTGGACGAGCTTATCCCATTCAGGATATTGTCAATCGTATTTCTGATATTGTTATGGCGGTTCGACAAGAATCTCTATTTACAGAAATTTACTTACTGAGTGTCCTACCAGTCAGTGAAAGACCAGAGCATAGTTCTAAGGTTAAGATTCGAAACAATGCGACTGTACGTGAACTTAATCAACAATTAGCTGTTCTCCCCGGTGTGACCTATGTCGATCTTTATGATTACCTTACAGATGTTCAAGGACAGTTAAATACCAACTACACAACTGATGGTTTGCACTTGAGTCCACAAGCTTATCAGGTCATAGCAGAACCAATTATAAAGGAGATTTTAGAATGAAGGTAGGTTTAGTCCTTGAAGGCGGTGGTATGCGTGGCTTATACACAGCTGGTGTTTTAGACGCCTTTTTAGAAGCTGGTATTAAGGTGGATGGTGTTGTTTCGGTATCAGCTGGAGCACTTTTTGGTGTCAATTATCTCTCTAACCAACCCAAAAGAGCTCTTCGTTATAACAAGCGATTCATGGGAGACCGTCATTACATAAGTTTCTGGTCATGGCTGACAACCGGTAACTTCGTTAATAAGGAGTTTTCCTATTATAAGGTTCCTATGGAGTTAGATGTTTTTGATCAGGAAGCTTTTGCTGAGTCAGGTGTTCCCTTCTATGTGGTTACTACAGATATTGAGACTGGAAAACCAGACTACATCAAGATTGACCATGTCTTTGAGCAGATGGAAGCCCTTCGTGCAAGTTCTGCCCTACCTCTGGTTTCTGAAATAGTCGAGTACAAGGGCAAACGCTACATGGATGGTGGTCTGTCTGATAGTCTCCCTATTGATTTTATGGAAAATCTGGGCTTTGACAAACTTATAGTAGTTTTGACGCGTCCTAAGGGCTACCGTAAACAGCCATCTAAAACGAGTAAGCGCATCTACAAGCTCTTTTACCGCAAGTATCCTAAATTTGTCCAAGTGGCTTCAAATCGCCATATCCACTACAATAAGAGTATTGAAAAGATTGAGAATTTAGAAAAAACTGGCAATCTTTATGCCATTCGTCCAGAGCAAGCACTTGAAGTTGGTCGATTGGAAAAGGACCCAGAAAAGTTTGAAGCTATTTATCAAGAAGGGTTGGAACAAATGCGTAATGATATGACCAATCTCAAAATATTTCTTGGAGACAACTAAAAAACGTGCTTTTCTGGGCACGTTTTTCTTAGTTATTCATTTGTCGAGCTTGACGACGTTTGTTGAGTTTTTGACGACGCTTCTTTTCATTGTTGAAAATCAGGTAGATAACGTAAATTGGTAACAGGAGGAAGCAGAACAGGGCAAAGTGTTCCATAAAGTTATGCTTATTGCTTGTTTGTTTGTCCTTCTGACCGTTTGAAAAGAGGAAGAAGCCAGTTTTAGTCGCCTTGACAGTACTTGCTTTAATCTTAGGTGACACTGTTTTCAAACCATTATCGATAACGACATAATCATCTTTAACACTAATCTTAGGCTCTTGTCCTTTTTTCACTGTGGCATAGACATCTTTTTGGACATCGTATTTATGGCCATCAATCTTTTGTTTGCCCTTGCTTAGGACTTTTTTGTAGGAATAGTCTTTAAACATTTTCTCAATGAGGGAGTTACCGAAAGCATGACGGATTTTTTCACTACTTTCATCTTCCCAGTTTCCAACGCCTAAGATAACTGAAATGACACGCTGATTACCACGCTTACATGTGGAAATGTAGTTGTAGTCTCCACGAGGACTTGAGCCTGTTTTTAAGCCATCGACTCCTTTGAGGCCATAATCAGCACCAGGCAAGGAGTAGTTGTAATTTTCAAAGGTTTCTTCATATGGTGTTCCTTTTTTGACAGTTACTGTCTGTTGGCTGGTGTATTTAAGGATGTTAGGATGATGTTTGATAAGGTTATAGGCCATGATGGATAAATCACGGGCTGTCGTCTGGTTAGAGTGGTTATTATCATAACGTTTGGGCGTGTAGTAGCCTTTGTAGGATGCTGCCCCCGCTCCAGAGGCATTGTACCATTTGGTATTTGTCATGCCGAGCTCTTTGGACTTCTCGTTCATGCGATCAATCCACTTGTCTGGATCATTATCACTAAGATAGTTGGCAAGCATGACTGTCGCTGCATTTGAAGAAGGAACAGCCGTCATAGTGATAAGTTCCGAAACCGTGTATTTAACTCCAGAAACAATCTTGTTGTTTGAAATTTCGTAGATATTAGCAATAGCCTCATCGGTTGGTTTGGCTGTAATCACGGTATCTTCTTTGATTTCTCCCTTTGACAAAGCATCAAAAACCAAGTAGAGAGACATAGCCTTACTCATGGAAGCAGGGTCACGCACTTCATCAATGTTATCCTGCCAAAGAACATCACCAGTATTAGCATCAATCAATAGTGATGACTTAGGTCTGTAGGCCTCAGTGGCTTCCTTGTAACCTGCTTTTTGTGCAATATCTACCAGTTGGTCAGCGGATGACAAACTAGGGGTTAAAGCCAGGCTAGCTGTCATGAAGAGGCCAAACAATTTCTTTTTCAAAATAATCTCCTTATTAACAATGTTTATATGCTCTCTTAAAAGGCATCCTTTAATCTATTTTTGTTATATGTGTGTTAAAAAGTCATACTTGACTATTACATAGTTTTGGGTGGTTTTATCAGTATTCTTGGGGGACTCCCTTTAATAAAGTATAAAAGAAAACGTGTCATGGACACGCTTTCTTTTATTTATTGATTTGTCTTGCTTGACGACGTTCTTTGACTTTTTGACGACGTCCTTTTTCATTAAGGTAAATCAAGTAGAGGAGACCAACTGGGATAAGGCATAGCAACCAGAAATAAACTGGGAGTTGGCCATTATTTGTTGCTTTAGTAGCCTTTTTATCTTTTTGCTTACTTCCAAAATCGAACCATCCCTTAACTTTTGTAGCTTTAACAGAAGTAGCCTTGATATTAGGTGATACTGTCTTCAGACCATTATCAATAACAATTTGATCATCTTTAACAGAGATTTTAGGGTCTTTACCTTTTTTAACTGTGACATAGACGTCTTTTTCGACATTGTATTTTTTACCGTCGATTTCTTGTTCACCCTTGCTAAGAACTTTCTTGTAAGAGAAGTCTTTATACATTTTCTCAACGAGAGCATTACCAAAGGTATGACGAATTTCTTCACCTGATTGGTCAGACCAATCACCAGAACCCATGATGACAGCAATCATACGTTGATCACCACGCTTGATGGTATCAATATAGTTGAAGGCACCTTCTGGGCTTGATCCCGTCTTCAAACCATCAACCCCTTTAATTCCGTATTTAGCTCCTGGAATAGAGTAGTTATAAGTTTCGAAAGTTTCCTCGTAAGGTGTTCCCTTTTTAACTGTGACAACAGGTTTGCTAGTGTATTTGAGAATTTCTGGGTATTTCTTGATGAAGTTATAGGTCATGATAGCCAAATCACGCGCAGTTGTTTGGTTGGTTTGGTTGTTATCATAACGTTGAGGACTGTAGTAACCTTTGAAGGCAACAGCAACGGCACCAGAAGCGTTAAACCATTTGGTATTTGTCATCCCTAGCTCTTTAGATTTTTCATTCATCATGTCCAGCCATTTATCAGGATCATTATTGGTCAAGTAGTTGGCCAGCATCACGGTTGTAACGTTAGAGGAAGGCACCGCCGTCATAGTGATGAGTTCTGAAACGGTATAATCAACACCTGCAATAATCTTATTGTTGGAAATTTCGTAAATATCGGCAATAGCTTGGTCGGTTGGAGTAGCTGTGATAACAGTATCTTCAGAAATCTCTCCTTTAGACATAGCTTCAAAGACCAAATAAAGTGTCATGGCCTTAGACATAGAAGCAGGGTCACGTACCTCATCAGCATTTTCTTCCCAGAGGACATCTCCGGTATTGCCATCAATTAAGAGGGTTGATTTGGGGCGATAGGCTTCAGTGGCTTCAGTATAACCAGCAGCGCGTGTGATATCCATCAATTCGTCTGCACTAGACAAACTCGGTGCTAGGGCTAGACAAGCTGCTAAAAGGACGGCAACAATTTTCTTTTTCACAATGTGTTTCCTTTAAAATCCATGGGGTTCTGTAGCTGGCAGAACCTATTTCTATCTATTAATAACATTTGCCTGTTAAAAACTTAAATTCAGTAGTTACAAACACTTTTATTATAACATATAAAAGTTAGAGTTTTCCTAACATTCGGTATTTTAATGTAATTTTTATAATCGTATGAATGTTACACAAAATATAGTTGGAAACAGAAAAAAACGAGCTTTCTTGCACGTTACTTTTCATCTTTTATCCTTGTCACTTGGTGGTAAATCATGAACCAGGTTTCATTTCGACGCCAGATACTAGTGTGGAAATTTCCTCCCAACTCATAACTAATTAATTTCGTTTTTTGACTAACAGATGTCATCTTGAAGCTGTCAAAGTTATTGAGAAGTGGTTGATGATTGGCAATGACTTCCTCACGTGTGTGATGATGACCACTTTCATCAATTAAGTAGAAGTCAGGTGCTAAGAGATTTTCATAGTCAGGGATTTTTGACAGTATAATCTTTTCATTTCGAGAGAGTTTGTGAAGGACATTTCCATAAATTTCGTCTTCAGGAATAGCAGCGGGTTCTACATGAACATCAGTGTCGTAAACAGAGAAACGATTGCTGAGAACCTCTTCAATTTGCTCGGTAATGGCATGACTCTCGTAAACAGAGAGGTCAGGATTCATCTCAACCACAATATCAAGATAGACGTTGCTACCATAAGAACGGCCACGTTGTTTCTTAACCTTAGTGACTTTTGGAATCTCAAGAATAGCTTTTTCATAAGCTTTGAGGTTTCTCTCATCGAAACCGTCTGACAAACTAAAGGTTGCTTCCATGAAGATATCATAGGCCGTCTTTAGGATGAAGAAGGTGATGATAATAGCAGTAATATAGTCGATGATTGTAAGGTTGAAGGATGCTGCGACGATGGCAATTGAAGTACCAATAGAGGTCATAGCATCTGATAGGTTGTCCTTAGCAGCAGCGATAAGGGCACTGGATTTTAGCTTTTTAGCAAGTCTTTTATTGTATAAGTAAACGCCACACATGACGAGAGCAGATAGAACACCGACAGTGGCACCAAGTGGATCAACGACTGTTTCCTCTCTTAGAAAAATCTTCCGGACTGTTTGAATGAGGACCTGGAAACCTACCACGAACATGATAAAGGAAGTGACTAGGCTTGATAAGTCTTCAATTTTCCAATGACCAAACCTATGATCTGCATCAGCTGGCTGACTAGCCAGGTGCAATCCAATGAGTAGGGCGACATTCCCCAAAATATCAGATAAGTTGTTAAAACCATCAGCAATCAATGAGCTAGAGTTTAAAAAGTGTCCAGCTAGAAGTTTTGCAATGGTAAGAAGAAGGTAGGCAGCGATGCTGACAATAGGACCTCGTCTGGCTGCTCTTAAATTTTCATACGTAGTCATAGGATTACCTTTTCTGTTAAAATACAAGTTTAAATTATAGCATAAAACTATAACGAGTTAAAGGTTGTAAGCCCTTTAAACTTGTGGAGTCACTCATTTTTTAAACTTTATAGAAAATGCCTCGTCATCAGAGTGCTTTTTCAGTATTTTCCGAATATTTCCTACAAATTATGGTATAATTTAGGGTGTAAAACAGTCTAAAAAGAGGTTTTTATGGAACATTCGACATGGCACAAGCTTCTGAAAGAGGAACTGCCGGATCATTATTTTTCAAAGATAAATCAGTTTATGGATCAGGTTTATAGTCAGGGAACGGTTTATCCGCCACGGGAAAAGGTTTTTAATGCTTTGTTAGAGACTCCTTTTGAAGAAGTTCGGGTGGTTATCCTTGGACAGGACCCATATCATGGTCCTAATCAGGCTCAAGGTTTGTCATTTTCAGTACCTGAGACGATTCCAGCTCCACCTTCTTTGGTTAATATTCTCAAAGAATTGGGGGAGGATCTTGGTCCTAGAAGTCATCATGATTTGACAACTTGGGCCGAGCAAGGAGTGCTATTGCTTAATGCCTGTCTGACTGTTCCAGCTGGTCGAGCCAATGGTCATGCTGGTCAAATTTGGGAACCTTTTACAGATGCTGTTATTAAGGTTCTCAATCAAAAGGATACTCCTGTTGTCTTTATACTTTGGGGTGGCTATGCTCGTAAGAAGAAAGCTCTGGTTACCAATCCAAAGCATGCCATTATTGAGAGTGCCCATCCGAGTCCCTTGTCGGCCTATCGTGGTTTTTTGGGCAGCAAGCCTTTTTCAAAAGCCAATGCCTACCTTGTATCTCAAGGCCAATCCCCAATTAACTGGTTGAAGTAAAATAGAAAGTTGGAAGATTATGTTACTGATTAAAAATGGTCGTGTTGTAGACCCTAAATCTGGTTTGGATTCGCAAGCTGATGTTCTTGTGGACGGTAAAAAGGTCGTTAAAATTGCTGAAAATATTGATGCTAGTGATGCCCAAGTCATTGATGCGACTGGTCTTGTGGTTGCTCCTGGTTTGGTTGATATCCATGTTCACTTCCGTGAGCCAGGTCAAACCCACAAGGAAGACATTCATACGGGTGCCTTGGCAGCGGCTGCAGGTGGTTTTACAACAGTTGTGATGATGGCTAATACGAATCCAACGATTTCAGACAAGGAAACTTTGAAAGAGGTCTTGACTTCAGCAGCTAAGGAAAATATCCATGTGAAGTCTGTTGCGACTATTACAAAGAACTTTGATGGTGAAAATATCACTGATTTCAAGGGTTTGCTTGAAGCCGGTGCTGTCGGATTTTCAGATGACGGTATTCCATTGACCAATGCCGGAATTGTCAAAAAGGCTATGGAGTTGGCTAAAGAGAATAATACCTTTATTAGTCTTCACGAGGAGGATCCAGATCTTAATGGTATTCTCGGTTTCAATGAAAATATTGCTAAAAAAGAGTTTCATATTTGTGGGGCGACTGGCGTAGCTGAGTACAGTATGATTGCACGTGATGTCATGATTGCTTATGATACACAAGCCCATGTTCATATTCAACACTTGTCAAAAGCTGAATCTGTAAAAGTCGTTGAGTTTGCTCAAAAACTTGGAGCACAAGTCACTGCTGAAGTAGCACCACAGCACTTCTCAAAAACTGAAGACCTCTTACTTTCAAAAGGTGCTAATGCAAAGATGAACCCACCACTTCGTTTGGAATCTGACCGTCAGGCCGTTATCGAAGGGTTGAAATCTGGAGTCATCTCAGTCATTGCCACAGACCACGCGCCACACCATGCCGATGAAAAGAATGTGGCTGATGTGACTAAAGCCCCATCAGGAATGACTGGTCTTGAAACGTCTCTAGCTCTTGGATTGACTTACTTGGTTGAAGCAGGTCACTTAAGCTTGACGGAACTCTTGAAAGTAATGACTAGCAACCCATCTGATCTTTATGGCTTCGATGCCGGTTATTTGGCTGAAAATGGGCCAGCTGACCTCGTAATCTTTGCGGACAAGGAAAAACGTCAGGTCACAGCAGACTTTAAGTCTAAAGCAGCCAATTCACCATTTGTAGGCGAAGAGCTTACGGGCAGTGTTAAATACACTATCTGTGACGGTGAGATTGTTTATCAAGCCTAAATAAGGGATCAGAGCAGGGCACATCGAGACACTTGGTGTTGCACCTGCTTTTTTAGTTCTTGAAGGAGCAAAATGATGAAAAAGATACTGAAAGGTCTTTTTAAATATGTTACTTTAACTGTTCTGTTAGTCTGTTTTCTCCCATTGTCTTTGCAGCACGTCCGAGCTGATGAGGATGAGGTAGAGTATAGTCTGCCTTCCTATGTTGGTCACCTTTCAATTCAAGATGATGGTAATGCGACGTTTACTCAGGAAGTGACTTATGATTTTGATAGTGACTATAAAGGTCAGTATGTAACCTTGGGGAAAAGTGGTGGTTATTCTATCATGGATGCCCCCAAGGTTTCAGCAACTGTAAATGGGAAAGAAAAAACAGATATTCAAGTAGAGGAAACAAATCTTTCTGATGGTATCAAACTTAAAGTCTACAATTCAGGTTCCGATGGTGATAAGGTTCAGTTAAAAGTTATCTGGCAGATACAGAATATGTTGTCACTCTATTCAGATATTGCTGTTTTAAACTGGTTCCCTATCTCTGATTGGGATAAAGGATTTGGACAAGTTGATTTCACAGTTGATGGTCTAGATGCCAGTCAAGGAGAGCTTTACGCTCACTCTGGTTATTTTGGAAAAGACCCGCAGGTTAAGAGTACTTCTTCAGGTTATCAGGTTCATGTAGACAATTTTCCATCTTCAGGTAAATTGGAATTACACGCCTACTGGCCGATGACGAGTGCTTTACGAGAAAATAATCAGGCTTACTTATTAAATAAGACGAATAAGGCAGACTTTCTAAAAAAAGAAGCAGATATCCAGAAATCTAAAGAAAAGTTTCGATATCTATTTTATGTCATCTTGCCACTTGTAATCTTAAGCTTTGTTCTTGTTGGTATTTTCTGTTATCTCATTGTTTTATATAGTACTAGGACGCCTTCCTTCCCTAGAGATGCCCGTCTTTATGAGGCCCCTCAAGATTTAGCACCTTTGGTCCTAGCCAAGAATATTTATAATCAGCCGTTCGACAAAACAGGTCTAAAAGAAGAAACGGGTCCTCTGAAGTTTAAATATATGGTGCAAGCTACCATCCTTGATTTGATTGATAGAGGTTATCTCACCTATAGACAAGAAGGTGATAGTAATATTCTGACACGTATTGAAAAGGATGGTCTCTCTTCGTTTGAAGGGGCATTCTTAGATATGTTGTTTGATGGTCGCATGGAAATTAGAGATACGGAAATGTTCTCGCGCTATTATCTTGATAAAGATGGCCTAGAAAAACAATTTAAGAGTGCTAGAACAAGCTATGAGCGAGAATCAATACGTTCACAGGGAAAACGTGTCAAATATCAATTCACTAATGACGGCTATCAAGTAGCAAAAGGCGTAGAAAAAGAGGAATTAGCGCTTGGACTTCCTAATATTTATAGAGATTTTAGTCCGAAAGAAAAGACATTTAACGTATTGGGAGTAGTAGCTTTGGCACTTTCAATGGTGCTTTGTATTCTTTCAACCTTGTTCTTATTTGCTGCCTTTGGATCCGGTCTTGGCTTTTACTATATTCTTGGTCTTCTACCTATAGCAGGAGTTACCATTTTATTCTGGTACTTAGTAAAAAGACGTCGTCAGAGATGTCTTGATGCAACTCAAATTTCAATCTATTACCAGTGGCATAGCTTTAAAAATATGATTAAGAGTATTCATAGTTTTAAAGAATCCGAACTCGAATCCGTTATCCTATGGAATCGTATCTTGGTTTATGCGACACTTTACGGACAAGCGAATAAAGTAAGTGATGTATTGAAACGATATAACATCCACCTCAGCAATCCATCTTTAGATGAGTTCACTCATTCTGCGACTCCATTTATTATTTTGAACAATGTTAACCGCATAGAATCCTATGTTTCGACTTCGAATACCGTAAGTAACTTTTCTATCAACTCAAACAGTGGTAGTGGAGGTCTAGGTGGCGGTGGCTTCTCCGGAGGAGGTGGAGGAGGTGGAGGAGGTGCTTTCTAAACCTTACCAATCCATCGTAGAATATTAGCATAAAAGGACATTCAGTTTACCAACTTGGGTGTCTTTGTTTAGCTTGAGGATTATCTGATTTAGCTCCTTTCATTTCAAGATGTTTTAGTAAGTAGAGAAATGAGGTTACAAAAAAATAGACATTGGCATTTTTTTATATCGTCTTAATAACCAGGCTCAAAGATTTCAATAATCTGTATCAGGTAACCTGAATGTAAGCCGTTTCGATAGTCAACATTTGGTAAAGTCTTAACCAAATCATTCCGTTCTTTATCTTGGCTAACCTTATCAGCCAAAACTGGTAATTCGACGGCAAGGAGTTGTGAGTGATCTAGTTGTAGGTAGCTACTGTTGACCTTGATATCAGGACGAAGTAGTTTAAATATCGCTTTATCCGAAGCTTGGAGAAGTTGATACAAATCTAAATCTGACAAGCGAATCTCACCAAACTAAGGACGGATGTTCATTAGCAATATCAATATGAGCAGCTCGCATTTCTAAAATGCGGTTAGAGAGGAAACTAGCTAAAATTGGATTATTGAGCTGATCCAACACCTCCTGAGTTTCCGGATTATCAATGCTAGCATTGTCCGTTTTATAAATTTCAAGTAGACTAGTTGCCTTGGTAATATCTTTATTTTCTGAATCAAGCTAGACTCCTTTGAGTTTTTTCTTGAAAAGATTAAAATATTCTTGTTTCTGTGTAATGATTTGAATAAAGGATTTATTGTAATTGGTCATGGGCCCAGCAATTTATGACGTTCTCTGTCTAGTCTTTGAACAGATTGCCGGTGGATAGCACTGTTCCAATTGTAAAAATCCCATAGAAGAAGGGCTAGGTAAAGTACCAAGACAACCGAACTATTAGAACTTCCCCTGAAGACAATTTCAAATAAGCTTTTAGGATTATTTTCTACTGGAAGGACACTGTTGAGACCATGAATAACTGTGAAAAAGACAAAATAGACAGCGAGAAAAGTTGTGCTACGTAACCAGTTACGTCTAACCCAAAACTCATCAATCTTACTCATCTGATCTAAATCAATCGGGAAGGTTTTAAGTGTAAGGAAAATAATAAGTGGAGCTAGAATGTAAGTCAAAATATGTAAATCGCTATCAAAACTAACATTACCTTTAATATGTAGGACGTGGGGGAGTGACAATCGAAAGAAGTCTAGTTGCTACGTCAAATAGTATAGTTGGATAAAAAGCGTAAAGCAATTGATGATAGAAAGAACTCTCTTTGACGAGGGCTAAATCAGCAACTAGGAATAAAAAGGGGGGCTACAACGATTTTAACTAGGTTAAAATAAGACGCAGCGGCTGAAGCGGTGCGTCTTGAGCAAACCAAAGTAAAAAAGCGAGAAAGAGGATAAAGGGACCAGCAAAATAGTAATCCAAGACTTCAGGGAAAAATATTGGGATAATCATATCATAACGCTTTGAAAAAGAGCATAGGAATTGCCTATAAGTGATAAGGATGTAAGGCTTTTCATTTTTTAAGCATATTTCTTGCTCATTAAGTTTTTTTAACCTATCCTAGATGTATAGAAAAATTTCGATAGAGGAGATCGATATGGTAAAACTTTCTAAAGAGACACATCTTGAGATGTTCACTAAAATGGAACGTATCCGTGAATTTGATTCACGTATTAATAAATTGGTTCGTCGTGGTTTTGTTCAAGGGATGACTCACTTTTCAGTTGGTGAGGAAGCAGCCAACGTTGGTGCTGTCCAACACTTAAGTTATGACGATATCTTCTTTTCAAATCATCGTGGACATGGACAATCTATTGCTCAAGACATGGATTTGAATAAAATGATGGCAGAGCTTGCTGGTAAGGCAACAGGTGTTTCTAAGGGTCGTGGTGGTTCTATGCACTTGGCAGACTTTGAAAAAGGTAACTATGGTACTAACGGTATCGTTGGTGGTGGTTACGCTCTTGCCGTAGGTGCAGCCCTCACTCAGCAATATAAAGAAACAGGAAACATTGTTGTGGCTTTCTCTGGAGATGGCGCAACTAACGAAGGTTCATTCCATGAGTCAGTCAATATGGCAGCTACTTGGAAATTACCTGTTATCTTCTTTATCATCAATAACCGTTATGGTATCTCAATGGATATTCACAGAGCTACCAACACTCCTCACTTGTATACACGTGCAGAAGCCTATGGTATCCCTGGATTCTACTGTGAAGATGGTAACGATGTTTTGGCAGTATATGAAACAATGGGCAAGGCCGTTGAGCATGTCCGTGGTGGCAACGGCCCTGCTATCGTTGAGGTAGAATCTTACCGTTGGTTTGGTCACTCAACTGCCGATGCGGGTGTTTACCGTACTAAGGAAGAAGTTGACGAGTGGAAGAACAATAACGACCCTATTATTAAATACCGTGACTATCTCGTTGCTGAAAATATCGCAAGCGCTGAAGAGTTAGATGCTATCCAAAGCCAAGTTAAGGCAGAGGTTGATGCAGCTTATGAGTTCGCCCAAAATAGCCCAGATCCAGAACTTTCAGTTGCCTTTGAAGATGTATGGGTAGACTAAAGAGAAAGGTTGAGGAATACAAGTATGAGTGAAACAAAATTGATGGCCTTGCGTGAGGCAGTAAACCTTGCTATGAGCGAGGAAATGCGTAAAGATGAAAACATCTTCCTTATGGGTGAAGATGTCGGTATCTATGGTGGTGACTTCGGTACTTCAGTTGGTATGTTGGCAGAGTTTGGTGAAAAACGTGTTAAAGATACACCAATTTCAGAAGCAGCAATTGCTGGTGCAGCTGTTGGTTCTGCTATTACAGGTCTTCGTCCAATCGTTGATTTGACTTTCATGGACTTCATCACTATTGCCCTTGATGCTATCGTTAATAATGGCGCAAAAAATAACTACATGTTTGGTGGTGGTTTGAAGACTCCTGTAACCTTCCGTGTGGCATCTGGTTCAGGGATTGGTTCTGCGGCACAGCACTCACAATCTCTTGAGTCATGGTTGACTCACATTCCAGGGATTAAAGTGGTTGCTCCAGGTAATGCTAACGATGCTAAAGGTCTTTTGAAATCTGCTATTCAAGACAATAACATTGTTATCTTCATGGAACCAAAAGCTCTTTACGGTAAGAAAGAAGAAGTGACACAAGATCCTGATTTCTACATTCCACTTGGAAAAGGTGAAATCAAGCGTGAAGGAACAGACCTTACTATCGTTACTTATGGTCGTATGTTGGAACGTGTTCTTAAAGCGGCTGAAGAAGTGGCTGAACAAGGTATCAATGTTGAGGTTGTTGACCCACGTACACTTATCCCACTTGATAAGGAATTGATTTTCGAGTCAGTTAAGAAGACTGGTAAACTTATGTTGGTCAATGATGCTTATAAGACTGGTGGATTCATCGGTGAGATTGCTGCTATGGTTACAGAAAGTGAAGCATTTGATTACCTTGACCACCCAATTGTACGTTTGGCAAGTGAAGATGTGCCTGTACCTTATGCGCGTGTCTTGGAACAAGCGGTTCTTCCAGATGTTGAAAAGATTAAGGCTGCTATTATCAAGATGGCCAATAAAGGAAACTAACTTTCTAGCGACGGTTAAGTGATATTTCTCGCTAGTAAAATGTGTTTCTTGTTTTAACTGTGGGAGTATCGGAAATTATAATTTAATGTGGAAAGGAGAGGGCGTTAAAGCGTTTGAGTTGATTTGAACTCGAACGAAATGCTTCGGAATTTAGATAGTTTTACTTGTGTGCAAGCACACTAACGTAAAACTCCTAAAATTCTGTCGCATTTTAGCGTTCTTAGTATCATAAAATATGGCTTTTGAGATTATTATGCCTAAGCTTGGTGTTGATATGCAGGAAGGCGAAATCATCGAGTGGAAGAAACAAGAGGGTGATGTGGTTAATGAGGGAGATATCCTTCTTGAAATCATGTCAGATAAAACGAACATGGAACTTGAAGCAGAAGATTCTGGTGTTCTTTTGAAGATTACCCGTCAAGCTGGTGAAACAGTGCCAGTTACTGAGGTTATTGGTTATATTGGAGCAGAAGGTGAAGTGGTGGCTGATAACGCAGATAGCGCACCAGCTGCTGAACCTACGACAAAAGTTGAAGAAGTTGCCGCTGTAGCAGAGCCTGTAGTAGCAGCGCAAACGCAAGCACCTATCGTTCACGAAGGCGGCAAAGTACGTGCAACACCTAAGGCTCGAAAGGTGGCGCGTGAGTTGGGGATTGACCTCGCTCAAGTTCCAGGAACTGGAGCAAAAGGTCGTGTTCATGCTGATGACGTTGAGAACTTTAAGGGTACTCAACCTAAGGCGACTCCATTGGCACGTAAGATTGCAGCGGACCTTGGTATTGACTTAGCTAGCGTATCTGGAACAGGCTTTGGTGGTAAGATTACTAAGGAAGACATCCTTGCAATCAGTGCTCCAGCGCAAGTTAAGGAAGCGGCTGCTACCCCTGTGGTTGAAGCTAAACCTGAAAAAGTCTTGCCAGAAGGCGTGGAAGTTATCCCAATGTCTGCTATGCGTAAGGCTATTTCTAAGGGAATGACGCACTCATACTTGACTGCGCCAACCTTCACCCTTAACTATGACGTGGACATGACTAACCTTATGGCTCTTCGTAAGCAAGTCCTTGATCCAATCATGAATAAGACTGGTATGAAGGTAACTTTCACGGATTTGATTGGTTTAGCAGTTGTGCGTACCCTTATGAAAGAGGAACACCGTTACCTCAATGCCTCATTGATTGACGATGCGCAAAATATCGAATTACACAAATTTGTTAATCTGGGTATTGCCGTTGGTCTCGATGATGGCTTGATTGTACCTGTCGTTCATGGTGCAGATAAGATGAGTTTATCTGAGTTTGTTGTGGCTTCTAAGGATGTCATCAAGAAAGCTCAAGCTGGTAAATTGAAGGCTGCAGAAATGTCTGGTTCAACCTTCTCTATTACTAACTTGGGAATGTTTGGAACTAAGTCATTTAACCCAATCATCAACCAACCAAACTCAGCTATCCTTGGTGTTTCAGCAACTATTCAGACTCCAGTTGTTGTTGATGGAGAAGTTGTCGTACGTCCAATCATGGGGCTATGCTTGACAATTGACCACCGTATTGTAGATGGTATGAATGGTGCCAAATTCATGGTTGATTTGAAACATTTGATTGAAAATCCTATGGAATTGTTGATTTAAGAAAAAAATATCTGAAAACTGAAGTTTTAAATAGAAAGGAGAGAGCGTTAAAGCGTTTGAGTCAATTTGAACTCGAACGAAATGCTTCGGAATTTAGATAGTTTTACTGGTGTGCAAGCACACTAACGTAAAACTCCTAAAATTCTGTCGCATTTTAGCGTTCTTAGTATCATAAAATATGGCTTTTGAGATTATTATGCCTAAGCTTGGTGTTGATATGCAGGAAGGCGAAATCATCGAGTGGAAGAAACAAGAGGGTGATGTGGTTAATGAGGGAGATATCCTTCTTGAAATCATGTCAGATAAAACGAACATGGAACTTGAAGCAGAAGATTCTGGTGTTCTTTTGAAGATTACCCGTCAGGCTGGTGAAACAGTTCCAGTTACTGAGGTTATCGGTTATATTGGAGCAGAAGGTGAGGTTGTGGCTGATAATGCTACGAGTGCACCTGTTGCAGAAGCAACTGCTCAATTGGAATCAGCTGGACTCGAAGTTCCTAAAGCTCCTGCCCAAGCTGCTCCAGCCGCTGCAGAAAAAACTCCCCTTGCTGACAATGAATACGATATTATCGTTGTCGGTGGTGGTCCTGCTGGTTACTATTCTGCCATTCGTGGGGCACAACTTGGCGGTAAGGTTGCCATCGTTGAAAAATCTGAATTTGGTGGAACTTGTTTGAATAAAGGATGTATCCCAACTAAGACCTACCTTAAAAATGCAGAAATCCTTGATGGGCTTAAGATTGCAGCAGGTCGTGGTATCAACCTAGCATCAACAAACTACACCATCGATATGGATAAGACGGTTGACTTTAAGAACTCTGTTGTTAAGACCCTTACAGGTGGTGTGCAAGGTCTTCTGAAGGCTAATAAGGTAACTATTTTCAATGGCCTTGGTCAAGTTAACCCAGATAAGACTGTTACTATTGGCTCAGAAACAATCAAGGGACGTAACATCATCCTTGCAACTGGATCAAAAGTATCACGTATTAATATCCCTGGAATTGATTCACAACTTGTGATGACATCAGATGATATTCTTGACTTACGCGAATTGCCTAAATCACTTGCTGTTATGGGTGGTGGTGTCGTTGGTATCGAGCTTGGTCTTGTTTATGCCTCATACGGTGTAGAAGTGACTGTTGTTGAGATGGCTGACCGCATTATTCCTGCTATGGATAAAGAAGTGTCACTTGAACTTCAAAAAATCCTTGCTAAGAAGGGTATGAAGATCATGACATCTGTTGGGGTTTCTGAAATTGTTGAAGGCAATAACCAATTAACCCTTAAGCTCAATAATGGCGAAGAGATTGTGGCTGATCGTGCTCTTCTCTCAATAGGGCGTGTGCCACAATTGAACGGTCTTGAAAATCTTAACCTTGAACTCGACCGAGGCCGTATCAAAGTAAATGAATACCAAGAAACTTCTATTCCTGGTATCTACGCTCCTGGTGATGTAAACGGAACTAAGATGCTTGCTCACGCTGCTTACCGCATGGGTGAAGTAGCTGCCGAAAATGCTATGCATGGTAATGTCCGTAAGGCACACCTTGATTACACACCAGCGGCAGTTTACACTCACCCAGAAGTTGCGATGTGTGGTATTACTGAAGAAGAAGCGCGCTCTAAATATGGTGATATTCTCGTTGGTAAATCAAGTTTTGCTGGTAACGGACGTGCCATTGCTTCAAACGAAGCTCAAGGTTTTGTTAAAGTCGTTGCAGATGCGAAGTACCATGAAATCCTTGGTGTTCACATTATCGGTCCAGCAGCAGCTGAATTGATTAACGAAGCATCAACTATTATGGAAAATGAATTGACTGTAGATGAGCTTTTGCAATCTATCCATGGTCACCCAACTTTCTCTGAAAATATGTATGAAGCTTTTGCTGACGTACTTGGAGAAGCCATCCATAACCCACCAAAACGTAAATAAGATAAATTAAATTCTCGGACAGATGTTCGGGAATTTTTTCAAATATTATCATTTGTATTTATTAAAAAATCGTTACGGATTTTCAATAGTTTTAAAGAAAAATACGAATAATAAGTTAAATAGTTTTCTATCAAGAAAAATAGTTTGTTTATGATTCTATAATAGCTCTATCTTATGTAGAAACTTTTTAATAATAACCTTTCCATGAGAGTTTTTCTGTGGTAAAATGGTTCAAGTATTACAAATGCAAAAGGAAAGTTAAATGCGAACGAAAGATTTTATCTACTATGCCAGTGCGGCTGTTCTCTTGGCTGTAACTACTCAGGTTGGTCAAGCAGATGAAGTGTCAACACAAGCGCCTCCTATTGCTGAAGGAAACCACTATCAGCCTGCAACCGTAGCAGATATTTTGGGTGGTGAAGCGTCACTTATTGAAACACCAAGCTCAACTGTTTCAGTTCCTGCCTCTACAGCTCCTGCTAAGCAAAATTCGGAAGCACCTCGTGTGGCGGATGTAACCTCAACTGCATCAACATATGTTGCTAACTCAACAACGACTGTTACGTCTACATCAGTAGTGCCTTCAAATGCTAGCTCTGAGAGTGTGACTGCTTCTGCACATTCAACGGCTTCTGAGGCTTCTAACAAGGCTGTTGCCAAGCCTGCTAAATTAACGAATTCTTCAGATGTCTCTTCGACAACTCTTAGGGTTCATCATAAGACTTTTATTGATGTCAGCAGCCACAATGGCGATATCAGTGTAGATGATTACCGTGCTCTTGCACGTCAAGGTGTGGGTGGTGTCGTCGTTAAATTGACTGAAGACACTTGGTACAATAATCCCAAAGCTCCATCACAGGTTCGCAATGCGCAAATCGCAGGCCTCCAAGTATCGACTTATCATTTTTCTCGATACACAACTGAGGAAGAAGCACGTGCAGAGGCTCGTTTCTATATCGAGGCAGCACAAAGACTTAACCTTCCAAAGAGCACTGTTATGGTTAACGATTTTGAAGATTCTAACATGCTTCCTAATATCAACCGTAACACTCAAGCATGGGTTAATGAAATGCGCAAGTATGGTTACAATAACTTGATGTTCTATACTAGTGCTAGTTGGTTGGATGAGAACAATCTAGGCTATCGTGGACCTGTCTCTACCTCTCAATTTGGTATTGAAAACTTCTGGGTTGCCCAATATCCATCAGCAACACTTACGGCTACTAGTGCAAAGAATATGCGTTATAACGGTAAAACTGGTGCATGGCAGTTCTCAGCGACAGCTAATCTTTTGCCGGGCAAACATGTCTTTGATCAAAGTGTTGACTATACTGGACGATTTACTGCTAATGCCAGTGTTGAAGCAGATCCAACTCAAGGCGATTTGAGTGGGACTATTTCTATTGTTAATAACAATCCAACTCTTGGTAGCTTTGATGTTGTCATCTCTAATGTCAAAGCACCAAATGGTGTTCAAACAGTCTCTGTTCCAATTTGGTCAGAAATTAATGGCCAAGATGACATTATCTGGTATACGGCTAACCGTCAAAATAATGGCACTTACACAGTAAACGTTAAAGCTTCAGCTCATAAAAACTCAACAGGCCTTTATAATGTTCACCTTTATTATGTTCAAAAAGACGGACAATTGACGGGTGTTGGTGGAACAACTACTCAAGTCTTCATTGGTAAGACACCAGAGCAGTTGAAACCCAAAGCAAGTTTTGCTATTGAGAATAACAACGTTAAGGCAGGTACTTTTGACGCTGTTATCACTAATATCTCAGCACCACTAGGTATTAAAGAGGTTTTAGTCCCATCATGGAGCCTGGCTGGTGGTCAAGATGACCTTATCTGGCATAAGGCTACTAAGCAAAGCGATGGTAGCTATCGTGTCACTATAAAGGCAAGTGAGCATAAGGGTAATACAGGGAATTACCGTGCCGATGCCTATATCGTGGATAACTCTAACAATCGCCATTATATTGCCGAAAAAGTAGTGTCTGTAGATTATGCTCGACCAAGTGGTGTTCTTACGATTGAAAACAATAATACTAAAGCAGGTACTTTTGATGCTGTTGTCCGTAATATTGTTGCTCCTACAGGTTTGAAAGAGGTTCTTGTTCCTTCATGGAGTTTAGCTGGCGGTCAGGATGACCTTATCTGGCATAAGGCTACTAAGCAAAGTGATGGTAGCTATCGTGTAACTATAAAGGCAAGTGAGCATAAGAGCAGTAAAGGGAATTACCGTGCCGATGCCTATATCGTGGACAACGCTAATAATCGACACTACATTTCTGAAAAAGTGGTGTCTGTAGATTATGCTCGACCAAGCGGTGTCCTTACGATTGAAAACAACAACACTGCAACAGGTACTTTTGACGCCGTTGTTCGTAACATTGTTGCTCCTACAGGTTTGAAAGAGGTTCTTGTTCCTTCATGGAGCCTGTCTGGTGGCCAGGATGACCTTATCTGGCATAAGGCAAGTCGTCAATCTGATGGTTCTTACCGAGTTACTATCAAAGCAACGGATCATAAGAATTCAACTGGTAAATACCGTGCCGATGCCTACATCGTAGATGACTCTAACAAACGTTTCTATCTCACCGAAAAAGTGGTAGAAGTTACTCAAACTCGCCCTAGCGCAAGTCTCGTTATTGAAAATAATAATGCTGATTTAGGTACTTTTGACGCTGTTATTCGCAATATCGTTGCACCAAATGGGGTTAAGGAAGTCTTAGTCCCATCATGGAGTCTAGTTAACGGACAAGATGATTTGGTTTGGCACAAAGCAAGTCGTCAATCTGATGGTAGCTACCGTGTTACTATTAAGGCTAGTGAGCATAAGAATTCTCTAGGAAATTACCGTGCTGACCTTTATATCGTAGATAATGCCAATCAACGTCATTATGTCACTGAAACAATTGTAGATGTAAAACATAATAAGCCAGTCGGCACTATTTCAGTAGTTAATAACAATAAAGACACTGGAACTTTTGATGTTATTATTAGTGATGTCTATAGTCCTAAGGGTGTGCGTACGGTTCAAGTGCCTATCTGGTCTGAGGTTGACGGGCAAGATGATATTCGTTGGTATGAAGCGACTCGTCAATCCAATGGAACTTATACGGTAAATGTTCAAGCTATTAACCATAAAAACTCAACAGGCTTGTACAATATTCATTTGTACTATATTTTAAATGACGGCTCACAAGTTGGTGTGGGAGGGACACAAACAAATGTTACTTTGTCAGAACCCAAAGCCGACCTTGCTATCACTGGTCTCAACAATGCTACTGGTAGCTATGATGTAGTCATTTCAAACTTGGTTGCCCCACGAGGTTTCAAAGAAGTTCTAGTTCCAACCTGGTCAGAAAAGAATGGTCAAGATGATATCATCTGGTACAAGGCAGTTAAGCAAGCTAATGGAGACTATAAGGTGACCGTTCGTTCAAGCAATCATAAGGGTGATAGCGGTCTTTATAATTCTCATGTCTATCTGGTTGACAATGATGGTAAATACATTGGCCTAAGTGGCAAACAAGTGACACTTGATATCACTAAGACTCAGGGAACCTTAACTATTACCAATAATGATAAAAATCGTGGAACCTTTGATGTTCTTATCACCAATCTGACGAATCCAAGTGGTATTTCAGGTGTGGTAATCCCCGTCTGGTCTGAGCAGAATGGTCAGGATGATCTTGTTTGGCATAATGCCACAAAACAGGATGATGGTTCTTATAAAGTAACTATTTCAGCTAGTCAGCACAAGTGGAATTCAGGCAAGTACATCGTTCATGGCTATATTGTTGATGCTTCAGGTAAGAATATCGGATTTGGGGCAACTTCAGCTGATGTGGTGGCACCTAAGAAAATGGGTTCAGCATCAAGAGGAAACTACGATGTTTTTAATAAAATTGTCTATCTGGATGCTGGTCATGGTGGCTATGATCCAGGTGCTTCTTACTTTGGTATCGCTGAAAAGAGCTTGACCTTGGCTATCCAAAGCCGCGTGAAAGCTAAACTAGAAGCAGAAGGTTATCGAGTTGTAACCACACGTACCAGTGATACCTATGTTGATTTGACAGATCGTTCACGTGCAGCTAATGCCTCTGAATCTGATATCTTCGTAAGTATTCACATCAATGCTTCAGGAAGTTCTGCAGAACAGGGTATTGAGACTTATTATTACCAACCTTATGCAGAATACCCATCACGTATTAATGCGACCTATCATGCCAATCCAACTCGTTTGAGCATGAGTGACACCTTGGCTAATGCCATCCAGTCCAGTCTTATTAATGCGACAGGAGCACAGAATCAGGGCGTAAAACGTCAAACCTTTGCAGTATTGCGTGAAACAACAGCTCCGGCAGTCCTTCTTGAACTTGGTTTCTTGTCAAATCCTCAAGAAGCAGCCCGTTTGAATACCTCTTCTTATCAGGAGACTTTAGCTAACGCAATCGTGGCAGGGATTAAGCGTTACTATTCTATTTATAACTAATAGATTGAGAGAATCTTATGGTTCTCTCTTTTTTATTCCTAAGAAGAGAAAACGCTTGCATAAATGAAAGCTAAATGGTATATTAAAAAACATGAAAACGTCAACAAAAGGAGTTAGTATGAAAAGGAATACTCAAACTAATGACGAAAAAGTCCTTCGTTATAGTCTTCGCAAGTACAAGTTAGGGTTGGCTTCTGTAACCATTGGAGCTGTTTTTTTGAGCTTTGCTGCTACTCATGGAGTCAAGGCAGAAGAAGTAGTGTCAACACCTGCCTCAAGTACACAGGTAGAATCAGCTGATTCTAGTCTTACCACCAGTGGCCTAGTAACTGAAACGCCAGCAGCTCCTGTAACAGCTGAGAATGACTCTGTTTCCAAGGCAAATGAGCCAGATTCTCTTCCAAAAGAAAATACTAGCCGCACTGAGACTACCAAGCTAACTGAAACTAGCGAAAACACGTCAAAAGCAGTAAGTACTAATAATAGTCAAGCTCTTACGAATGCATCTGAGGATCCTATTGCTGAGGGGACTATTCGTTTGCATTTCCAAGAGTTACCAAGTCCAGACAAGTCATCGCTTGGACTTTGGACTTGGGATGATGTTGAGACACCATCATCTCAAAAGGGTGTTTGGCCGACAGGGGCAACCTCATTTGCAGAAGCCAAACAGGATGATTATGGTGTTTACTTGGATGTAAAGCTGTCTTCATCACCTAAAAAACTTAGCTTCTTGATTAATAATGCCGCTGGAACGAACCTTTCAGGAGATAAAGCAGTCGAAATTCTTAGCCCTCAAATGAATGAGGCCTGGATTGACAAAGATTTCCAAGTTTACAGCTATCAACCTATCCCTCAAGACCACGTTCGTATCAATTATTTCCGTACGGATGGCAACTATAGCAATAAGTCTGTCTGGTATTGGGGTGACGTTAAGGATGCTCCAAGCAATTGGCCTGATGGTGTCAATTTCCAACCGAATGGTAAGTATGGTGCCTACTTAGATATTCCGCTAACAGAGGCAGCTAAATCTATCGGATTTTTACTCTTAGATGAGAGCAAAACAGGAGATGATGTGAAAATTCAACCAAATGACTATAAATTTAGTGACTTGAAAAAATCTCGTCAGCTTTTTGTGCGAGATACTGATCCGACAGCCTACACCAATCCTTACTTTGTCAAGGATGTGCGTTTAACTGGGGCTCAGCAGCTTAGTCCAAGCCAAATCGAACTTAGCTTCACAAACTTAGACGAGGTCTCATCTGAGGACATTCTCAAAGACCTTAAGGTGACGGATAAGGATGGTAACAGTGTAACTCTGAAACAGCTTGATTTGGATGCTAAACTCAAAAAAGCTACATTAACAGGTGATTTTGCTGCGGAAAATCTACCTTACAAGGTCACTTTGGGCAGTGATAGTTTTAAAACATCTGAGAGCTGGCAATTAAAGGATGCCCTCTACAGTTATGATGGTGAATTGGGTGCTCGACTAGAAGAAAATGGTACTAAGGCACATGTGACACTTTGGTCACCAAGTGCTGATCAAGTTGATATCATTGTCTATGATAAGAATAATCAAGACAAGGTGCTTGCTGAACATACTCTAAGCAAAGGCCCTCGAGGTACTTGGCAAGCTGACCTCCTTGCAACTGATTTTGGCCTTGAAAACTTAACAGGCTATTACTATCAATACCGCATTAAACGTGGTGATCAGTCGGTAATTGTTCTTGATCCATATGCGAAATCTTTGGCCGCTTGGAATAGTGACGATGCCAGTAAGGGACCTGAACATAAGATTGCTAAGGCTGCCTTTGTAGACCCCGCTAATTATGGACCAAAAGACCTTGACTACGCTAAGATTCCTAACTTTAAGTCTCGTGAAGATGCTATCATTTATGAGGCCCATGTCCGTGATTTTACCTCTGATAAGGCTATCTCTGCTGAATTGAAGCATCAGTTTGGGACTTTTGCAGCCTTTGCGGAGCGTTTGGATTATCTTAAAGACCTTGGGGTTACCCATATCCAGCTTTTGCCAGTATTGAGCTACTATTTTGTTAATGAAATGCAAAATGGAAAGCGTTTGGATGCCTATGCCTCAAGCGATAGTAACTACAACTGGGGCTATGACCCACAAAACTATTTCTCTTTGACGGGTATGTATTCTGAAAACCCTAGTGATCCAGCTAAACGTATTGAAGAATTCAAGAATTTAGTTGCAGCTATTCATGCCCATGGTATGGGTGTTATCTTGGATGTGGTTTACAATCATACTGCCAAGACAGCTATCTTTGAAGACCTTGAGCCAAATTACTATCACTTTATGGATGCTGATGGCACTCCTCGTTCGAGTTTTGGAGGCGGTCGTCTAGGTACGACTCACTATATGAGTCGTCGTGTCTTGGTGGATTCCATTGCTTATTTGACTAAGGAATACAAGGTGGATGGTTTCCGCTTTGATATGATGGGTGACCATGATGCTGAAAGTATCGAGCAAGCTTACAATACTGCACGCGCCCTTAATCCAAATCTCATTATGCTTGGTGAGGGTTGGGTGACTTATGCTGGCGATGAAAATAGCCCTGTTCAGCCTGCCGATCAGTCTTGGATGAAAGACACAGATACCGTAGCTGTATTTTCAGATGATATTCGAAACACCCTCAAATCAGGTTATCCAAACGAGGGAACACCTGCCTTCATCACAGGTGGAAAACGTGATATTAATAAGGTTTTTGATAATATCAAGGCACAACCTACTAACTTTGAGGCTGATTCACCAGGAGATGTTATCCAGTATATTGCTGCTCATGATAATTTGACCCTTTTTGATATCATTGCCCAATCAATCAAGAAGGATCCAAGCAAGCCTGAGAATAATGCTGAAATTCATCGTCGCTTGCGTCTGGGAAACCTTATGGTCTTGACTGCTCAGGGAACACCATTTATTCACTCTGGTCAGGAATACGGCCGCACCAAACAGTTCCGTGATCCTGCCTACCGTTATCCTGTGGCTGAGGACAAGGTGCCGAATAAGTCGCACCTCTTAGTTGATGAAAAGGGAAATCCATTTTATTATCCTTACTTCATCCATGATTCTTATGATTCTAGTGATGCGGTTAACCATTTTGACTGGACTAAAGCGACTGATAGCCAGGCCTTCCCAGAAAATACAAAAACGCGTGCCTTTACCAAAGGGTTAATTGCATTACGTAAGTCGACGGATGCCTTCAATTTCAAATCTAAAGCAGATGTGGATGCTCGTGTGACGCTATTGACGGTTCCTGGTCAGGATAATGTCGCTCAAGAGGATTTGGTATTAGGATACCAAACTGTTGCTTCCAATGGAGACCGTTACCTTGTCTATGTCAATGCTGATAGCAAGGCTCGTCAGTTTGATTTGAGCAAGCTTACAGATGGTCTATCCTATATGGTTTTAGCAGATGGCAATCAAGTTAATCTATCTGGAATTAGTGAGCTATCAGGTGTTGCAATCGATAATCACATTTTGACTTTGGATCCATTAACAGCGACGATTATTCGTTTAACCAATGCTCAGACACCAACTGAGGAAGTAGCTAAGCCTTCTGAAAAGACTGATTCATTTGGTGGCAAAGATACTGAGGCAACTAAAACAAGAGTCAAGACTTCAAGTCAAGAGGATCTTGCCGGAGATGCTGATCTTGTTAATCATGGCAATGTTCAGGCTGAGACTGAAGCTAGTCGTCAAACTGATAAGAAACTGCCATCTACTGGTGAAAAGACAAATCGTGGACTCTTTGTAACAGGTCTCTTAAGCATTCTTAGCCTAGGATTCCTTCGAAAACGTCGGATAAAATAATTAGTAACAACAGGTTATTTCCTGTTGTTTTTCTTTTATTTAGAATCATTCTTATCTGCTCTTTAGAATAGTTCTTAAATAGCCTAAAACCGTTGACAGTGCTGGTTTCTTTTGTTAGTTTAGAATATGTTCTCTTACATATGAGAGACCATTATTGACTTATCATCGTTCGTTTTTCATATCGAAATAACAAACGATTCACATATATAACGACAAATGTCGAACACTATCTTGAAAATAGGAGACATTCATGAAAAAACTTAACAAACTTGGAGTTGTTTTTTTGGCATCAGGACTTTTATTGACGGCTTGTGCCAAATCTGGTAATTCAAGTAATTCTAGATCGACTAACTCAAAACTCACAGCCAGTGAGCAAAAACAATTGAAGCATGCCACAAGTGATTATAAGACTTTCGTTGAAGGCGAAATCGATCAGCTTTTGAAAGATACTGAAGGATTCAGTGAGACCCTTAAGTCAGGAAATCTTGAAGAAGCTAAGAAACAATACCCATTGGTTCGTATGGCTTACGAACGTTCAGAACCAATTGCCGAAAGCTTTGGTGAGTCTGATGTGAAAATCGACTACCGTTTGGTTGATTACATGGACGAAAATAAATCAGAAGATGGCTGGTCAGGTTTCCACCGTATTGAACGTATTATGTGGCAAGACAACACGACAGATGGTACAGCTGCCTATGCAGATCAATTGGTCAACGATATCAAGGAACTTAAGGCTAAAATTGCAACTGTTAAAGTCACTCCAGATATCATGTTGACTGGAGCTGTAGACCTTCTGAACGAAGTTGCTACTCAAAAGATTACAGGTGAAGAAGAAGTCTTCTCACACACTGATCTTTACGACTTCCGTGCCAATATTGAAGGGGCAGAGAAAATCTTCGAACTCTTCAAGCCATTGATCCAAAAGAAAGATGCTAAGCTTGTTAAGACTTTGGAAACAGAATTCAAGAATGTCAATGGTCTTTTGGACAAACACATGACTGATGAGAAAAACTATAAGTCTTATACAGATTTGAGTGAGACAGATACTAAGGAATTGGCCGAAGCTGTAACTAAACTTGGTGAACCATTATCACAAATGGGTGTTATCCTAGATGGGAAATAAGAAAAATGACTGACGAAAAATTTTTATATAAAAAAATGGACCGTCGTGAATTTCTTAAAAAAGCAGGTATTGGAGGGGCTGGGCTTGCGCTTGGTCTTTCTGGTGCATCTGCTTTTTTCGCTAATCAGGATAGTTCAACAAAAAAAGCCCTTGATGGGGATGAGGATATTAGCTTCTATGGCAAGCACCAGGCTGGGATTACGACACCCATGCAGAAGGCTTGCTACTTGGTGGTTCTAGATCTTCATACAACTGATAAAAAAGAAGTGATTCAGCTTTTTAAAGACTGGACAGATTATAGTAGTAAATTGGTCGATGGAGAGCTGGTCAAAAAAGATGGTTCCAATGCCCTCTTACCACCAAGTGATACTGGTGAAACAGTGGGACTCAACCCCTATCGCTTGAGCCTGACTTTTGGTGTCTCGGCTGATTTTCTTAAAAAACTTGGTTTGGAATCTAAGCGTCCTAAGCTCTTCCGTGATTTACCTCCATTTCCCAAGGAGCAGCTACAGGACAAGTATACGGGTGGGGATATCGTCATTCAAGCCTGTGCAGATGATGAACAAGTGGTCTTTCATGCTGTTCGCAATCTGATTCGCAAAGGTCGTAATAAAATCACCATGAAGTGGAGCAAATCAGGTTTTGCTGCTATTGGTGACCGCAAGGAAACGCCACGAAATCTCTTTGGCTTCAAGGACGGAACTGCTAATGTTACGACAGAAAAGGAATTCGACAAGGTTGTCTGGACTGATAGTAAAGATTGGATGAAGGGCGGTTCTTATATGGCTCTTCGTCTGGTACAGATGCACTTGGAGACTTGGGATCGTACCAATTTGCAGGAACAGGAAAACACCTTTGGACGTTACAAGGAATCAGGTGCTCCTTTTGGCAAGAAAGATGAGTTTGACGAAGTAGATTTATCAAAACTACCAGTCGATTCGCATGTGCGTTTGGCTAAAGAAGTAGACCTTCCTATCTTACGTCGTTCCTATTCCTATTCTGATGGTATTGATGAGAGAACTGGCCAGTTTGATGCAGGTTTGATTTTCATTGCCTACCAGAAGGATCCAGACCATTTTGTCAAAATACAGACTAATCTTGGTGCTGTAGACAAGATGAACGAGTACATCACCCATATTGGAAGTGGGCTCTTTGCTTGCTTTGCTGGCGTGGAGAAAGGAGGCTACCTTGGTCAAGCACTCTTTGAATAAACTCCTCGTTTTGCTTGGACTTCTAGCTCTATTCTTGACCTATCCAGTAGCTGCTGAATCCTATAGTGATCTCTATATCAAAATCACGGATGCAACAACAGCTGTTCAAAACAAGGATCAAGCAAAAGCTAAGGAATTAGTCGGTGAGATTAAGACTGATTTCGAAACAAAAGAAAATCACGATTCTAAGGCTGGTCAAAAAGTCAGCAAGGCTCTTGATATTAAAGGTGACGTGAAAGAAGAGGACCTAACCTCTATTTCGTCAGTCCTTCTAAGATTTGAAAAAGAGCAAAATCCTGTTGATTTGGATACCGAAAAGGAAAAACTTGAGACACGTCTCAATCCTTATTTTAAGAATTTACAGGATGCCATTACATCTAAAGACCTAACTGCGACCCGTAAAACTTACGGGGAATTAAATAATGCTTGGACGCGAAATGAAGCTGTTGTCCGTGACCATAGTACTGCCTACTACGGCAAGATTGAGACGGCTATTTCGCTTTTGCGAAGCAGTATTGAGACGGAGCCAACTGATTTCACCAGCATCCAGTCGTCCTATGATGACCTCAAGGGTGGGATTGATGACTTTATCAAGGGTGTTCCTCTTGATAGTACGAGCACCAGTCTAACACTAAAAGATGGTATTAAGCTCTTGGAAAAAGCTCTAGGTCAATTCCAAGCAGGTAATGAAAAAACGGCTGCGGCAACTATGAAAAAGTTCATTACTATCTGGCCAACCATTGAAGGTGATGTAAGTACGACTAACCCTAGCCTCTATACGCGCGTGGAGAGTGAAACACCGGTTATAATGGTTAAGGGGAAAGAAAAAACTTATCAGGACAAACTGCAAGCCTTGATTACAGACCTATCTGCTATCGATACCAGCGCTTCTTATAATGCCTTTGATGCCATGTTGATTCTCTTACGTGAAGGGGTAGAAGCCCTCCTCATCGTTATGGCCCTTGTGACAACTCTTAAGGCAGCTAAGATGCGTAAGGGACTCAAATGGGTTTATGGCGGAGCCATTGCTGGTGTTCTTGCCAGCGCAGTTATAGCTGTTATCTTACAAGTTGTCTTTCCAGCTGTGACCTCAGGGGCTAACCGTGAAATTATTGAGGGGGGCGTTGGTATCTTTGCAGTTGCGATGATGATTCTGATTGGAATCTGGCTCCATAGTAAGTCTTCAGTCAAACAGTGGAATGACTTTATGGACCGCCAGATGAAGACGGTGACGGCTACTGGAAGTTTTGTATCTATGTTTGCCCTCAGTTTCTTGGCTGTCTTCCGTGAAGGGGCCGAGACGATCCTTTTCTATGTTGGTATTATCCCACGTATCACGACAGCTAATTTCTTGATTGGTATTGGTTCAGCCATTGCAGTTCTTGTTATTATTGCTGTAGCTATGACCAAAGCTAGTCACTATATTAAACCGCATCGTATTTTCTTTATTTTGACTTGGTTGATTTATGCCTTGGCCTTCAAGATGCTCGGTGTCAGCATTCATGCCCTTCAGTTGACTAATATGATGTCCAATCATTTGATTAGTGGTTTCCCAACCATTGATTGGGCTGGTATCTATCCAAGCTGGGAAGTCTTGATGCCACAACTTATCTTTATTGCTATTATTGCCTTCGTAACGGTGAAACAGCATGGCAAGAAGTAAGGACGAGATGACCATTGTTGAGCATCTGGTGGAATTTCGGAGACGCTTCATTGCAGTAGTATTATGCTTTTTCTTAGTTTTCTGTATCACCTTCTTGTTTGCTGGGGAGCTCTATGCTTATCTGACTAGAGGATTTGATAAGCCTTTATTGGTTCTTGGTCCTAACGATATTCTCTGGATTTACATTAACTTAGCCAGTCTCATGGCTTTTACGGTTACCTTGCCTTTTACCACCTACCAGATTTGGAAGTTTGTAAAACCTGGTTTGAGGGATAATGAAGCGCGTGCTATTTTTGCTTATATTCCAGCAACTTTTGTCTGTTTTGTATTGGGGTTGGCCTTTGGTTATTATTTTGTTAGTCCAGCTATCTTGGAAGTGCTATTAAAACTAGGTGAAGGACTCTTTGATACACAAATTACAGCACAAAACTACCTTAGTTTTTTACTGCATACGACAGTGCCTTTAGCAGTTCTCTTTGAACTACCTGTAGTTGTAAGTTTTCTGACATCTATCGGCATAATAACACCAGTATTTCTGACACGCTATAGACGCTATGCCTACTTTATTCTCCTGGTTTTGGCAGTCATTCTGACACCAGCTGACTTTATTAGTGACTTGGCCATGACTGCTCCCTTAATTTTGCTTTATGAAGTTAGTGTGACTCTTAGCAAGGTCATTTATATACGAAAACAAAGAACATATAAAGATAAATAGAAAGGAGATCTTATGGGAATTCTACGTGATATCGGAGCCCCAGGACTTATTATTATTGTCCTAGGAGCCCTCCTTATTTTTGGTCCCAAACGCTTGCCAGAACTTGGCCAATCCATTGGTAAAATGTTATCCGAATTTAAAGCAGCCGTAAATAAGACTGATCATGATAAAAAAGACGAAGAAGACAAGACTAAAGACTAGGATATCTACTTAGTGGACATCTTCAAGCTTCTTGACAATTCTAAGCTTTTATGACATGATACACTTGTATTGAATAGTAAGTCTATATCATAGGCAAGAAAAGGCCCCAAGCTAACTTCCACATAAGCTCGGGGTCTTTTTTAGCACTATCTATCCTTGTTTAACCACTTGTCGATCAGACGAAGGATATTATTTCATAGATTGAAAGAAATATGTTTAGTGAGTAATAGGAAGTATTAGTTAGAATATGATTTAATCATGCCAAACAAAAAATCAGCCCCTTGAGCTGATTTTTTTATCTTACAAACTGATACGTTTTTCTGTTTCAGCGTCGAAGAAGTGACCTTTAGCAACGTTGAAAGTAAGGTTAACTTTTTCACCAGGATTATGGAAGTCACGCGCATCAACACGGGCAGCAAATTCAGTTTCTCCGAGTTTTAGGTAAAGCATTGTTTCTGCACCGAGAAGCTCTGAAACGACTACTTCAGCATCAACATTGGCATCTGGATATACTTCTTGAACGATTGGACGACTAGAAACGTCTTCAGGACGGATACCGAAGATAACTTCCTTACCTTGGTAACCTGTTTCCCTTAAGATTTTAGCTTGACCTTCAGAGATCACAATATCCAAACCTTCAGAGTTAGTGATACGGTTACCATCAACCTTCACATTGAAGAAGTTCATGGCAGGACTTCCGATAAATCCAGCAACAAATTTATTGGCTGGCTCATTATAAAGTTCCTGAGGGGTACCAATTTGCTCGATACGTCCAATAGTACCAGAACCATCAGGGTTCTTAGTTGAACTCATGATAACGATACGGTCAGCAAGAGTCATGGCTTCTGTTTGGTCGTGGGTAACGTAGATAGTAGTAGCACCAATATTACGAGTAATTTTAGCAATTTCAGCACGCATGGTCACACGAAGTTTAGCGTCCAAGTTTGAGAGAGGCTCGTCCATGAGGAAGACTTTAGCATCACGGACGATAGCACGTCCCATAGCTACACGTTGACGTTGACCACCAGAAAGGTCTGCAGGCTTACGATCTAAGAACTCAGTCAAACCAAGGCTAGCCGCAGCTTCACGCACACGTTTGTCGATATCGTCTTTTTTATATTTACGAAGTTTAAGACCAAAGGCCATATTTTCATAAACAGTCATGTGAGGGTAAAGTGCGTAGTTTTGGAATACCATGGCAATGTCACGATCTTTTGGTGATTTGTCATTAACTACCTCACCATCAATAGAAAGTGTTCCTTCTGTGATTTCCTCGAGACCAGCAACCATACGGAGAGTTGTTGATTTACCACATCCTGAAGGACCTACGAAAACGATGAATTCCTTGTCTTTGATGTCGATACTGAAATCTTCGACAGAGTAGTGAGTTGCATTTGGGTATTTTTTATAAATTTTATCCAGTTTAAGAGTTGTCATATCATTTATCCTTTATTATTTAACTGATCCGCCGGTTACACCTTCAACATAGTATTTCTGCATGAAGATAAAGAGAAGGGTGATTGGGATGGCGATGATAATAGCACCTGCGGTAAATGGAAGGAACCATTCATTGATAGCGTCTTGGTTAAGCATTTGATAGAGTCCAAGGGCAACTGTATATTTATCTTTAACGTCACCAAGGATAACAGATGCAAAGATGAAGTCTACCCAAGGTCCCATGAAGGCCATGAGGGCAGTGTAGACGATGATTGGTTTAGAAAGTGGCAAGGTAATCTTAGTGAAGATTTGAAGACGAGTTGCCCCATCAATCATTGCTGATTCATCCAATGAGTAAGGAATGGTATCAAAGAAACCTTTCGCAATGTAGAAACCAAGAGCTGCTCCAGCAGAATAAACCAAAACCAAAGATGTCAAGGTTTGTGTCAAATTGAGGGCTTTCAAAATGTAGTAGACCGCAATCATTGACATGAATCCAGGGAACATGTTAAGTACAAGTGCCAATTTCAAGAAGCCATTTCTGTGTTTGAATTTAATACGGCTAAGTGAGTAGGCCATCCCTACGGTAATCAAAGTTGAGAGGATACATGTACATGTAGCAACGATGAAAGTATTGATGAACCATTTTCCAAAAGGATAAGCATCGCTGGTGAATAGTTTGATGTAGTTATTAAAAGTGTATGTCTTAGGGAAGAAGTATGGTACGGCATTAGCTCCTTCACCACGGAAACTTGTAAGGAAGATCCAAATAATCGGAATCAACCAGATAACAGTTAGAACTGTCAATAGAATATAAGTACCAGTTAGGTATAGATTTTTCTTACGTTTCATTATTTAGCAGCCCCTTCCTTGAATGAAGATGATCTTGTATAGGCCAAGAGACTGAATGTTGCAGAGATGGCAAAAATCAAGATACCGATAACAGATGCCAAGTTGTAGTCTTTAGCGCTAACAGTCAGTTTGTAGAGCCAAGTTACCAAGAGGTCAGTTGAACCTGCTTGATAGTATTCAGAGTTAGTAGGTCCACCACCAGTAAGGAAGTAGATAACGTTGAAGTTATTGATATTACCGATGAATTGTTGAATCAAAGACGGTGCCATAATCAAGAGAATTTGTGGGAAAGTGATGCTCTTGAAGATTTGGAATTTGCTTGCTCCATCAATTTCAGCAGCTTCAATCTGCTCAGTTGGCAAGTTCATGATGATACCAGTTGCGACCAACATTGTGAATGGAATACCAATCCACATATTAACAAAGATAATAGAGAACTTAGCCCAGAGAGGATCAGTCAAGAATGGAATTGGTCCATTAGTGAGATGCAAGGTTTGAAGCAAACCATTCAAAGGCCCATGGTCATTAAGGAAGTTACGCATCAAAAGAAGTGATACAAATTGAGGAACGGCGATAGTAATAACGAATAGAGTACGCCATACTTTCTTGAATTTAAGCCCCTTAGTATTAAGCAAGAGGGCAAGGACAATACCGAAGAAGAAAGTAGTTGCTGTTGCGGCAACTGCCCAAATCAAGGTCCAAGTCAAAAGTGGGAAGAAAGTACCAGCCATACGACCTTGTAAAACTTCACCAAAACTTGCAAAGCCGACCCAATCGAAGAGTGATTTAGGGGCTGGGTGATTGTGGTCAAAGTTAGTAAAGGCCAAACAAACCATATAGATCAAAGGCAAGATTGTAAATAGCAAAACCCCAATCAAAGGGACAGTCATAAGCCCCATGTGGAAGCGACCGTCAGCCAAGGTCTTGAAGTCCTCGATAAAGTTCGGCACCTTGCGTCCCGATTGTTTAAGAGCCATGAGATGACGGGCACTCTTAAGGTTACACCAGTAAATATAAACGAAGACTGCACAGAAGATTAATGACGCAAGTCCAAAAATCAACAAGAGCATAGAGTTGTCTCCAGCAACCTGAACAGTAAGTTTAACACCATTAACTTCCTTAACAGCCTCACCCTGTTCTTGAGTCCCCAAGCTAATCATCCCTTGAAGTGCAGGAATAATTTGGATAACGAATGCCGCTAAAAAGGCAATCTCAGAAAGGAGGAAGAGCAATCCCTTGGTAAACTGTTTGTTGACCAAGTTTGCCAATCCCATTACCAGAAAGGATAATTTGACATCCCATGTACCTTTTTTGAAGACCTGGCGCATAGGAGTTGTGTCGTAGATTGTTTGTGACATAGATATCTCCTCAGATAAATGTGTGATTAGTGATGGTTTCTATTTTGTCTACAAGTAAGTGAGAAAGAGGCTAGGAACTTGACCTGCCTCTTTACCTCCTCATTTGTTAGGTTTCTTATTTAGCTGCTGCCAAATCTTTATCAAATTGTTGTAATTTAGTAAGGAATTGGTCTTCCTTGATTTTACCGTTATAAGCGTCACTCATAAGAGCAGCACTTTCAGTCCAGAAGACTGACATTTGACTAAGTTTAGGCATAACAGTTGTGTACTGATCAGATGAACCCATAGTGATTACAGCTTGTGCAAGTGCATCATTTTTAACTGCTTCAGAAGCTTGAACTTCTTTGTTAGCTGGGATGATGTGGCGGTCTTCATTAGTGAATTGGTTATTTTGACTGTCTTTACTTGTCAAAGCTTGTGCCAATTGGTAAGAAGCAGCGATACGCTCAGCGTTACCTTTAGATGGTGTTTGGTTAACAGCGTAAAGTTTAACACCCATGAAGGCTTTTTGTTGAACATCTTGACCACCGATATTAACTGTTGGGTAAACAGCAACACCAAGCTTGTCTTTACCAACGGCTTTAGCAGCTGCAGCGTAGTCCCATGGTCCTGATTGGAATGCATCAACTGAACCATCTTCGAATTTAGCCATCATGTTAGCTGAATCAACATTGACAAATCCTTTGTTGTCTTTTTGAGCTGCGATGAATTTAAGAACGTTGACACCAGCTTCGTTACCCCAGTTAGTACCTTTCACATCTTCACCGTTAGGTCCAAAGAGTGTATCACCAACTGAAAGGAAGAGAGGAGCAGTTACATAAGCGTTAACTTCTTTCAAGTTGCTACCAAATTTAGCTTTAGAAGTGATTGTTTCATATGATTTAACATCTTCTTCATTAAGCTTAGACTTGTTATAGTAAGTAACTTGTGTTTCGATACCATATGGGAAAGCGTAGGTTTTACCTTTATATTGAGCACCTTTGGCAGCTTGCTCCGTATCTTGATTAGTAATTTCTTTTGAGTATTGCTCAGGAATCTCTTGGATAGCTCCAGCGTCTACCAATTTACCAAGTTGGTCATGTGGAAGCGAGAAGACATCTGCAGCAGTAGATGCATCTTTAGTCAAGTTTTCTTGAGCGTTTGGGTCTTCCATTTCAACCATATCAACTTTGTAACCAGATTTCTTTTCAAACTCTGCTACTGTATTTGAATAAGACTTTTTGGCACCAGTTGGAACCCAAAGTTTCAAAGTCTTGCTATCTGAACTTGAGCTTTTGTTTGAGTTTGAGCCACACGCTACCAAGAGCGAACCAGCTACAAGAAGTCCAGCACTACCAAGTAATACCTTTTGCCATTTTTTCATTTCTATTTCCTCCAGAAATTTATTTTACGATACATATTATGCAACCGTTTCCAACATCTGTCAAGTGTTTTCTAAAAAAAAATTAAACTTTTTTTGCAAACGATTGCAAGAACTGTTTATTTTAGTTATAATAATTCTTGTATTTTACTAATATAAAGAAATATTTATAAAAATGAGAGGGAAATGATGGCTACAATTAAAGATGTTGCTAAGAGGGCTGGTGTCAGCCCATCAACAGTAAGCAGGACCTTAAAGGATTACCAGGCCATATCAGAAGAAACCAAAGTTAAAGTAAGAGCAGCTATGGATGAATTAGGTTATGTACCAAACTCAGCAGCACAAATGTTGGCAACAGGCTTAACACATAGTTTAGGTGTTGTTCTTCCTCCCTTAACAGACCGTGAAAAAATTAGTCAACCATTCTATATGGAGATTCTAACAGCAATTAATGAAGAAGCTAGTTGTCATTCTCAGGTCATTAGTATTGCTACGGGGGCCACACTTGAAGAATTAGTTAAACAGGTCGAGCTTATGCATCGTCAAAAACGGGCTGATGGCTTTATCATTCTCTATTCAGAAAAAAAAGATCCAGTTAAAGACTACCTATTAAAAGAAAAAGTTCCTTTCGTAGTTGTTGGAGCAGCAGTTGATAACAATAATAAAGTAACCTATATTGATAATGATAATAAAGAACTTGGACAAGAAGCTGTTAATTATTTAAGGACTAAAGGTCACCAAAAGGTTGGTTTTGTAACAGATGATCTTTTTGGTCAAGTGGGTCAAGAACGTTATCAAGGATATATCGAAGCGACTAATAAATTTAATTTAGAAACTTATCCAGAACTTGTTTTTTCATCTAGAGTCATTGATTCATTGAAAGAGAGCTTGCAATCTTATCAACTGACTGCTTTAATCGTTAAAGATGACTTGATTGCCCTACGGTTTATACACTGGTTAAATAATCAGGGAATCAGAGTTCCCGAAGATTACGCCATTATTTCTTTCAATAATTCAACTTTTGCTGAAATCATGCATCCTTTCCTAACTACCTATGACATTAATATTAAAGAACTGGGGAAGGAAAGTGTCCGAAGGCTATTGGATCTTCTTAAAAATCCGCAAACTAAGGCACAGAAAATAACAATTCCATTTAAACTCATTGAAAGAGAGAGTGTCTCAACGAGATAAAAAAGGTTTAAATATTTACTTTTGGTTGGTAACTTAAGTTACCAACCATTTTTTATTACCTAGACAATCGTTTTTCAGAAAATCCAGAGCACTATTAAGTTAGTAGAAGCACTCACTATATGAAAACGTTTATTTCACGAACGTTGATTTAAAGAAAAAATAAAAAGTTTATATTTTTTTGCTAAAAATTCTTGACTAGTGCAAACGTTTGCATTATAATCGTTAGTGTAAAAAATTATTTGAGGTAAACTTTATGAACAAACGAGCAAGCGGTGTTTTGATGCACATCACATCACTTCCAGGTGACTACGGGATCGGATCTTTCGGTCAAGCAGCCTACGACTTTGTTGATTTCTTGAAAGAAACAAAGCAAACATACTGGCAAATTTTGCCATTGACTACTACAAGTTATGGAGATTCACCTTACCAATCATTCTCAGCAGTAGCGGGAAACACACACTTCATCGATTTGGATTTCCTTATCCGTGACGGTTTCTTGACTGAAGCAGATGTTGAGGGTGTTGACTTTGGTTCAAATCCAGAGTTTATCGACTATGCTAAGGTTTATGAAGCTCGTCGTCCAATTCTTGAAAAAGCTGTAAAAGCAATCTTGGCTGACAAAAAAGAAGCTAAGAAGTTTGAAGCTTTCAAATCTGAAAATGCTAACTGGTTAGCAGATTATGCTGACTTCATGGCTATCAAAGAACACTTTGATAACAAAGCCCTTCAAGATTGGGATGACAAAAAAGCGGTTAAACGCGATGAGGCAACTCTTGAAAAACTTCGCAAAGAACTTGATGATGTCATCACTTACCACCAAGTAGTACAATACCTCTTCTTTAGTCAATGGGCAGAACTTAAAGCCTATGCTAACAAAAATGGTATTCAAATCATTGGTGACATGCCGATCTACATTTCAGCTGATAGTGTTGAAGTTTGGACTCAACCACACCTCTTCAAACTAGATGCCGAATGTAAACCTCGTTACATTGCCGGAGTTCCACCAGATAACTTCTCAGCTACTGGTCAACTTTGGGGTAACCCAATCTACGCTTGGGATAAACATAAAACTGAAAATTATTCTTGGTGGGTATTCCGTATTCAAGAATCATTCAAACTTTATGATTACTTGCGTATTGACCACTTCAAAGGCTTCTCTGATTTCTGGGAAATCCCTGGCGGAGACGATACTGCTGAAAATGGTAAATGGGTTCCAGGACCTGGTTATGACCTCTTCAAAGTGGTTAAAGAAGAGTTGGGTGATCTTAAGATTATTGCCGAAGACCTTGGTAATATTGATGATAAGACACGTAAACTTCTTGCAGACTGTGGTTACCCTGGAATGAAGATTGTTCAATTTGGTTTCTATGACACTACTGGAAACAGCATCGACATTCCACACGTATACACACAACATTCAGTTGCTTACACAGGTACACATGATAATGAAGTAATCAACGGTTGGTACGACAACTTGACGCAAGAGCAACGCGATTACACTGATGCTTACATCAACCGTCGTCAAGGTGAACCAATCACACGTGCTCTTCTTCGCACACTCTTTGCTACAGTAAGCAACACAGCAATTGCGACTATGCAGGATATCCTTGATAAACCTGAAAATAGCCGTACAAACTTCCCTAACACAGTTGGTGAAAACTGGAAATGGCGTATGCTTCCAGGTGAAATCACCGTTGATAAGAAAGAATTTTTAACTGATATTACAGAAAGATATAATCGAGGAAATAAATAAAATGTCTACATTTACAAATTACGTTGAAGCGAAAAATAAAAATCTTAAAGAACTTTCAAACGAAGAAATCTACTACCTTTTGTTAGAATTTGTAAAAGAAGCAGCTGCTCCAAAACCTAAAAACGATAGCAAACGTAAAGTTTACTACATCTCAGCTGAGTTCTTGATCGGTAAACTTTTGTCTAATAACTTGATTAACTTGGGCATCTATAAAGATGTGAAAGCTGAATTAGCTGCTGCCGGAAAATCAATTAGTGAAATCGAAGATGTTGAACCAGAGCCATCTCTTGGTAATGGTGGTTTGGGACGTTTGGCTTCATGCTTCATCGATTCTATGTCAACACTTGGTATTAACGGTGAAGGTGTTGGTCTTAACTATCACTGTGGTCTTTTCAAACAAGTCTTCAAAGATAACAAACAATATGCTGAACCAAACTACTGGATTGAAGATCAATCATGGTTGGTTCCAACTGATATCTCTTACGATGTTCCATTCAAAAATTTCACTTTGAAATCTCGTTTGGACCGTTTGGATATCTTGGGTTACAAGAAAGAAACTAAGAACTACCTTAACCTCTTCGATATCAATGGTTTGGACTATGGTTTAATTGAAAAAGGAATCACTTTTGATCAAGACGAAATCCAAAAAAACTTGACACTTTTCCTTTATCCAGATGATTCAACTCGTAAAGGTGAGCTCTTGCGTATCTACCAACAATACTTCATGGTATCAAACGCTGCTCAACTTTTGATTGACGAAGCTATCGAACGTGGATCTAACCTTCACGACCTTCCAGATTACGCTTACGTACAAATCAACGATACTCACCCATCAATGGTAATTCCAGAATTGATCCGTCTTTTGACAGAAAAACATGGATTTGAATTTGATGAAGCAGTAGCAATCGTAAGCAAAATGGTTGGTTACACAAACCACACTATCTTGGCTGAAGCCCTTGAAAAATGGCCTCTTGACTACCTTGAAGAAGTTGTTCCACACCTTGTTGTTATCATCAAAAAATTGGATACTATCGTTCGTGAAAAATTCGAAGATCCACGTGTTCAAATCATTGACGAACACAACCGTGTTCACATGGCACACATGGATATCCACTTCTCTACAAGCGTTAACGGTGTAGCAGCACTTCACACAGAAATCCTTAAATCTTCTGAGTTGAAACCATTCTATGACCTTTACCCAGAACGCTTCAACAACAAAACAAACGGTATTACATTCCGTCGTTGGTTGGAATTCTCAAACCAAGAACTTGCTGACTACATCAAAGAATTGATTGGTGATGGTTACCTTACTGACGCAACTCAATTGGAAAAATTGGCTGCCTTTGCAGATGATCCAGCAGTTCACAAACGTTTGTCTGAAATCAAATATGATAACAAGTTGTCTCTTAAACGTTATCTTAAAGCCAACAAAGGTATCGATCTTGATGAAAACTCAATCATTGATACACAAATCAAACGTTTCCACGAATACAAACGTCAACAAATGAACGCTTTGTATGTCATCCACAAATACTTGGAAATCAAAAAAGGAAACCTTCCAAAACGTAAAATCACTATCATCTTTGGTGGTAAAGCAGCTCCTGCCTACGTTATTGCTCAAGACATCATTCACTTGATCTTGTCACTTTCTGAACTCATCAACAATGATCCAGAAGTAAGCAAATACCTTAACGTTCACTTGGTTGAAAACTACAACGTAACAGTTGCTGAACACCTTATCCCAGCAACAGATATCTCAGAACAAATCTCATTGGCTTCTAAAGAAGCTTCAGGTACTGGTAACATGAAATTCATGCTTAATGGTGCCCTTACACTTGGTACAATGGACGGTGCCAACGTTGAGATTGCTGAATTGGTAGGACCAGAAAACATCTTCACATTCGGTAAAGACTCTGATACAATCATCGACCTTTATGACAAAGCTGGCTATGTATCACGTGATTACTATGAAAAAGATGCAAACATCAAAGCAGCTGTTGACTTTATCGTAAGCGAAGACCTTGTTAAACTTGGTGATAAAGAATGCTTGGAACGTCTCCACAATGAACTTATCTCTAAAGACTGGTTCATGACATTGATTGACTTGGCTGAATACATCGAGAAGAAAGAAGAAGTATACGCAGCTTACGAAGATCAAGAAGCATGGAACAAAAAAGTTGTTTATAACATCGCTGAAGCAGGATTCTTCTCATCTGACCGTACAATCGAACAGTATGACAAAGACATCTGGCACACAAAATAACAGCTTAATTGTATAAAACGAAAACGAGATCAGAAATGGTCTTGTTTTTTTACGATAAATTGCAAGAATAAGTGCAATATTGAAGGACGCTCAAATCCAGATCAATCAAACTAGCGTAGAGCCAGTTATAGATGGTTTTATAGGTTTCTATCTTTATTCGGTCGGTTATGGTAAGATGGGAGTAGCTCATAGTTTTATCTCGGCTTCTGTTTGTTTCGTTACTTACAGTTTACACCAATGAAAGGCTATGAGTTTTTTGGGTGCACTATATTTCACAATTTATCATAAAAAACACAGCTAATAGGATAATCAACTGATGTTTACATAAATAAATTTTTGTTATTTTACGATGGTAATTCAATATATAATATATATTTCTTTATCATAGATAAAAGACTCATAAGCTCTTTGGTAGGCATTATAGAGAAACATTCCAAGAGCAACAAAAAGAAGCAGAGCAAATGCTACTTTGGCCTTTTTATTTATTTTACTGGTTAGCCTCGAGAAAAAGAGACTTAATTTACTAGGATTTTGTATCATTCTAAAACTCCCCATATAGTTTCTACTATTACATCATGAAAATCCTTATACCTAAGGCGTCTTCGTGTACTTTGTCACCGTTTTCCTTTATAATATAAGTATCACATTACAAGAGGAGACCTCATGAAATATATTGTAAACACATCAAATGACCCTGCCTATAATATTGCTTTGGAAGCCTATGCCTTTCGTGAATTGGCGAATGAAGATGAATTGTTCATTCTTTGGATTAACCGTCCAGCTATCATTGTCGGTAAGCACCAAAATACCATTCAAGAGATTAACAAAGAATATACAGATGCTCATGGTATCAAGGTCGTTCGTCGTTTGTCTGGTGGTGGCGCTGTTTATCACGATTTAAATAACCTCAACTATACTATCATCTCTAACAAGGCAGATGAAGGGGCATTTGACTTTAAGACTTTCTCTCAACCAGTGATCGCAACCCTTGCTGATTTGGGAGTTAAAGCTGAATTTACTGGGCGTAATGACCTTGAAATCGATGGTAAAAAGTTCTGTGGAAATGCTCAAGCTTACTATAAAGGTCGTATGATGCACCATGGTTGCTTGCTTTTTGACGTTGATATGTCGGTTCTTGGCCAAGCCCTCAAAGTCAGCAAAGACAAAATTGAATCAAAAGGTGTTAAATCTGTACGAGCTCGTGTGACAAACATTGTAGACGAATTGCCAGAAAAAATCACTGTAAATGATTTCTCAGATAAAATCTTGGAAAAAATGAAAGAATTCTACCCAGAAATGACAGAATACGTCCTTTCTGAAGACGAATTGGCTAAGATTCAAGATTCTTATGAGAAACAATTCAATACCTGGGATTGGACTTACGGACAGTCGCCAGAATACACAGTAGAGCGTAACGTTCGTTACCCAGCAGGTAAGATTTCAACTTATGCCAATGTTGAGAATTCAATTATCAAATCTGTTAAGATTTACGGAGATTTCTTTGGTATCGGGGATGTATCTGATATTGAAGAGTTGCTGGTCGGTGTCCCTTACGAGTACGAAGATGTCTTGGCTATACTTAAAACCATTGACACAACACATTATTTCTCTCGCATGACAACCGAGGAAGTTGCAAAAGCTATCGTAGCTTAATCATTGTTTGAACAATCTGGAAAAATCCAGGTTGTTTTTTTTGTGAGTTTCTATATTATCTAAGTTAGTCATTTTATAGAATAAGCCAACGAACCTAAAAAGCCTATATAAGAGAAAAATACCCCACAACATCTTTCCGAAAAACTGTAATTTTCTTGAAAGAAACATAAGGGTGTGATATACTTCTATTAAGTAATTATGGAGAATAAAACCAATGAAACGTGAACTCTTACTGGAAAAAATTGAAGAATACAAATCTCTTATGCCTTGGTTTGTTTTGGAGTATTATCAATCTAAACTTTCGGTACCGTATTCTTTTACAACCTTATACGAATACCTTAAGGAATATAAACGCTTTTTTGACTGGTTGATTGACTCAGGTATTTCAGATGCTGATGATATTGCCTCAATTGACATCAAAACCTTAGAAAATCTAACTAAAAAAGATATGGAATCGTTTGTCCTCTATCTACGTGAACGTCCATCTTTAAATACCTATTCAAAGAAACAGGGTGTCTCTCAAACGACCATTAATCGTACGCTTTCAGCTCTATCTAGTCTCTATAAGTATTTAACTGAGGAGGTCGAGGGTCCTGATGGTGAGCCATATTTCTATCGTAACGTTATGAAAAAAGTTTCTACTAAGAAAAAGAAAGAAACTCTAGCTGCACGTGCTGAGAATATCAAACAGAAACTTTTTCTAGGCGATGAAACCATGGAATTCCTTGATTATGTAGAAAATGAATACGAAGTCAAGCTCTCAAATCGCGCTAAATCATCGTTTTATAAGAATAAAGAACGTGATTTAGCGATCATTGCCTTGCTGCTGGCTTCAGGTGTTCGACTCTCTGAAGCTGTTAATCTGGACCTTAAAGATATCAATCTTAAAATGATGGTCATTGATGTCACTCGAAAAGGTGGCAAACGTGACTCAGTTAATGTAGCAAGTTTTGCAAAGCCCTATCTTGAAACTTATCTCAGTATCCGTGATAAACGCTATAAGGCTGAAAAGCAAGACCTTGCCCTATTTTTAACAGAATATCGAGGGGTTCCAAACCGTATTGATGCTTCAAGTATCGAAAAAATGGTTGCTAAGTATTCTCAGGATTTCAAGATTCGTGTTACTCCCCACAAGCTTCGACATACTCTGGCAACACGCCTTTATGATGCTACCAAGTCTCAAGTTTTAGTTAGTCATCAACTTGGTCATGCTTCCACTCAGGTCACTGATCTTTACACCCATATTGTAAATGATGAACAAAAAAATGCTCTAGACAATTTATAATTAGCTATCCTAACCACTCCAAATTGGAATGGTTATTTTTAGTTTACATAAATTTAATTATGCCAGACTAATTTTATTCACGATTATTAACAGAACTAAAATTATGTAAATTATTGTGAATAAAAACAAACTTTCCATGAAGGAAAGTTTGTTTTTTATATTAATAATCTTTAAGAGCTGATTCAACCGCAGATTTTTCTTTTTCAATCAAGTTGACTCGTGCAGCAATTGTCTTAATTCCCATCAATATATTGCGTTCCAAGGCTTTGTCACTTGTTTTTGGCTCGAAGAAAGCAATATATTGATCAAGACGTTCTTGCGTTTTAAAGATTGATGCTGGGATATTAACAAAGCTATCAAAGCTCATATCGCCACCAAGAGCTGCTTTAATCCACTCCCAGTTTTCTTTAGCCCAGTTCCAAACGGTCTCCTGAGCAAAAGTTTTGCTGAGGAAATTCATATACCAGAGATACAAATCTTGCGGTTTAACAACGTTTTTATCTTTAAGCTGACCTAGTACGTAGTCAAGACCTTCTTGATTTTTAAGGTATGAAAGTGCTTGAGTCAATTGACGACGGAAGTTACTGTCGTTTGTTGCCACGTATGCATGGACATACTTTTCAAGAAGAGTATGACTGTTTTCTTGTTTCATTTGGTTGATGAGGACAAGGCCACGGACACTTGCTGGAATACTTTCGATGTTTTCTTTATGGGCTTGGAAAACACTTGCGGCTGCAAGGACTGTTGGTTGATAGTCTGCTTGAATCAAGTGGCTAAGAGCTGTTTGACGGACCATTTCATCTTCATCTGACTCTCCATCTTTGGCATCGAAACCAAGGCGTTCAAAGTCATTTTGGAATTGACGACGTACCAAGGCTTTATAATGCACTTCTGCTTCTGTATCTTCATCGATGAAGCGTTTCAAACCAGCAAGGATTTGAGATTTAGCTTGAGCAATCAAGAAGCTTTCTTCCTTTTTGACAAGATCAAGAAGAGCAACTAGGCTTGCATAAGAGATACGTCCACTTTCCGCTAGAAGACGACGTTCTTGTAAAATTTGAAGTTTACTTACAGTATCAAGGTTTGTAAAATCTTCTAAGATATTGTCCAAGAGTTGTCCTTGATAGTCTGTGATGTAATGTGCTGTATTAGCTGTATTAAGACGGAGAGCTCCATTATTTTCAGCAGCAAGCTGGCTATAATTTGGAATCTCAATAAGCTCTTCTGAAAGTGTATCTGGAAGACCATTCCAGTTTGTATTCAATGGAATCTCCCAAAGACGTCCTTTGTCTTCATGTTCACCAATAAAGAATTGTTTTTGACTAAGGATAAGCGTATCTTCAACAACTTCTGCACTAACCACAGGGTAACCTGGTTGCTCTAACCATGTATCCATAAAGCTAGAAACATCCTTACCTGAAGCATCCGAAAGAGCATTCCAAAGGTCACGTCCAACAGTATTGTTATATTGATGTTTTTCGAAGTAAGCCTTAAGTCCTTTAGCAAAGGCTTCGTCACCTAACCAACGACGAAGCATATGCATGAGACGGCTACCTTTAGCATAAACGATAGCGCTATCAAAGAGAGTATTAATCTCATCTGGGTGATTAACTTCCATGTGAACAGACTGTACACCATCTGTAGCATCACGTTGGAGGGCATGAGGGACACCAGTTGTTTGGAAATCTTCAAAGATGTTCCAACTAGGTTCAATGGCATCTACTGAAACATACTCCATCATATTGGCAAAGCTTTCGTTAAGCCAGAGATCATCCCACCATTTCATTGTTACAAGGTTACCGAACCATTGGTGAGCCAATTCGTGGGCAACAACAAGAGCAACTTGCTGTCGGCTTGCAGCTGAGCTATTTTCATCTACAAGGAGGTAAACTTCACGATAGGTAACAAGACCCCAGTTTTCCATGGCACCCGCTGAGAAGTCAGGAAGAGCAAGGTGGTATGATAATGGGATAGGATACTTGACTTGGAAGTAGTCTTCATAGAAGTCGATGACACGAACGGCAATATCAAGAGCGAAGTCGACGCTATTTTCTGCTTGTGCAACTGTAGCGAAGACACCAACTTCAGTGCCATTTTGTGTTTTGGCTGTTTTACCTTGGAGAGCACCGAAACCAAAGGCGAGAAGGTATGTAGACATGCGAGGTGTTGTCTCGAATGTCCAAACTCCAGTTTCTTCACGCAAATGGCTATTGATTTCTGGCATGTTTGACAAGGCAATATCGCCTTCTTCAGCGTCAAATTTCAATGAGAGATCAAAAGTCGCTTTTGCTTCTGGTTCGTCGACAGAAGGAAAAGCTTCACGGGCGAAATGAGATTCAAACTGTGTTGAAATAATTTCCTTCTTTTCGTCATTGTAAGTGTAATATGATGGATAAATACCAGTCATATTATCTGTGATGCAGCCAGAAAATTCTATGAAAATTGTTAGAACCCCAGTTTCTGGAAGTTCAATATGGAAAGCCTCATTGTCATCATCCATTTGGAAGTTCAAGGATTCATTATCCAAGAGAACTGAATTAATGGTAAGGTCTTTTTGGTGAAGGGAGATGTGATTATCAAAGGCCTCACCTGTAATGGCAACATTCCCTGTAAAGGTCTTTTCAGAACGATTAATGTCCAAGAAAAGATTGTAGTTTTCAGGGATGAAACTTTCGATAAAACGAGCAACAGATGCTGTCATACGTATATACTCCTAATCTAACTTTTCGTATCGAAACAGACTGACAAATGTTTCGATATCAGACTCTTTTGCAAAAGAAAAGGGTCTGAATTATTCAATACAGACCCATTATAACATAGATTGGAAGCTTTGCCTACAGTTCAATGATTTTACCAGACTTGAGGTAGACAACCCACTCGCAGAGATTGCGGGCATAGTCACCGATACGTTCCAAATACATAAGTACTTGGAAATATTCTTTGGCAGCGAAGGCAGCATCAGGATTCTTGCGAACACCTTCTACTGTCATGGCTTGAATATCACGGAAATAGTTATCAATGATTTCATCTGAAGCTGCGATCTCATAAGCACGTTGTTCGTCACTGTTCAAGTAAACATCTAGAGCATCTTCGACCATGTGGCGAACTGCTTTCCCCATTTTCTTGATTTCAGCTTCAATTTCAGTTAGGCGTTCTTCACCTTTAATGCGGATAGTTGCTTTAGCGATAGCAACGGCATGGTCACCCATACGTTCAACGTCACTAGATGCTTTGAGCGCTGTGATAACTGTTCGCAAATCACTTGATACAGGTTGCTGAAGAGCAATAATTTCAAGCGATTTTTTCTCAAGTTTGGTTTCGTAGTTATTGACGATTTCGTCATTTTCAATGACTTCCTTAGCCAAATCACGGTCATGGCTGATAAAGGCACGTACGGCTTTCTTAAGCTGAGCTGCAACCTCTGTACCCATAGCGTAAAATTGGTTGTGGAGTTTTTCTAATTCTTCTTCGAAGGGAGTTCGTAACATCATAATTGTTTTAGTAATCTGTCCTTTCTTAACCGAATTTACCGGTAATATAATCTTCTGTTTCTTTATGTTGTGGATTTAGGAACATGTCTTTCGTTGATGAATACTCAATGAGCTCTCCATCGAGGAAAAAGGCTGTTCGTTGCGAGATACGGCTTGCCTGTTGCATAGAACGTGTAACAAGCAGCAAGGTATATTGGTCCTTAAGGTTATATAGGGTTTCCTCAATCTTACCAGCGGAGATAGGGTCGAGAGCAGACGTTGGTTCATCAAGAAGGATAACCTTTGGAGACGTGGCAAGAACCCTTGCAATACAGACACGTTGCTGTTGCCCTCCTGAAAGTCCAAGTGCTGAGTCATGGAGACGGTCTTTGACCTCTTCCCAGATTGAAGCACCTTTTAGTGACTCTTCTACTGCTTTGTCAAGGACAGCCTTATCTTTGATACCATTGATACGAAGGCCATAAACCACGTTTTCATAGATAGACATTGGAAAAGGATTGGGTTGTTGGAAGACCATTCCGATTTCTTTACGGAGTTCAACAGTGTCTGTTCGAGGACTGTAGACGTTGTGGCCATTGTAGGAAACAGCACCAGTAAGTGTCCACTCGGGGTTTAAATCTCCCATTCGGTTGATAGAACGGAGCAAGGTTGATTTTCCCGATCCTGAAGGTCCGATAAGGGCCGTGATTTCATTTGGATAGAAATCCATTGTCACGTTATTGAGGGCTTTTTTCTTATTGAAATATACCGATAAATCATTGATTGAAATGATTGGTTCAGTCATAAGTGCTCCTTTCTATCCAAAACGTCCTGATACATAGTCATTAGTTGACTGTAGGGCAGCATCTTGGAAGATTTTCTTGGTCTTATCATATTCGATAAGATCACCAAGGTAGAAGAATGCTGTATAATCACTAGCACGCGCTGCTTGCTGCATATTGTGCGTTACGATGATAATAGAATAATCTTCTTTAAGTTCGAACATGGTCTCTTCTAGCTGCATAGTAGCAACAGGGTCTAATGAAGCTGCAGGCTCATCCATGAGGAGAATCTGCGGTTTCACTGCAATAGCTCTTGCAATACAAAGACGTTGCTGCTGACCACCTGAGAGGGTAAAGGCAGATTTATGAAGATCATCTTTAACCTGATCCCAAAGACCTGCTTGCTTAAGCGATGTCTCAACAATCTCGTCCAAGGTTTCCTTATCTCTTACACCCTTACGTTCGTGAGCAAAGGTAATGTTTCTGTAGATAGACTTGGCAAATGGATTTGGACGTTGGAAAACCATTCCAATATGTTTACGCATTTCATAAACATTGATATTGCTTGCATTGACATCGACGCCTTGATAAAGGATTTGTCCAGTAACCTTAGCAATATCAATCGTATCATTCATACGGTTTAGGCTACGAAGAAAGGTTGATTTCCCGCATCCTGAAGGCCCAATAAGAGCCGTAATTTTATTTTTCTCGAATTGCATGTCGATTCCTTTGATGGCTTCTTTTTGGCCATAATAGACATGCAAGTCCTTTGTTTCAAGAGCGAGCTCCTTCTCTGGGAAGGTGATAATATGACGCTCGTCCCAATTATATTTTGTCATGATAACTCCTTTAAGCGGATGTTAATTTCTTATGGAGGTAAGCTCCCAAACGACGTGCACCAAAATTGAAAATCAAAATGAAAATCAAGAGTACTGCTGCTGAACCAGCAGATACTGCAGTGGCATCAGGAGTCGTACCTTCTGAGTTGACCTTCCAGATGTGAACAGCAAGTGTTTCTGCTTGGCGGAAAATCGAGATTGGACTAGAGATGCTAAGCGGATTCCAGTCGCTCCAGTTAAGTGCTGGTGCCGATTGACCTGCTGTATAGATAAGTGCTGCTGCTTCCCCGAAAATACGGCCAGAAGCAAGAACGATACCAGTAATAATACCAGGTAAGGCCTCTGGAACAACAACGTGACAGATCGTTTCCCATCGAGACAAGCCTAGAGCTAGCCCAGCTTCACGTTGGGTATGGTGGACTGTTCGCAAACTATCTTCAACCGTACGAGTCATTTGTGGTAGGTTAAAGACCGTTAAAGCCAAGGCACCTGATAGGATTGAAAATCCATACTGAAATTGGACAACGAAAATCAAATAACCAAAGAGTCCGACAACCACTGAAGGTAGTGAAGAAAGGATTTCAATACAGGTACGAACAAAGTTGGTAAGACGTCCTTTTTTAGCATATTCTGATAAGAAGATTCCAGCTCCCATTGAAAGAGGCACAGAAATAATCAGGGTAATAACTAAAAGGAAGAATGAATTGTAGAGTTGAACCCCAATTCCTCCACCAGCTTTGTAAGATGATGATCGACTAGTCAAGAATGACCAGCTGATGTGTGGTATCCCGCGAACCAAGATATAGAGAATCAAGGCTGCCAGGATTGTTACAATAATGCCAGCAATCACATAAAGCGTGCTGATGGCAATTTTATCAATTTTTTTAGCGTTCATAATTTCTCTTTCTCTCACGGGTAATGAATTTCACCAACATATTAAAACCAAGACTCATCAATAAGAGCACCAAGGCAAGAGACCAAAGGACATTGTTTGAAACAGTACCCATGACTGTATTCCCGATTCCCATAGTCAAGACAGATGTCAATGTTGCTGCTGGTGTTGTTAAAGAAGTTGGAATCACTGCGGAATTTCCGACAACCATTTGGATGGCTAGAGCCTCACCAAAGGCACGGGCCATACCAAAGATAACGGCCGTGAAAATACCTGGTTTAGCAGCGTTAAGTGTCACACGCCAAATCGTTTGCCAGCGTGTAGCTCCCATGGCAAGACTAGCTTCACGATAGTGACGAGGTACTGCACGAAGCGTATCTGTTGTCATAAAGGTTACGGTTGGTAGAATCATGACAAACAAGACAAAAGTACCTGAAAGAATACCAAACCCTGTGCCACCAAAAATTAAGCGAACAAATGGGACCACTACTTGGAGACCAATGAAACCATAAACAACAGATGGAATCCCAACCAAAAGTTCAATAGCTGGTTGTAAGAATTTAGCACCTTTCGGAGAAATTTCAGTCATAAAGATGGCTGCTCCAATGGCAAATGGCGTTGCTACCAAGGCCGAGAGCAAGGTAACTATGAACGACCCTAAAATCATTGGCAGAGCTCCGAACTTGCCTTCAGATGGCGACCAATCGCCACTAAAGAGGAACTCGACCAAGCTGACTTTATTAACAAAGAAAGTCGCCAGCCCTTTTTGAGCAACGAAAAGTAAAATCATGGCTACGATAAAAACAATCAAAGCTAGGCAAAGGAAAGTGATCGTTTTACCAAACTTCTCGAGGCGTGAATTTTTAGAGGGTGATGTTAATTGCTTCACCAATTCTTCATTTTTCATGCTTACTCCTCACTCTTCTTTGAGACGTTACCATCAGCATTCTTGGTAACTTTCATGCTATGGATGGAAATGTAACCCATTTTTGCGACGACGTTTTCTTGGACTTCGTCACTCATCATATAATCTAAGAATTGTTTGGTATAGCTATCCGGTTTTCCCTTGGTATACATATGCTCGTAAGACCAAATAGGCCAATCGTTAGTTGCAACATTTTCAGCTTTTGGTTCAAAGCCATTTAACTTCAATGTTTTAACAGAATTATCAAGGTAGGCAAATGATAGATATGAAATAGCACCTGGTGTCTGAGCAACGATTGACTTAACCATACCGTTAGAATCTTGCTCTTGAGTACGGATTGGTGATTTGCCATCCATAATTACTGCATCGAAAGTTGCGCGTGATCCTGAGCTAGCCGCACGGTTAATAATCGTGATCTCTAGGTCTTTACCACCAAGCTGTTTCCAGTTTGTGATTTCCCCAGTGAAAATCTTGCGAAGTTGTTCGGTTGTCAAGTTATCTACAGGGACTTCTTTGTTTGTAATCACTGCAATTCCTGCAACGGCAACTTGATAGTCAACAAGCTTACTGGCATCTATTCCAGATTTTTCCTCAGCAAAAAGGTCACTGTTTCCGATTTGAACGGCACCGGATTGTACTTGAGAAAGTCCAGTACCAGAACCACCCCCCTGAACGTTAACGATATTTTCAGGGTTCTTTTCAGCGAACCCATCTGCTGCCGCCTCCACTAAGGGTTGAAGAGCCGTAGAACCAACTGCTGTAATGGACTGGCCACGGTCAATCCAAGAGGCACAGCCAGTTAAGACTAGCATGGCCATTGCCAGTGACAGAATCACTGCAAGGACTTTTGTTTTTTTCATTTTTGTCCTCCGACATTTTGTTACATAAATAAGATAATGTCTCATATATATGCTGTTAAAAGACATCTACTTAATTATACCAAGTATAGCCTAATTAAGTCATATTAAAGTTTGATTACAGGCCCTTATATATGGAATCTCAATCCTTTAGGATAGTTGTTTTTAACCATGTTTCCAACGATCTTGGCAAATCCAAATCCATTGCCATCCACTAAAAGCTGATACCAACCGTTTGGTTGCGCTTGATCTAGAGTGACCACATTACCAGAAACATATTGGGCAAACTGGTCTTGAGTTAGCTCTATACTTGAAACAACTTCATCTGAGGTTAACGCAATTCCAAGCGCAAAACTTGGTTCGAAACGTTTTTTCTTGAAGACACCAAGATGCAGACCGTTACGAGCAATTTTAACTTTAGAGAGGTCTGGAAGTCCCTTAGGAAGCAGATAGAGATTGTCCCCAAAAACTTGGAGTAAACCATTTAGACTAGTCTTAAGGTGTTTATTGGCAAAATCTTCCCAAAGTTGCTTCTGTTCCTTGTTTAGGTTAGATTTTCCTTCTTTGATACGTGTCTGCTCAGGGACGCGCTTATCCTGGAATTTTGCTACAAACTGGCCTTCACCTTTGAAATGGTGTGGATACATTCGAGCTGTTTCTGGAAAATCAACCCCACCTCTCATACCGTTCCATTTAGGGATTTCTACTAATTCAAGATCAGGGTAATTTTCTAAAATCCAAGCGACAACCCCTTCGTTTTCCTCAGGAGACCAGGTACAGGTTGAGTAGATCAATTGACCACCAGGAGCGAGCATCTTCAAACCGTCTGACAGAATATCCTTCTGCAATTGTGCCAGTTCACTAGGGTAATCCTTGTGCCAATATTGGATGGCATCAGGATCCTTGCGGAACATTCCTTCGCCAGAACAGGGTCCATCAAAGACAATCGTATCAAAGTAATTTTTGAAAACTTTGGCTAACTTATCAGCTGACGTGTTAGTCACAACAACATTTCTCGCCCCAAAACGTTCTATGTTTTCAACCAGAATTTTACTACGCTTTGGATTGATTTCATTGCTGACGAGCAGTCCAGTATTATCTAAGTAGCTTAGAAGATGAGTAGACTTTCCGCCTGGAGCTGCTGCCAAGTCTAAGACACGACTTCCCTTGGCTGGAGCTGCCACTTGAGCAACCATTTGAGCAGCTGGTTCCTGAGAATAAACCAAACCAGTTGCATGATCGGCAGATTTTCCAGAAATTTTACCGTAATGGCCCCAAGGTGTTTCAGGAATAGCATCAGGAAAGTCCTTCTGTTGCTTTTTCAGAGGGTTAGTACGGTAGGCGGACACAGCTTCTTGGTCAAAAGATGCAAAGAAGTCCTTCGCTTCATCTCCAAGGAGGTTATTATATTTTTCTATAAAGTCTGATGGAAATTGCATAGTTTCCTTTCTATCAAAAAACTGGACTAACCAAGAGAACTTGCTGTTCTGATTTGTCCAGTATGGTTTTTTGTTTTAAATTAATTTTCTGAGCCCATAATATTCTTGATTTCTTCAAGTCTGTCTTTAGGCACAAGCATTACAGCTTGACGACTAGAATAATCCAGTGGTTCTCCGGTAATGGTCTCAAGATGATAACCCAATTTTTCTCCCATAATACTTGCTGCAGCATAGTCCCAAGGGTAAATAACTGAAAAGTAAGCTAAAATTTGACCAGATAGGACTTTTGACATGCTTAAACCAGCACCACCGTAGACACGAACACCCAAGGTCTTATCACTAAGGTCTTTTAAGCCGTGAAAATTTTTAGCATACATGGCTCCATTGCTAGCGACTAGGCACCGGTCTAAAGGTCGACTTTTATAGGCTGGAAGCAATTTGTCATTACAATACACATCAAACTGGCCACCACCATAGAAAAGTTGATCAGCCATGACGTTATAAATGAGACCAAATTTCCCTTGCCCCTCTTCATAGTAGGCAATCATCACACAAAAATTATCTTGTTGGACAATAAAATTGACCGTTCCATCAATAGGATCCAAGACCCAGACGTTTCCATCTTTGATATTATGCACCAAGCCATTTTCTTCAGCGAAAATATTGTCTGAAGAAAAGGCAGATTTAATACGTGCCACGAGTAAATCTTGTGTTTGTTTGTCAATATTAGTAACTAAATCATCAAAAGCCGTCTTCTCTTCGACCGTGATTGTTTTACTTAAACTTTCTTTGATAAAAGCACCAGCTTCTTTGATGATTTCTTTGGCGAAAATCAGTTTATTTTCCAAGTGATACAAATCCTTTATCTTTTGCTTTAGCAGCTTTGACAGCTTGATAGATTGAAAAACCGCTAGCTTCTTCAAAGGCCTTGTCTAGTTGCTTTTCAGGCGCTTTGCCTGGAACAACGGTTTTAAATGCCTTGTAGGCTTGCAAGAGTTGGTCACGGTCAACCTTGCTCTCGTATGCTTTTTCTACCTGACTCAAAAAATGAAGCACTGTGGTAATTTCCTCAGTGCTCCATGATGGATCGAGTGGGTAGGAATAATTTCCTTTAGTCATTGTTACCCTCAATTTCAGCTCGAATGGTCGCTTGACGCAATTCTTGCTTTCTATAATCACGAGGCAAAAAGGCACGAATTTCATCTTCGTTAAAACCGATTTGCATGCGTTTGTTGTCCATAATGATAGGTCGACGAAGAAGATTTGGATATTCAGAAATCAATTGAATGAGTTCCTTGATGGTCAAATCTTCCACATCGATATTTAGCTTCTGAAAGACTTTTGAACGGGTTGAAATGATATCTTCAGTACCATTTTCCGTGTAAGACAAAATCTTCATCAACTCATCGTGAGTTAATGGGCTCGTGATAATATTGTGTTCGTCAAAAGCAACTTCATGATTAGTCAACCAGGCTCGTGCTTTCCTACAGCTGGTGCAGCTAGGTGATAAAAACAAAGTTACCATGCAAACACCCCTTTCACTTTAACATTCCTAATCATTATACATTATTTGATTAGTTTTGGCTACGCTTTCTTAAAATTTTTCCGCGATTTTTTTATCGGCCTCCAGTTGAGCGCAAAGTTCATCTATATTATTGAACTTAATCATATCCCGGATATAATCTAGCCAAAAAACTTCGATTGTTTTTCCATAAATATCGCCTTCGAAATCAAAGATATTGGCTTCAAGACGGAGTTCTGTTCCCCCAAAGGTAACGTTTTTTCCTAGGCTAGTCATGGAACGATAGCGTTTGCCATCAATCACAACATCGGCGACATAGACACCATCAGCAGGTAGGAAAGTTCTGTCGATAGGTGCTAGATTTGCTGTTGGAAAACCAATAGTTCGACCACGCGCATCGCCATGTACCACGATGCCTCGCGTAGAGAACTCATGCCCTAAGAGATTATTGGCTTCTTTAACCTTGCCTTCTCGTATCAATTGACGTACACGTGTTGACGAAATCTTTTCACCATCGCTTTGTTGCTCTTCAATGACATGGACATTACCAGAAAAATTACGGGCTAGATAGTCCGCATCCGTGCGATGATGTCCAAACTTATAATCAAAGCCCACAACAACCTCTTGAGCTTTTAAACGCTTAATATAGCGGGCGATGAAATCATCTGAACTCGTGCGGGCAAAATCACTATTGAAATCTGTTAAGTAAAGCTGATCAGTGCCATAGGCTTCAAAAAGATTACAACGTCTCTGAGGGGCTGTGATATGAAGGAGGAGATCATCCGTAAACCGTTGAAAAGTCAGTTGAGGACTCTCGTTAAAGGTAAGGACAGCTACTTCAAGCTGTTTGTCATCAGCAATTTGGCGCGCCTTATCAAAAAGGACCTTATGACCACGATGAAGCGCATCGAAATAGCCTAAGACAAGAACCGTTTCCTTTTCCTGATGGATATCTTTATAATCGTTAATAGAAGTTATTTTCATTGACTTAATACTTTTCTAGGTTTATAAACTTGATTTCTCTTTTCCATGATGGCTAGAACTTTGTCTCCTAAAAAGGCCGCAACCAAAGGCTCTTGGCTATCAATTGAAATAAAGCGACCAAATGAGATTTCTTTGGCATCATCTTCGGTGACTTGTACAGCTGGGAGGTCCTGAACGCCAAATTCTATAGGAAGGAGGAAGGATTGATCTCCTGCTTCTACCATTTCTGAGATTTGAGAGAGAGTTAATGCCTTATCTAAGGTTAGACCAGCTGAAGCTGTTCGACGCAGAGCAGACATATGACTCGCATATCCGAGTTTAGCACCCAAATCGACAGATAAGGTACGGACATAAGTCCCCTTACTACAAGCAACACGGAAGGTGAATTTTGCGGTGTTGTTTTCCAATTCAATAGGAGAGGTACGGACAAACTCGGTAATTGTCACTTGACGTTGTGGACGCTCTACTTCTTCACCAGCGCGTGCGTACTCATAAAGTTTCTTTCCGTTGACCTTAACCGCTGAGTACATAGGAGGAATTTGTGTGATTTCTCCCTCAAAACTAGCCATTGCCTGATCGACAGTTACTTCATCTAGCTCTGTTATTGGAGTTGTTTGGACGACTTCTCCACTAGTATCCTCGGTAGTTGTCGAAAAGCCAATGGTAATTTCTCCCTCATAGACTTTCCCTGCTTCAGTCATGTATTCAATGACACGCGTCGCTTTTCCAACTGCTATAGGTAGGACACCAGTAACATCTGGATCAAGAGTTCCTCCGTGCCCAATTTTTTTCTCATGTAATATTTTGCGTAGTTTAAAAACAGCATCATGGCTGGTCATTCCAGCCTCTTTTTTTAGATTAATAATTCCTGAAATCATACTTTTAATTATATCAAAAGCAATCCTAAAGAGCTAGGTAGAAACATAAAGAGGTAGAGAGCAAAGTCTCTAACCTCTTGAGTATTATAGTCATAAGCAATCGCAAGACTGCTAGCTTTTTTAATCAATATCTCTTTTAAGATCGCTTTCCAGTTCAAAGAAAGGTTGAATATCTTGTACATACTCAAGGACACCCTGAAAGTCTCCCTTGTCAGCCCTAACAGCTGCATAGGTAACATAGACGAATTTTCCTAAACGTTCAGATTTGAACCACATTGTAACTTGGTCACGCTCTCCACTTCTTAGTAATTCAAAGATTTTCTTGACCTTTTCGAGCACTTTTGGCGGATGACAAAGTTCAACGTTTCGCCCAATTTGGCTAGGTGTTCGTTTAAAAACCATTTCATTGGCAGGAACATTATCATTATAGTATTGGAAAATATTCTCTTTATTGACGAAAGTGATTTCCAAAGGAAGATGGTTAAGAATGAGATTGGCCTGCTCCACAGAAAGATAACCATTGCCAAAAGGTTGCGTTGTTTCTCTATCTACGACAGTTTCAGTTTTTGGCTTTGGGGTGAAGCTGATGGTGAATTGCCCTTCTGGGGTTTCAATAATTCGGGCATTGCCCGTATGTGCGTCAGTGCTTAGACCAGACTGTTCTTGCAATGTCTTCGTATTGTCTTCCTCAAAACGCTCACGCTTAGGTTTCCAGACAGCTGTAGGTTTTATAATTGCATAGCCATAGGCATCACTTTCTTCGGCAATCGAAAGCCAATCATCCTGCGTGAAGGTTTCAAGCAGAATCATAAGTAAGATAGCCTCTTCCTTGAAAATCATGGCTTCAAATTCTTCTGAAAAAGCTTCAAAGGACTTTGAAAATTCTTCTAAATCTCCTTTTGGAAGTTCTTGGAGTTTAGCCTCTGCATCTCGAAAGAGTTTCCGGATGTCATCGTCTACTCCCCACATAACTTTTGGAGGAGAATCATGACCATAACGCTCCATGATGGGAAAGAAAAGCTTTTCTTTACGCGTATAATGATTATGGAATTGTCCAAGTAAAGTCATCTGATGCTTAAGCCCATTGAGTAGGTCAGATTTGAAGTCTTCATTTTCAGGCTTACTGATATTTTCTATGATACGTCGGATACGGAGAATAGCTGAACGTAGAGCTAAATTCTCTTGTTTAAAGACATAGACAGGGTGGCCCTCTTGATCAGCGTCTGCCACTTCCACATCAGCAATAGCTCCTTTAAAGAGGTTGGCATGGACATTACAAAGGCTCATAACATCTTCAAAGGTAACCCCATCTTCAGATGACATCAATTCATGCTCCATCATAGAGATTTCAAGGGCAGATACTCCCTTGAAGTGTTGATTGAAGCGCTCTTGAACACTCTCGGGACTGGCTCCCTGGTGTAAATCTAGGAGTATTTCTTTGAGTATTTGAATACGATTGTTTTCCATATTAGTCTCCGATGACATCATAACCATTGAATAGTAAGGTTTGCTTGATTTTATCTAGGGGAATATTAGCTAACTTAGAGCCAGCTTTTAGACTGGTCACCTTACCGACAGTATTTAGCATAGCTGGGTTTGACAAGGGCTTAAAACCAAGGTCAATCAGTAACTCCTTAACCTCTGGATGTTCTTTTATGATTGTTGCGACTGGTTGTGATAAATCTATGGTGTTGGTAGTCATAATGACCTCCTAATAACATATTTACTACTACCATTATACACGAGAATAATGAAAAAAGGCTAACAAACCTTAGTCTGTAGCCTTTAATTAGTTTCCAAATAGAGCTTCTGTAACATTATGTTGGATATTTTCCCACTCTTGCTCTGCACGAACCATCTTACGATGGAAATCTGCACGTCCACGTAAATATGCGGCAATCTGATAATCTTGCTTAACAATTGGTATCTCAGGAATTTTGATGTCCAAAAGGTCAGCCGTCGATAAATTGAGGACGGCCTTTCCCTTATCAGCATAATCTAAATAGGCACGACCAATTTCGGTCTCAAGGAAAAACTTGATGTAGAAACCACGGAGTTTTTCCTTAGGTCGTAATACTGTGATATTTGATGAGGCAACAACTTCACGCTTGCCCTGATCTTCGAAAACAGCAACTTTTTGTACAGTCCCCTTAGATGCAATAAGTACATCTCCATCTTCTAAGAGAAAGCGTAAAAGTTTGCGACGTTCCTCAGAAAATGTTTTTAGGTCATCGTAGGCAATGCCGTTAGGTGTCATATCTGATAGATTAATGACAGCAAATTCGCCAGGTTCTGCCTTAGCTGGGACAGCTTTTCCTTTAAATTGATCGACAACATCGCCTAAACGAACAAGTTTGTCTGTATTAGCTTCGTAATCGATAATCAGTTGAGGTCTTTCTTTTTCAGACATCGAATCTCCTTTTTATATTTTACTATCCGTATTGAGTATTGCTATACAATAATAACAAGAAGCTAATACTTTTGCAAGCAAAAACTGTAAGAAAGGCAAAATAAAAAAGAGACCTGGGCCCCTTTTTATAAGCTTTTAACTGCTGCTACTGCCGCTTCATAGTTTGGATCAGTATTGATATTATCCAAATATTCGACATAAGTAATCTTATTGTCAGCGTCTGCCACTAAAACGGCACGCGCTAACAAGTGCCATTCTTCAATAAGGACACCATAATCTTTACCGAAACTATTATCATAGTAGTCAGAAAGCATAATGGCATTTTCAAGACCTTCAGCACCACACCAACGAGCTTGCGCAAATGGTAGGTCCACTGAAATAGTGATAACTACAGTATCATCTAGTTCTGACAATTCCTTGTTAAAGGTACGTGTTTGAGTTGAACAAATACCAGTATCGATTGATGGAACAATAGAGATAACTTTTTTCTTTCCTTCGAATTCTGAAAGTGATTTTTTCGTTAAATCTGTTGCTGTCAAGTTAAAGTCACGCAAGGTATCTCCAACTTGAAGTTGTTTGTCTTCTGCTACTGTAACTGGTTTTCCAATAAATGTTGGCATGTTAGTCCTCCAATACTTTTTTACTATTGTACTGCAAATAGAGCAAGAAGCCTAAGCATTTGTTTAGAACTTTTCAAACAGTAGTTTAATTTTTTCAGCAATCACTGTATTAATTGCAGGAATGACTTCATCCGCAAAGTCTTTCAGATAGGGATAATCGCCAACTTGCACACCATATATAGCATTTTTGAAAAGAGAAATATCATTTTGGTCATTCCCAAAAGCTACAAAATCCTTACCGAAATGGTTCAGAACAGTACTTGCCTTGGTAACTCCCTTAGCATTAATGTAAAGACATCTTTCGATATCATGGTAAGCAAGGTCTAAACATTCCAGTTTGTTTAGATTAAAGATAAGCTCTTCTCGGATATCCTCATGCTCTGCAAGTGGAATAACAGCTTTAATGGGCTTATTAAGTTCATAAACAGGCAAAATCCTTGCTTTGTTTAAAGGGTCAACATTTGAAAGGAAAGGGATTTGCTCAGGATTTTGAATAGCATAATTAAAGGTATCATCAATAAAATAAGGGAGATTATAGGTATCACAGTAGCTAACAATAGTTCTAAGAGCATCAGAAGGTATTGTGTATTAAAATACTAAGCATTCATCTTGAAAGACTTCACCACCGTTTAAGCCAACTACTGTCAGCTTTTTCAATTCTCCCTCCAAAATACTAAGACAGTCTCTGTAAGAGCGTGCTGTTGCAAAAATAATCTCATGACCGTATTTAGGTGCTGTTAAAAGAACCTCTTGTAGTTCTTTTGACATGGTCATGCCATCAAAACATAGGGTTCCATCCAAATCAAAAACAAATTTCATAGGGATAGTATAACAAAAAACCAGCTAAAGAGCTGGTTTGAATATCTAGTATTCAAATACTTAGATTTTATCAAGGGCTAGTTTTAAATCTTCAATCAAATCATCTGCGTTTTCCAAACCAACCGAGATACGAATCTGATTTGGAGTGACACCACAAGCCAACAAATCAGATTCTGCCAATTGTTGGTGAGTTGTTGTTGCAGGGTGAACCACTAAAGATTTTGCATCAGCAACGTTAGCCAAATCTGAGAAGATTTCAAGATTATCGATAACGGTACGTGCTTCGTCTTGCCCACCTTTAACATGGAAAGTGAAAATAGAACCTGGTCCTTTAGGGAAGTATTTTTGTGCCAAGTCATAGTAAGGACTTGATGGCAATCCAGGGTAGTTAACTTTTTCAACTTTTGGATGATTTTCCAAAAAGTCTACGATTTTTTTCGCATTTTCGACGTGGCGTTCGACACGAAGTGAAAGTGTTTCAAGTCCTTGTAAAAGCAAGAAAGCATTGAAAGGTGCCAAGGCAGCCCCTGTGTCACGCAAAAGCTGTGTACGAAGGGCAGTGATAAATGCTGCTGGACCAACATCACGTGTATAGCTGATATTGTGGTAAGATGGGTCTTCGTCAACCAACTGTGGGAATTTGCCTGAAGCTTCCCAGTCAAATTTACCAGAATCGACGATAAGGCCACCGATAGTTGTTCCATGTCCACCGATAAACTTAGTCGCAGAATGAACCACGATATCTACACCATGGGAGATAACATTGATGAGATATGGAGTACCAAAAGTATTGTCAGCAACCAATGGAATCTTATGACTGTGAGCGATGTCAGCAATCTTTTCAAAATCAGGAATGTTGATGAGCGGATTACCTAAAGACTCAATCAAGACAAGCTTGGTATTATCTTTGATAGCAGCTTCAATTTCTTCAGGATTGTCAACATCTACAAAAGTTGTTGTGATACCATAGCGTGGAAGAGTTTCTTTTAAGAGATTGAATGTCCCACCATAGAGGGTTGTCGCGGCAACAACATGATCGCCAGCATGTGCTAAACCAAGGATAGCATAGGTGATTGCAGCCATACCTGAAGCCGTAGCCAAGGCACCAACACCACCTTCTAGGGCAGCAATACGTTCTTCAAGTACTGCTACTGTTGGATTGGTAATACGTGTGTAAATATTACCCGGTTTTCTAAGGGCAAAAAGATCTTCACCTTCTTGAGCATCGTCAAAAACATATGAAGTCGTTTGGTAAATTGGAACAGCACGTGATTTTGTTTCCTTGTCAGGTGTTTGTCCAGCGTGTAACTGTAGGGTTTCAAATGAAAATTCTCGTGACATATGGGTGTCCTCCAAAACAAAAGTTGCCTTCATTCTACACCTAGAAAAGCTAGCTGTCTAATAGAATTTTTTTATCAATGTGATAGGGAAGGCTTATAAAAAGAACCTTTCGGTCCTTTTATCCCCTTTTATTTCTTCTCAATAGGTGCTACGCTTGCCAAAACTTTTTTAAGTCCAACTTCTGGGAATTTTATCTTAAGTTCTTGTGTTTTACCACTTCCAGTTACTTCTAGGACGGTACCATCTCCCCACTTCTTGTGGTGAGCGATATCTCCGATTTCCCAGTCAGTAGCTGAATTCCCAGAGTTTGAAGTCTTGCTAAAAGGTAGTCCGCCAGTAGCTTTTGAAAATGGCTGAGCGCCAGTATGTCTTTGAGGTTGTGCATTTGCTTTTCTGGACTGAAGCGCTTGTTGTAAACTCATGCCTTGACCAAATTGTGTTGGCTCTTCCTTTGTAAAACGAACACCAAAAGATGAATTGGCAGGACGTGCCAGACCTTGATATTGTAATAAATCATCTGAAATTTCACGCAAGAAACGGCTAGGACGATTATAGTTAGTTTTACCAAAAAGCGTACGTGTATTAGCGTTGGTAAGGAAAAGAATCTCTTCAGCACGGGTAATACCCACATAAGCTAAGCGACGCTCTTCTTCGAGTTCTTCTGGATCCTCTGAAGCACGAGACAAGGGGAAGACTCCCTCTTCCATACCGATAAGAAAGACAACTGGGAATTCAAGTCCTTTGGCAGCATGGAGAGTCATCAAGGTTACTTCTGCTGCTTCTATATCACCATCGTCCGTATCAGCAATCAACGCTAGATCGTTCAAGAAACGACCTAAACGGTCAATACCTGTTTCATCTTCCGTACCATCGGTGTTGGTTTCATCAAAATTCTTAGTAACAGACATGAACTCTTCGATATTTTCAATGCGTGCTTGACTTTCAAGTGTTTGTTGCATAGAAAGGGCATCCAAATAACCAGACTTATCTAAAACAGCCTCTACAGCTTCAGTAATGCTTAGCCCATCCAACTGGTCACGTAGATTCAGAATCATATTGGCAAAATCGTAAACGCCCTGAGCTGCTTTCCCCTTAATAGGTGACAACATAATATTAGCTGATGCATCTAGGAGACTCATGTTTTGCTCATAGGCAAAGGTACGAATTTTTTCGAGTGTACCAGGTCCAACTCCACGTTTAGGTTCATTAACCACACGTTCAAAGCTAATATTATCCGCAGGATTGGCAATCAAGTTCAAGTAAGAGATAACATCACGGATTTCTTTACGGCTATAGAACTTAGTACCTCCAACCATGGTATAAGGAATATTAGACTTGAGCAAGGCTTCTTCAATGGTACGAGACTGAGCATTGGTACGGTAAAGTACAGCAAAATCCTTGAAGTTCTTACCTTCTTCACGAATAATGTTATCAATAGTTGAAGCAACAAAAACAGCTTCATCACGTTCGTCATTAGCACGGTAATAAACAATTTGTTCACCGTCTTCATTTTGAGTCCAAAGTTTCTTAGGACGACGGTTGCGGTTGTTCTTGATAACTTCATTGGCTGCTTGGAGAATTTTCTTGGTTGAACGGTAGTTTTCTTCCAAGAGAACTACCTTGGCTTCAGGATAGTCCTTCTCAAAATCAAGGATGTTCTGCATATCAGCCCCACGCCAACCGTAGATTGATTGGTCAGCATCACCCACGACACAGATATTTTTGAAGCGAGATGCCAAGAGTTTTACCAACTGATACTGAGCATGGTTGGTATCTTGGTACTCATCCACGTGAATGTACTGATAACGCTGCTGATAATAGGCGAGAACATCAGGATTTTTGTCAAAGAGACGTAAAGTCATCATAATCAAATCGTCAAAATCCATAGCTTCACTACGACGTAGCTCTTCCTGATAGGCCTTGTAACATTTAGCAACGATTTGGGTGTACATATCACCAGCCTGGTGCTCATAGGCCACGTCATCCAATAGATCATTTTTGGCGTTGGAAATCGTCCCTAAGATGGCACGTTCATTCCACTTCTTAGGATCTAGGTTCAGATTCTTGAGAATACGTTTCATCAAAGTACGTTGTTCCCCAGGATCTACGATCGTAAAGTTTCGGTTGTAGCCAATATGGTCCGCTTCACGACGAAGGATTCGCACACACATGCTATGAAAGGTCGCAATCAAGGTTTCTGAAGTTGCGGGATTTAAAGCCATTGCACGTTCACGCATTTCACGGGCAGCCTTATTGGTAAAGGTAATGGCTAAAATATTCCAAGGATTGATCATTTTTTCGTCGATAAGGTAGGCAATGCGATGGGTAAGTACACGAGTCTTCCCAGATCCTGCACCAGCCATAATCAAAAGAGGGCCTTCAGTCGTTTGGACTGCCTCGGCCTGTTTGTCATTCATACCAGTTAATAATGGGTTCATCATATTCTCCATTCTCAAAAATAAGCTCTACTATTTTATCATTTTTCGGATGAAAATGCAGACTCTATTCATAATGCATATAAAATAACTTTAGAAAATAATTGTTTGTTTTTATTTGGAAGTACTTTGCTTAAGATTACTGATATTCCTATATTTTTCTAGCTTTGGAGGAAGACATGCTAAAGAATAATATTCGGATTTTTATACTTTTGATGAAAATTAGTGTTGACACTGTTCGGTTTTTTCGTTAAGATAGAATCACAATAAAATAAGAACCGAGTGATGTCATCAGGATGACTGGTGATTGACGGACTTCTGGAGAGATCTTGAAGCAGCCTTAGCTGTACACAAGACACCGAAGGGGCAAGGGGTAACAACCGAAACTCTCAGGTAAAAGGACAGAAAGCATCGCAAGTTTTTTAGCTTGTAGTAATAGCTTTGTATTCTCAGAGGTCTGGTTAAGCCAAACCTCTTTTTTGACGTCTCGGTTAAAGGAGATTGTAAATTTATGTTAGACTTTTTTACTACCATTGATGATTTTGTCTGGGGTCCACCCCTTCTGGTCCTTCTTGTAGGAACTGGGGTTTACCTTACGATTCGTCTTGGTCTTTTGCAAATTCTTCGTCTTCCTAAAGCTTTTAAACTTATCTTTGCTGAAGATAAAGGGGAAGGTGATATTTCTAGTTTTGCAGCCCTTGCAACTGCTCTCGCAGCAACTGTTGGTACAGGTAACATTGTCGGTGTAGCTACTGCCATCAAAACTGGTGGACCTGGTGCCCTTTTCTGGATGTGGATTGCCGCTTTCTTTGGTATGGCAACCAAATATTCCGAAGGTCTTTTGGCTATTAAATTCCGTACACTTGATGACCAAGGTAATGTATCTGGTGGTCCAATGTATTACATCACACACGGTTTTTCTGGGAAATGGCAAACAATTGCTAAACCTTTGGCCTACTTCTTTGCCTTTGCAGGTGTCCTAGTTGCATGGTTGGGGATTGGTACTTTCTCTCAAGTTAACTCAATCACCGCTTCACTTCAAAATAGCTTTGACTGGTCACCTAAAATCGTAAGTATCATACTCGCTCTTATCACTGCTGCCATCATTTTTGGTGGTATCCAGTCTATTTCTAAAGTTTCTGAAAAGGTCGTACCATTTATGGCTGGACTTTATATTCTAGCAGCTCTTGTGGTTATATTTTCTAACTTTAATCAACTTCTTCCAGTCCTTGAGATGGTCTTTCAATCTGCCTTTACTGGAAAAGCAGCTGTAGGTGGTTTTGCTGGTGCAACAGTCATGGTTGCAATGCGTCTTGGTATTGCGCGTGGTGTCTTCTCAAATGAGTCAGGTCTTGGATCTGCTCCTATCGCCGCTGCTGCAGCTAAGACTGAAGAACCTGTTGAACAAGGTTTGATTTCAATGACAGGTACTTTCATTGATACGATTATCATCTGTACACTTACTGGTCTTGCTATCCTTGTAACAGGTCAATGGTCAGGTAGCCTGGAAGGTGCACCTATGACACAAGCAGCCTTCTCTTCTGTTTTTGGCGCATTTGGTGAAATTGCCTTAACACTTTCTTTGGTTCTCTTTGCCTTTACAACAATCTTGGGCTGGTCTTACTACGGTGAACGTTGTTTCGAATTTATTTTCAAATCAACGAAATTCCTTCCACTTTACCGCCTTATCTTTGTGGTTATGGTTGCCCTTGGTGGATACCTCACACTTGATGTTGTTTGGAAAATTGCGGATATCGTAAACGGGTTGATGGCATTGCCTAACTTGATTGCCCTCCTTGTCCTTTCACCAATCATTTTCAAAGAAACTAAATCATACTTTGAACGTCACAAATAAACAAAAAGAGCCTGGGCTCTTTTTTCTTGACTTTATCGGCACCAATCCTTGCTCCCACTGGTCTTTTGCGTTACAATGAAATTAAATCATTTTAAAACTGATACTGAAAAAATCTAAAGGAATAACTATGTCAATTACTAAAGAGTTTGATACGATTACTGCAATTTCAACGCCTTTAGGTGAAGGTGCTATCGGTATTGTTCGCTTATCTGGAACCGATGCTGTTGCTATTGCTAATAAGGTTTTCAAAGGAAAAAATCTAGAAACGGTCGCTTCACATACTATCAATTACGGTCATATCGTGGAAAATGATGAAACCATTGATGAAGTCATGGTCAGTGTGATGCGTGCACCAAAGACCTTTACACGCGAGGATGTCGTGGAAATCAACACACATGGTGGTGTTGCTGTTACTAATGAAATCCTTCAACTTCTAATCCGTTCTGGCGCTCGCATGGCTGAACCAGGGGAATTTACCAAACGTGCCTTCTTGAATGGTCGTGTAGACTTGACTCAGGCCGAAGCTGTCATGGATTTGATTCGTGCTAAAACTGATAAGGCTATGGCCGTTGCCGTTTCCCAACTTGATGGTTCACTCAAGGATCTCATTAACAACACTCGCCAAGAAATCCTTAACACTTTGGCTCAAGTCGAGGTGAATATTGATTACCCAGAGTATGATGATGTTGAAGAAGTTACTACAAATCTTGTCCGTGAAAAGACTCAAGAGTTCCAAGCACTTCTAGAAAATCTTCTTGCTACTGCTAAACGAGGTAAAATCCTAAGAGAAGGTCTTTCAACGGCAATCATTGGTCGTCCAAATGTCGGAAAATCTAGTCTCCTTAACAATCTTCTACGTGAAGAGAAAGCTATCGTCACAGACATTGAGGGTACAACACGTGATGTCATTGAAGAATACGTTAATATCAAAGGCGTCCCCCTTAAGTTAATTGATACCGCTGGTATTCGTGACACAGATGATGTGGTCGAAAAAATTGGTGTTGAGCGTTCTAAGAAAGCTCTTGAAGAGGCTGATTTGGTCCTTCTTGTCCTTAATAGCTCCGAACCACTTACCGACCAAGACCGTACATTGCTTGACATCAGCCAAAATAGCAACCGAATCACTCTCTTAAATAAGACAGACCTTCCTCAAGCAATCCAAATGGAAGAACTTCCTGAAGATGTCATTCCAATTTCAGTTCTCAAGAATGAAAACATTGACAAAATCGAAGATCGCATCAATCAACTCTTCTTTGATAATGCTGGCCTAGTAGAGAAAGATGCTACTTATCTCTCAAATGCCCGTCATATTTCACTCATTGAAAAAGCTCTAGAAAGTCTTGAATCCGTCAATCAAGGTCTTGGATTAGGCATGCCTGTTGATCTCTTACAGGTTGATATGACACGTACTTGGGAAATTCTGGGAGAAATTACTGGTGACGCTGCCCCAGATGAACTCATTACGCAACTATTTAGTCAGTTCTGCCTAGGTAAATAAACATAACTAAATTTATGTAAAAAGATAGATTGCTATCTTTTTATTTTAAATTAGTGTTTTACAGAAATATAATTATGTTAAATCTAATCAATTAATACCTTAAAATGATTTTGTCATGCTTTTCGAAAAAGAAAATGCTATCATGGTACTATCCTATGATTTTGAAAGGTTAATGATGAACCAACAAGCTACTGATACTGATTTTAAACATTTTATAGATTTTGATGATAATCTTCTTCCTTTTAGACTAACTGAAACTAAGGTTGAAAATGGACGCCCTGACATTCTTTTTCATTGGCACCCAGAACTTGAAATCCAATACGTCTATGAAGGGACTGCTCGCTATCACATTGATTATGACTATTTTGATAGTCAGGCTGGGGATATCTTTCTAATTCGTCCTAATGGACTCCATTCTGTCCATCCTATTGATAATCAGTCGCACCATACTGACACTCTTCATTTTCATTTAGATATGTTAGGTCAATCTCTAGTGGACCCTCTTAGTCTCCGTTATCTTCAACCCTTGCAAAATTCTAATTTCAAGTTCAAACAATGTTTAAAATCAACTGATGAGGGATACTATGAAATTAAGAGAGCTCTATTTGAGATTTTTGAGATTATTCGACACAAAGATAGACACTATGAGATTTTACTTAAGTCCAAATTGGAGGAATTGATCTACCTCTTCTACTACTATCGTTTGGTAGAGAGAAAAACTTCTGATGATCATTATCGTAAAAATGAAAAAATTCGGGAAACCATTGATTACATCAATAAGCATTATGCTGAGACGCTTACTATTGAGCAATTGTCCGAGCTCATGGGGTACAGTAAGACGCATTTTATGACTATATTTAAACAACATACAGGTACCTCTTGCACCGAATTTATTATTCAGGCTAGACTGAATGCTGCTTGTGAGGAACTCCGTAATAGCGTCACACCAGTTTTAGAAATCGCTACTAATGTTGGTTTTAATAACCTATCCAATTTCAACCGCCAATTTAAACACTATTATGATCAAACACCAAGCCAGTATCGAAAGACACATAGTAACAAGAAGAAAACAAAAAAGAGTTAGCCAAATGGTTAACTCTTTTTATATCTGCAAACTTCTTAGTTTTTCTCTTTACCTTTGTGTTTTCCACTAAGTCCAAAGAGAGTTAGCAACATACCCAGTCCAAGACGAGCTGCATGTGAACCTTTATCACCTGTTGTTGGAAGTTCTTCGGTTTGGCCTGGATTTTCAGTAAACCTTTCAGTTTCTTTAAGAGTTTCGTTTGAAGTTGAAACGAAGAAGACTTTACCGGTAGGTGTTGTTACTACTTTAGATACTACTGGTTTAGTTTTTCTAACACTTTAGAAGCTACAGTTGGATCAACAGGATTTAATGGATTAACCGTTGGAGCTTCCGCATTCTCTTTCTTATTTAAAGCAGCAAAATCGGCACTTGAAATAGGAAGACCTTGGAAAGAGTCTCCAGAATCAAAGACAAGTGTTGTTCCTTTCGAACGCGTGTCATTTACGATACCTGATAAGAGTGCATCGCCAATGACTCCATTACGGTCACCCTCTACCATACGACCGTGAACGTCCTTAGTGTGGAGAACAGTTACAGTATCATTATTGTCACTTGCGCTTTCGTTTGTCACAACTGCCGGTGTTGTTGGGCTTGCAGCTGCAGTAGATGTCTCATCGGTAGTTGCCTCTGTGGCGACTACTTCTGTGCTTGGTGCTGTAACAGCTACACTAGTTCCTGCTTCTTTCAATGCTTTCTCGTAGCGTTGACTGACGATAGCATTGATTTTGGGATTCCTCCTCTCCGCTTCACGAATACGGGGACTGACCGTCTTATTTTGTACGGCTTCATCCATTGACGTTGCATCTGACCGCTCATTAATTGTCCTCATATACTCTCCCTGCTTACCTTTTCCTAAATTATACTAAAAAAAGCGAAACGCCTAAAACGTTCCACCTTAAATCATGATAACTAGTCTTGCCAAGTTTCTTGATTTTCTTTGAATTTCTTCAAAAGTTGAAGTCCGTCTGCTGTGATGTAGCCTTGCACTTTAGCGACTTTGATCAACTCAGTGTAGTTTGAAAGAGTAACCAATTTCACACCAGCATCCGCAAAGTTTTTCTCAGCTTTTGGCAATTCGTAAGTAAAGATAGCCACAACACCTATAACATCAGCCCCTTCACGCTCTGCAGCTGCGACGGCATCAAGAACAGAACCACCAGTTGAAATCAAGTCTTCAACAACAACCATCTTTTCGCCCTTAACCACACGACCTTCAATTTGGTTACCAGCACCATGATCTTTTGGTTTGCTACGAATATAGGCGAATGGAAGGTTCATCTTGTCAGCGATGATTGCACCGTGAGGAATACCCGCAGTTGCAGTACCTGCAATCACTTCTACTTCGGGGAATTCTTCCTTAATTTTTTCCACAAAACCATTTTCAATAAGTGTACGAGTTTCTGGATAAGACAAAGTAATACGATTGTCTGTGTAGATTGGTGATTTGATTCCTGATGCCCATGTAAATGGTTCTTCAGGTTTAAGGTAAACAGCCTTGATATTGAGCAAGTCAGATGCGATTTGTGATGCTAATGTCATAATTATTATCCTCCGTAAAGCGTTTTCTACTCTTTATTATAACCTAATTCTATCTATTTTCCTATGAAATAAGATCTTTTTGAAAATTTATTGACCGTTCCATTGGGCCTTAATGTCGTGATAAGCTGCCACTGGATCGTCAGCTTGCGTAATTGGACGACCAACAACAATGTAATCTGAACCAATTTGACGAGCATCGGCAGGTGTCATGACACGTTTTTGGTCACCAACTGCTGCTCCTGCTGGTCGAATACCTGGTGTCAAACAAACGAAATCTTCGTTTGTTGCTTCTTTGATTTTGGCTACTTCGTGTGCTGAGCAAACAACACCATCAAGCCCTGCTTCAGCAGTCTTCTTAGCATAATGAACCACTGATTCTTGAAGGGTGGTTTGGATATTTTGGAAATCACGCATCTGCTCTTCAGAGGTAGAGGTCAACTGTGTTACAGCAATCAAGATTGGACCATCTCCCAAGCCTTCACGCGCAGCCTTCATCATTTCCACACCACCAGCAGCATGCACATTAGTCATATCAACGCCAAGGTTAGACAAGACACGCATGGCTGATTTCACAGTATTTGGAATATCGTGAAGCTTAAGGTCAAGGAAAACACTATGGCCAAGCTCTTTAACGTAGCGAACAATCTCAGGCCCAGCCGCATAGTAAAGCTCCATACCAATCTTCACATAAAGCTTTTCATCAGCAGGAAACTTAGCAAGGAAGGCCTTCACATCCTCAAAGGTCGGGAAATCAAGGGCAATAACAGGACGATTTTCTCTCATTTCTTATATCCTTTCACACAAAAAACCTCCGCCAGTCAGCGAAGGTTGCACGAAAACAGGGCAGTCCCTACCCTTTAGTGATGCCGTAGCATCTCAGTACACCTTTCTCGCCTCTCTGGACTCGATTAAAGGTTCAGTTCAATTTGTTCTATTATAGCGCTTTTATAAGGGAATGTCAAAGGGGGATATCTTTAATCTCTATCCTGTAGTACATTAATGAAATTTTTAAAACTTATTTCAAAGTCTTTAGAAACCTATATATTCATATTTCATACTTAATTCTTGGTAGATATAATATCTTAAAACTTCTCGAAGAAGCAATGTTGTTTCGTACATCTCACTGATATCTGTTATCAATTTTGGATATTTATCCTTCGAATCACCGTGAGTATAATAATTGCGTGTTTGAGTTAATTTTTTTATCAGCAATTCTCTCTCTACATTTGAAAAAATTTTAGACTGATTAAGCTCATCTATTGAATCAAATAAATTTTTCAACCGTTCAGAAAGACTTGGTTCTTTCTTATTAAATTTCAATCTATTTCTAAACTTACCTCTAACCTCCTCTAAGATATTTGTATTTATAAAATTGAGCAAACATCGTTTTTGTTTTTCTTCAATATCAGATAAACGTTGCGGTATTTTAAAATTCTTAAAATTTCTAGAATATACTTCTAGATTTCTGATTGCATCAACCAACTGATCTTCCAAGAATAAGTTACCATGAAGATTTTTTGAAAATTGTTTAACTATAAAATCAAGTTCCTCAGATTTATCAAACCAATGATTTAAAATAGCTTCAAAATTATCCTCTAATCTCTTTAAAGAGATATCTTGCTGAGAATTTGATTTCCATTTTTTAGATTTTCTAGCATGTTGCACAAAGAATTTTCCTTTTGTCAGTGGCAAACGTTTATCATCTACCATTTTATAATCAACTAGAAATTCAATATTAGTAAAAGACAAAGGTATATTTGATAAAATTTCAATAAGGTCCTTAATCTTCCATGAAGCTTGATAAAAATCATTAAAAAGTCTTTTTTTTGAATCAGCTGAAGTAAGTTTAATTAAATAATCACTTGTAAATGATATGTTTGTAAACGAAGAATGTAGTATTGCTGAATCTTCAAAGTTCATTCCTACTGATTTTATTAACGCCTTTGTTGATTGATATTTATGTACTGCACTCTTAAAAATAGTTTGATTCTTATCACGCTTAATGGTCACTAGTGATTTGGCAATCCATTCCTCAATGTGTTCAAAACTAAATTTAAATTCTTTTATTTTTTCAGAATCTAATTCATTTATTAATTTCTTAAAGGCTCCTGAATTATAGTCAAAGTTTTCTACTTCATTATAATATACACTGTAGATTTTAAAGTCTTTTACTCTATATTTAGTTATTGAAAAACCAGGATATGATAAATACACCATTGGTTCTCCATAAGTGTTTAAAATTAAAATATTGCCATCACTAGTGAATCCATATATTTTTTCCAAATGCTTGCCAAGATTAAAAGAAATACTTAGGTCCTCATCAAATTCGCCAAATAATTCTAATACAATTTCTCTTGAAGAATAATGTAAAATACCGCTCAAATTATTCTTACTATTGAAATTATCTGGACATTCTGAAAAATAACCTTTTATATCAAACTCTTTGTCCCAAGTATAATCTTTAAATTTCATAATGCTCCTTTTATTTTTTTAAACCTCTTTCTGAGTTTCTAAATTTAAGAAATCAAATACATAGCTTCAAGAAATTACAATTCAAAAATTCTTTTATCTATCAATAATGATATTATACTCCAAGAATACTTAGTATTTCTAGAAAAAATAGTTCACCCATTCGAGGTAGCATACTAACTAATATATAGATATAATCTGGCATTAACTGTACTTCAATTATTTAAACGCCTTTATAATAATTTATTTTATTCACAACGCTAGAGAGAATTAAACATAAAGTCACCAATAAAAAAGATGGAAGTTTTAGTTTCCATCTTTTTACTTTTAAATCAATTATTCTATTTCCTCAACAAGTCTGTTCGAACTTCCTCACGTAAGTCTTCGAGTGTTGTGATTTCGTACTTGTCCATAACTTCAGGGAGTCGGTCAATGATTTTAGGGCAGGCATATGGATCTGCGAAGTTGGCTGTTCCGACACCGATAGCTGAGGCACCAGCAATAAACATTTCGATAGCCGCTTCGGCACTGTCGACGCCCCCCATACCGATGATTGGAAGATCTGACGCTAGAGCAACTTGGCGGATAAGTTTAAGGGCTACTGGGAAGACAGCTGGGCCTGACATACCACCTTGGCCATTGGCAATAATAGGTTTGCGAGTCGCCAAGTCATAGCGTGTTCCGACCAAGGTGTTAATCATGGTGAAACCTGTCGCACCGGCATCTTCGACTGCCTTGGCAACACTTGTGATGTCAGCCACGCTTGGTGTCAGTTTGACATAGACGGGCACATCAGAATGAGAAACACTGGCTTTTACGGCTGCATAGGCAAGTTCTGGGACTTGTCCAATGAGTAGGCCATTATTGCCATGGTCTACGTTTGGGCAAGAGATGTTGAGCTCAATTGCCTTGACGTTACTAGCTTTGGAAATCTTGTGAGAGACTTCCGCATATTCTTCGTTAGAAAATCCAGCCACATTGGCAATGATTGGCAACTCAGGATAATGTTCCTGTAACCATGGGAGTTTTTCAAACAAGACAGCATCAACACCAGGGTTTTGCAAGCCAATGGCATTAAGCATGCCTGATGGTGTCTCAGCCACACGTGGTGTTGGGTTACCAAAACGAGGGTTGGCGGTCGTTGCCTTAATCATGATCGATCCTAGTTTATCCAAATCGTAATACTTGGCATACTCTTGACCAAAACCAAAGCAACCAGAAGCTGGGATAATAGGATTCTTCAAATCGAGTCCTGGAAGGCTAATAGCTAAACGATTTTCTGATTTAATTTCTGACATAGTAACCTCCTAGACGATGACTTTTCCGGTAGGGAAGACTGGTCCTTCTTCGCAAACACGAAGATTTTTGGCGTCCGACTCTCCTTTAACGTGAACCACACAGGCATAGCAAGCACCCATACCACAAGCCATGCGAGCTTCCATAGAAACATAGGCATGAGGGTGATTTTCAAACTTGCTGTCGACATATTTGAGCATACCCGGAGCTCCGCAACTGTAAACGGCATCTGGTGTCCAGTCGAAGTTATCAATGACTGTCGAAACATAACCCTTGATACCGTATGAACCGTCATCGGTCGTCACATAAACATCCCCACAAGCTTTGAGCTTGTCCTCCAAGATGACAGCATCCTTATTGGCAAAACCAATGACTGATACAACTTCCACTCCCTTAGTTTTCAACTGCTTAGCCGTCTCAACTAAAGGTGGCACACCAATACCTCCACCAACTAGGAGAGCTTTCTGCCCAGCCTCAATAACAGAAATATCAAAACCATTTCCCTGAGGGCCCATGGTATCAATGGTTTGTCCAGCTACCATCTTAGACAGAATAGCTGTTCCCTCACGCTCCACACGATAGACAATAGTTGCCTCTTTCTTGTCGTAGTCAATCTCTGAAATGGAAATCGGACGACGAAGGAGCTTGCTTGGGTCTGGCACCTTGAGGTGGACGAACTGACCAACATTCATATCTGCAACCATCTCTCCCTTAAGCACCATCTCAAAAATACGAGGTGCAATCTCACGCTGACTCACAATGGTTAAATCTTCAACTAATATCATGACAACCCTTTCTAAACTACAAAATGTCATCAAAAAAACCTCGCCACATGGCAAGGTCGCACAAAAAATCACAGGAGAACCCTGCTGTTCCAATCTGTCCGACCTTTTAAGCCTCTCTGGACTCATTTAAAGGTTATTTTGTGATTATTATAACCATTTTCAAGCGAGATGTCAAAGCAGAAAAGAAAAAACCAAAGCTCTTAAAACTAGGCTCAGGTCTCTTCAGCCTATAACTAGACCCTCTGTTTGATACATGTCTATTATCATCTTATTGAAACAATCTGTCGTAGACCATAGTATGAGCCAACTGCTGACCATCACCGCCCAACAAATCAACCAAGGCATAAGCAAACGCTAATGCTGTTCCGGCACCACGGCTAGTCACAATATTGCCATCCACAACTACTAAGTCAGTTTGATGATCACCAGATACAATCTGTTCCTCTACACCTGGGAAACAAGTAAACTTTCGCCCTTCAAGCAGGCCTGCACGTTCAAGAACAATTGGTGCCGCACAAATGGCAGCAACGTATTTTCCAGCTTTTGCAGCCTCTTGAAGAGAGGCAATCAAAGTTTCGTTGTCGCGTAGATTAGTTGATCCAGGCATACCTCCAGGAAGGACCACCAAGTCATAATCCGCAAAATTGCCATCAAATACACCATCCATAGCGACTTGAATCCCATGTGAGCCAGTCACTGATGCACTTTCAAGTCCAAGCATGTCACAGTCAAATTCTGCTCGGCGGAAGACATCCACTGGGCTCAAAGCTTCGATTTCTTCAAATCCTTCTGCAAATACTACTGCTACTTTTGTCATGATATACCTCCAATTTACTTATCACTTGATTCTATTACGCCTTAAATTATAGCAGTTTTAGAAGCAGGAAACAAACCATAAAAATATCCTTTAAGCATGAAAAAAAGACAGCACAAGGACTGTCTTTGTCATTTTATCTAAATAAACTTGCTAGGATCCACAAGAGATAAATATGGGCTGGGTAGAAAATATAGAAGAAATTCTTGTTACCACTACCACGCTCACCATTATAGAAATACATAGGAATTGCCGCAAAGATCATCATCCACTGCACACCTGTCGGATCAAACAGATGGGCAATCACTGAAATAACAGCTAAGACAATGATTTGAGCCATGCGATTGGTACGGAAAATATAGAAGAGCAACCCAAGAATAACCATGGCAAAGCCACCCTCAACCATGATAATACTTGGCACAAGTGACAAGAGAAAATCCACGCTATGAGCCACAAATGGATTTCCGTTAGGTGTTTCAAAAATCCCCCCTAGTACAGCAACTGGAATCGCTGAAAGAATCGGCAAGAGAAAGACACCAATCCCTTGAATCAGCTCCTTGTATGATTTATCACGAAGCCCCTTAGCCAACAAATCCCAAGAGCAAATATAAATACCAGTAATAAAGAATGTTGAAAAGGCATTGTTGGTTAAACCGATACTACCATTATGAAAAATACTACCAATGATGGCATTACCAATAATCATAAACCAACTCATGTAAAGCAACCGCCTGAGAAAAGCCATACGATCATGAGTGTAGTGAAAACTATCAGCAGCAAGAAAGAGGAAAATTGGGAAAACCAGACGTCCTAACATCGTCAACCATATAGGTGCGCCCATACTCCCGAACATCTGATAGATTTGGTCCAAAAACATAAGTGCAACAGCTAGGTATTTCAAATTAGTCGCGTTGCTAATCTTTTTTATATCGTTCATTTAATGCTCCTTTAATTTTCAGCATATTAAATAATACCATAACTAGAACATAAATTCAAAAAAATATATGAAGAATTTTGATATGATTTTTAGCTGTTTATGTCATACAATTTTTCAGGATAATTTATACTAGATTAAAATAATAAGTTTAGATTCTCGCCCCCAAGCATTTCTGCAGGCTTTATGCTATAATGGTTAAGCAACATTTACATTTATAACGTATCCAAATTGTTTAAAAATATCTAACCAAGCTAATAAGCTCTCCAAATTTTTGAAATAACTTTTTTGCGAGCAGACCGAGCAATTAACCGAGACTTTCCGCCGTGTTAAAAGCACCTGAAACCTTTTAGTTTCAGGCGCTCGGAATTTTTTACAAAGTTCCATGACGTCCGCCAACACCTAAGGAAAGTCTCACAAAGTATTTTATTTTTAAAATAAAACAATCATCATCTCTAACAAGAAAGGAAGTACATCATGTCTTTTGACGGCTTTTTTCTTCACCATATGACGGCTGAGTTGCGTGAGCAGGTGCTCTACGGGCGTATCCAGAAGGTTAATCAGCCTTTTGAGCGTGAGTTGGTCCTGACCATTCGTAACAATCGTCAGAATTACAAGCTTCTGCTTTCGGCTCACCCTGTTTTTGGGCGTATTCAGACGACCAAGGCTGACTTGCCAAATCCACAGAATCCAAACACCTATACCATGATTATGCGGAAATACCTTCAGGGAGCGGTTATCGAGGATATTAAGCAGCTGGAAAATGACCGTGTCCTTGAAATTTCGGTCTCTAACAAAAACGAAATAGGTGACAGCGTTAAGGTTACTCTTGTCATGGAGATCATGGGAAAACATTCCAACATTATCCTGATTGACAAGAACGAGAGCAAAATCATCGAGTCTATTAAGCATGTTGGTTTCTCACAAAATAGTTACCGTACTATTCTGCCTGGTTCTACCTATATCGCTCCTCCTAAGACAGACGCCAAGAATCCTTTTGATATTCCAGACGAAAAACTCTTTGAAATCCTACAGACTGAGGATTTGTCAGCTAGAAACCTTCAAAAACTTTTCCAAGGTTTGGGCCGTGACACGGCCAATGAATTATCAGCCTTACTTGAGACTGATAAACTCAAGAATTTCCGTGCCTTCTTCAATCGCGAAGTAGAGCCAAACTTAACAGCTAAGGCATTTTCAGCTGTAAGATTCTCAGATAGTCAGGACCAACCTGAGTTTGAAACCCTGTCAGCCCTATTGGATTATTACTACTTAGACAAGGCGGCGCGTGACCGCGTGGCTCAACAGGCTAGTGATTTAATCCATCGTATGCAAAATGAGCTGGAAAAAAACAAGAAGAAACTTGTTAAACAGGAAAAAGAGCTTGCAGCGACTGAAAATGCTGAGGAGTTTCGTCAAAAAGGGGAACTGTTGACCACATATCTTAGCATGGTGCCAAATGACAAGGATAGTGTCGAGTTAGACAATTACTACACTGGTGAAAAGATTACCATTCCTCTAAATGTGGCTCTAACGCCAAACCAAAATGCTCAGCGTTACTTCAAGAAATATCAAAAACTCAAGGAAGCTGTTAAGCACTTGACTGGTTTGATTGAGGAAACCAAGCAGACTATTGATTATTTAGAAAGTGTGGAGTTCAGTCTTTCTCAAGCCAACATGGATGAAATCGAGGATATTCGTGAGGAGCTTGTTCAGGCTGGCTTTATGAAACGTCGTTCAACTGACAAGCGCCACAAACGCAAGAAACCTGAACAATATCTGGCTTCTGATGGTAAGACCATTATCATGGTTGGTCGTAACAACCTGCAGAATGAGGAGTTAACCTTCAAGATGGCTAAAAAAGGGGAGCTCTGGTTCCACGCTAAGGATATCCCAGGTAGTCACGTAGTTATCAAGGACAATCTTAACCCAACTGACGAAGTCAAGACAGATGCTGCTGAATTGGCGGCGTACTACTCTAAGGCCCGTCTGTCAAATTTGGTTCAAGTCGATATGATTGATGTAAAAAAACTCAACAAACCAACAGCCGGTAAACCTGGATTTGTAACTTATACGGGACAAAAGACCTTACGTGTCACACCGACTGAAGAAAAAATTGATAGTATGCGGATGAAGTAATCTACTTTATAAAATCAAACTCTCTTGTTTTAGAAACGAGAGAGTTTTTCTATGTCTTCATTAGAGCAATTTCTTTTGTTGATGAATGTTATTTTCTTCTTGTTTTCATTACATTTTTCGGACGACTATGCTAAACTATAAGGGTAATTTACCTATATTAAAGGAGACTTTCAGCATGAAGGCTCTTATGTCATATACGAGTTCTGTTTTAGAATGGTTAGGGCACTATGTTGGGCTTTTAGTCTTCGGACTATTATTTGTGACTACTTTGCTCATTCGCACGACCATGATGACGGGATACTTTGAGTGGGCAGAGATTAGTAGCGTTCCTTGGTATGTTTATGTTTCAGGTGGGGTCATTCTGCTTTTGACCCTTCTCTGGCCGAAGATCTTAAAGGAACTGACAACAAAGCAGATTTTCATCTTTTTTTCCATTTGCTTTGTGAGTTTTGGCCTACTGTTGATTTTTCTGACTAGTTTTGCTGGTCGAGACGATGCAGGAACTGTCTTTAAGGGGGCGGTCCAGTTCAATGCTGGCAACTTCTCCTTGATTAAACCAGGAGCCTACTTCTACCGCTATCCTCACCAGTTGGGATTGCTTAGTTTTGAACGCTTGGTTCTCTATCTGATTCCTTTGCCGGTCATCTCGGTTTTCTATGTATTGAATCTTGGCATGGTCATTGCTATGAATTATGCGACATGGAAGATTACGGATGAACTGTTTACGAGACCTTTAGTCAGTCGTTTGTCTGTCATCATGAGCTTTGGTTTCTTGCCCTTAGTCTTTAACATTATGTTTGCCTATGGACTTATGTATGGGTTGTTCTTTTCTAGTTTTGCTGTTCTCCTTTTTCTACGTTACTTAAGACGTGGTAAGGCTAGGAATGCGATTCTTTCAGTAGCCATGTTATCTTTGGCCTACTGGGTAAGGAGCAATAACATCATTCTCATTATTGCGCTATCTGGTATCTTGATACTACTGACTTTGAGAGAGAAACGTTACCGCTATTTACTTTTAGTTTTGGCCCTCTTTGCCTTTCCTATGACCTTGCATAAGGCGACAACCAGTTACTATGAGATTACCACTCATCAAAAAATTCCTGGAACGCCTCAGATTGCTTGGCTGGCCATGGGCTTACAGGACAAACCCGATTCTAAACGAATGCCAGGATGGTATACCGGCTATGTCCGTGACATTTACGCCAAGAAAAAGGGCAATATCGAAAAGATTGAAAAAAGCGCCAATCATCTTTTTGATAAGCGTGTTCAATACCTCCTAGCACATCCCAATGAGGCCAGTTGGTTTTTCAGCACCAAGTTTATCAGTTCCTGGACAGAAGGGAGCTTCCAGTCCATCTGGAATGGCCCAAGTAAAGACAAGTTTCAGCCTTTGTGGAATAGGTTTGCGACTTCAATCTATCACGATGGGACCCTACATCTCTTTTTTGTGACCTATATGCAAGGCTATCTCTTAGTCTTATATCTCGGTGGTGTGTTCTACTACGCTTTCACTTATAAACGAATGGGGGACGGAGCAACGTTGGGACTTTATGCCTTTCTCTATCTCTTTGGGGGTATCCTCTTCCACCTCATATCTGAGACTAAAAGCCAGTACACCCTACCTTATATTTACTTACAGATTCCAATGATTGCGGCGGGCTACAACCATATGACACAAATACTTAGCCACTATCTAAAAAATAGGCGAAAGTCATCCTAGGATGGCTTTTTGTCATTGTTTCACAATTACAATCTTGTTATAATAGTTCTATGAAAAATTCGTCAGTTGATCTTTTACGAGGCCCTATTTTGCGGTCTCTTTTAATCTTTGCTCTACCGATTCTGATATCCAATATTTTCCAGCAACTCTATAATACTGCGGATGTCATGATTGTGGGTCGCTTTCTAGGACCAGATGCTTTGGCTGCTGTAGGAGCTTCTTCTGCTATTTTTGATTTGATTATCGGCTTTGCTCTTGGTGTCGGAAATGGTATGGGAGTTGTTATCGCACGTTATTATGGTGCGCAAGACTATAGAAAACTTCGTCAGTCTGTCGCGGCCACAGTTGTCATCGGTCTGGGATTAAGTGCCCTGGTTATGATTTTAGGACATTTCGGGCTCTATCCTTTGCTAAGATTTTTAGGGACGCCTACTTCTATCATTGGGCAGTCCTACCAGTATATTTCTATGATTGTCTCCTGTGTTGGGGTAACTTTGGGATATAATCTGTGTGCAGGTCTCCTCAGAGCGGTTGGTGACAGTCTGACAGCCCTCTATTTTCTGATATTTTCGGCTCTGGTCAATATCGTTTTAGACCTTTTCTTTATTACACAACTCCATCTTGGTGTTCAATCAGCAGGCTTGGCAACGATTATTTCTCAAGGACTTTCAGCACTTCTTTGTCTTTACTATATTAAGAAAAAAGTGACCTTACTTCTACCAAGCAAGTCAGACTTTATTCTTGATTCAAGTCTTTATTTGGACCTTTTTGGACAAGGAATGGCCATGGGACTCATGAATTCTATTGTTTCTATTGGGACTGTGACCTTACAATATGCCATTAACGGCTTTGGACCTCTTATCATTAGCGCTCAAGTGGCGGCAAGACGGATTATGTCCTTCGCTGTTCTCCCTTTGACTTCACTTGCTGCCGGTGTGATCACCTTCACCTCTCAGAATTTCGGTGCCAGACAGTTTAAACGCATAGTAGCTGGGTTAAAGCAATCCTGTCTTGTTTCTATAACTTGGTCTGTCATTGCTTGTGCCCTCCTCTATGTAGCAAGCCCCTTCTTAGCTGGTCTTATCTCTGGTTCAAATAATGCTGTGATAATTGACAATGCTAGTCGCTACCTTCGTATCAGTTCTCTCTTTTATCCTATTTTAGGAATGCTCCTCATCTTTAGAAATAGCCTACAAGGTCTAGGTAAGAAACTGACACCTTTAACCTCTAGTTTCATTGAGCTTTTTGGAAAAATTCTCTTTGTTCTTTTGGTCATTCCTTCTATGGGTTACCTTGGCGTTATCCTATGCGAGCCCTTGATTTGGATTCCAATGACCATTCAGCTCTATTTTGCCTTAAGAAAACATATTAAACGTTTGTTTGTCGGTTAAACTGTTCTTTAACATAGAAAAACGACCATACCGGTCGTTTGTTTCATAATAGCTTCTTGGGAGACAATCCCAAAGCCCAGCATGTAAGTTGAGTAATCAGCATAGATGACCTTGTTATTTTGAACATCCTTTAAGCTAGTCCAGACAGGGGTATTTTTAACTCTGTTATCTAGGAGTTCTTGAGAATCTGCTTGAACAATCAGGAGGTCCGGATTAATGTATTTTAGTTTATATAGATCGATAACTTGGAACATATCATCTGGATTACCCTGCTAACCAACTGAGATAACTTTTTTATCCTTGGATTGTTTCTTAAAGAGAGTTGAAAAGTCTTAACTATCAGTTTGACCGGTTGTCGCACCTATAGGAGTGATAGCCAATGGGTCTAAAATTTCACCATTGAGGTCGTCGAGGATAACGATACATTTGGGAGCTTTTTTCACCCCCGTCCTATCAAAATCATTCACAAACGTCTTCTCTTTGAAAATCTGACTTGTATTGTTTGACTTTGCATTTTCTCCTATCATGATATAATAAATAAACAACATTGTATTGGAGAATCATATGATATTTACACACATTTTCTTCGACCTTGATGGTACCCTTACAGATAGTTCTGAGGGCATCCACAATGGTTTTGTCCAAACCTTTGAAACACTGGGCCTACCTGTTCCAAGCAATAAAAAAATTCGCACCTTTATGGGACCACCTCTAGAAGTGACATTCAAAGAAGAAGTAAGCGAAGAAGGTGCTGCCCAAGCTGTTCAGCTTTATCGTGACTATTATGAGAGCAAAGGACAGTTTGAAGCTCATCTCTACGACGGTATAAAAGAAGTACTCGAGGAGCTGAGTCAAGATCCAAATAAGAAAATCTATATCACAACTTCCAAAAATGAGCCTACTGCTCGGGAAATGTGCAAGTACCTTGGCATCACTGAGTTTTTTGATGGCATCTATGGGGCCACACCTGCTGCTTTTAACAAGGCTGACGTCTTGCAGCGTGCTATTACTGAAAATAATGCGAACAAAGACCAGTCTGTCATTGTTGGCGACACCAAGTATGACATGATTGGTGGAAAAACAGTTGGTATTAAGACATTGGCTGTAACATGGGGATTTGGAACCAACGAAACGTTATTAGCGGAAAATCCTGATTTTGTAGCTAATACTGCTCAAGAACTCTGGGATATTTTGAAATAACAATTGATACATGAAAAGAACATGACTATACCATCATGCTCTTTTCTATCGAATCAAGATTACATCTGAACAATGATATCTAAGCAGAGCTCTAAGGCCTTATCAAAAGCCTCTGAACCCCAATTTCGTTGATTGTAATTGTCTATATCTGCTAGGGAATCAGCAGTAAACAGAAGCAAGCCCCAAATAGCTCCACGAAGTTGAGCAACTGCTGCAAGAGATGCACATTCCATCTCTACAACACTACACCCCTCTTCAATGCGATAAGCAACTTTACCAGGTGTTTCTCTATAAAATCCGTCTGTCGACCAGGTCATGACCTCTTCATAGGGGATTTCCTTTTGCTTTAAAGTTCTCTCAATAGCATCAAGAGCTTGTTCATTCATGTCTATATAGCGCGATGGGGCTACATAGTGGTAACTTGCACCTTCATCTCGCAATGCTCTCGTCGGAATCAAAAAAACATTCTCTGGCATGTCTACCAAGACGCCACAAGTTCCGGTTGAGATAATTTGCTTTACGCCATAACCAATTAGCCAATCCATAAATTGAGCTGCTGCAGCTGATCCTACTGGAGCTTGAGCCAAGCAAATTTCCTTCCCGTTGTAAGTCATGACATAAACAGGATAGATTTTGGTGGCAGAGACAAATTCGCCAACTTTTTCAGCTCCAACAGAGATCGCATAGCGTTCGACTTCTTCCTCTAAAAAGCCGTAAACACACCTAGGCGGCAGGTCCAAACCTAAATCCTCATGGGTCGGCATAATCACAGCCTGAGGATTGTCATCAAACTCTAAAATAGGAATTTCATGTTTGTATATCATCTGTTGCCTCCTAAGTTTTAAGAATTATTATATCAAAAAATGCAAACTGATTATATGATTTCATAAAATCTATTAGCTTATAATCAATAAAAATAGATGATTAAATCATAACACCTAAAAAGGACATGAATCTGCTTTAGGCAAAAACATGTCCTTTTGTGTACTATTTCAAGAAATATGATTACAATAAACTCTTATTTCCACAAGCCACCTAAAATCTGCTTTTCCAACAATTCTAAGTCTTTTTCTCTTATTTCGCTATTGTCCCCAACGATATAGAGTTGTGCAAAGTAGGCCAACAAGGGACCCACACAAATACGAACCATTTGTGGAATTGTTAATTCAGGATTCACACGTGAATCTGCTATCAATTCCTTGTGGAGTACTAAAAGTTTATCATGAAGAGTGTTCCAAATATAGAGTTGTTCCTTTCTCAGTTTCTTATTTGAAAAAATTTCCTGTAGAATAATTTTCATCAAGGCACGATTTTTTTTGAGATAGGCCATGCGATTGTGAACGAGATAATGAACCTTTTCTTCGGTCGTGTTAAGTGCCAAAAGTTCCTCAAAAAAACGACCGAAAAGTCCTGGAACAACAGGATGTAAAATAGCTGTTAATAAATCTTCTTTGGTCTTGAAATACTTGAAAAGCGTTGCCTGACTAAGTCCCGCATGTTTGGCAATTTGTAGGGTGGAGGTCCCATTGTAACTCTTAGTAGAAATCAAATCGACCGCAGCCTGCATGATTTTTTTCTTTCCTTTGGGATAGTCTGCCTCTTTTAGATAAGCTTCAAACGACTCAAAAATACTCTCGCTCATTTTCATCCTCGTATATTTATATTTTAAACTTTACGATAACGACGCAATCCGACAATATTGAGAATTGTCAAAACGATAAGGAAAAGCAGTAAAACACCAATATTAGGTACGACATCTCCAATTCCACGTCCGTAAAGAATAATCTGACTCATTGCATCACCTGAGTAGGTCAATGGCAAGAATTTTCCAATTGTTTTTGCCCACTCTCCCATTGAATCAAGTGGAATGATTCCTGAGAAAAAGAGTTGAGGCAAAATCACAAGAGGAATAAATTGCGTCATTTGAAATTCTGATTTTGCCAAAGTAGACAAGAGAATTCCGAAAGCTAGTGCTACAAGAGCCAGTACCACATTAACTATTATAACATTTAACAGACTTCCGACAACGTCAATATCTAACAACCAAATGGCAGCCATGACAACTACTGCTGTCTGAAGAATAGCAATAAGTCCATAAGATATCATGTAACCATAAACGATTTCCGAACGTTTGACTGGTGTCGCTAACAAGCGATCCAAGGTTCCGCTGGTACGTTCTTTCAAAAGTGCCATCCCTGAAATCAAGAAAACAAAAAAGA